>NZ_JALDSX010000009.1 GCF_022748595.1 Brevibacterium sp. ZH18 | reverse complement strand
CCCAACGCCACCAGTGCATTCACGGCTGCTCACGCCGTAGCGAGGAATTCGTGCAGCCTCGTGCCGAAGAGTTCCTCGGTTGCTGACGGACCGCAATCCGGTGACCCGTTCGGCTTCGACGCCCGTGTCCTCAGCTGACTGATATCGGCCATCAGGGTCGGTGCAGTCCCGGTCGCCGCAGACGGTGCGGGCTCCGCGGTGCTGGGCACCGTCGGGGTGGGCGCCATCGTGGTTGGCACCGTCGTGGTGGGCGCCGTCGACTGTCTGCCCGGCGGACTGAGTCCGACCCCATCTCCGCCTGCGTTGTCATCTCCGGTATCAATTCCCGGACTCCGCGCAGGCGAAACGATGGGCTTGGTCCTCACCTCATAGCGGTGGCCCGTCGGAGTCTTCACGATCAGCTTCTCGGGTGTCGCTTCGTGACTCCATCCCGGCAGCTCTTTGGCGAAATTGCACGCCGCGCACAGCCCCGAAGCATTGCACCAACCGGTCTCCCCACCTGCCGCATAGGGATCAGCATGATCGGCATGTTTGATCTGCGCATCGCACCAGGGCGAGCGACAGACATCGTCGCGGATGATGACCATGCGCCTCAGCAGCCCGGAGAACTCTCTGCGTTTCGAATCCATCCGCACCAGCTGCCCGTCGCTCGGGCGGGCATAGAGCCTGCGCAAGAACACCGCCGCCTCGTTCTCAGCCAGAAACTTGCGCGCCGCACCGGCGGGAACAGGTCCAAAACCGGGAAGCCAGCCAGGACTGTCCCCGGGTGCGACAAGGCTCTCTTCGCTCATCACGAGTTGAATTTCGGTCGGCACAGCTGCTGCATCAGCCTGGCCAGTGGCCCTCTCGACCAGCAGGTCAGCCATCACCT
Source organism: Brevibacterium sp. ZH18 (assembly GCF_022748595.1). Classification (GTDB taxonomy): domain Bacteria; phylum Actinomycetota; class Actinomycetes; order Actinomycetales; family Brevibacteriaceae; genus Brevibacterium. Next base: position 102,382 of record NZ_JALDSX010000009.1, on the reverse strand, counting down.
GAGACTGAGTCCGTCCATCTGCCTCACCGGTGCCGACGAGTGACTGTGCGGACTTCGACAGGTTGGCGTAGATCGCCACAGCTTGCGGCATCGGCAGGAGCGCAGTCAGGTAGGCCATATTTCCCGGCGCAGGACGCACGGACACTGCCCGCTCCTCTGTGCACCGCTCGAGATGTTCGACCGCCGCCTTCTGGTCGATCTGCTGAGCCAGCGCTCTGACTTCGTTGCCGAGCCGTCCGACTCCCACCTCGGCGAGGCGATCTGCCATGCGCTCGTCGACTTGCTGACGTTTGTCGTTGGGCAGCCAGTCGGTCTCCTTCGCGACGACTCGTGCCTTCTCCTCTGATATCTGCCCGGATACGAGCGCCGCATACGTGTGCGGAAGGTCCACGAGCAGCGTGCGTGAGAACTTGAGTAGTTTGCAACCGCGTGCACGTGAGACTTTTCGGGCCAACGCGATCTCTGCGCCGATGCCTCTGCCCTGCTTCTTGCTCGGCACACCGTCTTCGGCTTCACGATTACGCCTGCGCATGTCGAAAGTCAGGGATTCCCTGGCCTGAGCGGCCGCAGCCGCAGAAGTCAGTTCCTCAAGTGCCGTGATCCGTTCGATTGCTTCGTCTTCGCTGAGCGAGGGAGGCAGAGCGGCCAGCAGTTCGCGACACCGGTAGATCTCGGTGATCGCGTCGGGAACCTTCTCTGCTTCCATGTTCAAAGGCTAGCCGTCGCCCCTGACACGACATTTTCACTGCATGTCATCCCTGGTCAAGGACCTATTGGGCGCAACTGAATAATCAGAAGTCGATGTCGATGTGGGCGTCGCGGTCCCACTCGCCCGCCCAGCCGAGGTGGTCGAGCGCGAAGTCAAGGATGCCGGCAGTGAATCCCCAGACGCGGAGCACGCCGACGTCGAACGCCGGAGTGGAGATCTTGAGATCAGGGCGAGAGAACGTGCCCCGGTTGCCCGGCGCCACGAGGTCAGCGACAGAGACCCGATAGACCGAGTACGACTCGGCCTCGTCCACCACCCGAACTGCTCCGGGCCGGGCCCAATAGCCGACCACAGGGGTGACCTCGAACTTGCTGACGGGAATGTAGAGCGGGTCCATCTGCCCGAGGACATCGACCGTCGAGGGTGCGATGCCGGCCTCTTCCTCGGCCTCCCGCAGAGCTGCGGCAATCATCGACGAGTCCTCCGGATCCCGACCGCCGCCGGGGAATGCCACCTGCCCGGGATGATTGCGCAGCGTATTCGCCCTCTGCAGCAAGACGATGTCGACGTCGTCAACTCCCAGGTCAGCCAGCCGCGACAGTTCGGTCCGGCCAGCTTCGGTGCGCGGGGCCCCTCCCCTGCCGAAGAGCATCAGCACGGCCGCGTCGCGTGCGGGCGCATCTCCCTGCGCCCGAGATCGACGCAGCCACATCGGCGAACCCTTGGAGGTGGCCAGATCAGCCAGCTGGGCACGCAATGTCTGGTCCTGGACGGAAGCCCCAAACCCATCGGAAGCCCTGGAATCGCCCGTCGTTCCAGAATCGCCCGAAGCCCCAGAATCGCCCGTCGTCCCGGAATCGCCTGTAGCCCCGGACTCGCCGGAAGCCCCAGCCAACCCGTCGAGAAAGCCGCTCATGCCTCGGGTGCCATTTCGAACCGCAGCATCGCGCGGGCATTCTCCGGGTCGAGTTCGCCGACACCGAACGACGGGCACAACGCCATCAGCGGGCAGACGCCGCAGGCCGGCCTGCGCGAGTGGCAGATGCGCCGGCCGTGGAAGATCACCCGGTGCGAGAGCAGAGTGAGCTCCCTCTTCGGAAACAGCTCAGCGATGTCCTTCTCGGCCCGGACCGGATCAGTCTCATCGGTCCACCCGAATCTCCGCGCCAGACGCCCCATGTGCGTATCGACGGTCAGCCCCGGCGTGTCGAACGCGTTGCCGAGCACCACGTTCGCGGTCTTCCGGCCGACTCCGGCCAGCTTGACGAGCTTGTCCATTGTGTCGGGGACCTCGCCGTCGTAGGTGTCGACGAGTTCGTTCGCGAGCTTGACGATGTTGCGAGCCTTGGCCCGGTAGAACCCTGTCGAGTGGATGAGCTCCTCGACCTCGATGAGGTTCGCCACCGCGAGACTGTGCGCGTCGGGGAACGCTGCGAAGAGTCCCGGCGTCACCGCATTGACCCGGATATCCGTGGTCTGCGCGGAGAGGACAGTGGCGATGAGCAGCTGGAACGGCGTCGCGAAGTCGAGCTCGCACTTCGCGTTCGGATACACCTCGGCGAGGATACGGTTGATCTTCCGCGCCCGTCGAGTCCTGCCCAATGGGGTCTCTTTGGCGAACTTCCGTGCGCTCTTCTCTGCCACCGTCAACACGATTCACCATCCTAATCCGTGCCTCGGAATTCCGCAGTTGCGTCCCTCACCTCGCCGAGGTGGCTCTGCCCACCCAGCCGACCCAACAGTGCGTACGCGTCCGCCTCACCCACCTCGGCGAGGGTGCAGGAAACGGAAGCAAAACTGCTCGTTTTGCACTAATGACGCAAACTGCGGCGTCTTTGCTGGTATCGATACCGTTGACCAGGTAGATTTATGTGTGATTACCACGACAAGGAGGACACAGTGGATATTGAAGTTGTGCGGGGCGCCACGCTCTTCGCAGGGTTGGACGATGAAGCGACCAGCGCATTGATGAAGTTCATGAACCCGCGGAGTCTCCGTCGGGGAACCGTGCTCTTCCATGAGGGAGATGCCGGCGACGAGCTTTACATCGTCTCCACTGGCAAGCTCAAGATCGGCCGCGAATCCTCCGACGGCCGCGAGAATCTCCTCTCGGTCATCGGTCCCGGCGAGATCATCGGCGAGCTCAGCCTCTTCGATCCGGGCCCACGCTCGACCTCGGTCACTGCAGTTTCGCAGTCCGAGCTGCTCAGCCTTAAGCACGAGGATCTCACCACCTGGCTCAATGAGCGCCCGCAGGCCGGCATGAACCTGCTCAAGGCGCTGGCTCAGCGCCTGCGCCGGACCAACGAGACCGTGGGCGACCTCGTGTTCTCTGACGTCCCCGGACGCGTCGCCAAGGCGCTTCTGGACCTCGCGTCACGCTTCTCGAAGCCGGCACCGGACGGTGTGCTTGTCGCTCACGACCTGACCCAGGAAGAGCTCGCGCAGCTCGTCGGTGCTTCACGTGAGACCGTGAACAAAGCTCTGGCCGACTTCGCCGCCCGTGGCTTCATCCGCCTCGAGGCCCGCTCGGTCGTCATTCTCGACATGGAGCGCCTGCGCAACCGCGCCCGCTGAGCAGAGTTTCAGCCGGCTGTTGTCGAACTACTGAATTCTCAGTCGTCGAACGCCCAAGCACACAGTGTGCTTGGGCGTTCATCTGTTTGGTGGAGTTCTAGCTCGCGACCTATCTACGCCTGATCGTCGGCGGAGAGTGCCCCCAGATAGTGAAGCTGGGCCCGCACGATCTGTTCGGCAGCACCGCGGACACTGGGGTCGACGTCGGAGTAGACGATGTCGCACACCGCCGAGGCCGTCGTTGCGCCCTTCGCCAGTGCCTCCTTGACCTGTTCGATGCGTTCAAGGCGGTGGCTGCGGTAATAGTCGAGCACCTCGGCAGGCGATTCGATCGAAGGACCGTGTGCCGGTTCGATCCTCGTGTAGGCACCCTGGTCCAGGAGCGTGCGCAGACGCTGGAGGGATTCGAGGTAGTCGCCCAGTGAGCCTTCCGGGTGGGTGACGATGGTCGTTCCCTTCCCCAACACCGTGTCGCCGCTGTAGAGGACCTGACCGTGGATGAGGCTGATGCTGTCCATCGTGTGCCCCGGAGTCGTGACGACATCGAGGGCGTCTCCGGGGTCGGAGCCGAAGGAGATCCTCTCACCGTCGGACACAGTCGGCACGTGGCGGGCGAATCGCTCGAGAACGGCGTAGACGGGCACCTCGGGGGCCCACTGGTCCACGCTTCCGAGCATCTCCGAGTGATCGGCATGCTGATGGGTCAGGACGATGGCGGTCAGCTCCCGGTCCCCCACCTCGGCGAGAAAGCTCTGCCGATGCTCGGACAGCTCCGGGCCGGGATCGATGATCACCGCTGAGGTGTCATCACGCGAGGTCAGCACGTAGGTGTTCGTGCCGGTCAGTGTCATCGGGGAAGGGTTGTTCGCACGGATCCTCATCGGTCGTCCGTCTCCTCTGCTTTCACATCTGAATCGTCGTCATCGTCGCCCTGGGACAGGAATCCCGGGCTCTGGTCATTCTCGTCATCGCCGACGGCCACCGCGTAGTCACGCAAGGTGCCCTTCCGGTACAAGTCGCGGCCGGGTTGGATCACGACCCGCCAGTCGCCGTTGTCATCGATGACCTCCGGCCGCAGCGGATGCACGTCGCGCACCTGTGCCATGGCGGCTCCGACAGTGGGGACCTCGAGCAGGCTCTCAGCGATCAGCGTTGTGCTCGCGCTGATGCGGTCAGGGTCTCCGCCCGCGTCGGAGAGGACCTCCTCGGGGCGCTTCCAACCGCCAGACGTCTCATTGGGAGAGAGGAAGTCGACGTCCTGCCCGAAGGGCACTGTGGCCAGGAAGAACGTCGTGTCGAAGCGGTGCAGCTGCGTGGAGGTGTTGATCCATCGCAACCAGGGCTTGCAGAGGTCGGGGCGCAGCCTGAGATCGCGCTCGCGCAGGATCTGCGACCAGGAGATCTCGCTGGAGAACAGACGGGATCGGGTCCCGCGCCAGTCTGCCTGCGGGGAGGCCACGACGTCACGGTCGACGTCCTCGGCCAGGAGGATCCCGGTGGCGGCGAAGGCCACCCGTGCAGCGGCTGAGAAGTGGTGAAGTGCACGGGATTTGTTGTCGATGCTCAGCGCTCTGGCGCAGCGAGCCGAGTTCCATCCGGCGCACGGCAGTTTGCGCAGGTCTCCGGGCCGGAGACTGCCGACCGGGTAGGCCCAGCGGTTGCGGTCCTCGACTCCCCTGGCATCGATCTGCCGGGTGATGTACGTTTCGAGCCCATCGAGGGTGTCGCGGATGAGCACGATCGCCGAGGCGGGGCGTGGTGCTTCGGGGACGGGCAGCCGTCCGTCGGAACGCCACTGGTCCAACAGCCAGCGCAGCTCCGACGAGACGGGGAGGGTGCGTCCGCTAAGCGGCATCGTCCTCGACCTCGACGATGACCTCGACCTCGACGGGGGTGCCGAGGGGAAGGGTGTTGACGCCCACAGCACTGCGTGTGTGCTGGCCCTTGTCGCCGAAGATCTCACCGTAGAGTTCGGAGACTCCGTTGATGACGGCCGGCTGCTGGGTGAAGTCATCGGCCGAGTTGACGAACCCGGTCACCTTGACGACTCGCACGATCTTGTCGAGGTCGCCGATGACTCCGGCGATCGCGGCCAGGGCGTTGAGCCCGGCGGTGCGCGCCAGATCGTACCCGGTCTCGAGGTCGACGGTATCGCCGAGGTGGCCCGTTGTCGGCAGCTTTCCATCCACGACGGGCAGCTGACCCGAGGTAAAGACGTAGTTGCCTGTGCGCAGTGCCGGAACGTAGGCACCGGCGGGAGCTGCGATGGCGGGCAGTGTGAGCCCGAGTTCTGCAATGCGGTCAAGGATCTTCGACATAGCTATTCCTTCGACGAGGTTGTTCTGCGGGTGAGAGACTATGGTCCGGGTGCTCGGTCCGGAGGTCTCAGGCTGGGCGGAGTCTGGCGTCAGGCCTTGGGGCGCTTGAGGTAGGCGACGAGACCATTGTTGTCGGGCCCCGGAACGACCTGTACGAGCTCATATCCGTCCTCGCCCCACTGGTCGAGGATCTGCTTCGTTGCGTGAACGATGAGCGGCACGGTGACGTATTCCCACTTGGTCATGATTCTCCTCGGTTATCGGTATGCCCGGGGCTGCGCCCCGACTGGCCGTTCGTTGGTCGAACTGCGCTGTCATTCCCACACTAGCGGAGTTGCAACCGGCGGTGAGTCCAGCGCCCGAACTGATGACGGCGCCGATCATGACATCCTCAGCGAGCTCCGGTATCCGTGGCGAACTGTCGCAGAGGTCGCCGGTGCACAAGCCGTCGAATTTCTGCGGTCGTCACCCACGATAGAGGCCAACGACCCCAGCCTCGGGGTTTCATGATTAGGGTCGTCCGGCAGACGGACTGATACAAGAAAAGTGCTCCTGACCAGGGAAAATGTTGTTTACCACAACCGCACAAACCCGAAATCAAGGAGCACCCTCACGGTGAATCCTACCCGCACCTATCCGATGCCGCATGTCAGACCCCGCCCGGTGAACGCCGCCAGCCAGGCCGGCGGCCTCCTCATCACCGAAACCATCCGCACAGTCGGCCTCGACCAGACGTTGGGTGAAGCGTTGGCACCGTAGAAGAGACCATCGTCAACACATGATGCGGGCAAGATTCTCCTCGACCTCGCCGCCATCCTCGTCCTTGGCGGTGATGTCCTGTCCGACCTCGACATCATTCGCGACGAGCCCAGCATCTACGGATCCGTGGCGTCGATTCCCACCGTCACCAGACTCATCCAAACACTGGCTGCCGATGCCGATGCGGCACTGTCCGCGATCAACACAGCTCGCGCAGTGGCGAGAATCCGAGCATGGGAGCTGGCCGGACACCACGCTCCCGACCATGATGCCTGCGCCAAGGATCCAGTAGCCGTCGATCTCGACGCCACACTCATCACCTCCCACAGCGAGAAAGAACACGCGAACCCCACCTACAAGAAGGGATTCGGTTTCCATCCACTACTGGCGTTCATCGACCACGGTCAGATCGGTACCGGGGGTCCCATTGCTGAGCTCTTGCGTCCGGGCAACGCCGGATCGAATACGGCAGCTGAATCACATTGCTCTGGTCAAACAGGTCTTGTCCCAATTGCCGGGGGTGCCCCTATGTTTTTCGTCAAGGGGTAACCCGGACTTCTTCGAAGAGTTTTGCTAGCTGATGCTGGGCAGGACTGATCGGTCCGGGACGCAGTTTCGGACTGGACTCTCGAGTTTCTGAACTGGCCTACGCGGCGGTGGCCTCCATCGGTGTGTGGAAGTAGGAACCGTCACGCAGCATCGCGAACAATCGATATCAGCGTGGTTGGTGATCATGTCACTCATCTTCTTCGACTCATGTGACTGGATTGATATGGCGGCGGCTGGCCGGTGGTGCAGGTGCAGCTCCGGGGTTCGGCATCCACGTTACGGTCGGGCTCAAGGCATGTGTTCTGCCAGTGGTTCTGGCCCCTATTAGCGATTTGCCTGGTGCCTTCGATTCCCGGTGACAACACCCCCTGTAAGACTAGATCTAGCTGGTCTGGGACTAGCTGGCAGGCTTGGTGTAGGCCGCCTCTTTGAAACTGTGATCCAACACCCCCTCGGCCCCTTGCGGGCCTTAGGCCCGAATTGTCCGGCTTCGAAGCAGGCGGTCGACACCGACCCTGTCCACGCCGACGGCTTGATCAGAAGATTGCCCGGCCCAAGTGGTTGTGGCCCATTACAGGATTGCCTCGGAGTGACGTCCATTCGGGCTGATGTCGGCCGTGTCGCGGTCGAACGTATCTGCCCGCTCATCAGAAAGGACATCGGTGGCAATGACTACCGTCGCTCATTCTTATCCCTTCGTTATCGGCGTCGACACACACGCCCGGACTCACACCTATGCCGTGCTCGCCGCCAACGGTGAACACGTCGACACCGCCTCATTCCCGAACACCAAACCTGGGCGATCCCGTGCCATCGCCTGGGCAGCCCGCCGGACCGGAGCAGACCTCGCAGCTTTATGGGCCGTTGAAGGTACTGGAAGCTACGGCGCGCTGCTGGCCGGTACCGTCGCACGAGACGGATACGAGGTCATCGAAGCGCCCCGAGTCGCGGCCTATGCATCGGCACGGTCAGGGGCCGGTAAATCCGACCCGCTGGATGCCGCTGCCATCGCGGCAGCCAGCCTGCCGCTTGAACGAGCAAAGCTGCGGATCCCGCGCCACGATGAAGGGGCACGAGCGAGTCTGCGTGTCCTGCTCGCGGCCAGGGAACAGATGACCGACGATCGCACCGCGAAAGTCAACGCGCTCATCGCTCTTGTGCGCAGTGTCGACCTCGATATTGATGCCCGTCACGGCCTCACGCCCGACCAGATCACGACCGTGGCACACTGGCGCACGCGTCGTGAGGAGCTGGCGGCCTCGACGGCGCGGACCGAAGCCACCCGGCTGGCTAAACGAATCACGACTCTCGACATCGAACTCAAAGACAGCCATTCCCGCATCACTGAAATGCTCCAGGCCACACCCGCTGCCCCACTCTTGGAAGAGACCGGGATCGGGCCGGTCAATGCTGCAGTCGTTTACACCGTCTGGTCGCATCTGGGACGGGTGCGTTCCGAGGCTGCGTTCGCTGCCCTTGCCGGAGTCAATCCCATCCCTGCCTCGTCGGGTAACACTGTCCGGCATCGGCTCAACCGTGGCGGAGATCGTCGTCTCAATAGTGCTCTGCACATGGCCGTCGTGGTCAGGATGGCTCACGATCCCGCTACCCAGGAGTACGCTGATCGGCGAACGACGGAGGGCAAGACTCCGCGAGAGATTCGGCGTTGTCTCAAGCGCTATCTCGCTCGTCATTTGTATCGAGCTCTCAACGCCCTTCATGCCAGTGCTGAAAACAGCCCCGAGGTGTCTTGACCGATATAGAAGATTCGGATCATGATGACTGGGGGAATGAATCATGCCGGGAATCTCAGGCCAGCGACCCCTTCTATCCTGACGGATCTCGGGGCTACTTAAAAGGTAACGGGGGTGTTGCCGCCAGGAATCCAGGACGCGCGTGGACTGCTGATAGGGGCTCGGCCCAGCTTTGTCTGAGGTCTCGTCGTAACGTGGGTGCCAGCATCGGGTGTCACGACAACCAACGACCACAGGTTGGATGGTCAAGGAGGGCTGTCATGAACACCGAATACGACGTGTGGTTAGGACTCGACGTCGGCAAAACAAACCATCACGCGTGCGGACTGAATCCGGCGGGTGAGCGGGTCTATGACCATGAACTCCCGCAAGACGAGACTGCGCTTCGGGACGTGATCACGACCTTGCAACACGAGTACGGTCGCGTGCTGGTGATCGTCGATCAACCGAACACAATCGGAGCACTGCCAGTGGCCGTGGCTCGTGATTGCGATGCCGATATTGCCTATCGCCGGGGCTGGCGATGCGGAAGGCTGCTGATTTGTATCCGGGTCAGGCGAAGACCGATGCCCGGGATGCGTTCATCATCGCCGACACCGCCAGGACGATGCCGCACACGCTGCGATCAGTGGACCGTGAGTCCGACGTGCTGGCGAATCTCAAGGTCCTAGCTGGCACGGATGAGGACCTGGCTCATGACATCACGAGAGCCATCAACCGGTTACGGTCGTTGTTGCTCCAGATTCATCCGGCGCTGGAGTGTGTCTTCAAGGGCACGGTGTTGACCAGGACGATCGTGTTGGATCTGTTGGTCCGCTATCGGGGTCCGACCGGGCTGCGGTCGGCGGGGAAGTCTGGGGTGAAGCGGTGGGCGAAGAACCATACCCGCAAAGACCCATCACACCTCATCGACGCCATCTTTGAGGCCCTGGCTGAACAGACTGTCGTTGTGCCGGGTACCGCGGCGTCGGAGTCTGTGGTGCCTCGGCACGCGATGCGGATCAAGGCGTTGAAGGCTGAGCGTAAGGAGATCGAGGCAGAGGCTGAGTTGTTGGCTGATTCGCTCCCTCTTCTTCAGGTCTTAACGTCCATGCCGGGAGTCGGCGTTAAGACCGCATCCCAGATCCTCTTGGCAGCCGGTGATTTCTCTGCATTCAGGACTGCCGAGCATCTGGCTGTGTATGGCCGGTATCGCTCCGGTGACGCGGCGGTCGGGAACATCGATTCGGGGTGAGTTCCCGTCGCGAGCGGGCAACAAACGGTTGAAGAACGCGTTGTTCCACTCGGCGTGGGTGGCGTCGTGTCATGACCCGTTATCGAAGGCCTATTACGACTGGAAACGGGCCGAAGGCAAGCGACACAATGCTGCGGTGATGTGCCTGGCTCGTCGCCGGCTCAACGTCCTGTTCGCGATGGTCAAGACCGGGGCCTTGAACGAGGCGAAGACCCCGGTTGCTGCTTGATAATGAATGTAACGGGCAATCCGCGGCCGGGCAAGAGCGTGCTCATCCGCACCGATACCGCCGGCGGCACCCACGACTTTCTCGAGTTCTTGACCAGACGTCGCCTGTCCTATTCGGTGGGCTGGATGCTACCCAAGTCGATGCCTGACCTGTACAAGGAGCTGACACAGACCCACGCGTGGGAACCTACCTATGACACCAACGGGCAGCCCCGAGACGGTGCTGATGTGGCCGAGTTGACCGGGGTCCTCGACCTGGACTCCTGGCCACCTGGGATGCGAGTCATCGTCCGTCGCGACCGCCCACACCCAGGCGCACAGCTGCGGTTCACCGACGTCGACGGATACAGGCTGAGCGCGTTCGCGACGAACACACGCGGCATGCAGCTGGCCGATCTCGAGGTCCGGCACCGGTCCAGAGCCCGGTGTGAGGATCGAATCCGTATCAGCAAGGACTCCGGACTGCGCAACTTCCCCTTAACTGGATTCGGCCAGAACCGGATCTGGCTCCAAATCGTCGCCCTTGCCGGAGAGATTTCCGCGTGGACAGAGTTGCTGGCGTTCGGTGAACATGAGGCACGGCGGTGGGAGCCGAAACGAATGCGGTTTCGCCTGTTCTCGATTCGTGCGGTTCTGACCAAGCACGCTCGCCGCATCGTGGTGCGGGTGGAAGAGACCGCGGCTTCCGCGCTGTTGCTCGTCGACGCGATCACCAGGCTGCGCAACCTCATCGGCCCAGCCCCAGGCTAAGTCGGCCAGTGTCCGTGTCCGGTCAAGTTGAAAGAGTCAGGGAGTGGGATCCCCCGCCAAGTCGTGGCGTCACACGGCGGCGGTGTCATACCCGAATGGAAGAATCACACCAGGCCCCGCGCTCTCAGTGTGGACCAACGACCCGAAGCCAAGCCACGAAAAATCGAAGCTAGTCACCCAAATGCGAGACTCACAACTTCTTGACCAGGACGAATATTGTCTGAGATACTACTTCAGTTACGCAATCACCTTCCCTGTGCTGTCCGCACACACCGATGACTCCCCAGAGCAGTGATTCGCTGCTCGGGGAGTATCTTTTCACAGCCACTACAACTACTCCACACCTCACGGGGCGTAGAGTTGTATCATCCTCGTTATCCACCATTTCCCATCAAGGACATCGATCTCGTGGGCAGACAATCCAACAAGAAGCATTACCTCAGAAGAACCCGATGGTCGCTTACCATCGGCGCGATCGTCGTCGCTGTCACGCTCACCGGCTATGTGCTGATCGATCATTCCCTCGCTGCCGGAACCGATAACGGTCTCAGCGACGGCAACCCCTCTCCCGCGCCCTCCACCTCCGCACAGGCACAGCAGGCTGCACACGCAGAGGCTCCGGAGGTCTACTGCTCGCCCGATCAGCTCGGCAAGAACGACTGGACCACGGTCGGCGATGACCAGATGGCATTCGCATATCTGCCGACGCTCACTGGATCGACCGAGGAGATCAAAGGCGGGCTGGAGAAAGAGTCCTCGAAGGCAACGTTCGACCCCTACTCCACCGACAAGATCCTTCTCGCGTCCACTTCGCTCGACTCCAGCTCAGTTGCCGATGACGCGATCACCGAGGTCTCCGTCACGCAGATCACCACTTCGATGTGGAACGGCTGGAAGGTGAGGCAGTGCGGCCCGGAACAGAAGCTCCGCGTCACACCTGCCGGAAGCACGAAGATCACCTATCTCGACAATGAAGACACCCGTCGCACGAAGAATTGGACGGTGTGGGAGCTCTCCGGCGATGGCTTCAACTCAAAGCCGAAGGATCAGAACACCGAGGGTTTCTCGGCAGAGATCGCGGTGAACGATCACCATCTTCACACGATGCTGAGCAACAACCATGCCAGGTTGCCGGGCAGCTTCGTGGCATACGACGACCACATGGAAGTCCCGGGTCCTGGTGTGGAACTGATGAAGTACTACTACGAGCATCACGTGTGGTCGTGACGCACATCAGGGTCGGAGCGATCGCTCCGACCCTGATGTTCTTACCGCGAGAGATGAAAATCAGCTGATGATGCCCTCACCCATCCACATCTTCCCGTGCCGCTCAGAGTGGAGCACCTGATCGAGATCCGCTTCCTTCGCGAAAGAGCCGTCCGAATCGTTGTAGAGCTTGACGCCCGTGATCGCGTTGTACTGATCCAGAGACCAACTCTGGGGCATCCCCTGCCCGATGTTCGAACTCCACCCGGAAGACAGATTGGCGACGAAACTGGCGGTCGCACTCCCGTTCTTCGCGACTTCGTTGCATACCTGCCGAGGGCCGTACACCCCGATCGGGCGACCGCCGATCCTCTCCGTCTCCGTGTTCACCCTCGTGAAGTAGGCGAGGATGTCCAGCATCGTGGCTTCGTCATATGCATCGAAATCGACGGCGTAGTAGATCGTGATGTCGTCGGGAATGCTCAGATAATCACCGCGAGTTCTAAGACTGAAAAGGCTGTCCGAGACTTCCAAAAGAAGCATGGACTCTCCGTGGACGGAATTGTCGGCAAGAAGACCTGGTGTGCGCTAGACGCCGTGTGACAGGCACCAACAGCTTCGGCTCCTAATGGCTGGGGGTGGACCATGTCGGGACATGGTCCACCCCCAGCCATGTTCAGTTCCCGCCAAGACCCGGTGCCTCGCTACCGCCGCCGCTACCGCCGCCGGTCCCGCCGCCATCGCCGTTCGACGGGCCACCGCCACCGGTCCCGCCGCCACCGCCGTTCGACGGGCCACCGCCACCGGTCCCGCCGCCACCGCCGCCTCCGCCGCGGTTCGTGCCTGACGAGGAGCTGCCGCCTCCGGAGCCGCCGCCGCGGAAGTATTTGCTGCTGGGCTTCGGGAACGCGGTGTTGCCCTTGGTCTCCGTGACCGCCTGGCTCATGTAAGCCTGCCAGGTCTTACCGGAGAGCGTGGCACCGTAGACTTGCCCATTAACAGCACCAGCGCCGTCGTAGCGCCAATCGCGGGTTCCGCCCGGATCACCGGTCCAGACCGCGGTCGACAGAGTCTTCGTGAATCCGAGCAGCCAGGTATGGCCGACCTCGAAGTTCGTCGTACCGGTCTTCGCACCGGCAGGAACGCCGATCTTCAGCTGACTGGTAGTGCCGCCGTTGAAGGTCTGCGTCAGTGCGTAGGCGACCCCCTTGGCCACTTCTTTGGAGAGTACTCGTTTGCAGCCTTCACCCGGCAGATCGAGCTTCTTGCCGTTGCGATCCTTGATCTCGAGGATCGGCTTCGGTCCGCAGAACTCGCCTTCGTTCGCGAAGGTGGCATAGGCCGCGGCCATGGCGATCGGAGTGGTCTCCACGATTCCAAGAATTGAAGATGGACGGACGGCTTCGACCCCTCCCTTTCCGGCTCCAGACTTGGTCACAGTATCCAGCGTCTCTCCGTTGCCGTAGCGGATGCCCAGATCCATCGCGGTGTCCATGATGTCGCACATGTTCAACTGGTTGCCCATCGCGGCGTAGCCTGTGTTGACCGAATTCTTCGTCGCTTCGAGTGCGGTCATAGATCCCTTACCTGGTCCATCGCCAGCGTTGTTCGGGTCCCAGTCTCCGGCCATGCTCGGGCAGCCGTCGTACTTCCATGAACTCGCCGGGAAGTTGCGCTTCGTGGCGTTGACAGTGGTGTTCAGGCCCCTGCCGGACTTCAGCCACGTGGCCAACACGAACGGCTTCCACGTCGAACCGACCTGGAATCCGCCACCGCCGTTGTGCTTCCTGTCGACGGTGTAGTTGATGCTCGTGTCTCTGGTCTTATTCTTCTTCTTGACCTCACCCACCGTGTAGTTGCGGTTCTCGGCCATGGCGATGACCTCGCCGGTGCCCGGCTCGATCGTCACCAGCGCGTGTCCGGCGCCTGAGGGGTCGCCGACGGGGACGCGCTTCTTGACCTGTTTGTCCGCAACCTTCTGGATGTCGGGATTGAGGCTGGTCTTGATGGTCAGACCGCCACGCTGGAGGAAGGCCACACGATCATCGACGGTCTTGCCGAACGTCTCGTCGTTCTTGATCACGTTCTCGACGTAGTCACAGAAGAACTCCGCATGGCTCTTCGCCGCAGAACAGCCGTTCGGAGTCTTATGAAGGTCGAGATCGAGGCCGGTCTTAACAGCTTTGTCGTATTCCTTCTGGGTGATGTGCTTGTACTTGAGCATCTGCGACAGCACCGTGTTGCGGCGTTTGAGCACCTGATCGGGGAATCGCTGCGGGTTGAACGCAGACGGGTTCTGCACGATGCCGGCAAGCATCGCCGATTGCTGAATGTTCAGATCCTTCGCATCGATGCCCCAGTATTTGTGGGCGGCAGCCTGCACACCGTATGCATTGGGAGAACCGGAATAGTTGTTGATGTTCATGTAGCGGTTGAGGATGTCCTTCTTGTCGTACTTCTTCTCAACCGCAACTGCCAGCTTGGCTTCGCGCAGCTTACGCGCGTAACCGGCGGTGCCCTCGGACTCCTTCGCCGCACTCACGCCTTCCGAGTCTTCCTCGGCGTGTGCGTTCTCTGCCAGCACGTTCTTCACGTACTGCTGAGTCAGCGTCGATCCGCCCTGAGTCGTCGACGACACCAAGTTGTGCACCGCTGCACGGGCGATGCCCTCGATGTCGACGCCGCCGTGTTCGAAGTAGCGATAGTCCTCAACCGAGATCGTGGCATCCTGCATCTCCTGAGAGATCTCGTCGAGAGGGACTTCCTGGCGGTTCTGCCAGTAGAAGTCCGCCAGTTCTGAACCGTCGGAGGCCAACATCGTCGACTTCTCGCCCAGGTCCTGAATCTTCAGGGTCGCAGGAAGCGAATTGAAGATCTCGACCGCACTGTTTGCGCTTGCAGTTGCTACACCGACTCCGGGGATGGCAAGACCGGCTGCGACGATTCCAGCCACCGCGCTGACGGCGACGAACTGGAGAAAGGCAGCTGTCTTGGTCGGATTCGGATTTGACTCAGGAGACACCATGCCAACCAGTTTAACTAATATGAGTTGTGCAAATTCTCAAAAATCGATGAGAAGGTCAGGCTCTGGGAACCAAGGTCAGGAGGCTGACCTCGGGACGGCAGGCGAAACGCACCGGTGAGAAGGGCGAGAACCCCAATCCTGCGGAGATTTCGACGAGAGATTTCCGGTAGGGAAACAGGCCTCTCGCGCGTGTCCGATCGAGGTCGCAGTTCGTCACCGGCGCGCCCCAGAAGGGCACCCGGATCTGTCCCCCGTGGGTGTGCCCGGTCATGATGAGGTCGGCCCCCGCCGAGGTGAACGCCTCCAAAGTCCGCGAATACGGCGCGTGCGTAACGCCCACCTTCACCCCCGCCTCGGGGCTGAAGCGCGGGTAGTCGAAGGCGGCTGGGCCCCGCGCCCCATCATCGGAACTCATCCTGATCCGGTCACGGTCGATATGGGAGTCCCCCAGTCCGCAGAAATCGATCCGGGTGCCGCGGACGGTCAGGGTCGCCTCGGCGTTGTCCAGGAAGTGCCAGCCCCGAGTGCCACCGGGCGTGTCATGCGCCTCGAAGCCGCGGATGAGGGCCTTGACGTCGAGATCAGGTTGCCTGCGGTGCTTGACCTGGGACGGTGAGCGCAGGTACTTGGCCGGATTCTTCGCCTGCGGGGAGAAGAAGTCGTTGGAGCCGAGGACGAAGACACCGGGAATGTCGAGGAGACCGTCGAAGACATCGAGAACCTCGGGAACGATGTCCGCAGAGAGGTTGTCCCCCGTGTTGATGACGACGTCGGGCTCCAGCCGGGTCAGCGCCTTGACCCAGGCGGCCCGGTGCTTCTGCCAGGGAGCCAGATGCAGATCGGAGACGTGCAGCATGCGGATGCTCTGCGCACCCGCGGGCAGGATGGGCAGTGTGTGGCGACGGACCGCGAAGAGATGCGGCTCGATCATCGCGCCCCAGATCCCTGCGGCGGCTGGGACCGCGAGGGCGCCGGCGAAAAGTGCACGTTTCTTCATGCGCCCAACTCTAGTCGGAGCCCCTGATGCGCACGTTCAGACAGCCCCCTGCTAAGCCTCCCCGCAGCGATCAGGCGGGCGAGACTGTCTTCTCGTGCTCATCGGCGGCGCGGGCAGTGCGGCGACGATGCAAGTGCTTCATCCGGCGCTGGCCCACAAGCCGGCAGACGAGGTAGATGAGGAACGAGATCGTCGTGACGAACGGACTGATCGGGACCACCGGGGATCCGAGCGCAATGAGGATGCCGCCCACGGATGAGGTGACCGCGAAGATGACGCTGAGGACCGGTACCCACACCGGTGACGCCGAGAGCTGAGTGGCCGCGGCTGCCGGGGTGATGAGCAGGGCGAGGACGAGGAGGACGCCGACGACCTGTACGCTCAGCGCCACGGCGAGTCCGAGGGTGAGCATGAAGACGACCGTGAGCACAGACACTGGCACGCCCTTTGCCCGTGCCACTTCAGGGTCGAGGCTGGCGAACATGAGAGGACGCCAGATGACGGCGAGGACGAGGAGTACGACGAGAGAGCACACGACCAGTGTCGTGATCTGCCCGGGCGTGATCGCAACGATCTGACCGGTCAGCAGCCCGAACTTGCTTGCGGCACGGCCGTCGTAGAGGGCCAGGAACAAGATCGCCAGTCCCAATCCGAAAGGCATGAGCACACCGATGATGGCGTTCTTCTCCGAGGCTCTGGCACCGCCGATGCCGATGATCAGAGCTGCGATGATCGAGCCGATGATCGAGCCGCTGACGACGTCGAAGCCGACGAGCAGTGCGAAGGCAGCACCAGCGAAGGAGAGTTCCGAGATGCCGTGGACGGCGAACGGGATGTCTCGGGCCATGACGAAGACGCTGATGAGACCACCGACGACGCCGAGCAGCCCGGCCGCGATGAGCGAGTTCGTCAGCAGTGCGACCAGTTCGCCGTAGTCCTCGAAGGTGAAGAGGCTGCCGAAGATGTCCTGCACGCTCATCAGATCGCACCCCGTTCTACTGTCGAGTCGTCGTCATGAATATGGTGGTCGACGCATTCGGCTTCGCCGCCGACGACGATGAGCCTGCCACCGACGCGAACGACTTCGACGGGGGAACCGTAGAGACTGGTCAGTGACGCCGAGGTCATCACCTCAGCGGTCGTGCCGACGAGGAAGTGCCCGCCGACGATGTAGAGGACCCGGTCGACATAGGGAAGGATCGGGTTGATCTCGTGCGTGACGAACACGACGGACGTGTTCCGTTTGACCCGCTGGTCGTGGAGCAGGCCGGCCACGACGTTCTGATGGTGGAGGTCGAGAGAGAGCAGCGGTTCATCGCACAGCAGCACCGAAGGGTCGTTTGCTAGTGCTTGGGCGACTCGCAGGCGCTGGAGCTCACCGCCGGACAGCGTGCCTGCCGGGGCGTCGGCATAGTCGGCGGCGCCGACGGCCGCGAGCAGCTCGTCGACCTTGCGCCGGCGGACTCGAGATAGCCTGCCAGGTCCCCAGCGGTGTCCGTCGATGCCCATGCGCACGAGGTCGCGTCCGCGCATCGGAGTGTGCTGGTCGATGCCCCGCTGCTGTGGGATGTACCCGATCGCCGAGTTCCCCGTGTGCACGTTCTTCCCGTTGATCCGCGCCGACCCTGTCGACAGCGAATGCTGACCGAGCAGCACCTTCAGCAGCGAGGTCTTGCCGGTTCCGTTCGGGCCGAGCACAGCGATGAACTCTCCCGGCTCGACGTCGAGATCGAGGTCGTGCCAGAGAACGCGATCGCCGAATCGCAGCTCGGCATCGCGGAGGCTGATCACCGGCGGGCTGGGATCTGTCGAAACGGTGGAATCGTTGCCCATTCTCAGTGTTCGTGTCCTTCGAGCGCAGTGGAGATGTCGGTGATGTAGCTGCCCATCCAATCCGCGTAATGCGCATCGGCTGGCATGGTTTCGCCGAGGTCGACGACCGGAACATCGGACTCGTCGGCCGTGGATTTCAGCTGCTCCGCCTGGGGACCTGCCGCTTGAGTATTGTACCCAAGCAGGGCTGCCTCGCCTGACGAGATCTGCTCCTTGGCCTTCTTCAGCACCAGCGGAGGCACATCGTTGCCCTCTTCCACGGCGGCGAGGAATTCGTCCGAGGTGATGTTCTTCAGCCCCATGTCGTCGAACAGCCACAGCGGAACGGGTTCCGTGGCAGCGACTTTCTCACCACCGTGTGCCTTCTTCACCTCATCGATCCGCGACTGCAGATCGTCGAGGGACTTCTTGTACTCGGCGGCATTCGCCGTGAAATCGTCCTTGTGATCAGGTTCCGCCTCGCCGAGGTGCTTCGCCACTTCGTCGACGAGCTTCGTCATCGTGGGGACCGAATACCACAGGTGCTCGTTGAACTCGCCGTGGTCGTGTCCCTCGTGGTCGTGTCCCTCGTGGTCATGTCCCTCGTGGTCATGTCCCTCGGCCTCTGCTTCATGGGTATGGCCTCCGCCATGAGCCTCTTCGTCGCCGTGGTCGTGCGGCTCGTTGCCTGCCCCCTCCGAGCCGGGCAGCCCTGAGATCGAGACGGTGTCGATGGTCTCGACATCAGCACCGGAGGCTTCGAGCATCGTCGTCATGAACGAGTCGTAGCCGCCGCCGTTTTCCACGACGAGATCGGCCTTTGACAGCTTCAGCCGATCCTGGGTGGTGGCCTCGTAGGAGTGCGGATCCTGATTGGGATCATCGATGACCGCGCTGACATCGGCAAAGTCGCCGGCGACTTGGGACACGATGTCCTCGTACACGTTCGTCGAGGTCACGACCGAGAGCGTCGAGGATCCCGAGGCCGCTCCCCCACAGCCGCTGAGAGCGATGAGCGTGGTGAGAACAGCTGCGCCGGACGCGAAGCCGAGGAGGGAAGAACGCATTGTGGGCCTTTCAGAGCGTAAGCGGTGATCGATGTGTCAACGACGATCACACTACTCAGCTCCCGAACCGACCACTAATATAAATATTTATATATAGCGACGTGTTTATGTTTAGGTCGCACCCTCAAACAACGCTGCGGCCGAAAATGTCGTCGCTGGGGACGTCATTTTCGGCCGCGGCATTGATCCGTGGCGGTGAGGTTCTGGCTCAGGCTGCCTGCGACTCGAGCTTCTTGGCCAGAAGAGCGGCGATCTGCACGGTGTTGAGTGCAGCGCCCTTGCGCAGGTTGTCATTCGACACGAAGAAGACAAGTCCCTTGCCCTCAGGAGCCGACTGGTCGGCGCGGATACGGCCGACGAAGCTCGGATCCTGACCGGCGGCCTTCAACGGCGTCGGCACATTGTCGAGCACGACTCCGGGAGCCTCAGCAAGTACCTCGGCGGCCTTCTCCGGGGTGATATCCGAGTCGAACTCAGCGTGGATGCTCAGGCTGTGCCCGGTGAACACGGGTACGCGCACGCAGGTGCCGGCGACGAGGAGATCAGGCTTGCCGAGAATCTTACGGCTCTCATTGCGCAGCTTCTTCTCTTCGTCGGTTTCGTTCTGCCCGTCGTCGACGGTGCTGCCGGCCATCGGCAGCACATTGAAGGCGATGGGCTCGACGTAGTTGTTCGGCTCAGGCAGTGTCACTGCACTGCCATCACGCGTGAGCTTGCGAGCGTCGGCGATGCCGGCTTCAAGCTGGCTGGCGAGCTCTTCGACACCACTGAGACCCGAGCCGGACACGGCCTGGTAGGTGCTGACGATGAGGCGATTGAGGCCCGCCGCGGTGTCGAGCGCCTTGAGGACGGGCATCGCGGCCATCGTGGTGCAGTTCGGGTTCGCGATGATGCCCTTGGGCAGGGTATCGATCGCTTCGGGGTTGACCTCGCTGACGACCAGCGGCACGTCAGGGTCCGAACGCCAGGCCGAGGAATTGTCGACGACGATGACTCCGGCGGCGGCGAAGCGTTCCGCCTGCGCACGGGATGTGGCTCCACCGGCCGAGAACAGTGCGACATCGAGTCCACTGGGATCCGCCTCGGCGGCGTCCTCGACGGTGATGTCCTGACCGTTGAACTCGATGACCTTGCCGGCCGACCTCGCCGAGGCGAAGAGGCGCAGGGAGTTGATCTCGAATCCGGGATTCTGGGCCAGCAGGTCGAGCATGACGCCGCCCACCTGACCGGTTGCTCCGACTACTCCGACATTGATGCTCATCGTCCTGTACCTCCGTAAACCACTGCTTCGTCACTGTCGCTGTCGAGTCCGTACGCGGCATGGGCGGCACGGACGGCCACGTCGAGGAGATCCTCGCGCGTGACGACGCTGATGCGGATCTCCGAGGTGGAGATCATGTCGATGTTGACCTGAGCCTCGCTCAGGGCTTCGAACAAAGTGGCGGTCACACCCGGGTGGGACCGCATGCCCGCGCCCACAACCGAGAGCTTGCCGACCTGATCGTCGTAGCGGACCTGGTCGAAGCCGATCGAGGACTTGAGCGAGTCAAGTGCTTCGAGCGCCTTGGCTCCGTCGGTCATCGGCAAGGTGAACGAGATGTCGGTCTTGCCGGGTTCACGCGTGGAGATGTTCTGCACGATCATGTCGATGTTGATCTCCTGCGCGGCCACGGTCTTGAAGATCTCGGCGGCCTTGCCCGGAACATCGGGGACGCCGACGATCGTGACCTTGGCCTCCGAGCGGTCGTGCGCGACTCCGGAAATGATTGCCTGTTCCATGGTGGACTCCGTTTCTGATTCCGCTGCCGGGGCCTTGGTTCCCCGTCCCTGCCGGAAGGCTTCGGGGATGGGTGAGTCGGTCACCCAAGTGCCTTGATTGCGTGAGAATGAGGACCGCACGTGCACCGGCACGTTGAAGCGGCGAGCGTATTCGACGCATCGGAGCATGAGGACCTTGGCACCCGAGGCTGCCATCTCCATCATCTCCTCGTAGCCGATCTCGTCGATCTTACGAGCGCTCGAGACGATCCGGGGATCGGCGGTGAAGACACCGTCGACGTCCGTGTAGATCTCGCAGACGTCGGCATCCAGGGATGCAGCGAGTGCGACGGCGGTCGTGTCTGAGCCGCCGCGGCCCAGCGTTGTAATGTTCTTCGCCGACTGGCTCACGCCCTGGAATCCGGCGACGATGGCCACGTATCCCTCGTCGAGCGCGGAGCGGATGCGCCCCGGGGTGACGTCGATGATGCGGGCTTTGCCGAACTGTTCGTCGGTGATGACGCCGGCCTGCGAGCCGGTGAATGACTGTGCTTCGAAGCCGAGGTTCGCAATCGCCATTGCCAGAACTGCCATCGAGATGCGTTCGCCTGCGGTCAGCAGCATGTCGAGCTCACGCGCCGGAGGCATCGGAGAGACCTGTTGGGCTAAGTCGATGAGATCGTCAGTGCTGTCCCCCATCGCCGACACCACGACGACGACTTCATGACCGGACTGACGGTACTCGACAATTCGCTTGGCCACCCGCTTCACCGATTCCGCATCGGCTACCGAGGACCCGCCAAACTTCTGGACGACTATGCTCACTGCAGTCTCTTCCTTATCGCTGATAAGTTCCGTGCCGGACGATCGATTCCAGGTTCCAACCATGGAGTTCTTCGTGCTTGCATCGATCTCGATTTCAGCCGTGTCGGCTCTCCGGCACCTCGTCCATTGTATGAGGTCGACACTTTCACTTCACCTTCGCCCGTCATTCAGACACTCGAACGGAATTCCTGGTCAGGCGCCGATGCACCGTCCTTAAAGGGATCCGGCAGGGTCGGCACGCTCGTTCAGAAAGGCGCTCAGACCTGCTTGGCATCGACAGTGAACAGGTCTCCCGGCTGACAGTCGAGCGCGCTGCACAACGCGATGAAAGTGGAGTATCTGATGGCTTTGGCCCTGTTGTTCTTGAGCACTGACAGATTGGCCAGGGAGATGTCGACGAGCTTCGACAGCTCCGTCAGGCTCAGATTCCGCTGGGTCAGCAGCGAGTCCAAATGGCACACGACCTGCAGCGATTCGAATTCCTCAACCATCAGACGAGCCCTTCGAGTTCTTCCTGCACCGCACGACCGGAGTTGAAGCACCGGCGCATCAGCTCGATTCCGCCGACGATGCCGAGTACGACGAACGCCTGCATCGTCGTGATGCTGGGACCGGCATCGTTCGCGATCCCGAGGTCCCGGGAAGCCAGATTGCTGCCGAGCACAATGGCCACTACGTAGACAGCGAAACCTCCGGCGACGATCCACTCGAGAACTGCCAGTGCCTTGTTCGAACGTGCAGTGAACGGGGTGCCGGCTGCAATACCCCTGATAACGGGGACGATGGCGATTGAGGCTCCGAGGAGGGTGACGATGACAGCGATCTTCGCGATGAGCAGAAAGACGATGGTGCTCGCGGCCAGAGCTGACGTCGAGACCCAGATCTCGGTCGAACCACTCAGTGCTGCCGCAGCCCCCGGAAAATCGAGTGATGCCACGGAGTCTGATTCGAATACCAACGAAAGCTTGATCTCGGAGTGCACCAGGTCGGTGATCAGCTCGGTCACTGCGTAGATGACGTAGAAGCCGATCGCCAGGCCGACCCACAACTCATATCCGGTGCCGAAGAGCCTGCGTTTCACGTCGTCGCCGCTGAGATCTGCGCCACCTTTGCGGCTGCCGGGGACAGTGTCGTCAGGACTGTCAACCACTTTGGCGTTGCGGTCACGCGGTTCGTTTCCCTGTGTCAGGGTGAAGCCTTTCTTCGTCAGCGACCTCACCCGATTCCGGTGCTTGCACCAGTTCGATCGTTTTGAGATTCGCCGTTGCCTAAAAATTATATATCGATACTCGATATATCGATAAACAACATACTTCACGATAATCGATATGCTGTCAAGGGCGCCGAAGAACATTTCTGCCACGCTGATGATGTCGACGAGTGAGCGCTCGGGGCGCCCCGGAGTGAACCAAGCTGCTGCGCGCTGCAGGAGTGAACGAAGCCGCTGCAAGCTGCAGCAGGGACGAGCTGCAGGAGGAACGAGCCGGGTCAGTCCATTTCGCGGCGGCCGGAGAACGCGCGGCCGAGAGTGACCTCATCTGCGTATTCGAGGTCGCCGCCGACGGGCAGGCCAGACGCCAGCCTGGTGACCGTGACGCCCAGGGAATTGAGCAACCGGACCAGATACGTCGCCGTCGCCTCACCCTCAAGGTTGGGGTCTGTGGCGATGACGCACTCCTTGACCGCACTGTCCTGCAGCCGCGGCATCAGCTCTTTGATCCGCAGATTGTCAGGACCGACTCCGGCCATCGGATCGATCGCACCGCCGAGGACGTGGTAGAGACCGCGGTACTCGCGTGTCCGCTCGATGGCGACGACGTCCTTCGGCTCTTCCACCACGCAGATCATCGAACGGTCACGGCGCGGGTCTTGGCAGACAGTGCATTCGGACTCTTCGGAGACGTTTCCGCAGATATCGCAGAAGCGCACGCGCTTCTTCACTTCGGTCAATGCCTGCGCCAGATCATTCACATCGGCAGAGTCCGACTGGAGTATGTGAAACGCCAGCCGCTGAGCGGACTTCGGGCCGATCCCCGGCAGCTTGCCGAACTCTTCGACCAAGTCCTGGAGGGCACCTTCATATACCGCGCTCATACGTCTCTTTCATCGATGATCTCGCCGCCGAGGACTCGTGCGATCACGGCCACTCCTATCTGCGGGGCATCCGAGACGTCGAGGTCCGTCTCCGGATCATACTCGTCCTCATCTGCGCCGAAATTCTGAGGCTGGCCGTTGTCGTTAGCCGGCCCATTTCCGCCGAATCCGCCGGGTTCGGCATACGCGCCGTTGCCGTTTGCGGGGTACCCGCTTCCGGGCGGCTGAGCAGGAGAAGACTCCGAGGCCTCGACTCCGTGCCTCTGTGCGATCGCGGCGAAACGAGACTTGAATGGCTTCGCCGATCCGCTGCCCTGCTCACGCTGGAACCCAGAGGTCTGCACGGGCGCAGGCGCCGGGGACTGCGCAGAATCCTCCCCGCCTGCAGCGAAGTCGACATCAGGATCAGCATAAGCACCGAGGAAGTCGAGATCGTCGTCTTCGGGCGGCGGAACCACCAGAGCACCGACTTCCACTGCGCCGCTGCCGGCGCTGGTCGAATCGCCGACCGCATCCGTCGAGCTGCTGACCGACCCGGCAGACGCACCCGCTTGTGGTCCGTCGTGCCACGTCGGCTCTTCCCACCGAGGTTGGGCATACTCCATCGGTGCATCCGCAGCGGGCTCGACCTCAGGCTGATTGCCAGGGTCAGCCGACGTGTCCTGTTCCGTCGGGTCCCCGAAGAAGTCGTCATCCGAAAGATCGGGCACGACGATGTCGGAGTCGGCCGTAGGTCGTGTCTCCCCGGTGGGGCTGTCCGCACGAACTGCCGAATCGTCGGCAGCTGCATGGAGGTTGCCGGAATCGTTTGATGACGTCTGCCTGTCATTCCCATCGCGACCGTCTGATGACCTTGCGATCTTTTCAGCTTCGCCCGATTCGGCCTCGGAGGCTGGATCCGCAGACGCGGAGTCAGCTGGCCCTGAGTCGGTTGCCGCTGAATCAATTGTCTCGACATCAGCTGGCGTTGAGCCCGAAGACGGCAGTTCGGACTCAGAAGATTCCACAACAGGCTCGGTGGCCTCGGCCTCGATACCGGTGTCGACATCGGAAGCGGAACCAGCATTGGTATCGGAAGCGGCATCGGAAGCTGCGTTGGTTGACTGCTCGATCGATTCGGCGGCGCCCACCTGCGAATCGCTGTTGGCCGTCGACGAGTGATCTTCGTTCTTCTGAGATTGAGTGACCGGCGACGGATCATTGGATTCCGCCGACGGGTCTCCCTCCTCGTCGTCGGACGACCATGGGCCCCGCGGAGAGTCATTCGTCTCCCAGAACTTCTCATGATCGACCTGTGGTTTGTCGACTTCTCGCGTGCCGACGACTGCTGCGACTTCCTGTGGACTGGGACGTCGCTGATTCACTGCAGGACCGTGGTTGCCTGTCGAGCCATTCAGCACCGGGGCAGATGCCCCTTTGCCACCCGAATCCCGGCCGAAACCGCCCTGGCCCGAAGTGTCCTGGCCGGAACCACCTTGACCGGAACCGCTCTGGGCCGAACCGCCGGCGATACGACCGACATCGCCGATATCGATGCGTGCCTGAATGCCGAGGACATCATTGATCGCCATGGCCAACTTGGCCGCATGGTCTCTCTGTTGGAACCCATGAACCGACCCGGCGTTGTTGAAACCGAGGTAGACGACTCCGTCGGAGAACGACTGCGGGATCGCGTTCGCGGCAATGATCGCCCTCGTCAGGCGACTGCGTTTCTCGACGGCGGCAAGGATGCTGGGCCAGGCACGACGAATCGCCTCGATCTCGCCGCCGATGGCGCCAGCACCAGCACCAGCGTCACTCGTTGCGGACTCACCCGCAGGCGCGTAGTCGGAGGCTGCGCCGTGGTCCGAGGCTGCGCCGCCGGCAGAGGCAGAACCGTCGTCCGCGGCAGTGCCACCGGCAGAGGCCCGGCCTGCACCGAGATTATCTGCCGCACCGCCCGACTCCGTGGAGGAATTCGCTTGGAACGAGTCATCCCTGTTGATGTTGGGCGCCGCAACGCTGGCGTCGGAACCGGCCACGGGGGCGGATCCAACAGCTGCGGATTCCTGCCGAGCCGATTCGCGCTGGGCAGGCTCCTGCCGGGCAGGCTCTCGCTGAGCCGATTCGCTCTGAGCTGATTCTGGCTGAGCGGATTCGGGCTGAGCGGTCTGACTCGGAGCGGACTCACGCGGTGCAGGCTCACTCGGAGCGGGCTCATTGAGCATCGACTCCGCGGCGAGAGCCAGATCGGCCAACTCGTCGAAGTCGTCATGAACCGCTCCCCCGGCCGCACCCCGCAAGGATCGGGCAGAAGCCGATGACTGCGTGGGCCCAGAAGGCTGCGCTCCCGCAGCAGCACTCTGCCCGGGCTGTGCTTGCTGCCCCGACTGTGCAGACTGAGGAGACGACTGTGAAGGCTGAGGAGCCTCCGCCGGCTGAGATGTCTGCGCAGATCCCTGCGGGGCAGGCGGAATGTTCGCGCCCGTACCCGAAGCCGACATGCCGATCCGGCGTTCCATGCGCTCCACGCGACTGAGCACAGCGTCACGGCTGCGTCCGGAGCCTGGGAGCAGGATGCGCGCGCAGATGAGTTCGAGCTGCAGCCTCGGCGAGGTTGCGCCCGACATCTCGGTCAGGCCGTGGTTGAGGAGATCGGCGGCACGCGAGAGCTCACCCTGTCCGAAGCCGCTGGCCTGCAAGGTCAGTCGCTCCAGACGGTCAGGGGGAACCTCAGGCAGGAAAGCATGGGCCGACTCGGGGGCAGCATTGATGACGATGAGGTCACGCATTCGTTCGAGCAGATCCTCGACGAACCGGCGCGGATCCTGACCGGACTCGATGACCCGCTCGACGGCACGGTACACGCCGCCGCCGTCACCGGCGGAGAATGCGTCGACGATGTCGCTGAGCAGCGAGTCAGGAGTGTAGCCGAGAAGCGCAATGGCCCTCTGGTAGTCGACTCCGTCCGGCCCGGAGCCGGCGATGAGCTGGTCAAGGACAGACAGGGTGTCACGCACCGAACCTCCGCCGGCTCGTACGACGAGCGGCAGCACACCCTTGGCGACCTGCACATCCTCACGGCCGCAGAGCTCTTCCAGGTAGTTGCCCAGAGCCTCGGGCGGAACCAGTCGGAACGGGTAATGGTGGGTGCGGGACCGAATCGTGCCGATGACCTTTTCTGGCTCGGTCGTCGCAAAGATGAACTTGATGTGCGGCGGCGGCTCCTCGACGATCTTGAGCAGCGCGTTGAATCCTTGCGACGTGACCATATGGGCCTCATCGAGGATGAACACCTTGTAGCGGTCGCGCGCCGGCGCATAGATCGCACGTTCACGCAGGTCACGAGCATCGTCGACACCATTGTGGCTGGCAGCGTCGATCTCAACGACATCGAGCGAGCCGGGTCCGCCGTTGGCCAGATCCTGACAGCTCGGGCACTCACCGCAGGGCACAGGAGTCGGGCCCTTCTCGCAGTTGAGACAGCGCGCCAAGATCCTGGCCGAGGTGGTCTTGCCACAGCCTCGAGGGCCGGAGAACAAGTAGGCATGGTTGATGCGGCCACGCTCGATGGCAGCCTTCAGCGGATCGGTCACATGCTCTTGACCGATGACCTCGTCGAAGGTCTCTGGGCGGTATCTTCTGTACAGTGCGGTGGACACATGCTTAGCCTAATGCCAACGGCTGACACGACACACGCACCCGCTCCTCGTCGCCATCGTGAGCTTGCGCCCAACGCTGCCCCCTGCACGCTGCAGTCCGTTGTGAGCGACAGCGTGAATCGGGCACCATAGAGGCTATGAGCAACTCCTCCTTCGATTCCCCTGACAACGATCCTGCCGAGAACGACCCCGCGAAGACCTATCGCATCGGCCACAAAGAGCGTGACGAGGCAATCGAAGTTCTGCGCGAAGCCGCTGGCGATGGGCGGATCACGGTTGAGGAGCTTGACGAGCGCATGGAGAAGGTCCAAGCCGCGAAGGTCCCCGTCGATCTCGACGAAGTGCTCGCTGATCTCACGCTGAATCTGCCCTCTGACCGTTACCGACCCGGCAGCCAGGTCTCGCGCAGACACGTGGGCAATCGCGCCATCGCAGGCTGGGATTCGGCTCAACCGCTCGTCATCAAGGCCGGATGGGAGTCGGAAAACCGACGTGGCCGATGGCAGGTCCCCCACTCGATCCGCTGCGAACCGTCGATGTCGAACATCGAACTCAACTTCCTCGAAGCAGAGACCACCCTGCCCGAGATTCAGGTCGAGATCGTCGCTGGGCTGGGCAATGTGACCGTCGTCGTCCCGGACGACTGGGGCGTCAACGTCGATCAGCTGTCGAAGACGTGGGGCACCGTGAAATCGGTGGTCGGCGCAATCCCTGAGGGTTCGCGACCCCTCGTCGTGGTCAGCGGCTCGGTGGGTATGGGTACGTTCCGAGCACGGTTCGCGAACTTCCTCGATCGTCGGCGAATGGCCAAGTGATGGAACCGGGTCTCGGCGCCGTCATCTTCCTCACCTTCGCCATGCTCGCGGTGTTCAGCTTCGGTGCCTTCCTCGTTCACCGGGTGATGACTAAGCCCGGTGCCCATATCGGCTCCCGCCTGCCACCTCCGGAAGACGTGGATCCGGGCGCCGAGGCTGGACCGGGGCAGACCGATCCCGACGCCGAGGCCGGCCCTGGGACCGCATCGAACCACAGGCCAGACAACCCGGATCGATGAAACCCGACATTTCCGGGACGCTGGATCCTTGAAATCTGCGGAAGCCCGTGGTCGACTCGTGACATGGGTGATCTGAGCATCAGACGCATCGAACCCGACGACGAAGCCGGGCTCCTGGCCTGGCGTGGCCTCATGCGCGAGGGCTGCACCGCCGACCGCACCGCCGCCTGGTGGCAGAGTCCCGACACCACGCTCACGCAGTTCGCACACCCCAGAGCGGACAAGCGCGACATTGCCCTGCTGGCCAGCCTCGGCGATGAGGCCATCGGCGGGGCCGAGGTGAACATCGTCACCGATGCACCCGCCGACGTCGAACTCACCGTCCTCCCCGATCACCGACGCCGAGGCTTCGGCACCGTGATCGCGCGAGCCGTCGAAGAGCTGTTGGCAGGTCAGGCCTCGATCGTGCAGACGGAGACCTACAGTTCTGCGGGCATCGCCTTCGCCGAGTCCCGCGGTCTGGTCGTCGGCAATCAAGAGGACCGTCTGCTGCTCGATCTGCCGGGCTACCTCACCGCCGATGCGAACCGGTACAAGAAGGACTCGACCTCTCCCCCATCCCCAGCCCCGCCCGACCTGGGTCCTGACATGGCGATCACTTCGTGGATCGGCGGCTGTCCCGAGGAGATCGTCGAGGACTGGGCCGGTCTGCGCGAGCAGATGGACGAAGACGTGCCGCTCGGCGACCTCACCCGCCACCTCAAACATGCCGATGCCAACGCTCTGCGAACCCATGAGGAGCGCATGGACGAGCAGGGGTGGATCCTCGTCAGCTCGCTGGCCCACGTCGACGATCTGCCCGTCGGATATACGGAGATCATGGTCTCGCGCCACGAACCGGACATCGTCATCCAGGAAGACACACTGGTTGATCGCGGCTATCGCGGACGCGGGATCGGACGAGCACTTAAGGTCGCGAACATGCGGCAGGTGCACTCAGTTCCGGAAGCAGCCTCGGCGAGGTGGATCCAAACCTATACGGCCGCGAACAACGCTCCGATGCTAGCCCTGAATCGGGATCTCGGCTTCGCCACAGTCGATACGATGACGGCCCTCGAGGGGAAGGTGGACTTGGCCTCATAGAATGCTCAGCGACTACTATGGCACTTGAACGTTCCGGCACCCCCAGACAAACAGGCAGAGCAGGCACCCGTGACCGACATACTCATCACCGTCTTGGTGTTCATCATCGTCATCCTCATCACAGTGATCGTCATCCGCAAGCGTGCGGCAAGCCGTCGAAGGTCTGCAGAGGATGCGGCACCGGCAGCACCCCGTGACCCGTTCGCCCCCGAACAGAACGCTGGCGGCGACCCCGAGACGATCAAGGCCGGAGACCTGCTGGAATTCGGCAATGAGAAGTTCTTCGTCCGCGGCACTCTGCGGATCTCCGAGGGCGGCTACGACTGGGCCGAGCACTTCTTCCAGGCGGACCAGTCCGCCGCCCGCCTGTGGCTGACCGTCGAGCATGACCCCGACCTCCAAGTCTCCCAATGGCGCGACCGCCCCGATCTCGACATCGAGCCGAAGGCCAAGACCATCACGATCGACGGCACGGAGTACAACCTCGTCGAACATGGGACCGCTTCCTACCGTTCAGAGGGAACCACCGGACTGAACGAGAAGGGCGGGGTCGACTACGTCGATTATGAATCCGATGACCACAAGCTGCTGGCCTTCGAACGCTTTGATCACGGCCGCTGGGAAGTGAGCACCGGCGAGTCGATTCCGGTCGGTTCCTTCACCATCTATTCGGGCAGCTGATGACGCTCGCTCCCCCACCGCCGATCACCGTCGACGTCCCCTTCGCCGACACCTCTGCCGAAGCGCTGTGCTTCAGCCTCGAGCACACCCGCATCACACCGCTGGCCTCGACGATCATCGATCTTCCCGGGACCGACGGACTCCGCCTCGAACTCCACGTCATCGGCTCCTCCCACCAGGTCATCCTCAGCGGTCACGAATCTGACGCGTTCATCGAAACGTTCGCCTGCCTCGGCGACGGTGCGGCCGAGACCATGCGACCGGACTGGGGCACGACTCAGACCATGACCGGCATGTGGTCCGGGTTCACCCGGCACCGGTTCACCGCACAGACGCATGAGGTCGAGACCAGCTTCGCTGAAGCCGCCGCCGAGGTGGTCGAGCGTTCCAGCGCTTACGACAATCACCTCGTGGTCGCCTTCCCCGGTGATCCCGGTGCGCTCACCGCGCTCGCGCTCACCTCTGGCGACGATGGCGAGGATGGTGAGGGCGACATGAGCTGGGAGACGTGGCACTGCTATCCGCAGCATCGACAGATCGTCCACAGCCGCAGCGAGCTCAGGAGGAGCGCATGAGCCACGACCCCAACGTCTCCATGAGCGGAGGCTCCTTCAACTTCGATGCCCCGAACGGCGGTTCCGGCGACGGAGGTTCCGGCAACGGCGGTTCCGGCAACGGCGGACGCGGCTCCGGCGACTCGAACAACAACGGAGGACGCGAGAAGAAGGGCTCTGGCTGCGGAACCGTCATCATCCTCGTCGTCATCGTGCTCGTCCTCAGCAACGTCGTGAACGGCTGCTCGGATGACTCCGACGGTTCGGGCGGCGGCGGAGGGTTCTTCTTCTTGCCGTTCTTCGGCGGCGGATCCAGCAGCACCGGATCAACCTACGGCGATGGTTCCGGTTTCCGCGGCGGCGGACCCGGCACCGGCAAATGACAGTGTTCGACGCATTGACAGCACCCTGAAAGGCAATCATGTTGGCAGAACTCTTCCTGGAGATCGGGATCGTCCTCTCCTATGCCCTGAGCGGCCTCGTGCTCATGCTCATCGGCTACTTCGTCGTCGACCTCCTCACCCCGGGGAAGCTCCACGTCATCCTGTGGGAGAAGAAGTCGAAGAATGCCGCGATCCTCGTGGCCTCCGACCTGCTGGGCGTGGCGATCATCGTCATCGCCGCGATCCGCGCCAGCTCCGATGACCTGCTCCTGGGCATCATCTCCACACTGGTCTTCGGCCTTGTCGGCATCATCCTCATGGCTGCAAGCTTCCTGCTCATCGATGCTTTCACCCCCGGCAAGCTCGGCGACATCGTCAAACCCGATGAGTTCCACCCCGAAGTGTGGGTCAACGCCTCCGCTCACGTGGGCATCGCGGGCATCATGGCCGCAGCACTCCTTTGAGCTCCCAGACCGAGGCCGAGTATGACTCCGGCAGCACAGGCTCGACCAAACCGATCAACCTGCCGCTGAAGCCGGGGCCTGCCCGTTTCTTCGTCCTCCTTGCCGTCTTCATCTGCGCCAGCTGCGGCATGGTCTACGAGCTGGCTCTCGTCGCCCTCGGCTCCTACCTGCTGGGCGACACGATCGTGCAGGCCTCGATCGTGCTCGCCGTCATGGTCTTCGCCATGGGGATCGGCTCGCTGGCGACGAAGCGCCTCACTGAGTTCGCCGCCGTCGCCTTCGCCCTGATCGAAGCCGCGCTGGGTGTCATCGGAGGCCTGTCGGTCATCCTGCTCTACCTGGCCTTCGCATTCGCCGATGTCTACACGATCGCGATGGTCGCCATGGCCTTCGCCATCGGCGCGCTGATCGGGGCTGAGATCCCGCTGCTCATGGAACTCGTCCAGCGCATCCGGGCGCAGAAGGCCTCAAGCGCCGTCGCGGACCTGTTCGCCGCCGACTACGTGGGCGGACTCGTCGGCGGACTCGCGTTTCCGTTCCTGCTGCTGCCGCTCTTCGGCCTGACCCGCGGTGCTCTTGCTGTGGGGATCACGAACACCGTCGTCGGCGTCCTCATCGTCCTCTGGCTCTTCCGTGCCGAGCTTCGGCCCAGAGCACAGGCACTCCTGGCCGCGTTGCTCGTCATCATCGTCGGCGGACTCACCGTGGTGTGGATCTTCACCGACGACATCGAGGTGACCGCGAGACAGCGCCTCTACCGCGACCCGATCGTCGTCTCTGAACGCACGGACTATCAGGAGATCGTGCTCACCGAATCATTGAAGACCGGCGACACGAGGCTGTACCTCAACGGGGATCTGCAGTTCGCCTCGGCGGATGAGTATCGCTATCACGAGTCGCTCGTCCACCCGCTCATGAACGGTCCTCGGCGCAACGTGCTCGTCCTCGGTGGGGGCGACGGACTCGCAGTGCGCGAGATCCTCAAATACCCCGACGTCGAATCGGTGACCCTGGTCGATCTCGACCCTCGTATCCTCGAGATGGCCAAGACGTCAGATCACTTCACCGACTTCAACGAGGACTCGCTCGACGACCCGCGGGTGACGACGATCGCCGCCGATGCCTTCACCTGGCTGCGCGAAACCGAGCATCCCGCCTATGACGCAGTCATCGCGGACCTTCCGGACCCCGACGATGTGGCCACCTCGAAGCTCTACAGCGTCGAGTTCTACGGATTGATCAAGCAGGTGATGGCTCCGGGCGCCCGCCTCGTTGTCCAGGCCGGATCACCGTACTTCGCTCCCGATGCGTATTGGGGCATCGGCGAAGCCGTTGCTGAGGCGGGTCTTGCCACCACGCCTTATCACGTCGATGTGCCGAGCTTCGGAGACTGGGGATACTTCCTGGCCGCTGCTCCGGGCAGTCCTCGAGACACAGGCGCTGGCTCGGCTGTCGCCGACGGCGGAGAGGGCCCGGACGTGACGATGCCCCGGGGTGCTCCCGGGGATCTGAAGTTCGTCAGCGCCGAGGTGCTCGCCGCCTCGACCGCATTTCCTCCGGACCGCGACCGGCAGTCCGTGGGCAAGGTCGAGGCCTCGACTCTGCTTCACCCCTATGTGCTCGACCAGGAACGCGGGGCCTGGGTCGGGTACTGAGGCGACCGGCCGTCAGGCGCCGAGGTATCCGAACAGTCCGGAGAAGGCGCTGACCGAAAGTCCGAGCAGTCCGACGAGGACCGCCAGCGAGACGAAGGCGATACCGAGGATGAAGCCCCACTTGCCCATGGCATTATCTGCCAGACCTGCACTGCGGGAGTTCTTGCGTGCCATGTAGCCGGTGATGATGCCGACGACGGGCCCGATGAAGTTGAAGCCGAGGAAGGTCGAGAGGGTCGCGACGAGGGAGACGATGCCAAGCACTTTGCCCGGGTCCTCCTCCGCGCGAGGCGGCTGATGCCGTGCAGGGTAACTGCCTGAAGCATCGTATCCCGGAGAGCTTCCGTAACTCTGGGGATCTCCATAACTCTGCGGGTATCCATATCCCTGAGGAGCGCCGTAGTTCTGGGAGGCGCCGTAGTTTTGGGAGACGTCGTAGTTCTGGGGAGCGTCGTAGCCGGGAGACCCGCCATAGCTCTGCGGTCGGCCTGGAGCAGGAGCATCCAAAGCCGGATAGTCGTTTGAAGCCGAGGTCGGATCAGAAGGGTGGTTCGAATCGGACGGGAGGTTCGGATCAGACGGGAGGTTCGGATCAGACGGGTGGTTTGGATCGGGGACCGGGTTCGAGTTCGGGGCGACTGGCGTGTTCATGGCTGGACCTTTCGAGGTGTTCCTGCTGATGTCTTCAGCCTAGAAACCCTCAGCCTCCTGTGTGAATGCTGAAGTCCGTCGACCTGCCCGGGGGTTTTCCCGACTTCGCATCATTTTGGGACCACCCCACTCTCACCTGACGTCGACGAGAGCGTGCTCCTCGCGGCCCATCAGATAGAGCAGGATCTCCACCGGCTGACCGGTGATCGCAATCGGCCCGGCGCTGCTCTTCCCGGTACTGCCCTTCTTCCCGGTACTGCCCTTCTTACCGGCGCCCTTCTTTCTGCCGGCACTGCGAGTGCCGAAGCCCGGACTGCTGATCTCGACCGGACCGTCAGCCTTCGCTGCGAAGGCCAGGAGTGCGACCCGGCACTGCGTCCACACAGTCTTGTTGTCCTCAACGGAGAGCCTCCGCGGGAACCATTCGATCTCGGCCCGCCTGATGTCCTCGTGGTGGACGATGTATTCGGTCGTGTTCATCGCGAACTCGACGCCGGGCCACCCACCCGGGGTCCACTTCGGCGGTGATGCGACGAGGCCGAGCAGGCTCGAGAACGGCATCGCCGCATACTCCGCCTCCTGCTCATCGCGCCGGCCCTCGAACTTCGGGAGGAAGTATCCGAGAGCCGCAGCCGGATGACGTTCGCGGACCACAAGGTGAGTCGCGAGGTCTCTCACGGTCCACCCTTCACAGAGAGTGGGGGCGTCTTCGCCAGCCCGGCGGGCGGCGGCGACAAGGCGCAGTCGTTCAGTGCGTGCGAGGTTGGTCATGTCCTCACCTTGTCATCATCGCCTTGGATTCGGCTGAATGCCCATGCTTCCACGAAGTCAGCGACGCGTGTGATCGACCGATAGTCGGCGAGCTCATCGCCCCTGGTCGGACCGTCCGTGACGATGACGATGGGCTTCGACGCCTTCTCGGCCGCACGCACGAATCTCAGACCGGAGAGCACAGCCAGCGACGACCCGAGGACGACGAGTCCCTTCGCCTCCTCGCACAGTCGGTTGGCTGTCTGCAGCCGGTCCGGCGGTACTGAGTCTCCGAAGTAGACGACGTCGGGTTTGAGGATTCCACCGCATTCGGGGCACTCGGCCACTCGGAAGTCCGCCGTCTCCTCGAGCTCGACGTCGCCGTCAGGGGCGGTCTCGACGTCGATCGGATCGATGCCGACGGTCTTCGCGAACTCCGGGTTGAGTTCCGTCAGCCACCTCTGCACCACATCACGATCGAAGAGATGCCCGTTGGCGAGGCAGATGACCCGGTCAAGGCTTCCATGCAGGTCAACGACAGGGCTGGGACTGCGCTCCGCCTCGGCGGCGGCCTGGTGCAGTCCATCGACGTTCTGTGTGATGACCCCCGTGACCGGGATCTGCGCCAATGCGAGGTGCCCGGAGTTCGGCTTCGCCGAGCGCATGCGCGGCCATCCGACCCACGAGCGCGCCCAATAGCGCGCCTGCTGATCCGGGTGGGAGAGGAACGTCTGGATCGTCATCGGCCGCCGAGGCGGTGAGTCGGGGCCCCGGTAGTCGGGGATTCCGGAGTCCGTGCTCATTCCGGCACCGGTGAGCACCGCCCAGTCCTCGGCGGCGATCGGCCCGCTGCCGGGGTCGAACGCGCCCGTGAGCACGTCGATGATCTCAGCGTCGGTATGGCTCGCCTCGGGCCGAATCCGGCCCCGGAGCGGGTCGAAGATGACCGCCATGGACTCCCCCGTTCGTTCTCGCATCGTAGTGGATGAGCTCATCGACCCGTTCTCTCAAGGCTCGACGCACATCTTCAGGTCACAGGTCTAGGCTGATCCTATGGTCAGCGTACTGCTCGTTCATCACTCACCGTCGAAGGCAACGGCTCAGATCGCCGAGGCGGCCCAAATCGGACTGCACCTGCCCGAGCTGGGCGATATCGACATCACCGTCAGGCCCGCCCTCGAGGCCACCGTCGACGACGTGCTCGCCGCCGACGCCTATGTGCTGGGCACGACCGCGAACTTCGGCTACATCTCCGGAGCACTCAAACACTTCTTCGACACGACCTACGACGCGGTCAGAGAGCCAACCGCGGGGCGCCCCTTCTCCTACTGGGTCCACGGCGGATACGACACCACCGGCGCCGAGGTTGCGATGAAGCAGATCACGACCGGCCTGGGCTGGTCGCTCGTCTTCGATCCTCTGATCTTCACCGGAGAGGTCACCGACGCGCATCTGGAAAAGGCGACCGAGCTCGCCGCCACTGTGGCCGCATCGGCTCAATAGCTCACTCATTTCACACCTCCTGAACGTTCTCCGGAGAGTTCTTCGTGAATTTACTTTCCATGTTGGAAAGTAGTTGCTAAGCTGACATTGCTTCCATTCGGAAGTGAACCGTTCGCGGTGACGAATCCAACGAAGGAGCAGTCATGAGCACCCCCACCCCGCAGCAGGCCGACGATCTTCTCTCACAGGTCGAATCCAGTCAGAAGCAGGCTCGAACCGCCGATGCCTGGCCACTGGTATCGGCACTCTTCGTTATGAGCGCCGGCGTCTCGGTCGGACTCGTCGGAATCGGACTCATCGAGGACAACACAACACAGCTCATCATCCTCGGGGCCGGCTGGGCCTGGCTGATCCCGGCAATGATCGTCTACCTCGTCAAGGCACTGAGTTGGAGTCGACGCTCGATGTTCCTGCTCTTGACCTGGCTACCGGTCTACTTCATCGCGTTCTTCGTCTCCGTCATCCTCGACAGCTTCGACCCCACCTCGTGGGCGCCCTTCGTCGCAGCCGGCTTCCTCTGGGTCGCCTCGCCGATTCTCGCGCTGGTCGGCCTGCGCCGCTGAGCACCGGGTCACCCCGCAAGGCGACGATCCGACCAAAGAGCACGAAAGGCACGAACATGAATCGCTCACTCGACGACCAATCCGACAACCGATCTGACGACCACTCCGATGCCACGATGAGCAACCTCGGCGAGTCCCTGGCTCAGGTCGACTCCGACCTGAACAATCCCACCCGACTCGGGATCGTCGCGAGTCTGAAGAATCGTGACCGGGCGGAGTTCAAGCTCCTGCGCGACTCGCTGGGAGTCTCGGACTCGGTCCTCTCCCGCCACATCTCCACCCTCGAAACAGCAGGGCTGGTCTCCGTCAAGAAGGGCTACGTGGGCAAACGTCCCCGCACCTGGGTCTCGATCACTCCGGGAGGCATTCAGCGTCTCGACTCCCACATCCAGGCCCTGCGCAGACTCGCCGACGGGTGAACGAACCTGAGTCGAGGCTTCGACCGAGCCGAGGCAAAATGGCCTCTGACCTCGGGTGACCTTCCCCCGAATGCGCGATAGCATGAACCGAAACGATGCAAGGAGGCTTCCATGTCAACCACTTCAACGAACAGCGGGCTCGAGTTCCGCGAACTCCACGAAGTCTCGGAGCTGATCCGGTCCGGACGGCTGAGCTCTCGCGAAGCCACTCAGGCAATGTTCGACCGCATCGGCGAGCTCGACTCTCATCTGCTCTCCTATGCGACCCTCATGCGGGAGACAGCGTTGGCCGAGGCCGACGAGCGCGACGCCCGGCTGGCCCGAGGTGACTGGCTCGGCCCCCTGCACGGGGTTCCTCTGGCGATCAAGGACCTCGCCTTCACTCACGACGCGCCCACCGGCGGCGGCACCACGATCTACGCGGACTTCCGCCCCGACTTCGACGCCACCGTCGTCGCCCGACTGCGGGCAGCGGGCGCCGTCATCCTCGGCAAGCTGCGCCTAACCGAAGGGGCGTTCACCGGCCACCACCCCGATCTTCCGACTCCGGTCAACCCCTGGGACCCGAACACCTGGTCAGGCGTGTCCTCGAGCGGATCGGGCGTCGCCACTGCCGCGGGCCTCTGCTACGGCTCGCTGGGCTCGGACACAGGCGGCTCGATCCGCTACCCCTCTGCGGCAAACGGCATCACCGGCCTCAAACCCACATGGGGTCGGGTCTCACGCCATGGCATCTTCCCTCTCGCCGCAAGCCTCGATCACATCGGCCCGATGACCCGCAGCGCCCGTGACGCCGCGATCATCCTCGAAGCCATCGCCGGCCACGATTCCAACGATCCGACCTCTGCCCTCGAACCGGTCCCCCGCTACAGTCGGGAACTCTCGCTCGACCGCGCACCGGTCGTCGGCTTCGACCGCGAACTGGCAGCAGCCCACTTCGACGACGTCACCAACGAAATGCTGGAATCGACCGCCGAGGTGCTCGTCGGCCTCGGCTGGCGCGTGCTCGATGTGCGCACCCCGGACCTGCCTGCGGCGGCAGCCGACTGGACTGCTCTCTGCGGAGTCGAGACCGCGGGGGCGCATGTCGAGACCTACCCCGCCCGTTCGGCCGAATACGGCCCCGATCTGGCTGGGCTCATCGAGATCGGCCGGGGACTCTCGGCCGTCGACTACCACGAACTGTTGGAGTCCCGGCGCGCATTCACCGGTCGCATGCGCTCACTCATGAACGACATCGACCTGCTTCTGCTCCCGGGAATCGGCGTCGGTTCGCCCACGATCACGCAGATGGAAAGTTTCGGCTCGGACCCCGAGCTGTTCAATGCCGTGACAATTCCGACAGGACCGATCGACAGCTGCGGAATGCCCTCGATCACTCTGCCCGCTGGCTTCACCGACCGCGGGACTCCCCTCGCTGCGCAGCTCGTGGCCGGCGACTTCGAGGAATCTCTGCTGCTCGCGGCCGGGCACAGCTTCCAACAGGCCACGGACTTCCACCGGCAGCACCCCCCAGATCATCGCCGTGTAGTCGAGCCGGAGACGGTTCAGTGAAGAGTTCTCAGGCCTCTGACTTCCGGCGAACGATCTCCGTGATCCAGGTTGGAGCGAAGGGTGATGTGCAGTTCGGCGGGGCGGGTTCGCGGGCGCATTATGAGGATGGCCACCAATTGGGCGGCCGTGTCCCTGGTCGCCGTTGAGTTCGGGTGGCGCCCTGATTTCAGTCAGGGATCGAGTCTCTGTCGGCGAGCAGTATTCGGGTGGTGCTCTGTGTTCAGTCGTGCCGCCTGCCGGGTGAGGTGGTCACGTTCGGCGCGGTTCGTCGCCGCGGCCGCCGCCCGTGCATAGAGGCGAGCGGCCACCTCGAATTCGCCGGCACGTTCACGCAGATGCGCCTCGACCGCAGAATGCCTGGGCAGAGCCTCGTCGAGATCACGCAGCTGCGCCAACCCTGCCGCTGGCCCGTCGGCCTCACCCACCGCCACGGCGCGATTGAGCCGGGCCACCGGGCTGTTGCCCAGTTCCACCAGGTCGTCGTACCAGCCGACGATCTGTACCCAGTCAGTCTCCTCAACGCTCGGGGCATCGGCGTGCAGCGCGGCAATCGCGGCCTGTGCCTGGAACTCCCCCCCCCCACATCATCGCGGGCGAGCGCGTCCTGGAGGATGGCGATGCCCTCGGCGATGAGAGTCGTGTCCCAGCGCGAACGATCCTGATCCGCCAACGCGATGAGCGCTCCGTCGGGGCTGAACCGGGCTGAACGGCGAGCCTGATGAATGAGCATGAGGGCGAGAAGCCCGGCCACCTCGGCGTCATTGATCGACGCCTGCAGAGTCCGAGTCAGGCGGATGGCCTCGGCAGCGAGGTCGACGTCACCGGAATATCCCTCATTGAACACGAGATAGAGAACGGTGAGGACCTCCGCGACGGTGCCCGGCCGGTTGACCCGGCGGCCGGCGATTGTTGCCTTCGCCCGGCTGATGCGCTGAGCCATCGTCGATTCGGGGACCATATATGCCTCGGCGATCTGCCGGGTGGTCAGTCCCCCGACCGCACGCAGGGTCAGGGCCACAGCCGAGGCTGGGCTGAGATCCGGATGTGCGCACAGGAAGTAGAGGTCGACGGTGTCATCGGCCGAAATGGACAGCGCATTGACCGTCTCGGATAGTGCCCGCTCCTCCCGCGCTGTACGCGCAGACTCGGCACGCGTCCGATCAAGAAATTTGCGCCAAGCGACCGTGATCAGCCATCCGCGCGGATCCCGAGGAGGGTCTGCGGCCCACGTGTCAACGGCCTCGACGAGCGCATCCTGAACGGCATCCTCGGCGGCGGCGAAGTCTGCTCCGCGCCGCCGAAGGATGCCGATCACGGCCGGGACGAGTGTCCGCAGCTGCTCATCGTCCATGCCGATCAGCCGCTCTCACTCAGTGACTACGGGCGATTCGCCGAGGAAGGGCCGCAGTTCCAGCCATTCCCGGATCGGTTCGCCACCGGCACCCGGCGCCGCCGAGAGCTCCCCGGCGAGCTCGAGGGCTCGATCGTAGTCGTCGACGTCGATGACCATCCATCCGGCGATAAGGTCTTTGGTCTCAGGGAACGGCCCGTCGGTGACCGGTGGCCGGCCCTTCCCATCGGAACGGACGAACGTGCCTTCGGGCGAGAGCGCCTGTGAGTCGACGAACTCCCCCGTCTCCTTGAGCCGCTCTGCGAAGTCGTTCATGTACTTCACGTGGGCGTCGACCTCGGCGGGTGTCCACTGGTCCATGGGCGTGTAGTCCATGTACTCCGGAGCCATCTTGTAGTGCTTGAGCATCAGATACCTAGCCATGATCTTCTCCTCCTCCGTCGCGAACCCTGTTGTTCGCTGACACCCCTGGGACGAAGCTGCGGGCGCATTCTCGACATCGCTGCCGAGATCTCTTCCAGGTTAAGTGACTGACCGCGCGAATCCGAGGGGCCGAACTGGGCCGTTCGACTCTGGCCGGTTGGAACGGGCCGGGGCGGAACGAGCCGGCCGGAGCGGGCCCGCCGGTGCAGCCTCTGTGATTCGGCGATGTAACCGACCTGGAACACGGGTCTCCGAATGCGAACACGGATACGCCCCGCCGCCTGGACTGCGCTGACAGAGTGAAGTCATACCCGACCCCCACGTCATCAGGAGCCCATCATGAAGACCACGAAGCTGATCCGTTCCCTCACCGTCGCCGGCGCCCTCGCCGCAGCCCTGTCCCTGTCGGCCTGTGACATGAAGGTCACGTTCGGTGGCTCGAACCCAGAACAGACCCAGGATGGACCAGAACACCAGGAACCGCAGGAACCCTCGACCAATCCGGAGGAACCGGCTGCGGAATCCGACAATGCGAGCCAGGGCACCGACTCGTCGAATGGATCCTCGTCGACCTCAGACACCTCGTCGACCTCAGACGCCTCGTCGACCTCCGACTCCTCATCCGGATCGTCCACTTCGGGAACCTCCACGTCCTCGGGAACCTCCACGTCCTCTGGAACCTCCTCATCGTCAGGAACCTCGTCGGGGTCGTCGTCCTCGTCGGGCGCTGACGACGGCAGCAACTCCTCCTCCAGCAGCTCGAACAGCGACAGCTCGTCGATCGGTCAGGACCAGAATGCAGGACCCGGGTTCGAAATGGACGACGACGGCAACGGTGTCATCCCCGCCGAATACCTCGAGAAGGACATCAAGAAGGCGTACTCGAAGCAGGGCACAACTGTCGACGACGTCGACTGCTCCTACGATCTGCGCATCACCCTCAAGCGCGGCTCCACCAGCTGCAGTGTCACAGCCCATGGAGAAAAGCGCTACGGCACGGTCTCGGTGACCTCTGTCTCGGGCAACTACGTCGGCTACAAGCTGGACTTCCCGAACATCGGCTGACCCCAGCACCGAGGTGGGAGGGGCGTGGAATACTGCGCCCCCACCTCGGTGTTGTGCGAAGTGAACCGCCACAGGTGGTCGAACGACGCACACGACAGTCAGGAGCACACACAATGGCTATCTCAGACAAGAAGGTCGCATTCCTCCTCACCCGCGGGGTCGAGCAGGTCGAACTGACGAATCCTCGCGCCGCACTCGACGAGGCCGGGGCCACAACGGTCATCGTCTCTCCGTCCGACAAGTCGCTCCAGGCGATGAACGGAGATTGGGAGCACGCGGACGAATTCCCTGTCGACGTGCCCGTCGCTCAGGCTTCGGCCGATGACTACGACGCACTCGTACTTCCCGGCGGAACCCTCAACGCCGATGCCCTGCGCCTCGATGAGGACGCGGTCGCGCTGGTCAAGGCCTTCTTCGCCGCGGACAAGCCCGTGGCCGCAATCTGCCACGCCCCATGGATCCTCGCCGAGTCCGGCGTGGCCAAGGGTCGGAAGCTGACCTCGTTCGTCTCGACGAAGACCGACCTGGTCAACGCGGGCGCGGACTGGACCGACGCCGAGGTCGTTGTCGACGGCAACCTCATCACTTCGCGCAATCCCGGCGACCTCGACGCGTTCAACAAGGCCATCGCAGAGGCGCTGAGCTGAGCTGAGCTGAGCTGAGCTGAGATCAGACGCTGACAGTGAAACTCCCCGGATCGTGGTGATCCGGGGAGTTTCTCGTCTCCGTGTCCTCAGACGTTGACAGTCGTGAGGATTCGTCCTCAAACTCCGGCAGGTGTGAGGATCCCCTTCGCGGTCAATTCGGCTTCCTTCTCACGCACGATCGGGATGACGGTCTGACCGAACGCCTCGAGCTCCTCTTGGACATGGAGGAAGCCGGTGAGGATGAGGTCGACACCGATCTTCTTGTATTCGATGATCCTGTCGGCGACCTGTTCAGGGGTTCCGATGAGCTGGGTGCGGAATCCATCGTTGTACTGCACCAGATCTTCGAAGCTGGAGTCGGCCCACATGCCCTTGCCATCCGAAGTCGAGGCACCGGCTTCCTGCACCGATCTACGGAAGCCCTCGACCGCACTTTCATCTGCATGGGCGATGATCTCGCGCAGCTGTTCGCGTGCCTCGGCCTCGGTGTCGCGGACGATGGCGAAGCCGTTGAGCCCGAAGCGGACCTTGCGATTGTGTGCTCGGGCCACCTCGGTGACGTCGTCATACTGTTCGCGAAATCCATCGAAGTCCTTGCCGTTGGAGAAGTACCAATCGGCATGACGACCGCCGTTGATGCGGGCGGCACTGGAGTTTCCGCCCTGGAAAATCTCCGGGTACGGCCGTCCCTCGACCGGGTACGGCCCGGGCCGGAGAGCGAAGTCGTCGACGGTATAGAAGTTGCCGCGGTACTCGACGTTCTCCTCGGTGAAGAGTTTGCGGACGACGTCCATGAACTCTGCCGATCGGCGGTAGCGCTCACCGTGCTCCAACCACGGCAGGCCGAGCTTCGTGTACTCGTCCTTGAACCATCCGGAGACCACGTTGATGGCAGCTCGGCCGTGGGTGAATTGGTCGGCGCTGAGGATGAATTTCGCGAGCACCGCCGGCTCCCAGATGCCCGGGTGGATGGCTGCGATGACCTTGAGCTTCTCAGTGGCCAGTCCCAGTGCCAACGATGTGGCAGTGGACTCATGCTGCTGTGCGGCGCCGTAGCTGGAGAGGTAGCGTAGCGGACCTGACTGAGCGCGTACTCGTAGCCGACGTTCTCAGCCGTCTGGGCGAGTTTGACGTTGTAGTCATAGTTCCAGTCGGTGCGCTGCTCGATGCTCGAGACGACCAGCCCACCGGAGACGTTGGGCACCCAGTAGGCGAATTTGAGGTCTTCGGGTTCACCCGTCCAGATTGGATTGGCGTGGATCTCGGTCATATCGCTTAGCTCCCTTGCATCACTGTCGCTGGTGAGGATGACGGATTCAGCGTACTGAGATCCCTGAACAGCAGAGCCCTGGGTTACTCACCTCGTCGCACGGCGTCATACCGACGCAGTTCGCAATCCGCCGTCATCTGAGTTGAAATTCGTCGACATCGGCCTCAGTGACGGGTCCAACCACCTCGGCGCTCAGATTCGAAACTCCCTGAGCCTTATTCAATCGGGGAGTTCTTCGTTCTATGGCGTTGAGCCTTGACACCACTCCTTATGCTTTGATCATGCGCGCCTCTGCTGCCGTCAGACTGACGGCACTCATGATCTCTGCCTTCGCAGTCAGTCTGCTTCTTCTCATCGCCACTGAACCGTCACCGGTCCATGCCGCCTACCCGACGGGTGGCGGCATCGGAAAGGTGTACAAATCGCTGGGCGGAAGCTCGGGTCGACTCGGCCCGGCCACGGGGTCCGAGCACTGCACTCTCATTCAGAACGGCTGCTATCAGTCCTTCCGAAACGGAAGCATCCATTGGACGAAGACCACCGGTGCGCACGCGACCTGGGGCGCCATCCGCACAGCATGGAAGAAGTCAGGTTGGGAGAAGGGGGCACTGGGCTACCCGACGAGCAACGAGTACAAGTCCGGGTCCGAGACTCGTCAGAGCTTTCAGAAGGGCCGCATCACCTGGAGCAGCTCACGCGGCGCCGCAGTGATCTTGGCCAAGGCCACGGCGTCGTTCTCGCTCAAGGGCGCAGGCTACGGCCACGGCGTCGGCCTGAGCCAGTACGGCGCCAGGGGCATGGCGGTGCAGGGGAAGAGCGCGACACAGATCCTTGAGCACTACTATGATCCGGCACAGGTGACCTCGACGACGAAGAGCGCCAATGCCAACCTCAAGGTGCAGCTGGTGTCGGGGAAGCAGTCCGTCACCGTCACCCCATCCGCGGGACGCCTGCGGGTGCACGTCGGATCGAAGAAGATCGAGTCGAGCCAGAAGATCACCGTCGAACGAACTTCGGCAGGCACGGTCAAGGTCAGCGTCAACGGCAAGTCCTATCAGAGCTCATGGATC
This sequence comes from Brevibacterium sp. ZH18, assembly GCF_022748595.1. Lineage (GTDB taxonomy): Bacteria > Actinomycetota > Actinomycetes > Actinomycetales > Brevibacteriaceae > Brevibacterium. The sequence goes on along the minus strand of NZ_JALDSX010000009.1, from coordinate 57,939 downwards.
TCCGTGGAGTGGCAGGGCACCCGATATTGGACCGGCAGCCAGAAGACCACCGTCGCGGTGAGCTCTGCCCAGAACGGTTCGACCGGCACCTATCGCCACGGGAAACTCGAGATCCGCCAGCTGTCGAAGGCGCTCAATGTACTGGGCGTGCTCCGCGTCAACAGCGAATATCTGCCCGGCATCGCGGAGATGCCCGCGTCCTGGCAGCAGGAGGCGCTGCGCGCGCAGGCCATCGCTTCCCGCACGTATGCCTACCGCAACCTCGGCTCCCTCAAGTCCGCGTGCGCATGCAATGTCTACGACGAGGTCACCTCGCAGCGCTTCCTCGGCTGGAGCCACGAGAACGCCTCGGGCAGCTCACCCTGGAGACAGGCCGTGGCCGCCACTCAGAACGTCTCGGGTTCAAGCGTGAAGTCCGCGAAGGTCGTCACCTACAAGGGTTCTCTCATCAACGCCGTGTATTCGCCGTCCTCCGGAGGGAAGACGAATTCCGCCGCCGAGGTGTGGGGAAGTTCGGTCCCCTACCTGAAATCCCGAGACGACTCCGTTGCGAAGTCGAAGGCGGCGGGCAACCCGTACGCCAGCTGGACGGCCACTCTCAAGCAGTCGACTGCGGCGAATGCCTTCGGCCTCAAGGACGTTCGCACGATCGTCGTCACCCGAACTGGGTCCGGCCTCGTGAAGACTGCGAAGGCGACTTCGACGAACGGCCAGACCTCTAGCCTCACCGGCGCCCAGCTGCGCAGCAAGCTGGGTCTGCGCTCAGCGACGTTCACCGTGGGCTGAGCCGTGTCCTGAGTCCCACCGCGCCAGCCGAGCCCTGAGGCCCATCTCGCCAGCCGACCGGACGCCGATTCGACGACCGAACACTGAGCATTGAGCATTGAGCACAGACGACGAAGGCCCTCACCCGGATGCTTCCAGGTGAGGGCCTTCGACTCTACGCGGAGGATAGGGGATTCGAACCCCTGAGGGCGTTAACCCAACCCGCGTTCCAGGCGAGCGCCATAGGCCACTAGGCGAATCCTCCGCGAGCCAGCCTATCCGAGTCGTGTCGACAATGCGAAATCAAGACGGCCCAGTGTGAACCATCACACTAATCTCGGGTGAAATCCCCGTCAGCCTCCGCGCTCTCCTCCACCGGGCTTCAGGCTCGGATCGCGTCAATGATGCGCACCTTCGTAGCGACGATGGCCGGGATCAGTCCGGCAAGAGCGCCAACGCCGACTGAGACCAGCATGCCCACGGTGACGGCAGTGAACGGCACCTGAGGTGAGCTCGCGGCTCCGAACATGAGTTCAGAGACGAACGGTGCCTTGAGCACGAGAACGGCGATGAGAACGCCCACAGCTCCGGCGATGGTTGTGGCGACGACGCTCTCCATCATGACGGAGAAGAAGATCCGTCGGCTGGTCGCACCGAATGACCGACGGATGCCGATCTCTCTGATTCTCTGCTGGATCGTGACCAAAGAAATGTTGAGAAGGCCGAGCATGCCCATGAAGAGGATGAGAACACTGATGGTGAGCAGGACGTTCTTCACCGGCCCCAAGGACTCATCCATGTCCGAGGCGAAGTCGGTTCTGTCTGCGTAGACGTCGAAATCGGGCAGCTGCCGTTTGAGATCGGCCACCGCCTGCTTGCTCAGCTCTTTGCCCTCGTCCGGCGGAAGCCACATCTCAAACTCTGTGGGGGCCGCGACTTCAGTGCTGACTTTGTCTTCCTGGCCGTTGAGCACGTAGAGGCTTCCGTATTCGGCGTATTCCGTGGACTCGACCGAACCGATGACCGTGCCTGTTGACTGAGTCTCACCGGGCAGTGTGATCGTGGCAGGCAGACTGGCCGGATCGATTCCATATTCGTTCAGGAAATCCTCGTCTGCGACGAGGGCCGGCGACAAGTTGTTCTTGTCTGCTTCGGTGAACCACCGCCCATGTTCGACCTTGAGCCTGCGCATGTCATCAAAGGCCGGATCAACAATGTACATCGTTGCGCTGACCTTGCCTGTCGGGCCCGAGATCGACGTGTCGATCTGCCCGAAGGCCGACACATGGCGGATGCCGAATCGTTCGGTGGTGCTTTTGAGTGCAGCATCGACCTTTTCGACCTCGGACTCGCCCATGTCCGATTCAATGGGCTGGAAGCTGAAAGTGTAGGTCGAGTCGCGGCCCGCCTGCTGCTCGTATTCGTCTGCCAAGCCCTTCTGCATCATGTCACCGAACCCGACCACCAGCGTCAGGGCACAGACCGCGACCCCGACTCCGATGAGGGACATGAGGACACGCACCTTGTGAACGCGCAGCTCTTGCCACGCTTCGACGATTGATGCCGCAAAACCGGTAATCATGGACGTCCACCTGCCAGAGCCTCGGCGGTCACACCGTTGACGACCGGATGCAGCTGACCTTGACCGAGTGAGAACTGCCGAGATGCCATGTTTGCGATTGCCAGATCGTGGGTGATGGTGATGAGCGCAGCCCCGGAATCCTTGGTGATGCCGTCGAGGATCTCCATGACCTGCACTCCCGTATCGACGTCGAGGGCACCTGTCGGCTCGTCTGCAAGCACGAGTCTGGGTTCGCGCACCAAGGATCGGGCGATCGCGACCCGCTGTTGTTCACCACCGGAGAGCCGGTTCGGCTTCGTATTCATTCGATCCCCTAGGCCGAGCCTGCCCAACATCTCTTCTGCGATCATTCTCCGATTCCTGAACTCCCGGCCACTGCCGTACATCAGCGGAGCTTCGACGTTCTCGACGGCGGTGCGCCCGGGCAGAAGATTGAATTGCTGGAAGACGAATCCGATGTCGCGTCCCCTGAACGCGGCCGCGCGGTTTGGGGAAATCTTCTGCACTGGGGTCCCTGCGAATTCCATGTCGCCGGTCGTCGGCGCATCGAGGAGGCCGAGGATATTGAGCAGCGTCGACTTTCCGGTTCCTGAGCGACCGACGATGCCGATGTGCTCCCCACTGTCCACCTCAAGATTGACGTCGGTGAGAATCGTGAGAGCCTGGCCTGCAGCAATGGGTACCGACCGGGACACGTGTCGCAGTGACAGCAAGGTCGAGGCCATCGGCTCGGTGGGACTCACTCCTCGCCGCCTTCCATGTACGAGCCGTCTTCGAACTCGCCGTCCATCTCGTCATCTTCGGGTTCGGTTCCCGGTACGAATTCCTCGATCTCCTCACCTTCCTTGAGACCCGACTTCACTTCAACCATGGAACCGTCGTTGAGCCCGAGACGCACGCTGCGTTCCTCCGATTGACCATCGTCTCCGATGACCCACACCGTCCCCGAGTCCGTGAGACCGCGCACAGCAGTAACGGGCGCGGTGATGACGTCACTGACAGCTCCCGCCTCAACTGTCATGGTCAGGCCCAGGCTGTTGTACACCGTGACATCCTTGGGGACTTTGCAGATCATCTGCGGCCCTGACTCGGCACCTGCCCCTGAACCTTCGTCAGCGGCCGGTTCCTCAGCAGAGGACTCACCAGAGGCAGCGTCGTCTGCAAGGTCATCACCCTGAGCTTTCGATGCCGCAGGTGTCCCCGCACCCTGATCAAGGCGCAGATTCTCGCAGTCGAAGGGCTCGGGCCCATCAGTGATGGTGATGTTCGCAGTCTCCGGAAGCTTCGGCACCCGATAGAGATCGACCGCTTCGATCGGCGCCCTGGCACTGAAGGTGTTCTTCAGCAGCTCGTTCACCTGTGTGTCCGGCGAAACGTGTTCGTTCTTCTCAACGGCGAAGTCGCCCACGGTCCCATCGGCTGCTGCGGTGACCGTGTGATATTTCGGCTTCACGGGATCCTGTCCCTCTTCAGCCTGCGAATCATCCGGGGCGTCGGTCTCAGAATCGCTGCCCGAAGACGCCGGAGGCTGCGTGTCGTCTGCTTCTTCGCTTCTGACTTGGAACAGCTCTGCACCTTCAAGCACCTCGTCTCCGGGTTGCACGAAGAAGTGGTTGACCACGCCCTCATGAGCGGCCTTCACCGCGGTCGGTGCGTCGACGTTGATCGTGCCTTTGGCTTCGATGGTGTTGGAGATGTCTCCACGTTCAGCGGTGATGACCGAACCCTCGGGTTCACCCGTTGCTTCGACACCGTCGAATCCGTCGTCGGCAGCCGGCTTGAAGGCGATCCACCCCAGAAGCGCGGCGATCACCACGAATACGACAAGAAAGGCGAGAGGCAGAATGACGCGACGGAAGATGTGCATGTTTCCTTCGGAGGATAGGTGACGAGATTCGACCACTCTATCGAGCAAAACCGCAGGTCAAGCGTCGGTGGAGTCACAGAAACATAACAGATACCTTGTCAGAGTTTTCACGCCGGAGAACCACCGCCCCGCGACGCCGGGAACTCGTTTTGTGCCTCGACATGCTCTCGACTAGACTGTTCGTTGGCTCCCCGTGCGGCGTCATCTTGTGAACTCCCCCAGGGCCGGAAGGCAGCAAGGGTAAGCGAGCTCTGGCGGGTGCACGGGGAGTCCTCTATCTCCCAAGGTCACAATTCCACAACTCCCCTTCCCCTGTGTCAGCCCAGGTCAGAGACCACCCGGACAGCAAAGACGCGCACTGTGCCATTGGTTTGGCAACTTTCTTTAATACTTTCGTGATTTGGCTTCATTACCATGGAATGCGGCTCTCATCCCTTTGCCCGAACGAGGTTTCCTGTTTTGTCACACAAGAAGATTCAAGGGGCCGTTGCTGCCTTGTCAGCAGTGGTCCTCCTGGCGGCGTGCACGCCCTCTGGCTCCAACCCCGACACCACTCGCGATGATGCGAAGGAGTCTGCCGAAGCAGCCGCCGATCCCGTCTTCCGCGTCGGCACGATCACCGACGCTGCGGCCGATGACAGCGCCTCATCGAAGACAGGCGCTGCGTCGACAGAGCCCGCAGCACCGACAGGATCAGCCGCCCCCACGAGCACGACAGCACCCGCTCCCGAACAGGCCGGAGAAGTCGTCGATTCCGGCTCGGACATCACGGTCGACCCAGGGCAGCGACTCAGCCTCAACGTCGACGGCGCCGTGCTCAGCGACATCTCGATCTCGGACGTCGATCATCCGCGCATCTCCACCGACCCGGGCCAGTTCTTCGACACCTCGGGATCTCAGCTCGACGCGGTCAAGGCCGACGACGCTGCAAACGAGAAGTCCGGAAACTCAGAGTCGACGGAGGAGCCCACTCAGTCGGAGGACCCCACTCAGTCGGAGGGGCCCACGGACGAGAGCACCAAGGAATCCACCGACGGTGCCACAGAGGACCCGCAGGATGAGAAGAGCAAGCAGGAGAAGGCCGACACTGTCACCGCTCCCGACGATGCCGCCGCCTGGGTCTCCACGTACGACCTCACCGGCGACAGCACCTACGATCTCACTGCCACTGCCACCTCGGCGGACGGGCAGGAGCACAACTTCACTGCGACGGTCACCACGAACACCTCGAGCGACGCTTCGCCGATGTCCGTGCGCACGACCCTCTCCGACGATCAGACAGTCGGCGTGGGCGCACCGATCATCTTCAGCTTCGGGTCGACCGTGGCCAAGCAGTACCGCGATGACGTCGAACATCGCCTCTCGGTCAAGGTCACCGACAAGGACGGCAAGAAACGCAAGGTCGAAGGATCATGGGCCTGGCTGCCCGACGACCCGCAGTCGCGACTGCACTTCCGCCCCAAGGACTTCTGGCCTGCACATTCGAAGGTCTCCGTCGACGCTCCGCTGAAGAACGTGCCGACGACCGACAAGACTGTCGGGCAGAACGACCTCACCCTCGATTTCGAGATCGGCCGCAAGCAGGTCGTCAAGGCTGACGCCAAGTCCCACCGCATGACGGTGACACGCGACGGCAAGCAGACCATGAACTTCCCGGCCTCACTGGGCGCCCCGAAATCCCCGTCCTACAACGGCACCCACGTCGTCATGTCGAAGTCGGCTGACTACACGATGAAGTCCCAGAAATGGGACTACGAAACCGACGTCAAATGGGCCGTGCGCATTCACAACAACGGCGAATTCATCCACGCTGCCCCGTGGTCGACCGGCGTTCAAGGCTCAGCCAACGTCTCCCATGGCTGCATCAACCTTTCGACTGCGCGCGCAAAGCAGTACTACGACACGGCCATCTTCGGCGATCCTGTCGAGATCACCGGCTCGGACGTCAACCTGTCCACCGAGGACAGCGACATCTCCGACTGGGTCTACGACTGGAGCGACTGGAAGAAGATGAGCGCGCTCGACTGATGTGCCCTGCGGGCACCCAATGACCTGGCCCGAGCCCGGACCCGGCGCGCACAGCATCGTGCGCGCGGGACCCCAGGACCAGCCTCGGCGAGCAATTATTTGTCGAGCTTCTTGACGGCTTCGTCGATCATCGGCACGTAGCGCTTGAGCGTCCACGGCACGGTCAGCGGATTGATGATCGATGATCCCGTGACGAACGGCTGGTCGTCAGGGGCGACGACCGCACCCTTCTTGATCGCCGGAATGTTCGCATACAGTCCCTGGGATTCGATCTCCTTGCGGTTGGCATCATCCGAGTAGAACGTGAAGATGAGGTCCGAGTCGTTGAGTTTGTCCGCATTCTCCAGACCGATGAGCGCGGAATCGGTGCCCGGCGCATCAAAGTCCTTCTTGAGAGTGTCGACAACAGGGTCGGGGGTCAATCCGAGTGCTGAGACCATCGACACGCGCTGCTCGCCCGGATAGAAGACACCCAGTGTGCCGGGGCCCGAGTTGTAGATGAAGGAGAAGGTCAGCCCGTCATATTCGGGGCGCTTGGCATCTTTGAGCTGTTTCTTGATGTCCTCGACGAGGCCCTCAGATTCCTTCTCCTCACCCAGGGCTTTGCCGATCGTCGTGATCTGGTCATCCCACTCGATCGTCCATGGCTGCTCGGGATAGGCGACGGTCGGTGCGATCTGGTCGAGCTGCTTGTACTGGTCGGCGGTGATGCCCGACCAGGGAGCGAGGATAACGTCGGGTTCAAGCTCGGCGATTGCTTCGACATCGAGTTCCGTGTCGCCCTGGAACTGCTTGGGAAGTGTGTCGCCTCGCTTCTCCACTTCTTCATGGATCCACGGCATGTAGCCCGAGTCGTCGCTGCCCCACTTGTACTCCTCCATGCCGACCGGGGTCTTGCCCAGGGCGATGGCGGTCTCTGTCGAACCCTGCCCGAGGGTGACGACGCGCTTGGGCTCGGACTCGATGACGGCCTTGCCCAGCGCGTGTTCGATGGTCACAGGCTGGAAGTCGCTCGATGCGGTCGTCTCCGACGCTGCTGAGTCCTGGCTGCACGCGCTCGCACTGAAAGCGAGCGTGATGATGGTGCCGATGGCCATGGCCCGGCGAGTGAGATGAGCTGTCATTCCTGCCCTTCCGACAGTTGGGTCGTGATCGACCCCACGTTCATTACATAGGACAGCCTAACTTAATCTTTCGAAGGATTTGAAACATTTGTGAGGTATACCTCAGTCCCCCGCGGAACCGTTCACACGCGGTCCTGCCCGCTCGCTGCACCAGGTTCACTCGCTCTCCGCGTGATAAAGTCGACTCACGAATCGAGCGGAAAGGTCGACGAGAATGCTGCTGAATCTGTGGATGACAGTGCATTTCTTCGTGGTGCTCCTCGGCGCTGACGTCGACTCGACCCTGCAGCAGTCACCATCACATCTGCTCATCCTCGTTCTCCTGGGCGCTGCCCTTCTTTCGCCTCTTGCCTCGTGGGCTACTGCCGCACTCGCGAGAGCTCTCTCCCTCGCCACGCACCGCCCGTGGATGCGTCGCGAGCAGGCTGAGGTCCGCGACTTCCGCATGCCCTCTGAGCCGGGAACTCCTGGAACAGCCTGGGCCAGAGCCCCTTCACTCGTCGTTCGCTCCTTCGCCTGAACGACGACTCTCCCGACGTGTCTCCAAGGCACGGTCACTGACGTCTCCCCTGCCCGCCTGTCTGTGCGCGGCCGCGGTGTCGCCATGCGTCGTTCGGACGACGAACACCCATGACGAAACCACGATTGCTGAGAGCCTCAGCTGCTCCAGCAGTGCCCAGGAGGGCCGCCCACCATGAACATCTATGAATTCCCACCCATCGAACTCCTTGTCAACGCCGCCTATTGGATCGTCACCTGGCTCAGCGCACTCCTCGAACCGTTGGCCGGCACGGCGAGCGCAGCACTGGCCGTCGTCGTCCTCACGATCGCGGTGCGCTGCCTGCTCATCCCCGTCGGCCTATCTCAGGTCAAAGCTGGGATCACGCGCAAACGCCTTGCACCGAAGATCGCCGAGCTGCAGGCTCGGCACAAGAAGAATCCCGAGTTGATGCAGCAGAAGCTCATGGAGCTCTACAAAGAGGAGAAGACCTCTCCGATAGCTGGCTGCCTGCCGGTCCTGGCACAGATGCCCGTGCTCATGGCCGTGTACGGGATCTTCATCCAACCCACGATCAGCGGACATACCAATGAACTCCTCAGCCATTCGCTGCTGGGCATCCCGCTCAACACCGGTTTCGTCCGACTGCTGGGCGCGGGCGATCTGACGCCGGTCACGCTCACGGTCTACGCCGTCATCGTCGTAGTCATCGCGGTCGTCGCCGGGCTGTCGCGACATCTCCTGACTCCGGCCGCACCGGAGACGAACGCCAGGCAGCAGTCGGAGGCCACGCAGAACGCTCCTGTCACGCAGAACTCCGTGGCAGGGACGCCTGCCGTGCCCGATCTGTCCGGGGTGATGAAGACCTTGAGCTTCATGCCGTTCATCACTGCCGTCATCGCGCTCTTCGTCCCTCTCGCCGCCGCCCTCTACCTGATGACGACGACCTCATGGACGCTGTGCGAACGGATCGTACTCAACCGTCTCCTCAAGGCCGACGAGATTCCGGATGCGGCCCAGAAGAGTTCAGCCGGCTGAGTGCTGCGGGGGCATGGCTGCCACGTAGAGCAGGCCCGGACCGGAGGAATGATCCTCCGGTCCGGGCCTGCTGTTATGCACTTCGCTTGTCACCTCGGCGGGCACAGCCACCGAGGCGGTGCTCAAGCTGCCACGGGTACCTCGGGTGATCCGGAGGTCACCTGCAGCTGCCCGTCGACGACTCGTGCGCTGACGGTTCCACCATCGGTGACCGCCTCGTTGACGAGGAGATCAGCGATGCGGTCGTCGAGCTCACGCTGGATCACGCGGCGCAGCGGACGGGCACCGAATTCGGGCTCGTATCCGGTCTCGGCCAGGAAGTCCACGGCGTCCTCGGACACCGTAAGGCTGATTCCCTGGCGTGCCAGACGCTCAACGGAGTGCTCCAGCTGGAGGCGGACGATGACGCGCAGCTGCTCACGATCGAGGCGTGAGAACATCACAGTCTCGTCGATCCGGTTGAGGAACTCGGGACGCATGACCTCCTTGAGCTTGCCCATCACCTTCGAGCGCAGATCCTTCTCGGTGACCTGCGCATCGGTCGAGGCGAAGCCCAGCGGAGTGGTGCCTGCCATGAACTCGGAGCCGAGGTTGCTCGTCATGATGATGACAGTGTTCCGGAAGTCCACGGTCCGGCCCTGTCCGTCGGTCAGTCGACCGTCGTCGAGGACCTGGAGCAGCAGGTTGAACGCATCGGGGTGGGCCTTCTCGACCTCGTCGAGGAGGATCACCGAGTACGGACGCCGCCTGACCTGCTCGGTGAGCTGGCCGGCCTCTTCGTAGCCGACGTATCCGGGAGGCGAACCGACCAGACGCGACACCGTGTGGCGCTCCCCGAATTCGCTCATGTCGAAACGGATCATGGCCGACTCGTCATCGAACAGCGTCGATGCGAGCGCCTTAGCCAGCTCGGTCTTGCCCACGCCTGTGGGGCCGAGGAACAGGAAGCTGCCGATCGGACGATCGGGATCTCCCATGCCCATCTGCGAACGGCGAACGGCCTTCGACACTGCCGTCACCGCATCGTTCTGACCGATGACACGACCGTGGAGGACATCCTCGAGGTGCGCGAGTCGGGCCTTCTGGTCCTGAGTCATGCTCGCGGCAGGGATGCCGGTGGCCCGGGACACGACCTGGGCGATCTGATCGGAGTCGACGACGCCGACTTCGTCGCCCTTGTTCTGAGCGAGACCGTCGTCCTTGTTCTGAGCGAGACTGTGGCGGCCCTCATGGTCAGCCGGGGCCTCAGCCTGTGCCGCGGACTTCTGCGGGTTCTCCGCCGCCAGAAGCTTCTCACCCAAGTCCATGATCTCGTCGCGGAGTTCGCCGGCGCGCTCGTAGTTCTCTTCGCCGATGGCTGAGTTCTTCTCGGTCTCGAGACGAGCGATCTCTGCCTTCATCGCCTCAGGATCGGCCTTGGGGCCGCGGCGCAGGGACAGCCGAGCACCGGCCTGGTCGATGAGGTCGATGGCCTTGTCCGGCAGGTACCGATCGCTGATGTAGCGATCGGAAAGTTCGACTGCCGCACGCAGCGCTTCCGGTGTGTAGGTGACGTTGTGGTGCTCGGCGTAACGGTCCTTGAGCCCGTCGAGGATCTTCACGGCATCCTCGATGTTCGGCTCACCGACGCGCACCGGCTGGAACCGGCGCTCGAGCGCGGAGTCCTTCTCGATCGTGCGATATTCCTTGAGCGTGGTCGCTCCGAGCATATGCAGGTCACCGCGAGCCAACCGAGGCTTGAGGATGTTGCCGGCGTCCATCGAGTTGGACTCGCCGTTTCCGCCGGCCCCGACGAGCGTGTGCAGCTCGTCGACGAAGACGATCATGTTGCCGTCCTCGGCGATCTCGTCGAGGGCACCGGTCAGTCGTTCTTCGAAGTCACCGCGGTAGCGGGTGCCGGCGAGCATACCCGGCAGGTCGAGGGCGATGACGCGCTTCCCCGAGAGCTGAGCCGGGATGTCGTCGGACTGGATGGCCTGTGCCAGGCCCTCCGCGATCGCGGTCTTGCCGACGCCTGCCTCACCGAGGAGGACAGGGTTGTTCTTTGTGCGACGAGCGAGGATCTCGATGGTCTCCTCGATCTCCTTGCCACGACCGATCACCGGGTCGAGCTCACCATCGGCGGCCAGAGCTGTGAGATCCGTGCCGAACTTCTCAAGCATGGACCCGCCAGTCTGACCTGCGCCAGATGCGTCGTCATCGGGGTCGCCCATATCGGCGCCCTCGGCACCGGCCTGCAGCCTCTCCTGAGTCACTCCCGCCTGCGCAAGGATACGTCCGGCGGGCATCTCATGGTTGAGGACGAAGGCGAAGAACAGGTGCTCGGGGTCGACGTAGGTCGACCCAAACGCACGCGCCACCTGGTAGGCGTCGAGGAGCGCACGCTGGCCGGAGCCGGTCAGCGTCAGAGCGCCCTCGGGCCTAGTGTCCGTGGCAGCCGGGAGGCGTTCCTCGACGGAGTGCGCAACCTGCTTCGGGTCCGCGCCAGCCTGGCGGATCGCTGAGATACCGGGTTCCGTCTCGGCCATGGTCCGCAGGATGTGCAGCGCGTCGACCTCTGACTGACCGTGTTCGCGGGCGTAGTCCGCGGCATTGTCGATGACCTCGTGGCTGCGCTTGCTCAGCAGCTTGTTGATGTCGACGCTGCGTCCTTGACGGGCACCGTGCTGACCCTGCAGGTAGCGGGCGAGGAACTCGTCGAACGAGTCTCCGCCGGAGCCGGCAGGTCCGAAGAATGTGGCCAATCTGACCTCCTGTTGAAAGTTGAGCGTGTATGACTCAATAAACGACGGAAGGTGCAGTCTTATTCCCACCCGGATCCATCAGGCCTTCGAGGGCCACCCGTTGGGTTCGCAGCCCTGCAGGCCCTTGGTCTGCTGCTGCATGAGAGGAGCCGTCTTGCCTGGACCTGGACAGTTCTCGTGGCTGTGGCCCAAAGCGTGGCCGACCTCGTGGTTGATGAGGTACTGGCGGTACTGAGTGATGTCGTCGAACTCGTCCGTGGCGGAGACCCAGCGCTTCGCATTGAGAATGACGTTGTTGCCGTTGCGACACGAGAGCTTGCCCAGGGTGCGCAGCGGCAGGCACATCGAGTCCACCGTGTCGGGGCTGGCGATGCTGATCATCGCGTCCTGGCCCTTATCGACCATTTCGATGTTCACATCGTCGAGATCCTGCCAACCGCGCTCATCCTGCAGAGTCGTGATGATGAAGGCTGCAGCCCCATCGACGTCGATCGGCAGATTGTCTTCGACTCGCAGGGCGACCTTGAAGGTCTTCCCTCCTTTGCGATTGGGCCCGGTCTCCTTCTCCGGGCGGTCCCATTCGCCGCTGCCACTCATATCGATGTCGCTCTCACTGATGCCCTCGGCACCGGCAGCTTCTGCACCGTCGGACCCTGCACTCTCAGTAGGTCCTGCAGACTCGCTGGGGCTGCCGGAGTCGCTCGGAGCCGTTCCCGCACTCGCGCCCGTGGAGGATGCAGCCGGTTCGGCCGCGGCAGAAGTCGGTCTCGTCTCCTCAACCGAGTCGGGGGCGCAGGCGCTCAAACCGATGAGCAGGGAGGCGAAGATGAGCATCGCGCCCACGCGCAACGGATGGACGGAGGAGCGCAACGAGCGGACGGAGGAGGCGGAGGAAAACGGGGTGGGGCGCGGAAGTCTCGACACGTCTGTGAGTCTATCGCGAGACACTCTCAGATACGGGTCGAAGCGACCGCGAGCGTCAACCGTTGGTCGCCAGCAGGCTCAGAACTCGAGCACGCCGCCGGGACCACGCAGCCGAGCATGGAGTCGATAGTCAGGGCCATCGACGACCACAGCGTCCGGGGCACCGAGCACGGCGAGTGCTGCACGCGTGGCCTCGGCATCAGGAGATTCGACCGAGAACTCGAGCAGTTCGACGGAGGGCAGAGCCGCCTCGGCGGGGTGGGTCGACTCGCCCCAGTCGATGAGGAACGGCTGCGTCCCCTGGTGCGGCAGCGGCTGCTTCGACGTCAGCCGCCACTCAAGGAGGTCACCGTCCGCGGTCTCCCGGGACATGTCGCGGACCTCACCGAAGTCGACTCCCTCGGTATTGGCGCCGGCGACCTTCGCGAGGAATGCGGGCGGATGGATGGCCCACGTCTGCAGAGTCAGACCCTGGGCCAGGTGGGCGTCGAGAGGAAGAGTGCCATCGGCCGGAGCTTCCTGCTGCGGATCGGGGCCGAGGATCTCAAGGTACGTGTGCGCACCGGTCGACCACCCAGCGGGCGCGAGGCCGACGAGGAAGTTCGCCGTTCCCCGTCCCGGATGACGACCGCCGGCGACAGCTCGGACTCCGGTCAGTCGCTCGAACTCGGCGATCCCGGCTTCGAGCTCGGGGACCGTGATGATGAGATGGTCGAGATTGGAGGGAATCGAGTTCAGATCGTCCATGATCCACCGGGACCTTTCAGCGTGGCGTGCAGGGATTCGGAGACTCCTGCCTCTGTCTCGATCCTAGCCGCCAGAACGTCGAGGATACTGCGCGTCTCATCCGCATCCGGGCTCGTGGCCCAGAACGCTTCGAGCTCGACGGCGGGCATCGCCTGCTCCGAAGGATGCGGCGAGGACTTCCAATCGATGAGGAACGGCTGGATTCCTCCCAGCGCCAGCGGAGTCCGCCGCGTCAGCCGCCATTCGAGAAGCTCGCCCTCAGGAATGCGCCGGGACATGTCATAGACCTCGCCGAGGTCGACAATCGGGTCCTGCGATTTCGCAGCAGTCGCGACGGCCGAATCGAAATCGTCCGGGCAGATGGCCCACCGCTGCACCGTGGGCTCGGTGATCCCGGCCAGGCGAGCGGCAGCGAGGTCCGGGTCCTGCTCGGGGTCGGGACCGATGAGTTCAAGGTAGACGCGGTGGGCGCCTGCAGTCGTGAGGCCGAGCAGGGCATTGGCCGTACCGAGGCCGGGATGCACTCCGCCGGCAATGGGAAGCACCCCAAGGTTCGCGTGACATTGCTCAACACATTCAGCGAGGACTGGAGCCGCAATCACGAGGTGGTCGACATTCGAAGGAATCAACATGTCTCAATATTAAGCCTCCAATTGACTGTCAGTACACCGATGCGCTTAACTCAAGGCATGCAGATGCACGCGGAGAAGCAAATGTGGTGGCACCGCCTCCACGTCGACCTCATGCTGGTGACCAGCTCCAATTGTTGAGCTATCTTTCACACCCCACTCACTGCCCTGCTCACCGTTGACCTGTACAAAGGACCACATTCCATGACGGATCTCCGTCCCCTCGCCTCGGCGCATGACGCCCGCACCTCACATGCGGGACGTCCCTCGCGCACTGTCGGCCGGCGCAATTTCCTCAGCCTCGGGCTGGGATTGGGCACGATCATCACACTCTCCGCCTGCACCCCCACCGATGACGCGCCATTGGCCGATACCGGTCAGCCCGTCAAGGGCGGAGTGCTCACGTACTTCGAACCCCAGACCTGGACGCTGCTCTATCCGCCCTCGGTCGGGTTCTACCCCAACGGCGGCATCCTGAACAACATCTCGGCCCGCCTGCTGTGGCAGGATCCGACGACCCTCGACCTCCACCCCTGGCTGGCCACTGAGCTGCCCGAGATCAATGCCGATGCCACCGAGTTCACGTTCACGATCCGTGATGGTGTGACCTACTCCGACGGATCACCGCTGACGGCGAAGAACGTCGCTGCGAACTTCGATCTCTTCGGTAAGGGCGACGAGGCGCGCACACTGCCGGTCTCCGAACAGATCTCGAACTATGAGCGCAGCGAAGTGCTCGGTGAGAACCGCGTCCGTTTCCACTTCAGCGCCCCGTCCCCCGGCTTCGCGCAGGCGACGTCGACGATGAATGCGGGCCTCCTCGCCGACTCGACGCTGGCACTGGACGCCGAGGGCTTCGGTCCCGGCGGAGCCACGCAGATCCACACTTGCGGGCCGTTCCACATCACCGAGGAGACTATCGGCACGAAGCTCTCCGTCCGCGCTCGAGACGACTACGACTGGGCACCGCCGCATCTGTCCCACCAAGGCCGAGCCCACCTCGACGGCATCGACTACCTGGCCAACAACGAATACTCGGTGCGTATCGGCGCGGTCCTCTCTGGCCAGGCCGACGGTGTCCGCGACGTCCAAGCTCCGGATGAGCCGCGGGTGAAGGAACAGGGGCTGCGCCTCTTCGCGAAGGCCACGAACGGCATCAACAACAGCATCAACTTCCGGTTCCGGCACGAACTGCTAGCTGACCTCAAGGTCCGCCAGGCCATCATCGCCGCCATCGACCGGCAGGAGATCGTCGACAAGCTCTTCACTCCCAACTACCCGCTGGCGACCGGCCTGCTGGCCAAGGGCGCGATGGGCTACAAGGACCAGTCCGACTCCTGGGTCCACAACCCGGATGAAGCGAACAGCCTCCTCGACGAGGCCGGCTGGGGCGAGCGCAACGGGCAGGGCTTTCGCACCAAGGACGGTCAGGTGCTGGCCCTTGTCGTCAACATCGCCTTGCCGCAGCCACGGTCGAATGAGGTTCAGACCCTCATCCAGCAGCAGCTGCGCCGCGTCGGCGTGCGACTCTCCATCAACCCCGGCGACCAGTCCAAGCAGACGCTCGACGCACTCGATCTCGAGACGGTCCAGATCTATCACTCGATGGTCGCCCGCGCGGACTTCGACAATCTGCGGTCCAACTATTCCTCGGTCAACCGCGACGTCTTCCTCAACGGGAAGGATCGCACGGATGCCGATGAAGAGAGCATCGACCCGGAGATCGACCGGCTCCTCGACGCGCTCGCCTCTGAGCCCGTGACCGAGAAGCGGCAGAAGGCTGCCGAGAAGGTCCAGGACTACCTGGTCGACAACGCCTACGTGCTGCCCTTCTTCGAAGAGCCCCAGGTCTTCGCCTTCCGCCGCCACGTCCACGGCTTCGCGACCGAACCTGTGGGCCGTCCCGACTTCTACAGCGCCTGGTTGGCAGGAGAGAAATGATCATCGACACCCGCTACCTCTTCCTGCGGCTGGGCCAGGCACTGCTCGTGCTCCTGCTCGCCTTCACCGCAGCGTTCATCCTGCTCAGCCTCATTCCCGGCGACGGCGTCACCGCGCGCTTTGCCGATCCGGCGCTCGGCCTCTCGGCCGACCAGGTCGCCGAGATCCGCACCGAAACCGGTGCCGACGAACCCTGGTTCAGCCGCTACCTGCTCGCTCTCGGCGGCTTCTTCACCGGTAACTTCGGCTTCTCCGTCCAAACCGGTGCCGCGGTCTCGACGATCATCGCCGCGGCTCTGCCCTCGACCGCAGTGCTCGCGCTCTCAGGGTTCACCACCGCGCTGGTCCTCGCCGTGGTCATCGCGGTGCTCGCGACCTTCGGGCCGGCGACCGGACCTCTGTCCTGGGTCCGGCGAGTCCTCGACTCGGTCCCCAGTCTGTTCATCTCGATCCCGGTGTTCTGGCTCGGCATCCTGCTCATCCAGGTGTTCTCGTTTCAGCTGGGGGTGGTCTCCGTGGTCTCCCCCGGCCCCGCCGAGGCGCTCGTCCTGCCCACGCTGACCGTGGCGGTTCCGCTGTCGGCCCCGATCGCACAGGTCCTCATCCGTTCGATCACCGACGTCAAGGCCTCCGGCTTCGTCAAGGTCACCTCGGCGAAGGGTGCGTCCGAACTGTGGATCCTCGTCCACACGGTCGCCCGCAATGCGGTGCTGCCGGGTCTGACCATCATCGGACTCGTCTTCGGTGAGCTCGTCGCCGGCGCCGTGGTCACCGAGACCGTCTTCGGCCGCAACGGCATCGGGCAGATCACCGCGCAGGCCGTGACCCACCGGGACAATCCGATCCTGCTCGCCGTCGTGGTCATCGCGACCTTCGCCTACGTCATCATCAACCTCATCGTCGATCTCCTCTACCCGATCATCGACGTTCGCCTGCGCAGTCAGGCCAGCACCGCCTCGGCGGGGGCATTCCGGTCGTCGACCAAAGCGGACGCTTCCACCCGCCGAGCCCTGGCCACGACGGCCGGCAGCGTCGGCGTCGACCTCGGCTGGGACGAGAGTTCCGAGCCGGGCCGCTCCCCCGCGTCGCACGAGACGAAAGGTCCGCGTTCATGAGCCTCTTCACCGCGATCACCCGCACCTCCCCCGAGGCGACCCGCCCCGGCCGCAGCCGCCGCGCCAATGCCATCGGACCGGCAACCATCGTCTCGGCGCTCATCCTGCTCATCGCAGTCCTGTGGGCGCTCTTCCCGAGCCTGTTCACCCACCACGATCCCAACGACGGCGGGGACACAGCAGCTCTGCTCGCGCCGAGCCTCGACCATTGGTTCGGCACCGACCAGACCGGCCGTGACGCGTTCACCCGTGTCGTCTACGGCGCTTCGCAGTCACTGCTGGCGGCGCTGGTGGCAGTGGGCGTCGGCCTCATCGTGGGCACCGCGATCGGCCTCATCGCCGGGACTCGACGCGGCTGGCTCGACGATGTGCTCATGCGCTTCATCGACGTGCTGCTCTCGATCCCTGCGATCCTGCTCAGCCTCTCGATCGTCATCGTCCTCGGCTTCGGCACGATCAACGCGGCCATCGCCGTCGGCGTCACGGCCATCGCCCAGTTCGCCCGGCTGGCCAGGTCAGAGGCCGTACGGATCAACACGAGCGACTTCGTGGCCGCAGCCTACGGATCGGGCGGGACGTTCTTCTCAGTCCTGTTCCGACACATCCTGCCGAACTCGATCTCCCCTGTGCTGTCCCTGGCCGTCCTGCAGATCGGATCCGCGATCCTGCAGATCTCGACGCTGGGCTTCCTGGGCTACGGCACTCCCCCGCCGACCCCGGAATGGGGTCTCATCATCGCCGAGGGCCGCAACTTCGTCGCCACCGCCTGGTGGCTGACGGTCTTCCCCGGCCTCGTCGTCATGGCCATCGTCCTGGCCACCCACCAGATCGGCAACACCCTGCGAAAGGCAACATCATGACCGATGCGACTCCGCTGCTGAAGGTCGAGGGACTCACCGTCGACTTCTCCCGCCGAGGCGAATCGGCACCCCCGGCTGTCGACGGGCTCAATCTCGTGGTCCGGCCCGGATCGATGACCGCGGTTGTCGGCGAATCCGGGTCGGGAAAGTCGACGACGGCGAACGCGGTCATCGGCCTCCTCCCCGAGACCGCACGAGTCACGGGCGGCCACATCCACTTAGGCTCGGTCGATCTGGGTTCGCTGGGCACGACCGCCTGGCGGGGTGTGCGCGGCAGTCAGATCGGCTACGTTCCGCAGGACCCCGGCAATTCGCTCAACCCGCTGCAGACGATCGGGAAGTCCGTCGCCGAGGCGCTGCGGATCCACGGGCGCGCCGACCGCAAGTCCGCACGAGCCCAGGTCCTCGATCTGCTGGAGAAGGTCGGCATCGACCGTCCCGAGATGCGCGCGGATCAGTTCCCGCACGAGCTCTCCGGCGGTATGCGTCAACGGGTGCTCATCGCTTCGGCCATCGCACTGCGTCCGCGTCTGCTCATCGCCGACGAGCCGACCTCGGCCCTCGATGTGACCGTGCAGAAACAGGTCCTCGACCTCCTCGACGACCTGCGTGCGGAGACCGACATGGGCATCCTGTTCATCACCCACGATCTCGCGGTCGCCGGTGAGCGCGCCGATGAGGTCGTCGTCATGCAGTCCGGGAAGGTCGTCGAGGCCGGGTCCGCTGACCGGATCTTCTCCCGGCCCGCGACTGACTACACGTCCCGGCTGCTCGCCGATGCTCCCGCGCTGAAGACGAAATCCCGACGTGCCCCGACCGCCATCGAAGCTGGGGCCCCGACCGCCGCCGAGGTGGGCGCTGGGTCTGGGTCTTCGGTCGAGCCTGGTCGTGCGTTCGTCTCGGTCGAGGGTCTGACGCAGGTCTTCACTCGCAGCGGCGACCAGGTCATCGGCGTCGAGGACGTCTCCTTCACCGTCGAGCGCGGGACCACCCACGGCATCGTCGGCGAATCCGGATCCGGAAAGACCACGACGGGGAAGGCTCTGGCCGGCTTCCTCGCTCCGCAGTCCGGGCGACTGCTCGTCGGGGACTTCGACGCGGCGAATCTGGGTCAGCAGCGAGGTCGCGGTGCTCGCGCGCGACTTCAGGACTTCCGTCGCACGGTTCAGCTCGTCCACCAGAATCCGTATTCGGCGCTGGATCCGAAACACTCGATCCGCCAGACCGTGACCGAGCCCCTGCGCAACTTCCGCATCGGCACCCGGGAGTCACGGCCGGCACTCGTCGAGGAGACCCTCGAACGGGTGGCCCTGCCCAGGACCTATCTCGACCGCCGGCCGCAGGAACTCTCCGGCGGACAGCTGCAGCGTGTGGCCATCGCCCGGGCGCTCATCGCGGGTCCCGAACTCGTCGTCTTCGATGAAGCGGTCTCGGCCCTCGACGTGACGGTGCAGGCGCAGATCCTCGACCTCCTCGACGAACTCCAGACCGACCTCGAGCTGACGTACGTCTTCATCTCCCACGATCTCGCGGTCGTGCGCCAGATCGCTGATACGGCGTCGGTGATGTCGCACGGTCGCCTGGTGGAGAACGGACCGACGGAGGGTCTCTTCGCCCGCCCGCAGACCGACTACACACGCACACTCCTCGATGCGATCCCGCGCCCCGTGATGCTCCACGGCGGCGAGGACTCCGAGAGTCCAACCTTGCACGCAGCAGCAGAAAGATGAGACGAACACGATGACAAGCACCACCCGCAGCCCCAAGCTCGGCTTCTTCACCCGCCTGCTCGAGGACGCTCCCGCGCCTCTGCGCTACCAGTACGCCCTCGAACAGATCCACCGCGCCGAGGCCGTCGGCTTCGACTCCGCCTGGGTCGCCCAGCACCACTTCTCCGCAGCCGAGGGCGGGTTGCCCTCCCCTCTCGTCTTCCTCGCCCACGCTGCGGCACAGACCTCGCGGATCCGTCTGGGCACGGCGATCATCACCCTGCCCATGGAGAACGGCGTGCGCGTGGCCGAAGACGCAGCGGTCACCGATGCGCTCTCCGGCGGACGCCTCGAGATCGGACTCGGCTCGGGCGGCAACCCGAAGTCCTTCCCTGCCTTCGGCACGAGCTTCGACGAGCGCCGCGAAGTCTTCGCGAGCAACCTCGCTGCGTTGAAGACGCTGCTGGCCGGTCAGTCACTGGAGACCGGGCATGCGCTCTACCCGGAGCCGGTTGGTCAGTCTGACGGTGTCGGGCTCGTCGATCGTCTGTGGCAGGCCACCTTCTCCTCCGGAGGTTCCGCCGCGGCCGGTGCTGCCGGAGACGGCCTCATGCTCTCGCGCACCCAGCCCAGGCCCCAGGGCAACCCCGGAGCAACCCTCGACGAGGTGCAGCTTCCGGTCATCGACGCCTACCTGTCGAACTTGCCCGACGGGATCGAACCGCGAATCCTTGCCTCACGCACGGCCGTCGTCGCCGATGCCGAATCACTGCCTCAGCTGCGTGCACTCACCGAGCCGGCACTGCGTTCCGAGGCCGACCGCCTCGTCGGCTACGACACCTCCGGCCTGACCTTCGATGAGCTGCTCGTGGCCACCGACACCTACCTCGGCACCCCCGAGCAGGTCAGCGAACGCCTCTCAAACGATCGCGTTCTGGGGCAGGCCACCGACGTCAGCTTCCAGGTCCACTCCGTGCCCGCGACGAATGAGACCACCCTGCGATCGATCGAACTGCTCGCCACCGAAGTTGCCCCGGCACTCGGCCTGGCACTGACCACGGAACAGGCGGTCTGACATGCCCGACATCATCAACACCCTCGCCGGAATCTCGGCCCAGGACCCCCTCGACGCACTCCGCGATCACCGGGCACAGGCGAAGGAAAACGCCCAGCTCAGCTTCGAGGCTCTGCTCGAACCCGTCGACCCGGGCGGGTTCTCCCACCGTGACCGCTACGCCGTGGCCGCGTTCACCGCCGGGCTGCTCGGCTCCTCGTCCGCTGAGGAGTTCTATCGCGATCTCCTCCGCGACGAAGACGAGGTCGCCTCGTGGACTATTGCGGAACTTCTCGATGAGGCACTGCTCGAACTCGACTCACGCTCGGACGTGCGCGGGCCCTACGGCATCTTCGAATCCGCCGAGCTCTCCAGTGAGAATGTCGCCGGGCCCTGGCTGGTCGTCGACGAGAAGTCCGTCGACATCCTTGGCCCTCTTCTCGCTGCAGGACTCGAGTTCGCCCATCTGCTCGTTCTGCATCCTCGGGGTTCGCGGCCCGAGCACATGGCACGGCTGCTCGACGCCGGATGGGACGAGGACATGATCGTGACACTGGCGCAGCTGGTGTCGTTCCTCAACTTCCAGATCCGCATCAGCACGGGGTTGGCGGCGCTCTCCCATGCTCCTGCTGCCGTCGACGTGCCCGTCTCCGACGCAGTGCCGACACCGACGGGTTCAAAAAGCCAGCCCGAGCATTCCTCTGCGGGCGGCGGCAAGGGCGGGACCACCTCGGCGCGGGACGCAGCCGCAGCGAAAGGCGCCACGGCCTTGAAGAAGGTGGGCGAGCGCGTGAGCACGTACCCCGATCTCACACGCCCACAGCTTTTCCAACAGTCGGGACTCGGCTGGGTGCCGTGGATCGCACCCGTCGACGAGGCGGAGCTGAGCGAGGTCCAACGCGAGGCACTCATCGAAGCGGGGCGGGCGAAGAACCCCTACTTCCGCCTGCTCGCCAGGGATCCGGCGGCTTTGCGTGCACGGACCCTGACGGATCTCGACATATTCTTCAACACGACCGACGGGCTCGGGCGGGCCGAACGGGAACTGGCAGCGACTGCGGCCTCACGACTCAACGGTTGCCTGTTCTGCGCGTCGATCCATTCGGATCGGGCGACGGAGGAATCCGGCCGCCGGGATCTTGTGCAGACGCTGCTCGACGAGGGAATCGGGACATCGTCCAACCTCGGCGATCCGGTCTGGGATGCCGTCGTCGATGCCTCGGTGGCGCTCACGCTCACCCCACAGGCATTCGGTCCTTCGCACGTGAGCGCACTGCGCGAAGCCGGCCTCGACGACGGGGACATCATCGACGCCCTCAACTGCGCAGCCTTCTTCAACTGGGCCAACCGCCTCATGCTCTCCCTCGGAGAGCCCGAGGTGCTGACTCCCGGGAAGTGAGCCGGCCTCAGACGCGGCGCAGTGCTCTGACGATGACGTCGTCGATGGCGTTGGGGCGGCCTCCGGGACCAATGACGAAGCGATGCGACTCCTCTGCCATGATGATCTCCCATACCGCTGGGTCGAGACGGTCTGTGATCGCGGCAGCAGTCGCCGAGGCTGTGGCCGGCGGATGCGTGTCACCGGCCGATGAGTGCTGGTGGAGGTGTCCGACGATGAGCAGTGTTCCGCCCGGTGCCACCCAGGATGCGATGCGATCGTAGAACTCCAGCTGCCCCGTCGCGGGGTGGGCGTAGTGAGTGGTGACCAGGTCGAATTGCGTGTCCGGCTCCCAGACGGAGAGGTCCGCTTGGACCCAGCGCACCCGGTCCGCGACTCCGGCGGCCGCGGCGCGGTCCTTCGCGTAGCCAAGTGCTGCGTCCGCAACATCGGCCCCGGTGACGTCCCAGCCCTGGGCTGCCAGCCAGATCGCTTCTGCCCCGGCACCACAGCCAGCGTCGAGGGCCATTCCAGGAACGAGGCCTCCTGTCTCATGGACCAGATGAGGGTTCGGGTCTCCGGAACTCATCCCCGGCGCCCGTTCACCGCTCCAGGTCCGGTCCCAGTAGTTCTTGTCGAATGAGTGAGTCATCAGCTCGCCTTCTCTGTTTGCTTGTTGGCCAGATCCACCACTGCGTGATCAAGGTCCGTGGGGATGGGGGTGGTGTTGATAACTCCAATGGTGACGACGACCAGGCACTATTGCAAACGATTTTTCCAAATGGCAAACTGGTGAGCATGGATGAACTCTTGGATCGCACTCTTGATGCTGTTGGGCCACGGCTGAAGCAGCTGCGACAGCGTCGCGACATCACTCTGACAGATCTCTCTGCGGAGACCGGTATCTCGATCAGCACACTGTCCCGACTCGAAGCCGGCCACCGCCGTCCCAACCTCGAGCAGCTGCTGCCCTTGGCGCGAGCGTTCGGAACCACTCTCGATGAACTCGTCGACGCGCCGCCGACCGGAGATCCGCGCGTCAACTTACGCCCGATCCCCACTCGCGACGGCCGAACGATCCTGCCGCTGTCGCGTCGCGCCGGCGGCATCCAGGCCTACAAATTCGTGCTGCCGGCAGGACATGACGGCGAGGAGCCCGTGCTGCGCACCCACGAGGGCTATGACTGGGTCTTCGTCCTCAACGGCAGGCTCCGCCTCGTGCTCGGCGAACACGATCTCATCCTCGAACCCGGTGAAGCCGCCGAGTTCGACACCCGCACCCCACACTGGTTCGGTGCCACGAGTTCAGGACACGTCGAGTTCCTCAGTCTTGTCGGCAAGCAGGGCGAACGAGCCCATGTCCGAGCAGCACCCAAGCGGCACCTCGGCGCAGAATAGTGCCAACTCCCGTTTGACGGTGACCAGTCTGGCCTCAGCCGACGTCCATAAGCGTGGACCGGATGATGAAGCGGTTGCCCGTCGGGGATTCGACGCTGAAGCCGCCTCCTCGGCCGGGGACGACATCAACGGTCAGGTGCGTGTGCTTCCAGTACTCGAATTGTTCGACCGACATCCAGAAGTCGATGCCCGAGGTGGTGGCATCGCCATCTGCACCGGCAGCGTCGGGCACTGGCACCTCGAAGTGGCCGAGCAGGACGTCGGCATCCGAGGTGAGGAAGTCGCCCTCCGGGAAGCACATCGGCGATGAGCCGTCACAACAGCCTCCGGACTGGTGGAACATGAGCTGTCCGTGTTTGACGATCAGCGGCCCCAGGAGGTCGATGGTGGCCTGGGTCATCGCGACCCGTGACTTCTCCTCTCCGTCGATGGTCGGAGTCGATTCGAGGACTGTTGTTTCGGCTGTCTCATTCATCAGAAGAATCCTTGTGCGTTCTCCGAGTAGCTGACCAGCAGGTTCTTGGTCTGCTGGTAGTGGTCGAGCATCATCAGATGGTTCTCTCGACCGATACCGGATGATTTGTACCCACCGAACGCTGCGTGCGCCGGATAGGCATGGTAATTGTTCACCCAGACGCGGCCCGCCTGGATGTCGCGGCCTGCCCGGTAGGCAGTGTTGCCGGTGCGGGCCCAGACGCCTGCGCCCAGACCGTAGAGGGTGTCGTTGGCGGTGGTGATGGCGTCGTCGTAGTCCTTGAACGAGGTCAGGGCGACGACAGGTCCGAAGATCTCCTCCTGGAAGATCCGCATGTTGTTCGTGCCTTTGAAGATGGTCGGCTGGACATAGAAGCCTCCGGCCAGGTCGCCGTCGAGTTCGGCTTTGTCGCCCCCGATGAGCACTTCGGCGCCCTCATCCTTGCCGATCTGCAGGTAGGACATGATCTTCTCGTACTGATCGTTCGAGGCCTGTGCCCCGACCTGGGTGTCGGTGTCGAGCGGGTTGCCCTGCTTGATCGCACGGACGCGCTCGACGCCGGCGGCCACGAAGTCGTCGAAGATCGACTCCTGGACGAGTGCACGTGACGGGCAGGTGCAGACCTCGCCCTGGTTGAGCGCGAACATTGCGAAGCCCTCGAGAGCCTTGTCCCGGTAGCTGTCGTCGGCGGCCATGACGTCGTCGAAGAAGATGTTCGGCGATTTGCCGCCGAGTTCCAGTGTCACCGGGATGATGTTCTGCGAGGCGTACTGCATGATGAGGCGACCGGTCGTCGTCTCACCGGTGAACGCGATCTTCTTGATCCGCTTGTTCGAGGCCAAGGGCTTGCCTGCCTCGACGCCGAAGCCGTTGACGATGTTGAGGACTCCTGGTGGCAGCAGATCGCCGACGAGCTCAGCCAGGATGAGGATTGATGCGGGGGTCTGCTCGGCCGGCTTGAGGACGACGCAGTTACCGGCGGCCAGTGCAGGTGCCAGCTTCCATGTGGCCATGAGAAGAGGGAAGTTCCACGGGATGATCTGTCCAACGACGCCGAGCGGCTCATGGAAGTGGTAGGCGACCGTATCGTCGTCGATCTGAGAGAGACCGCCCTCCTGAGCCCGGATGGCCGAGGCGAAGTAGCGGAAGTGATCGATGGCCAGCGGGATGTCGGCTGCCAGTGGCTCGCGGATACCCTTGCCGTTGTCCCAGGTCTCGGCGACCGCGATCATCTCGAGGTTCGCCTCCATACGATCGGCGATCTTGAGGAGGATGTTCGATCGTTCCGTGACCGAGGTTTTGCCCCAGGCAGGTGCCGCGGCCCACGCTGCGTCGAGTGCGGTTTCGATGTCTTCGGCCGTGGAACTGGGGATCTCAGTGAAGACCTGCCCGGTCACGGGTGTGATGTTCTCGAAGTAGTTGCCGTTCTTCGGCGGCACCCACTCTCCTCCGATGTAGTTCTCGTAGCGCGGTTTGAACGTGACGAGCGAACCTTCGGTACCAGGTGCTGAGTAGACTGCCATGACACTCCTTCGTGTGAGTCCATCCACTCGAAATCGTCTGTCATCTCCGGTGCTCTGACCGGTGCCGACCGAGTGGATGAGTAGCGTCCTCTCACCATAGGCCGGACAGTGCGCAGGGACAATAGGCGTCATTGCTTCGTCGTTGAGTTCGCAAGGTTTGGGCGCGCATGTCGGGACTTGTTTTCTCTTCGCCGGGATGATCGCATAGCCCGCGCTAGCCCGCCCTTCGTCGAGTTCTTTCAACCAAAGCCCACAGTGACCGATCGCGACGTCTCGCTCGTCCACCGCTCGCAGCATGACCTGCCCAAAAGCCGGAGAGAATGCAGGCCAGGGCGGCAGAATCATCCACCCTCGGTGATGGGCACTTCCGCTGCCTTCGGGAACAGCAGGTTATAGGTGAGTCCGGCAACGGCGGCACCAGCGAGCGGCGCGAGGAAGAACACCCACACTTGGCCGAGCGCATCCCCACCGGCGAACACCGCAACTCCGAATGAACGCGCCGGGTTGACTGAGGTATTCGATATCGGGATGGCGACGAGGTGGATGAGCGTCAGCGAGAGGCCGATCGCCAACGGGGCCATTCCGACCGGAGCTCTGTCATCGGTTGTCCCGAGGATGACATAGAGGAAGATGGCGGTGAGGATGAACTCGGCGATGAGGACGCTGGCCAAGGAGAATCCGTTCGGGGAGAATTCTCCATACCCGTTTGTGGCCAGACCGTCCTTCGCAAGCGAATAGTCGGGATTGCCTGAAGCGATGAGAAGGACGACTCCACCGGCGACGATGCCGGCGACCATCTGAGTGATCCAATAGGGAACTGCGTCCCTGATCGGGGTCCGGCCCGCGAGCACGCAGCCCAACGTCACTGCGGGATTGAAGTGCCCACCGGAGACATGCCCGACGGCGAAGGCCATCACGACGACGGTGAGACCGAAAGCCAGTGCGACTCCGAGGAATCCGATCCCCATGTTGATTCCGTCATCACCGACGACCTTCGCAGCGAATACAGCAGCACCGCAACCACCGAAGACGAGGACGAATGTGCCGAGGAATTCGGCGAAGATCTTTGAGAGAAGTGTGGGTTTCTGCTGGACAGCCATGAGGGATCATCCTATCTGTGATGCGTATCACATATCAGGTCGTTTCCCATACTACAGTCACGTCTCAGCAAATGAACTCAAGCTGCGCTGTTGTTTCTCCTGAGCAGGACCGACGATCTCATTTCAACGGCATCACCATTGATCAGACAGATTGATCAGACAGGGAGTGCGGTCGTAGTGGGGATTAGGACTCGATGCGGCAGACGGACACCCGGTCCTGCTGTGTCACCGGCACTTGGTACGCTCGAAACCATGAGCGACACTGACAGCCCCGTCGCGCGGCTGGTTCCCTATCTGTTGGCGATCACGGTCACTGTGTTCGCCACCCTGGCCGTGATCGGCCGTGACGGCAACCTGCTGCTGACCCTGGTCATCGCCGTCGTCGCCTACTTCGGGACGTATTTCCTGTCCCAGCTCGTCATCCGGCTTTTCATGCGCCGAGGCCGCGGAGACGACCCGCACTAGAACTGCGCCGCGGCAGCCCCTACTTCTTCGCCTGCGCAGGCACGACGACTTTGCGGATGATGATGAGACCCGAGGCGGCCACGGGAACTGCGACGACTGCACCGAGGACTCCGCCCAAAGTGCCCCCGGCGATGGCCGCGATGATGACGAGAGCACCAGGCACATCCACGGCCGCCTTCATGATGCGCGGGCTGAGCAGGTACGCCTCGACCTGCATGTACACGAGATAGTAGATGCCGGCTGCGATGCCCAGCCCCGGCGAGACCATGAGGCACGACGCCGTGATGATGACCGCGCCAGTGATCGGACCGACGAGCGGAATCAGCGAAGCGAGGAACGCGACGAACGCGAGCAGCGCCGGCAACGGGGCGCCGATGATCGTCAGGAAGATCGCCGAGCACACACCATTGACGATGCCCAACGACACCTGCCCCAGAACGTAGCGTCCGATGGAACGAGTGACCTCCTCGGTGACGGATTCGACCGTCGGCCGGGAGCTGGCAGCAACGAGGGAGAACATCGCGGATTTGATCGTCGGCATCGTCACTGCGAAGTAGATCGTGAGGATGACGACGATGATGACACCCGTGACGAAGCTGAGGATGCCCGCCCCGATGGACACGACGCCGCCGCCCAGGGACAGCACGTTCTTCGGATCCGAGACCCAATCGCCGAGGCTCGCAAAGATCGCATCGAGGTCGACGGCACCGGTGAATCTCTGCTCGAGGTCGGTCACCCACCCCGTCGACGAAATGTTCGCGACGATGCCCGGCAGATCCCCGATGAACTGCTGGATCTGGCTGATCACGGCCGGGGCGATGAGCAGCACGGCACCCGCAACGACGATGACGAACGCGAGAACGACGAGGACGACTGCGACAGACCGTGCCAGCTTGCGTTCGACGAGCCACAGGATGATCGGCTCGAGCCCGAGCGCGAGGAACAGGGCCAGACCGATGTAGATGATGACCGTCGCCACCGACTGCAGGGCCATCATCAGTCCGATCGCCAACCCAACGCCGAGGGTGCCGGTGAACCCGACCCGGAACGCGCTGTTGAGTGTGAGGGTCTTCCCCTGCCCTTTGCCCATGAACCCCAGTGTAGCCAGCGACCATGCAGCGCAAGGGCCGCACACGTTAGGATCGATGGCAGACCTGACACAATCCCCTAAGCAGTGAAGAAAGCGGTACGTCGACGATGAGCTCCGATCCGAACAGCATCGATGTCTGGGACGTCTTCCTCGACCCGCAGGGCGAGTTCTCACTTCCCGACTTCTCCGCCGTCACCCCGGCATCGCTGATCGCTGCGGCCCGCTCAGCCACGGACTTTGCCCGTGCCGAGGTCGAAGACATCATCAACGACGAGAATGAGCCGACCTTCGTCTCCACGACCGTGAGATTCGAATCCGCCTCCATCCCGATGACCCGGATCTCCTCCGTGGTCAGCGCCGTCGAATCGAATCATCTGCGTCCAGAACTCACTGATGCCGTCGCCGAGGTATGGGCCCGGCTGTCCGCGTCCCGGACCGCTATCCTGCTCAACGTCGATCTCTTCCACCGCATCGAACAGGTCCCGGTCACCGACCTCAACCCCGAGGACAAACGCCAGCAGGAGCTGACGATCGAAATGTTCGTCCGTGCAGGAGCCCGCCTCGGCGAGGATGAGCGCGATCAGATGACCACGATCGTGGCCGAACTCACGAACCTCGAGTCTTCCTTCTCCCGCGCCCTGGCGGAGGATACGCGCGAACTCGCGGTCCACCTCGGCGAGGCGGGGGAACTGGCCGGGCTCAGCGAGGACCACGTCGCCGCTGCCGCACAGCGGGCGAGCGAACGCGGAGTCGACGGCTACCTGCTGCCGCTGAACAATTTCACGCAGCAGCTCGTGCTCGGCTCACTCGAATCGAAGTCGACTCGTGCTGTGGTGCTGCACAACTCGATGTCCCGCGGTGCTCTGGGCGGTGCGGGCGACACCCGCACCCAGGTCGCCGACACCACAGCCCTGCGCGCGCTGCAGGCGAAGCTTCTGGGATACCCGTCGTTCTCCTCGTTCGCGATCGACAATCAGACCGCAGGTGGACCAGATGCGGCCGCGGACATCGTCTCCTCCCTCATCTCTCCTGCCAACGCACAGCTGGCCGCCGAACTCGCGGCCGTCCAGGAACGCTACGGGATCGACGATGTCGCAGCCGAAGATGTGAAGTACTACCTCGCGAAGTACCGCCACGACGAATTCGGCATCGATGCCGATGAGGTCGCCAAGTACTTCGAATTCGACACTGTCCTGAACGAGGGCGTCTTCCGCGCTGCGACCGGGCTCTACGGGATCACGTTCGCCCCGCGCACGGACATCGCCGGCTGGCACGAGGACGTCCGCGCCGTTGAGGTCACCGACGCGAACGAACGCACCCTGGGACTCATCCTCATCGACCCCTACTCGCGTGACACGAAACGCGGCGGGGCGTGGATGGACCAGCTCGTGTCCAGCTCACGACTGACCGGGCACCTGCCCGTCGTCACTCTCTCACTCAACCTCGCCAAGCCAGGAGAGGGCAGGCCGACGCTGCTGAGCCCCACCGAGCTCAAGACCTTCTTCCACGAGTTCGGCCACGTCCTCCACGGACTCTTCGCGAACTCGACCTACCCCTCGAGCGCGGGCACCGCCGTTCCCCGCGACTACGTCGAGTTCCCCTCCCAGCTCAACGAGATGTGGCGTTTCCACCCACAGGTCCTCCCCCACTTCGCCCTACACGTCGAGACCGGCGAGCCGATGCCGGAGTCGCTTATCTCTGCCCTCATCGCCAGCGAGAAATTCGGTCAGGGCTTCGACACGATCGAATACTTGGCTGCTGCAATGCTCGATCTGTCGTGGCATTCGCTCGAGGCCGGTGAGCACATCACCGACGTCCTGTCCTTCGAATCCGAGGTTCTGGCCGCATCCGGATTCTCCGGACTCGTACCACCGCGCTATCGCACCACGTACTTCGGCCACATCTTCGCCTCCGGCTACGCCTCGGGCTACTACTCCTACATCTACTCCGAGGTCATCGCGGCCTGGGTCACCGAGTGGTTCGAGGACCAAGGCGGACTCAACCGCGAGGCCGGCGATGCCTTCCGCGAGGCCATCCTCGCCCCTGGCTACTCGGTCGACCCGATGACCGCGATCGAGAAGTTCTTCGGAACCCGGCCCGATGTCGCGCCGCTGCTGCGCCGCCGTGGGCTGGCCGAGCCGGTTGAGGCTGACGAGACTGCTGCTGTTCCCGAAACGGACGAGACGCCCGAGTCCGCCGAGGCGGGGGCCGGCTCGGCCGCGACCGAGCCCGAATCAGTGGTTGAGTCCTCGTCCGACTCCGCTGCCGGGACGACGGCTGAAGGTGACTCACAGCTGCACCGGAACAACGCTGCGGTCGCTCATGTGCTGCAGTCCAAGGGAATCGAACCGCAGATCCGGCTCTTCGACGATGCGGCTCCGACGGCAGCCTCGGCGGCGAAGAAGGTCGGCGTCGAAGTCGGCGCGATCGCGAACAGTCTGATCTTCTCCGCCGGAGGTGACCCGGTGCTCATCATGACCTCGGGACGTCACCGTGTCGACACGGACTTCGTTGCCCGGGCGATCGGCGTCGATTCGCTTGACCGCGCCGACAAAGATCTCGTCCGCGCCTCGACGGGACAGGTCATCGGCGGAGTCGCACCCTGCGGCCACCCGCAGCCGATTCCCACGTACGTCGACGCGGCGCTGAAGGACTATCCTGTTCTCTGGGCTGCCGCCGGTACACCGAATTCGGTGATACCGCTGACGTACGAGCAGCTGCTGGCAGTCACCGGAGGGAAGGAAATCACCGTTGTCGCAGAAGGATCCGAAGGCTGACGACTCGGGGGCGCTGAGTTCGGAGAGCTCGGGGGCCCATAGCGCCGAGCCCGCAATGGGCCGGTTCGCGGCCTTCGCCTCATCGCGCGGGCGCTACTACGCGGTGATCCTCGCCGTGTTCTCGGCGGTCCTCATCATCTCCAACATCTCCGCGACGAAGGTCATCGGCTTCGGTCCCATCGTCACCGACGGCGGCGCATTTCTCTTCCCCATCGCCTACATCCTCGGCGATGTGATCAGCGAAGTCTACGGCTTCAAGGCCGCCCGCAAGGCCGTCATCACCGGCTTCGGACTCCAGATTCTGGCGACCCTCGTGTTCTGGCTCGTGCTCATCTCACCGCCAGGTCCCGGCTATGAGAACCAGGACGCGTTCGCCGCCGTCCTCGGGTTCTACCCACGCATCGTGGCAGCATCCCTGGCCGGTTATTTCTTCGGGCAGCTGCTCAACTCATACGTGCTCGTGGCCGTGAAGAAGCGCATGGGCGAGCAGAAGCTGTGGGTCCGTCTGCTGACTTCGACAGGCGTCGGCGAATTCGTCGACACACTGCTGTTCTGCATCATCGCCTTCGCCGGCGTCATCCCGGGCCTCGACTTCATCAACTACATCATCTTCGGCTTCGTCTACAAGGTCGCCGTCGAAGTCATCCTCATGCCCGTCACCTACCGGGTGATCAAGCTGGTGAAGAAGCACGAACCCAGCTACGAGCTGCCCGGAGCCTAGCTGCGCGTCTTCGCGTAGTAGCGGCCCAGCACCTCAGTCTCGAGTTCGGCGAAGCGACCCTGTTCCATGGCTCGGCGAATCTCGGCGACGAGGTTGACGACGAAGTACTCGTTGTGGATCGTGCACAAGGTGGAGAACAGCATCTCCTTCGCCTTGTACAGGTGACGCAGGTAGGCCCGTGAATAGTTCTCACAGGTGTAGCACTTGCAGTCCGGATCGAGAGGTCCGAAGTCTCGCCGGTACTTCGCTCCGGTGAGGTTGTAGCGGCCGTCGCGCGTGTAGATAGCCGCATTGCGGGCCACCCGTGAGGGTGAGACGCAGTCGAAGGTGTCGGCACCGGTCTTGATCGCTTCGAACAGGTCATCGGGTTCTGAGATGCCCAGCAGGTGCCGGGGCTTGTTCTCCGGCAGTTCCTCGCACACCCAGCGGATGATCGTGCCGAG
This sequence comes from Brevibacterium sp. ZH18, assembly GCF_022748595.1. Classification (GTDB taxonomy): domain Bacteria; phylum Actinomycetota; class Actinomycetes; order Actinomycetales; family Brevibacteriaceae; genus Brevibacterium. The sequence continues at coordinate 25,943 of NZ_JALDSX010000009.1, read as the reverse complement.
GTTCTCCTTCTCCAGCGCACCGCCGATGCCGAAGCCGTCGAAGTCCATCGCCCCCAGGTCCTGGGCGGCCTTGCGGCGCAGGTCCTCGTACTGTGCACCCTGGAGCACACCGAAGAGTGCCTGGTAGGGCCGGTGCGTGCGTGCTGCGGTGAGCCGCTTGTGCTCCTCGATGCAGCGCAGCGCCCACAGCCGGGTGCGCTCGAGTGAGGTCTCCTGGTAGCCGCGGGTGTTGATCAGGGTCGTGAGCTCGTCGAAGGCGAACATGATGTCCGCGCCCAGTTCGTGCTGGACACCCATGGAGATCTCAGGTGTGAAGCGGTGCATCGACCCGTCGAGGTGCGATTTGAAGGTCACGCCGTCGTCGTCGACGTTCGAGAGCCTCTCCTTGCCCACCGCCACGAGGTCGTCATTCTGCTCCCCGGTCGATTCCATCGAGATGACCTTCTTGAAACCGGCGCCGAGACTCATCACCTGGAATCCGCCCGAGTCCGTGAATGTCGGGCCAGGCCAGTTCATGAACTTGCCGAGTCCGCCGGCCTCATCAATAAGGTCGGACCCTGGCTGCAGGTAGAGGTGGTAGGCGTTGGCGAGCACGGCCTGACCGCCGAGCTCGGCCACCTCGTCGGGACGCACGGCCTTGACCGTGGCCTTCGTGCCGACCGGGATGAACGCCGGTGTCGCGATGTCGCCGTGCGGGGTGTGGATGACGCCGGTGCGCCCACCCTCGTCGAGGCGAGTGCCCACGTCGAAGCCGAACCGGGATCGATCGTTGATGGCCGGAGCGTCTGTGGCGGCTGAGGGCACTGTCTCAGATGGTGCGAAGGATTCGTTTGGGGTCACCGAACAAGTTTAACTGGGACCATGCCCACGACCTTCATCCAGATCCTCGAGACAGCAAGCACCACCGGCGAGCCCATCATCATCGACGGGGGCCTGGGCACTGCCCTCGAGTCCCGCGGCATCGATCTCAGCCACGAGCTGTGGTCGGCGGCCCTGCTCCGAGATGCACCGGAGACCCTCGCCGAGGTGCACGCCGACTTCATCCGCGCCGGTGCCCGGATCGTCACGACCGCCAGTTACCAGGCAACACCGTTGGGCTTCGAAAGGGCATCGATTCCGGCCGAGGAGGGCCGTCGTCTCGTGGAGCGCAGCGTCGTGATCGCCAGGCGGGCCGCCGATTCCGCGAATGGCCGGGTTCTCATCGCCGGGTCCGTCGGACCCTATGGCGCAGCCCTGGGCGACGGCGCCGAATACACCGGCGACTACCATCTCAGCGACGCCGAGTTCGCGGACTTCCACCGCCCCCGCATCGAGGCCCTGGTCAGTGCCGGCGCGGATCTGCTCGCCATCGAGACCCAGCCACGTCTGCCAGAGGTCAGAGTGCTCGCGGCCCTCGCCGATGAGTACGGGATCCCCGCGTGGCTGAGCGTGACACTGGCCGACGGCGGACACATGGCCGACGGCACCCCGTTGACCGACCTCGCCGAGGCGGTCGCCGGGTCAGCGATGATTCGTGCCCTCGGCGTCAACTGCGTCCGACCCTCGCTCGTCCTTCCGGCCTTGGATGCTCTGGCGAGTACCACGGATCGTCCGCTCATCGCCTACCCGAATTCGGGTGAGGTCTACGATGCGGCGACGATGGACTGGCATGAGGGCGCGTCCTTCGACACGAGTCCGGCGGCCTTGGCACCGTGGGTGACCGCGGGCGCCCGCCTCATCGGCGGCTGCTGCCGGACCACACCGGCCGACATCGACGGCCTGGCTCGCGCCCTGCTGCGGATCTGAGCAGCTCAGTCCGTGAGGTACTCGGCGTAGTACTTCTCGGCCACATTCGGGTGCGAGCGCAGACGCGACATGAACGCGTTCTGCCCATAGACCGAATGAAGCGCATCGAGTTCGTCGACGGAGACTCCGCGCGCCTGGGCAGCTAGCTCCGGCGGCAGGTCGACAGCGGGCAGCTGACTGCGCAGCGCCGGGTTGAAGAAGAACGGGATCGAGATCCGGTCCTCCCCCGGCTTCGTCGGCAGGACCCGGTGGACCGTGGCTTTGAGGTAGCCGTTCGTCGCAACCTCGAGCAGTTTGCCGATGTTGACGACAAAGGCGTTCTCAATCGGATCCGCATCGATGAAGCCATCCTCAGTCAGCACCTGCAGCCCCGTGGTTCCCGGCTGAGGATAGAGCAAGGTGAGGGTCCCACCGTCGCGGTGCTCTCCGACGCCCTGAGTCACATCGTCGCTCTCGGCCGAGGGGTAGCGGACGATCTTGATGAACGACTCCGGATCGCGGTCGAACGCTGATGCGAAGTGATCGGCGGGCTGGCCCAGACTCAGCGCCCACTGCTCGAGGAGTCTGTTGCCCAGTTCGGTCAGCTGGGCATGCCACTCATCTGTGGCTGCCTTGAGCTCAGGCAGTGACTCCGGGTACTGGTTCGGACCGGTGAGATTGTCGAAGTCGAATTCCGGCTCGGCCACGGGTTCGCGTTCGGGACCGATGTCGATCTGCTCGCGCCAGTCGACCTGACCACGCGTGCGCTCGCCGCCGGTGCGAGTGTAGCCGCGGAAGTGCGGTGAGTTGATGTTCTCGATTGCGAGCTTCTCCTCCTCGGGCAGGGAGAAGAACGTCTGCGCAACATCGATGATGCGGGAGAACTCGGCAGCGGGTATGCCGTGCCCGACGAGATAGAAGAAACCGATCTCGTGCGTGATCCGGCGCAGGTCTGCCCGGAACCCCTCGGCGGTGGCGGGGTCATCGGCGAGACTGAGGTCGAGGATGGGGAGTCGACTGAGCGTCATTGCAGGAGTCCTTTCGTGGGTGCTCAGCACATTACGCCGAGCCGCCACGAGGACATTGCCGGAAAGTCATCGAGCGCAACGAAACGTCACACGCCTGCTTTCAGCCGAACATCTTCCCCGGATTGAGGATACCCAGCGGATCGAGGGCGTCCTTGATCTGCGTATGCATCAGTCGTGCTCCGGCGTCGAGCTCATGTCCGAGCCACTCCCGTTTGAGGAACCCGACTCCATGCTCACCGGTGATCGTGCCACCCAGATCGAGGCCCAGCTGCATGATCGCGGCGAACGCCTCCTGTGCCTGTGCCACCTGTGCCTCATCACCGGCGTCGAAGACGACGGAGGGATGCATGTTCCCATCACCGGCGTGACCGGCTGTGGCGACCTCAACATCGAATTGAGCATCGATGAGGCGCAGCTTCTCGAAGAACTCGCCCAGAGCCGAACGCGGCACGCAGACATCGTCGATGAGCTCTCCCCCACCACGCGTGTGCGCATACTTCTCCATCGCCGGCCCGACCGCACGACGGGCAGCGACGAGCATCTCGGAATCCGCCGGGTCATCGGAGACGAAGACCTCACTGCTGCCGTTGGCTTCGGCGACTCGTTGGAAGGCTTCAAGCTCCTCAACTGCTCCGCCACCCGTGGCATTCGACTGCACGATCAGCAAGGCACCGACATCGTCGGGCAGACCGAAGTCGCCGTAGTCGTTGACCATCTTCACTGTAGGTCCGTCGAGGAGTTCAAGCAGCGAGGGGCTGGCACCGGATCCCATGTACTCGGTGACCGTGCGACCGGCGGACGCAGTGTCGGGGAAGATTCCGACGGCGGTGATCGGCGGGGCCAGTGCCGGTTTGAGGGCCAGAGTCACCTCGACGATGGTGCCCAAGGTTCCTTCTGAGCCGACGAGGAGCGCCGGCAGGTCCAGGCCCGCGACGCCCTTGGCCGTCTGCCGACCCAGCTTCGTCACAGTGCCGTCGGCGAGCACCACGGTCATGGCGCGGACGTAGTCCTTCGTCACCCCGTACTTCACGCAGCACATGCCGCCCGCATTGGTCGCGACATTGCCGCCGATCGTCGAGATCGCCACCGACCCGGGGTCGGGAGGATACGACAGTCCGTACTCGGCCAGCGCCGTTTTGAGGTCCTGGTTGATGACTCCGGGCTGGACCCGGCACGTCTGGTTGACCGGGTCGATGGCCACGATCTCGTTCATTCCCGCGACGTTGAGCAGGAGAGAATCATCGATGGCATTGGCAGCGCCGGAGAGTCCGGTCCGTGCACCCTGGGTGACGACGGGGATCCGGTGTTCGGTGGCAAAGCGCATGACGGCCACGACGTCGTCGACCGACCGCGCCCGAATCAGGCCGAGCGCCCGACCCGCGGGACAGAAGAGCGCCTTGTCGGAGGCATAGCTGTCGATGACATCACGATCGGTGACCAGAGCACCAGGGCTCAGCTGAGATGCCAGCGTCGCGAGATCGTCGACCCTGGAGCTGACCTGCAAGGTTCCCTCACTCATGAGCGAGCGGCCTGCGCGAATTCCGCGGCGACCTTGCGCACTCGATCGAGGGCCTCATCAGGACCGATGCTCACGCGCACTCCGCCGGAGAGTCGGCGGATCGCGACGGCCTGTGCGGCGCAGGCTCCTTCGAACTCGACGGCCGCCTCGGGGCCCAGTGCGATCCACACGTAGTTGGCCTGAGTGTCAGGGACGGTGAAGCCGAGGTCGCGCAGGTCCTGTGCGAACTGGTCGCGGGTCGCAGCGACCTCCTTCGCGCGCACCATCACCTCATCGCCGCGGGCAAGAGATTCGAGGGCTGCGGCCTGGGCGCCTGCGGAGACGCTGAACGGGGCGATGACCTGGCGCAGGGCAGAGGCGATCTCTGCATCGGCGATGCCGAAGCCCACGCGCAGTCCCGCGAGCCCGTGCGCCTTCGAGAAGGTGCGGGCAATGACGAGATTCGGGTACTCGGCGAACGCGGCCACCCCGTCGACCACCTCGGCGGCGGTGGCGAACTCCCAGTACGCCTCGTCGAGGACGACGATGACGTTCTCCGGAACCTCGGCCATGAAACCGTCGAGCTCGTCGGTGGTGATCGAGGGTCCGGTCGGGTTGTTCGGCGAGCAGAGGAGGACGAGCCGGGTCGTGTCATCGATCGCGGCGGCAAGGCCGGCGAAGTCGTGCCGACCGTCGGACAGAAGGTCGACGGGCCGTTTCTCGGCACCCCGCGCCGAGGCGAGGATCGGGTACATCTCGAACGACGGCCACGGGTAGACCACGGAGGTGCCCGCTTCGAGCGTGATGTTCGTCAGCGCGGACAGGACCTCGGAGGCACCGGCGCCGGGGACCACCTCGGCGGGATCGACGTCGAAGTGGGCAGCGATGGCCTTTACGAGCTTCGCGGAGGTCGGATCGGGGTAGTTCGCGGGCAGCGCCGAGGCGGTCGCGACGGCCTCGGGCACACCGGGCAGCGGTGCCAGGTGGTTCTCATTCGACGACAGCTTGTACGGTGTCAGACCCGGCGCGCTGACCGGCGGTTTGCCCGGTACATAGGGCGGGAACTGGGCGAGGGCATCACGAAGCAGGAATCGGTTCGACATGTGCCCATATTTGCACATCCTGTGTCCAGGGACACACGGCGTCCATAACGAAAAGTCCGATTGGTCGGAAAATGCCGCCACCTCCGGACGGGCATCCCTCGGCGACCGAAGCGACTTCCGCTGGCGGTCGAAGTGCCATCGGCTGTGAGAATGCTCGCATCACCACCCTCGACCCTCGGCCCGGGTTACTGGTTGACCGACGGCGGAGAGTAGTGTTTAAGGCGAATACTTGTAGTCAGTGACGAGGAATGTGAGAGTTCAAATGCCCTCTACGCAGGAAAAGGTCGACGTTGTCTTGATCGGCAGCGGCATCATGAGCGCCACCTTGGGCGCCATGCTGACCGAGCTTCAGCCCGAATGGGACATCCGGGTCTACGAGAAGCTCGACTATGTCGCCAAGGAAAGCTCGGATCCGTGGAACAACGCAGGCACCGGTCACGCTGCCCTGTGCGAGCTCAACTACACCCCCGAGGATGCGAACGGCCACATCGATCTCGCGAAGGCCTCGCAGATCAACGAGCAGTTCCACCACACCCGCCAGTACTGGTCGCACCTCGTCGACAACGGAGTCCTGCCAGACCCGACGTCGTTCATCAACCAGGTCCCTCACATCAGCTACGGCCGAGGTGAGAAGGGCCGCGACTACATCAAGAACCGTCGCGAGCAGATGGTTCGCAATCCTCTGTTCTCCGAGATGGAGTTCACCGACGATCCTGACACCCAGGCCGAGTGGCTGCCCCTGATGTTCGAGGGCCGCGGTCCCGGACAGGTCAACGGCGTCTCGCGGACGAAGATCGGCACCGATGTCGACTTCGGTTCACTCTCACGTCAGCTGCTCAACTACGTCGGCGACAAGGGTGCGAAGATCCGCACAAGCCACCAGGTCACCGACCTCGAACGCTCCTCCGACGGCTGGACTGTCACCGTCAAGGACCTGCTCTCACGCGAGACCCACAAGGTCAGCGCGAAGTTCGTCTTCGTCGGCGCCGGCGGCGGCGCCTTGCCGCTGCTGCAGAAGTCCGGCATTCCTGAGGGCCGCGGCTACGGCGGATTCCCGGTTTCGGGCATCTTCCTGCGGACCTCGAACCCTGAACTCGTCTCCCGCCACCAGGCCAAGGTCTACGGTCAGGCCTCCTTCGGGGCCCCGGCCATGTCCGTGCCTCACCTCGACACCCGTGTCGTCGACGGCAACGAGTACCTGCTGTTCGGCCCCTACGCCGGCTTCTCACCGAAGTTCCTCAAGGGCGGCAAGTTCACCGACCTGCCGTTCTCGGTGCGCGGAAACAACCTGCCCACGATGCTCAACGTCGCCAAGGACAACACGGACCTCGTCACCTACCTGCTCACCGAGCTGGCATCGTCGAAGAAGTCCCGCTTTGAGTCGATGAACGAGTTCATCCCGAACATCGATCCCAGCGACTGGGAGTTCATCCAGGCCGGACAGCGCGTGCAGGTGATGAAGAAGGATCCGAAGAAGGGCGGAGTCCTCGGCTTCGGCACCGAGCTCATCTCCTCGGCCGACGGCTCGATCGCCGCTCTGCTCGGCGCTTCTCCGGGCGCATCGACCGCCGTGGCGATCATGCTCAACCTGCTCAAGACCTGCTTCCCTCGCCAGTACAACGCGTGGGAGCCTGCGATCAAGGACATGGTGCCGTCGCTGGGCCACAGCCTGGCCGACGACGAGACTCTGCTCAAGGAGCTCTCCGAGTACACGGCTCGCACCCTGCAGCTCATCTGACTGCTGCCGGCATGAGTCGGCATAGCTGAGAACAGAAGAACGGCGGACCTGATGGTCCGCCGTTCTTCGTCTGTCAGTGCCTCAGAGTTCGACCTGGCGGTTGACGTCCTTGTAGAGCAGGTAGCGGAAGCGCCCCGGTCCACCGGCATAGCAGGCCTGCGGGCAGAAGGCGCGCATCGAAATGAAGTCACCCTCTTGAACCTCGACCCAGTCGCCGTTGACACGGTAGACGGCCTTGCCCTCGAGCACGTAGAGGCCGTGCTCCATCTCGTGGGTCTCGGCGAAGGGAATGACCGCGCCGGGTTCGAACGTCACGATGTTCACGTGCATGTCGTAGGCCAGATTCTCCGGGTCCAGCGGGCGCGTCGTGCGCCAGCGGTTGTCGGTCCCGGGCATCGCCGCAGGCTCGACGTCGACCTCGTTGCCGAAGGCCGCCTCGGGGGTCAGACCCGCGGCGGGCTGGTAGCGCTTGCGGATCCAGTGGAAGCGAGCAGCCTCGGTGCCGGTGGACTTCGCACTCCACGTCGAACCGGCGGGCAGGAACGCGTACCCACCTGGGGTCAGCGTGTGGGTCCGGCCCTCATGGGCGATGTCGAGCTGGCCGGCCATGACGAAGATGAACCCTTCGACCTCGACCTGCGGTTCGGGCTTGTCCGCGCCGCCGCCCGGGGCGACTTCGAGGATGGTCTGCGAGAACGTCACCGCTCCCCCGGCCACCGGCTTGCTCAGCACCCACGCGCGGGTCTGGGTCCACTCGGGCAGGTTCGAGGTGACGATGTCGCGCATGACTCCGCGCGGGATGACCGTGTACGCCTCGGTGACGATCGCGCGGTCGGTGAGCAGGTCCGTCTGCGGCGGGTGTCCGCCGGTCGGAGCCCAATAGGTGTAGGGATCGGTCGTCGTCATGAGCGTGGAATCTCCTTCGAATCAGTGCGTGTGTCTGGGGTGAGCGCTGGGCTCATACGGCTGGGCCTATTCGGCTGAGCCGGTGCGGGCGATCTGCGCGAGGGTCTCGATCGACAGCTTCGTGCGGTCGACCACGAATTCCTCGGTGTGGGCCCCGCAGGAGAGTCCACGGCGCAGGTAGCGGGCCATGGCCTTCGCAGTCGCGGGCTCGTCGAGGACTGCCGAATCCTCTTTGAACACGTAGTTGCGCAGTCGTGTCGCAGCCGCCTCGGCGCCTTCGCGGTAGAAGCGGAAGGTCGCAAGGAACCGGGTCGGCAGGTGATGCGGGTGCATGTCCCAGCCCTGGTAGATTCCGCGCTTGAGATGCCTGCGGACGAGTCCGGAGTGCAGTGCCCACGCACGCTGGACATCCTCGGGCTCACCCAAGGGCAGGATGTTCGTCGACCCGTCGGACATGTGGACGCCGGTGCCGGCGACCGCGAGCAGCATCTGATTCTTCGCGAAGTCAGCCACCGGATGGTCCATCGCCTGGTACGCCGCAGCGACTCCCATTGACGCAGAATAGTCGTAGGTTCCGTAGTGCAGCGAGGTCACGCGTCCCTCCCCGGCGTGCAGGGCCGGTGCCACCGGCACGGATCCGTCTGCGCCGAGGATGAGCTGCGGGGTCTCGACCTGCACCTCGAAAGTGATCGCGCCGGCCGGCAGACCGTGTTCGGCTTCGAGTGACTTGCACGCGAGGACCATGGCCCTGACCTGGTCGACGGTGCTGACCTTCGGCAGAGTGAGCACGAGCTGCTTGGGCAGGGAGCCGTGGGCGGCGATCACCTCGGAGATGAACAGGTCGAGGGTCCGCAGACCTCTGGCTCGGGTGTCAGCCTCCATGCATTTGAACCGGATGCCGAAGAACGCGGGGGCCGCGTCTCCGCTTAGGCCTGCGACGGCGTTGCGGGCCGCCTTGCGGACACAGTCGTCCTCGGTCTCGTCGTCGCGGTTGCCGAACCCGTCTTCGAAGTCGATCCGGAGGTCCTCGATGGGTTCGGTGGACAGCTTCCGGGCGACCGCCTCGGCGAGCATCTCAGCTTCCCGGGCGACCTGGTGCAGGTTCGGGATCGTCTGGCTGACCTGGGATCCCGCCTCCTTGCGGGTGGCGATGATGACCCGTTCAGCCAACTGCACCATGCCGCCGTTGGCCTCGACGAAATCGAAGGCCTGCTGCCCCCATTCACGGGTCACGTCGGGTGTCGACTGGTCCCCGGGGACGTAGACGGTGTGCACGGGCTGGCGCACATCGCGATCACCGGGGTAGCTCGTGGTCAGCAGCTCATCCGTGTCCGACAGGAGCGCATCGATGTCGGCCAGCGTTGATTGATCCAATTTCACGTTCTCTTTCGTCGCATTCAGTTCGCGGAAGTCTCTCGCCTGTGACCATTGTCTCTCATCCGAGGGCCGATGGTGGAAGGCCAGCCGAAGGATGGTCACAGGTCGACAGAAAGACGGCCGGCCCCTGTGTCAGGCGACCGGCCGCTGCTTCAGGACGAGACTGCTGCGACCGCAGCCGCAACCTTCTTCGCAACCTCCGGATCGAAGACGGACGGGATGACGTAGCCCGGATGGAGCTCGTCCTCGGGGATGCACGAGGCGATCGCGTCGGCTGCCGCCACCATGATCTCTTCGTTGACGTCGGTCGCCTCGGCATCGAGAAGACCACGGAAGATGCCGGGGAAGGCGAGCACGTTGTTGATCTGGTTCGGGTAGTCGCTGCGTCCGGTGGCGACGACGGCCGCGTACTTGAGCGCCTCGGCGGGGTCGACCTCGGGATCAGGGTTGGCCATCGCGAAGACGAGCGCATCCTTGTTCATCGCCTGAATGTCGCTGCCGTCGAGGACGTTGGGAGCGGAGACTCCGACGAACACGTCGGCGCCGACCACAGCCTCCTTGAGGCTGCCCTCGAAGCCCTCCGGGTTTGTGTTCTCCTGCAGCCACACCTTGTGTTCGGTGTCGACGCTCGAGTTCGGTCCGATCGCTCCCCCGCGGCCGCAGGCGATGATGTTCCTCGCTCCTGCAACCTGGAGGAGGCGGATGATCGCGTTGCCTGCCGCACCCACTCCGGAGACGACGATGCGCAGGTCCTCGAGGTTCTTGCCCACGACCTTGAGTGCGTTCTTCAGCGCCGCGAGGGTGACGATGCCCGTGCCGTGCTGGTCATCATGGAAGACCGGGATGTCGAGCTCGTCGCGCAGACGGCGCTCGATCTCGAAGCAGCGCGGTGCGGAGATGTCTTCGAGGTTGATGCCGCCGTAGGCCGGTGCGATCGCCTTGCAGATCGAGATGATCTCCTCGGTGTCCTTCGCATCGAGGGCCACGGGCCAGGCATCGACGCCGGCGAACTGCTTGAACAGAACAGCCTTGCCCTCCATCACCGGCATGGCGGCTTCGGGGCCGATGTCGCCGAGGCCCAGTACCGCGGTCCCGTCAGTGACGACGGCGACGGTGTTGCGCTTGATCGTCAGACGCCTGGCATCGGCCTTGTTCTCCGCAATGGCCTGGCACACACGGGCCACACCCGGGGTGTAGGCACGGGAGAGGTCGTCGCGGTTGCGCAACGGGACCTTGGGCGTGGATTCGAGCTTCCCGCCGAGGTGGAGCAGGAAGGTCCGGTCGGAGACTTTCTTGACCTCGACGCCATCGAGTTTGCCCACCGCCGCTGCGACTTCGTCAGCGTGGTCGACGCCGCGCGTATCGGCACTGACGTCGATGATGACGGTGTGCGGGGTGGATTCGACGACGTCGAGTGCCGTAATCGCAGCGCCTGTCGCTGCGGCGGCGGCCACGAGGTCGAACGTCGATGTCCGATCCACTGCAGCAGCCACTCGAAGAGTGATTGAGTATCCGGGGCTTGGAGCAGCCATGAAAGATATCCTCCCTGATAGATCTTTTCCGTATCACGGATCCTATATTCTGTATTGTGGAATATCTACTTGAGATTCACTCCAGTGGAAACTTTCTTCCATTTCAGGACTAGACTGAGCGGTAGCTTCACTGAGCGAAGAACGTCGAATTTCCACGACGCCCACGGCTCATCGGCTGCGATGGACAGTCGGGACCGAGACACTCTGCGTCGATGTTGACGCTCGCGAAGTTCACGACTTGAGGAAGAGGAAAAGGGATGACCAGCAACGAGACGAAGGCCCCAGCAATCCGGCAGACGAAGGGCGGCGTCCAGTCCGTCGAGCGCGCCTTCGGGCTTCTCGAGTGCATCGCCAACTCCTCCGGGTCGGCCACACTGAGTCATATCGCCGCCGAGGTGAGCCTCCCGCTCCCGACGATCCATCGTCTGCTCAACACCTTGGTCAACCTCGGAGTGGTCAGGCAGCTGCCCAACCGCGGCTATGCGCTGGGGCCGGGACTCGTCCGGCTGGGCAACCTGGCCGGCGAGCAGCTGGGTGCGATCGCGCGCCCGTATCTGCGTACCCTCGTCCAGGAACTCGGGGAATCGGCGAACGTCGCGACCCTCGACGGCGACATGGTCGTCTACGTCGATCAGGTCGCCTCCCAGCGGCAGATGCGCATGTTCACCGAGGTGGGACGCCGTACCCATATGCACGACACCGGCGTGGGCAAGGCGATCCTCGCCGGACTCGATCCCGAGCATGTGCGCCACATCGTGACCACGGCGGGAATGCCGACGCCGACCGAATACAGCATCGCCACCGTCGAGGAGCTCGAAGCCGAGCTCGTGCGCATCCGCGAGCGCGGGTATTCGATCGACGAGCAGGAGCAGGAGTTGGGCGTGCGCTGCTTCGCAATGTCGATCCCCAATGCCCCCGCCCCCCTGGCGATCTCGGTCTCGGGACCGATCAGCCGAGTCGACCAGGCCTTCGCCGATCGTGCGATCCCGCTGCTCAAGTCCGCCGCCGAGGCGATCTCGGCAGACATGCGCGGAACGGCGTAGCTCACACCCGCAGCAGCCTCCGCAACAGCAACGAAGAGCGGCCCTGGAGCGTGTGCTCCAGGGCCGCTTTTTCGCGATTGCTCAGGAATCGCCTCCGGCGGTGCCTGAGGTTCCCGCGTTGACCTCGTTCAGGCGGTACTTCTTGGCCGCCTCGACGGGCACCGAACGCTCGATCTCGCCACGATCGGCGAGCAGCTGCAGAGTGCGCACGACCATTGAGTGAGCGTCGATCTTAAAGTGGCGCCTGGCCGCAGCCCTCGTGTCCGAGAAGCCGAAGCCGTCGGCCCCGAGCGTCGCGAAGTCCTGCTTGAGGAACGGACGGATGAGGTCGGGCTGAGTCGAGTCGAAGTCGCTGGTCGCGACGATCGGCCCGGCCTCGGCACCCAGACGCTCACGCACATAGGGCACGCGCGGCTCGGCCTCGAACTTCTCGAGACGATCGGCCTCACAGGCCAGGGCATCACGGCGCAGCTCGGCCCACGACGTGACCGACCAGACGGCCGCATCCACGCCCCACTCCTGAGCCAGCAGCCCACGAGCCTCCAACGCCCATGGGACTGCAACCCCGGACGCGAGCAGCTGAGCCTGCGGGCGGTTCCCGGCCCCCGCCTCGGCGCCGGATTCATCCGCACCAGCGGTGCCGGCTTCTGCGACGCGATGGATTCCGCGCAGGATCCCATCGACGTCGACATCCTCGGGCTCCGGCGGCTGGAGCATCGGCTCGTTGTACACGGTCAGGTAGTACATGACGTTGCGCGCATCGTCGCCGAGGTCGTGCTCGCCGTACATGCGGTGCAGGCCGTCGCGCATGATGTGGCCGATCTCGTAGCCGTAGGCCGGGTCGTAGATCCGCACAGCCGGGTTGGTCGCAGCCAGGACCGGCGAATGGCCGTCGGCGTGCTGCAGACCCTCACCGGTCAACGTTGTGCGCCCGGCGGTGGCGCCGATGATGAACCCGCGGGTCATCTGGTCGCCGGCTGCCCAGAAGGCATCGCCGGTGCGTTGGAACCCGAACATCGAGTAGAACACGTAGATCGGGATCATCGGCTCGCCGTGCGTCGAATACGAGGTTCCGGCGGCGGTGAATCCCGCTGCCGCACCGGCTTCGTTGATGCCGACGTGGAGCAGCTGGCCGTTGGTCGCCTCCTTGTAGGAGAGGAACAATTCACGGTCGACGGCGAGGTAGTTCTGCCCGTTCGGGTTGTAGATCTTCGCGGTCGGGAAGAACGCGTCGATGCCGAAGGTCCGCGCCTCATCGGGGATGATGGGCACGATCCGGTTGCCGATGCCCTTCTCCCGCATGAGGTCCTTGAGCAGACGGACGAAGGCCATCGTCGTCGCAGCCTGCTGGTGGCCCGAGCCCTTCTTGGTCTGCGAGAAGGCCTTGTCGCTGACTGCGGGAAGCGTCTTCTTGCTGTTCTCCGGCTTCCGGTTGGGCAGGAACCCTCCCAGCTTGGACCGCTTCTCGAGCATGTACTGGATCTCTTCGGCGTCGTTGCCCGGGTGGTAGTAGGGCACCGCGTAGGGATCCTCGTCGATGACCTTGTCGGTGATCGGGATGTCCATCCGGTCGCGGAAGGCCTTGACGTCGGCAGCAGTGAACTTCTTCATCTGGTGTGTGGCGTTGCGCGACTCGAAGGTCGTGCCCAGACCGTAGCCCTTGACGGTCTGGACGAGGATCACGGTCGGCTTGCCGGTCATGTTCACTGCCTGCTCGTAGGCCGCGTAGACCTTGTGGTAGTCGTGGCCGCCGCGCTTGAGGTTCCAGATGTCGTCGTCGGACAGGTGCTCGACGAGGCTCTTCGTCACGGGTGAGCGGCCGAAGAAGTTGTCGCGGATGAACCCGCCGGACTCGGCCTTGAAGGTCTGGTAGTCGCCGTCGAGGGTCTCGTTCATGATTCGGACGAGTTCGCCGGTGCGGTCGGCTTCGAGCAGGGAGTCCCATTCGCGGCCCCACAGGACCTTGATGACGTTCCAGCCGGCGCCGGTGAAGACCGCTTCGAGCTCCTGGACGATCTTGCCGTTGCCGCGGACCGGGCCGTCGAGGCGCTGGAGGTTGCAGTTGATGACGTAGGTGAGGTTGTCGAGTCCTTCGTTGGCCGCCAGCTGCAGGGCGCCGCGTGATTCGGGCTCGTCCATCTCACCGTCGCCGAGGAACGCCCAGACCCGCTGGTCGGACGTGTCCTTGATGCCGCGGTTGTGCAGGTACCGGTTCATCTGCGCCTGGTAGATCGAGTTGATCGGCCCCAGACCCATCGACACGGTCGGGAACTGCCAGAACTCGGGCATCAGCCTCGGGTGCGGGTAGGAGCTCAAACCATTGGGAGCCTTCGACGCCTCCTGTCGGAAACCGTCGAGCTGCTTCTCGTTCAGTCGGTTCTCGAGGAAGGCGCGGGCGTACATGCCGGGTGAGGCGTGGCCCTGGAAGAAGACCTGGTCACCGCCGCCGGCGTGGTCCTGGCCGCGGAAGAAGTTGTTGAACCCGATCTCGTAGAGAGTCGCAGCACCGGCGTAGGTCGAGATGTGACCGCCGACAGATATCTCGGGGCGCTGAGCACGATGGACGAGCATCGCGGCATTCCAGCGCAGCCATTTGCGGTACTTGCGCTCGAGTCGTTCGTCGCCGGGATAGACCGGTTCCTGGTCTGCCGGGATCGTGTTGACGTAGTCGGTGGTGGTGACTTTGGGCTGGGCCACGGAGTTCGACGCTGCGCGACGACGCAGTGCCTCCATGATCTCGCTCGCGCGCATGGTGCCGCGTTCGCTGACGAGCCCCTCCCAGGACTCGAGCCATTCGTCGACCTCTTCATCTCCAGTGCCTCTCGGGATCGCCGAGGTGGTGCTGAAGTTCTCACCGGGCTGTGATGACAGTTCGGTCATAGTTGTCCCTCTCATACGAGTCGGGTCCACGGGAGGTGTTCCCATGGACCCGACTGCGATTCATATCAGCAGAAGCCAGCGATCTGAGCCCAGGCTTCTTTGTTCTCGTCGACACCGTCGCGGGTGAAGGTGGCTTCGATCAGACCGTAGGGCCGATCGGCGACGATCATGACTTCGTTCGGGTTCTCCAGACCGAAGCGCTCGATGTCGTAGAGGAAGTGGTGCTTGTTGGGGCAGGAGAAGCGGATCTCATCGATCTCCGGCACAGCTTCGATGACCTTCTCACCCATCTGGTACAGGGTGTGCTGAAGAGCATGCGAGAAGTGGTCGGTGAACGAGTCGAGGATGATCTCCTTGACCTGTCGGTAGGTCGCCTCGAAGTCGAGGTCCTTGGTGTTGTAGATCCAACGGGTTGCGATGTCGGTCGCAAGGATGCGGTCCTCGGTCTCCGGCAGGGTCGTGTACTTGTCCTTCGGATAGCCGACGAATCCCGACTCGGTGGTCTTGAGCACGGTGAGTCCGTAGAAGCCCGAGATCAGGGTGTCTTTGTCGCCGTCGCGCGTGAAGACCGTGGTGCGGGTCTCCGGCGCTGACTTGTAGAACGAGTGCTTGTGGTCGTTGATGCGGCTCCAACCGTATTCCTCGGCGGCCCAGCGTCCGCCGGTGACCCAGTCGAAGCTGGTGGTGAAGTGGTCGGCGAGGCCGATGAGGAACTGCTCGGGCGACGTCACGCCGAGCTCCTTGGCCTTCGCGAAGACCGTGTTCTTCTGGGTGTCGGTGGCCACGACATGCTCGTTGTTGCCATCGGTGTGGGCCGTTTCGAAGTCGCCCCACAGCTGCGAGGTGACATTGAGGTCGCGGATCTCGTGACGGTCGGTGTCACGGTAGACCCTCATCAACCGGTTCTCCGCCTTGCCGTACTGATTCGTTGTCAGTCTTACCTTGCTCATCTTCTTGCTCCTGTTGCGCTGTCAGCGGTCGGACCGCCTCGGCGAGCGAAGTACCGCAGGTGCGGTGTCTAACCGATCCGACGGAATCGTCGACCGGCGCCGAGGTGGTCGTGACCACTGTGACCAATTTGATTAGCGAGGTTGCCGGCTTCTGTCTCCGGCGAACTTCGGCGGTTTGTTGAGGATCTCGATCCTACAGGGGGCCTGCTTCCCCTGATATTCGTGGGTGCTGCTGGAGGTGCGGGCTGCTCAGCTGCCGCGGTACGTGCTGTAGGCGAAGGGGCTGAGCAGCAGCGGCACGTGGTAGTGGGCTTCGCCGGCTTTGACGCTGAAGTCGATCGACACTTGAGGGTGGAAGTGATCCTGCCCCTGGGCGTCGAAGTAGGCGCCGGTACCGAATACGATCCGATAATCGCCCGGCTCAAGGTTCTCCGGTCCGAATTCCGAGACGCGGCCGTTGCCGTCCGTGCGGGAGTTCGCGAGCACCTCGGCCCCGGCGAGCAGAGTGACCTCGAGGTCAGCGGCCGGGGTGCCCAGTGTGGAGTCGAGAGCGTGTGCGGAGATGAAGCTCATGCAAGTATTCCTTCGAGGCGGAGGACGGCGATCTGGATCAGCTGCTCGCCGACTTCGGCGAGTTCCTGAGTGTCGGTGTTGCTCATGCGGCGTTCGAGTTCGGCAAGGATCTCGTCGGGGGTGCGACCTGCGGCGCGGATCAGGAAGACGCGGTCGAAGCGCTCCTCGTAAGCGGCGTTGCCGGCGGCGAGTCGGGCCTGGACGCTGCCGTCGAGATCACCCAGGCTCGCCTGTTCGCGGGAGGAATGAGCCGCCTCGGCGGAGGAGCCTTCGGCCTTTTCACCGATCCGGGGGTGGTGGGACATCGCCTGCGCGATCTCATCGTCACTGAGGGGATTCGCGCTCGAATGAGCAGCCTCGAGAGCCGATTCCACGGTCGAGAACGGCCTGGCGTCGACGACTCCGTCGATCCAGCGATCGACGTCCAGGCACGGGCGCAGAGCCTCGCGGGCCTCGTCTGTGGAGTACCGATTGAACGCGTCCAGGTCCACATTGACCTCCTCGGGAATCGGGGTGCGACGGCGGTTTCGCATCGTTTCGCATCTCGGAATGTTATTTCCGTTTCGTAGATCCGAGTGTGGCGCGAGGGTGATCTGATGTCAAATCCGAGCCGGGGACGCGGGTGGGGCCGGGCGATACGAGCAGGGCCGGGCAAAACGGACCAGGCCGGGCATCGCTTGATTTGGAAACTTTATTCCACATAACGGATAATAGGCGTGCAGTGAGGTTTCGCTCACGCCCCTGGGGTGCGGGCGCGGTCCGACTGCTGAGCACACCGCCACGGAATTCACGACGATGAGGTTGAATGACGTCATGAGCAGGGAAGCTTCGACACTCACACCCACCATTGTCTGCGCGCCCGATTCCTTCAAGGGGTCAGCTGGCGCCTCCGAGGCCGCCGCCGCCCTGGCCCGCGGCGCCCGGCAGGCATTCCCGCACGCGCACATCACCGATCTGCCCTTCGCCGACGGGGGCGAGGGCACCCTCGACGCTCTGCTCGCCGTCTGGGGCACACCCGCACGCACCGTCGAAGTCGTCGATGCCATCGGCCGCCCGGCCACCGCGCGCTTCGGCCTGTCCGCCGATGGAAAGACCGCAGTCATCGAGGCGGCCCAGGCCAACGGCCTCCCCCAGGTCTCCGACGTCGACCTCCAACCCGAGCGCGCCGACACCTACGGCGTCGGCCTCATCGCCCGTCAGGTACTCGCACTCGGCGTCGAAGAGATCCTCCTGTGCATCGGCGGATCGGCGAGCACGGACGGCGGCGTCGGCATCGTCTCCGCACTCGGCGCCACCTTCACCGATGGCTCCGGTGAACCGATCGCCCCGGGCGGCGGTGGCCTGTCGGCCCTTGCCTCCGTCGACACGACGAACCTCGACCCTCGCGCCCTCGATGTCCGCTGGCGCATCGCCGTCGACGTCGACAATCCGCTCACCGGCCCCCACGGTGCGGCTGCGGTGTTCGGCCCTCAGAAGGGCGCGACCCCGGAGTCCGTGGCTGTTCTCGATTCCGGGCTGGCCCACCTCGCCGAGGTGCTCGCCAGCTCCGGCGAGACTTCCGCCGAGACCCTGGCCGCAACGCCCGGGTTCGGTGCAGCCGGCGGGATCCCGATGGCCCTGACCGCACTTCTGGGCGCCGAGGTGGTGCCCGGGTCCAGCATGGTCGCCGAGGCGGTGGGGCTGACCGACGCCCTCGCCGGAGCCGACATCGTCCTGACCGGCGAAGGCTCCTTCGATTCCCAGTCCCTCGGCGGCAAGGTCGTCGCGGCCGTCCGGGACCACGCCCCCGCCTCGGCGAGTATCGTCGTCATTGCAGGACGCGTCGCGCTCACCCCGGCGGAGTGCCGCGCTGCCGGGATCACTGCAGCACTGTCGATCGCGCCGGGCCCGGCCGAGCTATCGGAGCTCTCCGACCAAGCCGAGGAGCTCATCGAGTCCGCAGCCGCCCACGCCTGCGCACTGCTGGCTGCGGGATCGACGTCCTCGCCCGCGCTGCAGAACTGAACACCCACCCACAGTCAGTCACCTCGACCAATCGACCAGCTCAGCTGAGCGACGCAGTGCAACACCAACGAAGCGCAGCACAACACCAACGCAACACAGCGCAACACCAACGCAACACCAACGAAAGGAACCAGCATGACAACTGAACTCAAAGTCGGACAGGACGCTCCGGATTTCTCCTTGGCCGACGCAGACGGCACGACCTATTCGAAGTCGGACTTCGCCGGCAAGAAGGTCATCCTCTACTTCTACCCGAAGGCTGCGACGCCGGGCTGCACGACCGAGGCCTGCGACTTCCGCGACAACCTCTCTTCGCTGGCCAACGCCGGATTCCAGGTGCTCGGAGTCTCCCCCGACGAGGCTGAGGCGCTCAAGGCTTTTGCCGCAGACGAAGGCCTGACCTTCCCGCTGCTCTCGGATCCGGGCGCTGAGCTCGCGAAGACCTACGGCTCGTTCGGCGAGAAGACAGTCAACGGCAAGACCCTCGAGGGCACGCTGCGCTCGACGTTCGTCATCGACGAGGACGGCAAGCTGTCCAGCGTCGAGTACAACGTCGACGCAGAAGGCCACGTCCGCCGCCTCCGCGAAAAGCTCGGCGCGTAACTCGGCGCGTAGCTCGACTCTACGAGCCCGCCGAGCCACAGCAACCTTTCGGGCGCTGAGCAACCCAAGCAACGGTTGCCCAACGCCCGAAGGGTTGCTCACTTCGACGCAAGTCGCTCTGCGGTCGCACTCAGAATGAAAGTGAACAGCTCCGACCTGAACAATTGGCGCCAGGTTAGCCTGATCACCAGATACCCGGCCGCGCTAAGTGCAGATTCCCTAAGCTTCTCCTTCTCGATCTCGCGGTTCGGATTACCTGAGCCGAGACTGTACTTGCCCAATCCGTCGACCTCGACAATGACTTTTGCCGCCTCGTGGCAGGAGTCGACTCGGCCCAGCCAGTTCATGTCGCTATCGAATATGTTCACCTGAGGGACGAAACCGCTGATGCCGAACTCGAAGAATCGAACTCCGCAGATTGATTCGGCCGCAGACTCACGCCGCTCGTCAGCGAGTTCGATAGCGGTCTCCACCTTTCGGGCGCCGTTGATCTCAGCACACTCCAGAGCACTGGACCTGACAGCATCAAGAGTCGTCGAACGACTGCGCAGGGCGTGGTCGAACATCGGCACCGCCATCTCGAGCGAGTAGTCACGAGCGACGTCAATGAGAGTCCGCTCCAATGACGTCACCGGATAGATGCCGGTGCGGGTGTGCTGACCTTCGGGGATCGATCGACGTCGGACCCGCAAGTGGGCGTAGGTGCGACTCACTGCCGGCCGCACGACCTCCACCTTCTGCGCGTTGAAGCCACTGACCGGCAGCTCATGGATGAGCGCAGCGGACAGATGGCTGAACAGCTCGCCCCCGCGGGGTGACGACTGATTCAATTGCGCTGCTTGAAGATGCTCTGCTCTCGCGCGGATGAGCACCTTGAGCCGCTCTACCCGGTCACGGATGTCGCCGAACTGAGGGAATTCGTCGCTGGAGCCGGTCTTGACTGACTCCCACAACCGGTTGTGGGCAGGGTTGGAGCACACGCGTTCGGTGACATACCGTCCTCGCGCTACGCGTTGCAGACAGCAGCCCTGCGCACGTTTCACCTCGGCACGAGAGAAGCCTAAACGCAGCAGACGTGCCGCGGTGAATTGCGTATACATGGATACTAAACTGCACCATTCCACAACAAACTGCAACAAGAAACTTAAAACTGTGGATAACCCTGTGGGTAACCCTGTGTATAGAAACCACCCACCCGGAAACCCTGCGGCCGTATGGCTACCCGAACGTTGGCAGCAAAACGAGCGAGCAACCTTTCGGGCGTCGAGCAACCCGTCTAATGGTTGCTGGACGCCCGAAAGGTTGCTGTGGCGTCGGATGCGATGAGCGACGGCGGGGAGGCTGAGGTGCGGGCGCCTGTCAGCGGGCGCGGAGGAGGTGGCCCTGCGGCTCGGAGAAGTCCACGGGAGCGCCGCGGAGGATGGTCTGCTTGACCTCGCCGCGGACCGTGCGTGCATCGTAGGCGCTGATCTGGTTACGGTGATAGAGCTCTGTCGCGTGGACGGTCCACTCCGCATCGGGGGCGAAGAGAGCGAAGTCCGCGTCGTTGCCGACGGCGATGGAGCCCTTGTTCTCCACGCGAGCCACGGCCGCCGGCGCCGATGACATCCAGGAGACCACATCGGCGAGGGCGATTCCGCGCTTCGCAGCCTCGGTCCACACGAGGGGAAGGCCCAGCTGCAGCGAGGAGATTCCGCCCCATGCTGCACCGAAGTCACCGGTGTCGAGGAGCTTCAGCTCAGCCGTCGACGGCGAGTGGTCGGAGACGATGCAGTCGATGGTCCCGTCGATGAGCCCCTGCCACAGCGCCTCACGGTTGGACTCCTCACGGATGGGCGGGCAGCACTTGTGCGTGGTCGCCCCATCCGGGATCTCCTCGGCGGTGAACACGAGGTAGTGCGGGCATGTCTCGACCGTGAGCTTGATGCCCTCAGCCTTGGCAGCAGCGATCTGGGGCAGCGCGTCAGCCGAAGACAGATGGAGGATGTGGGCGCGGGCACCTGTCTCCCGGGCGGCGTCGATGACTCGGGCGATCGCGACGTTCTCGGCCTCGCGCGGACGGGAGGCGAGGAAGTCGCTGAACTTGCGGCCCGAGTTCTTCGGCGCCCCCGCCATGACCGAGTGGTCCTCGGCGTGAACGATGAGCAGACCGTCGTACTTCGCAAGCTCGGCCAGGTCCGCGCGCAGTTCCTCGGGCTCGAGCGGCGGGAATTCGTCGACACCTGAGTCCTCAAGGAAGCACTTGAATCCGTAGACTCCGGCGTCATAGAGGGGCTTGAGGTCGCCGGTGTTGCCGGGGATCGCACCGCCCCAGAAGCCGACGTCGATGAAGGCCTTCGAGGCAGCGACCTCGCGTTTGATGTCAAGGGATTCGACGTTGACCGTCGGCGGCAGGGAGTTGAGCGGCATGTCGACGATCGCCGTCACGCCGCCGGCCGCGGCCGCGCGGGTGGCGCTGGCGAAGCCCTCCCATTCGCTGCGACCGGGATCGTTGACGTGCACGTGGGAATCGACGAGTCCCGGCAGAAGGACCTGGGACGCGTCGACGTCGATGACCTTCGCATCCGCCGAGGCGGTCCCGCTCAGTTCCGCTCCCCCGGTGGCAACTTCGACGATCGTCCCGCCGCTCACGCCGACCTGCACTGCACTCTCACCTTCGGGCAGGATCGCCCGATCAGCGCGGATGATGAGGTCGAATTCATTCGCCGAGGCGGAATCTCGAGGTGATGGGGCGGATGCATCGGTGGAGGTGGGCTCTGAGGCCTGATTGGCATTCATGGATACTCCTTCGTGTCCGTTGCTGCCAGTTCGTACCCGGTCGATGACAGCGGATGATTCGACCGGCACAATCGGTGTCTGGCTTTCGGTTCAAGTCTAGTCGTCGATACCCTATTTTCGGTATACCATCGCCCGATATCTCTCTTCGAATCTGCCGAGTAGGCAGCTGGGAACAGCGCAGCGCGTGTTCACGCGGGCGTCAGCACCAACGACGAGGAGCCCGGTCACCGGAGGTAACCACCCTCCGGCGACCGGGCTCCTCTCTGACTCGCTCACCGGGTCACTTTTCTGACTCGCTCACCGGGTCACTTCGCGGCGACGAGCTCGTCCATCGGCGTCAGCGCGGTGGGCGCGTCTGCCGGAGTCTGGGCGAGAACCTCGAACTCGTTGATGCTGTCGAGCGCGGCGCCCATCGAGATGTTCGTGACCCGCTCGAGGATGACCTCGACGACGACCGGAACCTGGTGCTCGCTCATGAGCTCCTGCGCCACGCGCAGCCCCTCACCGATGAGCTCCGGATCTTCGACGCGCAGCGCCTTGCAGCCCAAGCCCAGAGCCACGGCCACGTGGTCGACGCCGTAACCGGCAGCGGCACCTGAGGAATTGATGTTGTCGAAGGCCAGCGACACTTGGTAATCCATGTCGAATCCGCGCTGCGACTGACGAATCAGACCCAGGTAGGAGTTGTTGACGACGACGTGGAGATACGGGATCTTGTGCTGGGCACCGACGGCCAGCTCTTCGATCATGAACTGGAAGTCGTAGTCGCCGGAGAGCGCAACGACGGTCTCACCCGGCTTGCCCTTGGCCACACCCAGCGCTGCCGGTCCGGTCCAGCCCAGCGGTCCCGCCTGGCCGGCGTTGATCCAGTGGCGAGGGCGGTAGACGTGAAGCATCTGCGCACCGGCGATCTGGCTCAGCCCGATCGTCGACACATAGGTGACGTCCTGACCGAAAGCCGAGTTCATCTCCTGATAGACCCGCTGCGGCTTGATCGGCACATCCGTGTAGTTGGTCTTGCGGTGTTCGGAGCCCTTGCGCTTCGTGCACTCGTTCGCCCAGTCGGTGAAGTCAGGCAGGCTCCCGCCCGCAACACCAGCACCTGCGCTCCGACTGCGAGCCGCGCTCAGCAGCGCGTCGAGGGCGGCGCCAGCATCGGAGACGACACCGTAGTCGGGTGAGAACACGCGCCCGATCTGCGTCGGCTCGATGTCGATGTGGACGAACTTCCGTCCTGCCCGATACACCGAGAGGTCCCCGGTGTGGCGGTTGGCCCAGCGGTTGCCGAGCCCGATGACCAGGTCTGATTCGAGGAACGAGGCATTGCCGTAGCGCACGTGCGTCTGGATGCCGACCATGCCCGCCTGCAGCGGGTGATCGTCGGGGATCGTGCCCCAGCCCATCAGGGTCGGCGAGACCGGGATCGAGGTCAGTTCGGCGAATTCGACGAGCCGATCAGCAGCATCGGCGTTGAGGATTCCGCCGCCGGCGATGATGAGCGGGTGCTTCGCCTCCGCGATGAGATCGAGGATCTTCTCCGCCTGCGCCGAGGTGGCCGCAGGCTTCGCGGGCACGAGCGGTTCGTAGGTTTCGATGTCGAACTCGATCTCGGTCTGCTGCACGTCGATCGGCAGGTCGATGAGGACCGGTCCGGGACGGCCCGAGCGCATGAGCTGGAACGCCGACTGGAAGACGCCTGGCACCTGGCCGGCCTCGAGCACGGTCTTGGCCATCTTGGTCACGGGCTTGGCGATCGAGGCGATGTCGACGGCCTGGAAGTCCTCTTTGTCGAGCACGGCGACCGGGGCCTGGCCGGTGATGCACAGGATCGGTTGTGAGTCCGCGGCGGCCGCGTAGAGCCCGGTGATCATGTCGGTGCCGGCCGGGCCCGAAGTACCCAGGCACACGCCGATGTTGCCGGCCGCGGCTCGCGTGTAGCCGTCGGCCATGTGCGAGGCACCTTCGACGTGGCGGGCCAGTGTGTGGTTGATTCCGCCGTGCGACCTCATCGCCGAGTACAGCGGGTTGATGGCCGCTCCCGGCAGCCCGAATGTCTGGGTGGCGCCTTCCTTTTCGAGGATGAGCACCACCGCTTCTACTGCGCGCATACGTGTCATTGTTCTTCCTTCGTGTCAGTGGCCCGGATTCGAGTCGACCGAGCTCGTGAGCCGGCGTCGACTCTGTCGCCGAGGCGGTGGTTCAGCTCTGGTTCTTGCCCGAGAGCGCTTCGACGACGGTGAGGAGACCCGAGTGGTCGAGTCCACCGTTGCCCTGCTGGACGGTCGAGGCCACGAGCTGCGCGACGGCCGAGCCGAGCGGGATGGCGACGCCGGCCTCACGAGCGGCGGCGGTGACGATGCCCATGTCCTTGTGGTGCAGGGCCAGGCGGAAGCCGGGCTCGAAGGAGCGGTCAAGCATCTTCTGGCCCTTCTGGTCGAGAACCTTGGATCCGGCGAGTCCGCCGCCGAGGACCTGGAGCGCCGAGGTGGTCTCGACTCCGTAGGCCTCAAGGAAGACGACGGCCTCTGCGAGGAGTTCGATGTTGCCGGCGACAATGAGCTGGTTCGCGGCCTTCACGGTCTGACCCGAGCCGGAAGGCCCGACGAGGACGATGGTTGTGCCGATGGCGGCGAAGACATCGGAGACCGCATCGAAGTCCGCCTGTTCCCCTCCGACCATGATCGACAGCGCACCGTTGATCGCGCCGGCTTCGCCCCCGGAGACCGGGGCGTCAAGGGGCTTGAGGCCCCTCTGGGCCGCCTGTGCGGAGAGATTCTTGGCGACGTCGGGGCGGATCGTCGAGTTGTCGATCCAATAGGCGCCGGACTTCGCGTGGGCGAGGATGCCGTCCTCGCGGGTCAGGACGTCTTCGACGTCGGGCGAGTCCGGGACCATCGTGATGATGACATCGGCACCGTCGACCGCCTCGGCGATGGTGCCTGCGGCCTGACCGCCCGCAGCGGCGAGATCCTGGGCCTTCTGCGGTGAACGGTTGTAGCCGCGGACGGTGAAGCCGGCGTTGACGAGGTTCTTGGCCATCGGCAGGCCCATGATGCCGAGTCCGATGAATGCGATTGTCGTGCTCATGTTCGAAATCCTTACTCAAGTGTTGGTCGCAGCGAATGCTCAGCGGGGGTGGTTGAAGCGAGTGCTCAACGGGCTGGAGGAGCTCAGTTGCCGAGCCAGGCAAATGCGGTCTCGCGGTCTTGCTTGAATTCGAGGGCGACCGAGCCCGTATAGCCGAGCTCGTAGGAGCGTTCGATCCAGTTCTTCAGCGGCAGCGAGCCGGTTCCCGGTGCTCCGCGACCTTCGGCGTCAGCGATCTGGATGTGGCCAAACGAGGCGGCGTCGGCTTCGATGACCGCCGCGACGTCGTCGCCGTTGACGGACATGTGGAAGAAGTCGGCGAGGACGGCGATGTTGTCGATGCCCTGGGCACGGACCTTCGCGACCACCTCGGCGGCATCGCCTGCCTTCTTCAGCGGGTAGGCGTCGGCTCCGGAGACCGGTTCGACGAGGACGGTTCCGCCGATCTCAGCGACACTGTCTGCGGCGAGCTTGAGGTTGGCCACGGCCACGTCGTCCTGTTCCTCAGCAGTCTGTCCTTCGGTGCGCAGTCCGTAGAGGGCGTTGAAGGCGCGGCAGCCGGTG
The DNA here is from genome assembly GCF_022748595.1 of Brevibacterium sp. ZH18. Lineage (GTDB taxonomy): Bacteria > Actinomycetota > Actinomycetes > Actinomycetales > Brevibacteriaceae > Brevibacterium. Next base: position 515 of record NZ_JALDSX010000009.1, on the reverse strand, counting down.
CGGCGTCCGATCTCCTTGACGATCTCGACGTTGGCGGCGAAGTCCGCCTCGGCACCGGTGATCGAGACCATGCCGCGGTCGCCGTCGGCCATGCTGCCCGCCCAGAAATTGAGGCCCTTGAGTTCGACCCCTGCGTTATCGAGGGCGGCGACGAATTCGTCAACCTCCGCCGAGGTGGGGGTCGGGTCCCCGTCGAAGGGCCACCAGAACTCGACCCGGGTGAAGCCGGCGTCCTTGGCGGCCTGAGCGCGCTCCATCACCGGCAGTTCGGTGAGCAGGGTGGAGCAGTTGAGGACGTAGCTGTCTGCCTTGGTGAAATCGAATGTCGCCATGGGAGTCTCCTTCGCGTCTCTGCGAGTCTCAGCTGTTGATGTTTCCGTATCATGGAAGTTTATTTCCGTTTAATGAAAACAGCATAGGCTCGGCCGATCGACGGAGTCAACCCGGTGAGGAAAATTTCCGCGCGGAGCCCTGCGTCCAGGCGCGGCCAAACAGCGAGCAACCCTTCGGGCGCT
>NZ_JALDSX010000099.1 GCF_022748595.1 Brevibacterium sp. ZH18 | reverse complement strand
GGCTCTTCATAAATAGGGCTGTAGGAGCCTACTCATTCCGCCAGCGTGGAGCAGTGATCGGATGAGGTAGTTGCTCCGGTTACGGAATCCCAACGCGATCCCACGCAGATGTTCCAGCCTGCCGTTGATCGCTTCCGTGGGCCCGTTCGAGGTTCCTGGGTGATCGAAGTAGGCAAGAATATCGGCACGCCTACGTTGGAATGTTGTCCGTAGACTCCGTAGCTCTTTCAACTCATCCGGGATCGTGTCGGCCAGCTTGTGGATCAGCCCGGCCATGATGGTCTTGCCCTTCGCCGGGGCCGCAGCATAGGCGGCAATCGTGTCTTGGTAGAACTGCCAACACACCACCAAGGCAGCATGATCGTCGGCGGCGAAGACCGTGTTGAGTCGGTGTTTCTGCTTGTCTGAAAGGAGACTGACGCGGGTGCGGATGGTTTTCCTGATCCCGTACAGGTCGTCACCAGATCGGCCTCTGCGCCCGTGGATCTCGGTTTGGAGTCTCCTCCTCGTCTCATCGAGCTTGGTCCCGACAAGAGCGACGACATGGAAGGGGTCCATGACCGTGACCGCGTCCGGGACCGCTTGGGTCGCGGCCTTCTTGTACCCGGCGAAAGCGTCCATAGCGACGTGTTCAATGCCGGCCTGGAACTCATCAGGCTGACGTTGAAGCCAGTCGCGAAAGACTTCGGCCGAGCGGCCGGGAACGATGTCGATCAGGCGTGCTGGCCGGTTGGTGAGATCGACGATGACAGTGACCCACCGGTCGATGCCGCGGTGGGACCAACAGTGTTCATCGACACCGATCGTGGATACGCCATCGAACCGGGTGGCATCGGCGAGCAACAACGTGGTGCCGAGGTCCAGGACCGCCGTGCACACGGTGTTCCACGAGGTGGCGAGGTTCTGCGCGATCACATGGATACTCATTTTGTCGATGACAACGGACTTCAACGCCCATAGACGTGCGGTGCGGGAGAGCTTCGACCGCCCGACGCAGGCCTTCGCTGGCGACTGCGACCAGCGCTGGCGGCAGTTCGGACACTGGAATGTGCGGATGCGGATGGCCAGAGTCACTGCAGTCAGCCCGACTGGGGGATGGACGAGCCGGCGGATCCTCGTCGATCGGACTCGACCGCGCTGGGCACAGCCGGGACATTCGGCGTGCTCGTCAGCGAGCAGGCACAACACAGTCAAGTGTCGTTTCGAGTGGTGTTGGCCGATGGCGGTGAGGCCGAGTTCGGTCAGGCTGAGTGTGGTGTCGAGGCATGGCGGGGTAAAGTTGTGCATCAGGGACCTTGGGTCGTGATGGAGTCTTGAACACCTACATCATTGCACCCAGGGTCCCGTTTCTTGCGCTGCTTGAGGGTGGCTATCGCACCGCCCTATTTATGAAGAGCC
>NZ_JALDSX010000098.1 GCF_022748595.1 Brevibacterium sp. ZH18 | reverse complement strand
AGTGTGAGAGCTGATGGGCGCCCCACTTTTGGTGGGGTGATCTGGTGATCCTCAGCTGCCGAGAAAAGCATCGACGTGAGGGTGTGTGTTGCCCGTACCCTATAACCGACACAGGTGGTCAGGTAGAGAATACTAAGGTGATCGAGAGAATCGTGGTTAAGGAACTCGGCAAAATGCCCCCGTAACTTCGGGAGAAGGGGGGCCATCCCGGTATTAGGATTTACTCCGAAAGCTGGTGGTGGTCGCAGAGGCCAGAGAGAAGCGACTGTTTATTAAAAACACAGGTCCGTGCGAAGATGTAAGTCGATGTATACGGACTGACGCCTGCCCGGTGCTGGAAGGTTAAGAGGACTCGTTAACCCTTTAGGGGGTGAAGCGGAGAATTTAAGCCCCAGTAAACGGCGGTGGTAACTATAACCATCCTAAGGTAGCGAAATTCCTTGTCGGGTAAGTTCCGACCTGCACGAATGGCGTAACGACTTCTCTGCTGTCTCAACCACGAACTCGGCGAAATTGCATTACGAGTAAAGATGCTCGTTACGCGCAGCAGGACGGAAAGACCCCGAGACCTTCACTATAGTTTGGTATTGGTGTTCGGTGTGGTTTGTGTAGGATAGGTGGGAGACTGTGAAGCCATCACGCTAGTGGTGGTGGAGTCGACAAGTGAAATACCACTCTGACCATTCTGGATTCCTTAACTTCGGACCCTGATCGGGTTCAGGGACAGTGCCTGATGGGTAGTTTAACTGGGGCGGTTGCCTCCTAAAGAGTAACGGAGGCGCCCAAAGGTTCCCTCAGCCTGGTTGGCAATCAGGTGTCGAGTGTAAGTGCACAAGGGAGCTTGACTGTGAGACGGACGTGTCGAGCAGGAGCGAAAGCTGGGACTAGTGACCCGGCCATGGCTTGTGGAAGCGTGGTCGCTCAACGGATAAAAGGTACCTCGGGGATAACAGGCTGATCTTGCCCAAGAGTCCATATCGACGGCATGGTTTGGCACCTCGATGTCGGCTCGTCGCATCCTGGGGCTGTAGTCGGTCCCAAGGGTTGGGCTGTTCGCCCATTAAAGCGGTACGCGAGCTGGGTTTAGAACGTCGTGAGACAGTTCGGTCCCTATCCGCTGCGTGCGTAGGAAATTTGTGGAGGCCTGTCCTTAGTACGAGAGGACCGGGACGGACGAACCTCTGGTGTGCCAGTTGTACCGCCAGGTGCATGGCTGGTTGGCTACGTTCGGGAAGGATAACCGCTGAAAGCATCTAAGCGGGAAGCCTGCTTCGAGATGAGATTTCCATCCCCTTTGTTGGGGGAGAGGTGTCCCATAGAACATGGGGTTGATAGGCCGGGTATGGAAGCACTGTGAGGTGTGGAGTTGACTGGTACTAATACGCCGATCACTCACTCAACTTTTTGTTGGTTGGTGTGTGTGCGGAACATTTTGAGTTGTTTACGAGGTTTTGGGATCACTTTGTGTGGTGCTCGCGTTCGCTGTACGGTTCTTGGACCGCTAC
>NZ_JALDSX010000097.1 GCF_022748595.1 Brevibacterium sp. ZH18 | reverse complement strand
GTGGTCCGCTCGATTCTGTGCAGCGAGCTAAGGCAGCTTGCACATAAAAATACATGTCTATGCATAACAATTCGACATGAGCTGGCCGGGCCGCTAAGCTGTGGAGCATGTCGAAAGTATTGTCTTCACTCCCAATCGGTGAGCACGTTGGAATCGCCTTCTCCGGCGGACTGGATACGTCATGCGCGGTCGCATGGATGCGTCACAAGGGCGCCATTCCCTGCACCTACACCGCCGATATCGGTCAGTACGACGAGCCCGACCTCGACTCCGTGACGGAGCGCGCGAAGGAATACGGCGCGGAGATCGCCCGTTTCGTCGATGCCAAGCGTCTGCTGGTCGAAGAGGGCTTCGTCGCTCTGCAGTGCGGTGCCTTCAACGTCCGTTCCGGCGGCAAGACCTACTTCAACACCACTCCCCTGGGTCGCGCGGTCACCGGCACCTTGCTCGTGCGCGCCATGAAGGAAGACGGCGTCGACATCTGGGGCGACGGCTCGACCTACAAGGGCAACGACATCGAGCGCTTCTACCGCTACGGCCTGATGGCCAACCCGAAGCTGCGCATCTACAAGCCGTGGCTCGACTCAGACTTCGTCGAGGAACTGGGCGGACGCCAGGAGATGAGTGAATGGCTCGTCGAGCGCGGCTACCCCTACCGCGACTCCGCAGAGAAGGCGTACTCCACCGACGCCAACATCTGGGGTGCGACCCACGAAGCCAAGACGCTTGAATTCCTTGATGCCGGACTCGACATCGTCGAACCGATCATGGGTGTCGCTGCCTGGCGCGATGACGTCGAGATCGCGACCGAAGAGGTCACCGTCGGCTTCGAGGCGGGTCGCCCCGTGTCGATCAATGGTGAGAAGTTCGACGATCCCGTTGCCCTGGTCTTCAAGGCCAACGAGATCGGCGGCCGTCACGGACTCGGTGTCTCCGACCAGATCGAGAACCGCATCATCGAGGCGAAATCGCGGGGCATCTACGAGGCTCCCGGCATGGCGCTGTTCCACATCACCTACGAGCGCCTACTCAACGCCATCCACAACGAAGACACCATCGCGCTCTACCACGAAGAGGGTCGCCGCCTGGGTCGCCGCATGTACGAGGGTCGCTGGTTGGATCCTCAGTCCCTCATGCTGCGCGAATCCATGCAGCGCTGGGTCGCCTCGGCGATCACCGGCGAAGTGACGCTGCGCCTGCGCCGCGGTGACGACTACACGATCGTCAACACCACCGGCCCCAACCTCAGCTACCACCCGGAGAAGCTGTCGATGGAGCGCGTGGGCGACGCCGCCTTCGGTCCCGAGGACCGCATCGGCCAGCTGACCATGCGCAACCTCGATATCGCCGATTCGCGTGCCCGCCTCGAGCAGTACGCGGCCATGGGCATCGTGTCGGGCCCGACCTCGGAGCTCGTCGGCTCCCTCGAGGCCGGTGGCGCCGAGGAGATCGCGAACTCCACCGCCGACGTCGACGCGGCCAGCGATCGCGCCGGCCTATCCGCCGCCTTCGACGCTGGCACGGACTGATCGCCGAGCCCACCGCCAGTAACTGACAACGGTCGGCAAGTTCACCTTGAT
>NZ_JALDSX010000096.1 GCF_022748595.1 Brevibacterium sp. ZH18 | reverse complement strand
TTTTTTGGTCGACTAGGGTCACCCCGTGATCTTGGTTGGCTGTCTTGCTGGGATTCATTCGTAACATAATTTTTTTATGGAGAGTTTGATCCTGGCTCAGGACGAACGCTGGCTGCGTGCTTAACACATGCAAGTCGAACGCTGAAGCCGTGTGCTTGCACATGGTGGATGAGTGGCGAACGGGTGAGTAACACGTGAGTAACCTGCCCCCGACTTCGGGATAAGCCCGGGAAACTGGGTCTAATACCGGATATGACCATCGCTCGCATGAGTGGTGGTGGAAAGTTTTTTCGGTTGGGGATGGGCTCGCGGCCTATCAGTTAGTTGGTGAGGTAATGGCTCACCAAGACGACGACGGGTAGCCGGCCTGAGAGGGCGACCGGCCACACTGGGACTGAGACACGGCCCAGACTCCTACGGGAGGCAGCAGTGGGGAATATTGCACAATGGGGGAAACCCTGATGCAGCGACGCAGCGTGCGGGATGACGGCCTTCGGGTTGTAAACCGCTTTCAGCAGGGAAGAAGCCTTTATCGGTGACGGTACCTGCAGAAGAAGTACCGGCTAACTACGTGCCAGCAGCCGCGGTAATACGTAGGGTACGAGCGTTGTCCGGAATTATTGGGCGTAAAGAGCTCGTAGGTGGTTGGTCACGTCTGCTGTGGAAACGCAACGCTTAACGTTGCGCGTGCAGTGGGTACGGGCTGACTAGAGTGCAGTAGGGGAGTCTGGAATTCCTGGTGTAGCGGTGAAATGCGCAGATATCAGGAGGAACACCGGTGGCGAAGGCGGGACTCTGGGCTGTAACTGACACTGAGGAGCGAAAGCATGGGGAGCGAACAGGATTAGATACCCTGGTAGTCCATGCCGTAAACGTTGGGCACTAGGTGTGGGGGACATTCCACGTTCTCCGCGCCGTAGCTAACGCATTAAGTGCCCCGCCTGGGGAGTACGGTCGCAAGGCTAAAACTCAAAGGAATTGACGGGGGCCCGCACAAGCGGCGGAGCATGCGGATTAATTCGATGCAACGCGAAGAACCTTACCAAGGCTTGACATACACTAGACCGTCCTGGAAACAGGTCCTCCTCTTTGAGGTTGGTGTACAGGTGGTGCATGGTTGTCGTCAGCTCGTGTCGTGAGATGTTGGGTTAAGTCCCGCAACGAGCGCAACCCTCGTTCTATGTTGCCAGCACGTGATGGTGGGAACTCATAGGAGACTGCCGGGGTCAACTCGGAGGAAGGTGGGGATGACGTCAAATCATCATGCCCTTTATGTCTTGGGCTTCACGCATGCTACAATGGCTGGTACAGAGAGATGCGAGACCGTGAGGTTTTAGCGAATCCCTTAAAGCCAGTCTCAGTTCGGATCGTAGTCTGCAATTCGACTACGTGAAGTCGGAGTCGCTAGTAATCGCAGATCAGCAACGCTGCGGTGAATACGTTCCCGGGCCTTGTACACACCGCCCGTCAAGTCACGAAAGTCGGTAACACCCGAAGCCGGTGGCCCAACCCTTGTGGAGGGGGCCGTCTAAGGTGGGACTGGTGATTGGGACTAAGTCGTAACAAGGTAGCCGTACCGGAAGGTGCGGCTGGATCACCTCCTTTCTAAGGAGCACACATAAGAACCCC
>NZ_JALDSX010000095.1 GCF_022748595.1 Brevibacterium sp. ZH18 | reverse complement strand
GGGGACGGATTTGCCTACCCCCACGTGCTACGACCTTAGACCACGACTACCATCGCGTGGCCTGGCTACCTTTCTGCGTCACACCTCACGCTTACCGACTCCACACTCAGGTCCCACCAGGAACTTCAACCAGACACCCGAAGGCATCACGGAAGAACCCAGAGGTTAGTCTCACGTGTTTTAGTATTGTCGGTTGTGTGTCGGTACCAGAATATCAACTGGTTGTCCATCGACTACGCCTGTCGGCCTCGCCTTAGGTCCCGACTTACCCAGGGCGGATTAGCCTAGCCCTGGAACCCTTGGTCATCCGGTGGACGGGTTTCTCACCCGTCTTTCGCTACTCATGCCTGCATTCTCACTCGTACCGGCTCCACCACTCGTTCACACGGCGACTTCACTGCCAGCACGACGCTCCCCTACCCAACACCCCACCATTACGGCTACCCGGGATGCTGCCACAACTTCGGCGGTGTACTTAGCCCCGCTACATTATCGGCGCTCAATCACTTGACCAGTGAGCTATTACGCACTCTTTCAAGGATGGCTGCTTCTAAGCCAACCTCCTGGTTGTCTTCGCAACTGAACATCCTTTCCCACTTAGCACACGCTTAGGGGCCTTAGTTGATGGTCTGGGCTGTTTCCCTCTCGACAATGAAGCTTATCCCCCACTGTCTCACTGCCACGCTGAACCTTACCGGCATTCGGAGTTTAGTTGACGTCAGTAACCCGGTGGGGCCCATCAGCCATCCAGTAGCTCTACCTCCGGCAAGAACCACGCAACGCTGCACCTAAATGCATTTCGGGGAGAACCAGCTATCACAGAGTTTGATTGGCCTTTCACCCCTAACCACAGGTCATCCCCTCCATTTTCAACTGAAGTGGGTGCGGGCCTCCACAACATCTTACTGCTGCTTCACCCTGCCCATGGCTAGATCACTCCGCTTCGGGTCTAGGACACGCGACTCATACGCCCTATTCGGACTCGCTTTCGCTACGACTACCCCTCAAGGGTTAACCTCGCCACGCACCGCTAACTCGCAGGCTCATTCTTCAAAAGGCACGCCATCACCCCAACAAGGAGGCTCTGACGGATTGTAAGCACATGGTTTCAGGTACTATTTCACTCCCCTCCCGGGGTACTTTTCACCATTCCCTCACGGTACTATTCCGCTATCGGTCATCAGGAAGTATTTAGCCTTACCAGGTGGTCCTGGCAGATTCACACGACATTCCACGAGTACCGTGCTACTCGGGGCATACACAACGTCGGGGCCACACATTTCGTCTACGGGACTCTCACCCACTCCGGTACTGTTTCCCACCAGCTTCGACTACACGCAGCACACATCAACGTCCCGGCCATGCTGGACCAGATCACGTATACCCCACAACACCCAGCCAGCAACATCAGCACACTTACACTGACCAGGTTTAGGCTCTTCCAGTTTCGCTCGCCACTACTCCCGGAATCATATTTTATTTTCTCTTCCTACGGGTACTGAGATGTTTCACTTCCCCGCGTTCCCCCCACACACCCTATATATTCAGATGCGGGTCACCACACTCTCATGTGGCGGGGTTTCCCCATTCGGACATCCTCGGATCACAGCCCGTTTATCGGCTCCCCGAGGCTTATCGCAGATTTCCACGTCCTTCATCGGCTCCTGATGCCAAGGCATCCACCATGCGCTCTTACACACTCACACCACCATTTGCATG
>NZ_JALDSX010000094.1 GCF_022748595.1 Brevibacterium sp. ZH18 | reverse complement strand
CAATGCATCCTGCGCAGGACTGATTTGCAGAGTTGTACCATCAACGAGAGCGATGAACCCCGAGATAGCGATACCGACCACAGCGGCACATGTGACCTGACTTGCACAGTTTTAGTGTCCCGCCCCAGGCCCAGAGTTTTCGACATTGCTGACGAGCTCTGCGGCTTGCGGAGGGACATCCGGTGGGAACACGAGTTCGTGCCCATCGATCTCGCCCACGAACTCACGCAACGGCCGCAACGTGGTAATGATCTTCTTCAACGACAACCCTGTCGCTTCCTGCATGAACCGCGCGACCGCCAAAGCAGTGAACACCACCGTCAGGTGCGCCTCGATCGCGTCTCGCGTGCGATGGAAGATCGGGCGGGCCCGGAGAGCTGTCTTCGACATCCGAAAAGACTGCTCGACATGCCATAGATCATGATAGGAACCGACAACCTCGCGGGCGGTCATGACTCTTCTTTCGATGTTGGTGACGTAGCCTTTCCACCCGGCCAGGCCCACCGCTTTGTCGTAGCTGGACTCGTCGAAGACCTTCTGCGATCCCTTGATTTTCACGAACCGTGCGGCCTTCGGTTTCGATTCCCCGTCGATGATCCGCATCGCCCGATTCCGTTGTAGATTCAGTGTCTCTCTGTCCCGCACGGCGCGTTTGCGTCGGTATTGCCACACTGCCCGCCACGCCTTCGGATGCTTAACCGGTGACCACACGGGCTCAGCACGAGTCAGCGTCCGGTTCTTATCCAACCCGACTGTGGTCCTTGGCGTCAGCGTATCGACGAGCTGCCCATCATCAGTGTTTGTCCCGTTCCAGGTGAAGAACGTCGCCAGATCATTCGGTGCCTTCGTCTGCCGCGAACCCACGATGAACCGCAGCCCGGCATCATCGAGTTCTGTGAGGTTCGCGGTTGAGAGCATTCCGGCATCAGCAACGATGACCATATCGCTGACCCCGTGGCGGTCTTGGAAACCCTTGACGATCGGGATCATCGTGAACGTCTCTGCTTTGTTGCCTTCGAAGCACCCGATCTCTAACGGAAACCCGGTCCGATCGACGAGGAGGCCAACAACAATCTGTGGGTCGACGCGGCGTTCTTTCGAATACCCGACCTTACGCAGGCTGTCTTCCTTCTCTGCTTCGAAGTACAGGGTGGTGACATCGTAGAGAATCAATGAGATCCCTGTCGTGGCGACTGAGTAGTCGAAACATTTGCCGGCAATCATGGATCGGTAGTCGTCATCGATGACGCGTTTGAGGCAGGCAGAGAACGTGTTGCGGTGTTTCGTTTCAGCACCGAGCTCGTTCAGGACGCGGATGCTGTCGGATTTCGATGTAGGTTCGACAAGTCTGGCGAGGACGAGCTGGAAGAACGCATTGTCATCGACGACATCGAATCCGAGTCGGTTGTAGGCGGTGTGGATCGTGTCGATGAGCAGACGTGATGTCGATCCCTTTACCCGCCGACGCGATGTTGTCGAGACGTTGCTGCCGGTGTCGAGGTCGAGTGCCAGCTGCCCGGTGGACTCGTTGATTTTCTCGCGGCCGGCTTCTTCAAGTGCTGCGAGTTGGGCTGGGGTGTGGGCGGAGCCGAGGTGTTCGATGACGGTGAGTTTGCCGTGGCGTTTCGTCACGATCTGGACCGCGGTTGCCCCGGACGCGGTCGGGACTTTCCTTAGTCGCAGGCTCATGTACCTATTCTACGGACCCATTTAGTGTCCCGAATCAGGAACTGACGGCACGGTCACCAGCATAAACGCCAGTCGAAACCCGAAACTCGTCCCCAACTGTGCAAGTCAGGAGACCTACCATTTGGTGTGCGGGTGAGGCGAATACCGAACTTCACCACCGCGGCGCCGACAAACCCAACTACACCCAGGACCGTCGCAATGACAC
>NZ_JALDSX010000093.1 GCF_022748595.1 Brevibacterium sp. ZH18 | reverse complement strand
CTTGGTGGTTGTGGGAGAGTAGGTGACTGCCGCAATATTTTTTGGAGGAGGAGTGCTCGCTGATTTGGTTCAGCGGGCGCTCCTCCTCTTTTTTGGGTTATAGGCCAAAATGTGTGTATGGGTAGGGCGTGTCTGACTAGCCTGGTGTCACTGATTCACCGTGATCGTCCACCCCACCCTTTCTGGATCCCGTTGCCATCCTCGATACTGAACGAGGTCCCGTACAACGAAGTCGTCTCACCCCGTCCCGAATCAGGACGCGCGAGTCTGTGTTGAGGCTTCTTCGCCCACGCTGCCGGTGTCACGAGCTCCGACGGATCCCTGGCAGCTTCTGTCTGCCGGTACAGCAACCAGTCAACTCCCCTGCGGGCATGGTCGACCGGCAGTCCCCTGTGATGGCGCAGAAAGTCCTTGATGGCCTTGTTTGGCCCGCCCTCTAACGCGTTCGTTGTCTTCGCGATCACGATCTTGTCCTCGCCCAGTTCCAGCCAGGTAAAGAGCTGATCGTCACGAATCAGACCGACAAGGAGTTTCCACGCCCGGCGGGTCCGCAGATGCGTGTACCACCAGTCCTGCCCCGGTCGGACATACGAGGGTCTAGGGGCACCTGATTGAGCCCTGGTGCGGTGTTTGAGGAAGGCCTCCCATTTGGCTTCCCACCCCGCGAACTCGCCCGTCCAGGCCGCTGCCTGCCCGAGGGTGCTGACATCGGTGAGCATCTTGTAGATCGTCAGGAGTTCCTTGTTCGCCGGCAGGTTCGGTCGTCTGGTGAGGTGCTTATTCGCGGCTTGCCGGATATGGAAGTGACACCGCTGGATGCGGGTGCCTGGCCACAATCGTTTGATCGTTGCTGTCAACGGCCCGTTACCATCGACGATCGCGGCCACGGGGGCGGGAATGCGTTGAATGAGCGCGGTCCAGGACGCGTTCTTTTCCTGGTCGCACCATTGCCAGTCGATGACGTGTTTGCCGGTGTGGGCGATGAGGACGCACCAGCCATTGAAATAGGTGCCATCGAGCATGATCTGGTCATGGACCTCGCCGGTGGGAATGACGTTCCAGCACCATTGTGTCCCTCGTGTGAAGGTCCGGGTGCTCGTGGCGAACTCGCCCCTGGCGCGGGTGCTCGTCAGCCAGGATATGAAGCTGGTGAACTCGGCTTTCCTGCTGATATCGGTCAGAGATTGGGATGTTGAGGCCCCGCAGTGTTTGCACCGCCACCGGGTCCGTCCAGCGCTGGTCTGACCGTTCTTGACGAGCTTGTTTGCGCATACACCACATCGGGGATGATTCCGGGGAACTGACACTGAACATGCTTCCAGACCATGTTCAACCCTGTCTTGGCCTACTGCCTACTGGGCAAGAGGCCTATCCTGTACACACAATCTGGCCTATAACCCGAGGACGGCCCGGGCTGTATTCGCGACTCGGCAAACTTCACCGGAGTGGCTTTGAAAATGCACGAGCAGCGGCTCATCGTAAACTCCAAATTCCGCCGCTGCTCCGTCTGAAAGCAGGACCGCGCGCACTGATCCGCCTGGTCCGTCAATTCCGGACGATCAGTGTAAGAACCTCAACCGATTTCGTACCCACGCCCCATTCGGCTACCGTGCCGCGCGGTTCCGCCCACCCTCACCCCTGCGCGCCAATGTAAAGATGAGTTTTTGTGTGACATAGAGCACTTCAGTAGATAGTCTCAAGACCGAGAAGCCAATTGAGGAGACGCAATGATTGCAACAACAAGGCGACTTTCGATTGCTGTCATAACATCTGCTTTGATATTTACCGGCGGCGGCATGGCGACGGCAACACCCAGTGTCGAGAGTGCATCAATAGTTGAACCGCAGGTAGCTAAAGTCTGGCATGCTTATCAGACTAACTTCAAATCATATGCATCATGTTCAGCGCGCGCCTTCTTCGTTGCGCAGCAGAAGTGGATTTTCGGCTCTTCATAAATAGGGCTGTAGGAGCCTACTCATTCCGCCAGCGTGGAGCAGTGATCGGATGAGGTAGTTGCTCCGGTTACGGAATCCCAACG
>NZ_JALDSX010000092.1 GCF_022748595.1 Brevibacterium sp. ZH18 | reverse complement strand
GGCGCGTTCCACTTCGGTGGAGCCGCCGGCCGTCGTCGTTCCCGTCGTCGTTCCCACCCTCGCCGAGGTGGTTCTGCAGGCCCTCGCCGAGGCGGTTGTCCGGTTGCGCTGCCCGTACACTAGCCGGGCGCGCTGGTCGCGAGAGGCTGGTCTGGTTAGGGTGGGGATGTACGGAGTTTCCGTTGGGCGCGACCGTCAGCGGCTCGCGCTCAGACTGAGAAGAACACGAGGAGACGCAATGCCACAGACCGTCAAGGGCGTCATCGCCCGGAGTAAAGGCGCACCGGTCGAACTGACCGACATCGTCATTCCCGATCCTGGCCCCGGCGAAGTCATCGTCGATGTGAAGTCGTGCGGCGTCTGCCATACGGACTTCCACTACCGCGAGGGCGGGATCAGCGACAACTACCCATTCCTGCTCGGCCACGAATCGGCCGGCGTCGTCTCCGAGATCGGTGAGGGCGTGACCGATGTCGAGGTCGGCGACTTCGTGATCCTCAACTGGCGTGCGATCTGCGGCGAATGCCGCGCCTGCAAACGCGGTGAGCCCTGGTACTGCTTCGACACTCACAACGCCTCGCAGAAGATGACTCTGCCCGACGGCACCGAGCTCGAAGCCGCGCTGGGCATCGGCTCCTTCGCGGAGAAGACACTCGTGGCTGCCGGTCAGTGCACCAAGGTCCCCGAAGCGGATCCCGCTGTTGTGGGGCTCCTCGGCTGCGGAATCATGGCCGGAATCGGTGCTGCGATCAACACGGGCGAAGTCACCCGCGGCAAGACCGTAGCCGTCATCGGCTGCGGCGGCGTCGGATGTGCTGCCGTCGCTGGTTCGGCTCTGGCCGGAGCGGGCACGATCATCGCCCTCGACATCGACGACAAGAAGCTCGACTGGGCAAAGGACCTCGGCGCCACGCAGACCGTGAACACCCGCGGCAAGAGCGAGGACGAGGTCGTCGAGGCCATCCAGGAACTCACCGGCGGCTTCGGCGCCGACGTCGTCATCGACGCGGTCGGACGTCCGGAGACCTGGCGACAGGCCTTCTATGGTCGTGACCTCGCGGGCACTGTTGTGCTCGTGGGCGTGCCGACTCCGGAGATGGAGCTCAGCGTGCCGCTGCTCGACGTCTTCGGCCGTGGTGGCCGGCTGAAGTCCTCGTGGTACGGCGACTGCCTGCCCGAGCGGGACTTCCCGATGCTCGTAGACCTGTATCAGCAGGGACGCGTGCCGTTGGAAAAGTTCGTCTCCGAACGCATCGGAATCGGCGACGTCGAGGCCGCGTTCGAGAAGATGAGTCAAGGAAAAGTACTGCGATCGGTGGTGGAGATCTGATGACCGCAATTGAACACCTCGTCACGTCCGGTACGTTCTCGCTCGACGGCGGAACCTGGGACGTCGACAACAATGTCTGGCTCATCGGGGACGACTCCGAGGTCATCGTCATCGATCCTGCACATGACGTCAATGCCATCGCTGAGAAGGTCGGTTCCCGTGAGGTCAAAGCGATCCTGCTGACCCACGGCCACGATGACCATGTGGGAGTCGTGCGAGACTTCGCCCACCGTGTTGGCAATCCTCCGGTCTATCTCAATCCGGCCGATCACATCCTCTGGGACATGACCTACGATTCCTACCGTCCGGACGAAGAGATCACCGACGGGCAGACTTGGACGGTCGCCAGCGTGCGGCTCAAAGCGCTGCACACCCCCGGCCACTCCCCCGGCTCGACGTGCTTCTTCATCGAGACCGGGCTGCCGATTCCGGCATCGGCCGGAGCCGGCCGCGCGGTCGGACCGGTGCTGTTCTCGGGAGACACGCTCTTCCACGGCGGACCTGGCGCGACCGGACGCTCACATTCGAGCTTCGAGACGATCATCGCCTCGATCAGGGACGTCCTGTTCAAGCTGCCCGCTCCCACCGTCGTCCTCCCCGGCCACGGAGCGCCGACGTCGATCGCCGCTGAGGCTCCATCCCTTGAGGACTGGATCAAGCGCGGCGAGTGATCTTACGCCGCCGCGGCTGATTGAGGTGCCGTGGTCGC
>NZ_JALDSX010000091.1 GCF_022748595.1 Brevibacterium sp. ZH18 | reverse complement strand
ACCGGCAAGGCTGAAACAGCCACTGCCGACGGCGACTACAAGCTCCACCTCTACTACAAGGGCAACCCGGACAGCCTCGAAGCAGGCAAGGTCCCGTTCACGGTCACCATCGACCGTGAAGGCACCGAGTCGAAGAAACTCAACGGCAACATCACCGTGATTGCAGATGAACCCGAAGCACCTGCAGAAGCCTCCTTCACGGTTTCGCCGAAGACGATGGAAGCTGCGGACTTCGCAAACAAGAAAAAGGGCGTTCGCCTCTCGGTCGAGAACTGCGAACCCGGCTCGGATGTGCACTTCAACGTCAAGCCCAAGGGCATCAACGTCTCCGCATATGACAAAACCATCAAGGCCGACGACGAAGGCAAAGCATTCGTCACCGTCTATGGCACGTCATCAAATGTCTCCGCTTACGTGGGCTCCTACACCGCCAGTGCAACCTGCGGTGACGACACGATGAAGGGATCGTTCAAGGTCACGGCCGGAGCTGACGGCGGCGGCAGCGATGGAAATGACAACGGCAACAATGACAACGGCAGCGGCAACGACGGCAGCGAATTGCCCCGCACCGGCGCCGACCTCGGCGGGTTCACCACGGGAGCACTTCTCCTCCTCGTCGGCGGTGCAGCGGTCGCCATGACCGGACGCCGCAAGAAGGCAGGACAGTCACCGACTGACTTCTGAGCACTCGAGCGCTGACCAGTCACCACCGCGTGATCAATCAGTGAGATAGCGGACACGAGAATGGCCCTGACAGCTGTCAGGGCCATTTTTGTGAACTAAATGTTCACAACTATGTGCGTCGTGAGTATTACATTACTGTTACATCCGTAAGTGCACGATCACTGCTGTTCGTTACAAAGGAATGACATGAAGAAGACGCTCGCCCTCGCACCCGCAGTAGCGCTGGCCATCACCGGCCTCGCCGCATCCCCAGTTTTTGCTACCACCGAAGTACCGACGGCCCACGACTCCGCAAACACACAGCCGGCATCGCAGTCAGGCAACCTGCAGAAAGCAGGAGCCCAGAAGGCTTCTCCTCAGGCCGGCGACATCGCCGTCTCTGCTGACAGCGTCACCGTCGACGAGTTCGCTAAGAACGGCGTAGGAATCGCCGGCGCAGGCCTTGAGCGAGAAACCGAATTCAAACTGGTAGTTGCACCCGCAGATGATCAGAATGTCGGTTCCTACAAGACAACGGTCACCACAGATGCCGATGGAGCGTTCAAAGACGGCGTTGCCGCCGTCGGCGAAGCGAACCCGGAATTCGTCGGCAAATACACCGTGACGGTCACAAATGCTGAAGACCCGAAAGATACCCACACAACGTCGTTCGAAGTCACCGCTGATGACGATGCTCCGGAGACCCCGGCTGTCGACCCCAAGGTCTCGATCTCCGACAAGAAGGTCAGCGAGAGCGACTTCGAGAAGGACGGTCTCAAGGTCACCGGTGAAGGCTTCACTCCCGGCGGCAAGGTCACCGTCATTGGTGCAGCAACTCAGTCGCCGTTCTACCAGGACGAAATCACCGCCGACAAAGACGGCAAGATCTCGACCTCGGTCAAGGCTCCTGAAGCCGGGCTGAAACCTGGCGACTACTCGGTCTACGCGGTCGATGCCACGTCCGAAGAGAAGTCGGACAACGCCAAGTTCACCATCACCAAGGATGCAGCGACCGAAGATCCCACCACTCCTGCTGCCGAAGCCAAGCTGACCGTCTCCCCCGAGACCGTCTCCGCTGCGGACTTCGTCAAGGAGAAGAAGGGCGTCACTCTCGCCGTCGAGAACTGCGAACCCGGCTCCGACGTCCGCTACCTGGTCAACCCTTCGGGCAAGTCGAACGTCACTGCATTCGACAAGACCGTCAAGGCTGACGACGAGGGCAAGGCCTCCGTCAACGTCTACGGCACGTCCGCATCCGATCCTTCGGCCTATGTCGGCGACTATGACGTCACCGTCACCTGCGGCGACGACAAGCTGACCGGCAAGTTCTCGGTCGACGAGGACGCCAACGCAGGTGGTAGCGACGGAAACGATAACGGCAACAGCGATGGCAACGACAACGGAAACGGCGGCGGTGACCTGCCTCGTACCGGTACCGAACTCACCGGGCTCGCCGGTGGAGCCGGCCTCCTCCTCGTCGGTGGAGCCGCAGTTGCTCTGACCATGCGCCGCAAGAAGACCACTCAGGATCCTGCCGAGATCTGAGAAGTTGACGTCGCTACGGCGATGACAACATGAGAAGAGTGCGAACCCTGTGAAGGGTT
>NZ_JALDSX010000090.1 GCF_022748595.1 Brevibacterium sp. ZH18 | reverse complement strand
AATTCTTTCGGGTAGGGCTGTGGCATGGTGTCTATCCTTCCAGGCTTGCCTATGAACAAGCCAGATTAGATGTCACCTAACCCTGCATCAGTCCCCAATGCCTACCGCACTTGATACCAGCGACGAAGAGGTCACGTGGAGCCGCGATGGCGTCGTGACATCTCTGAGCGCAGATGGAAGCTTGCGAGCCTCCACCAGCGTCGACGATCGAGTCGATGTTGGACTCTCGGTTACAGAACATGCCGCGCCGAAAGATCTGTCTGTGACAACCGATGGCACCACCATCATGCATCGAAGCGGGACCGAGGCAGCCCATGCGATGCAGATCCTCGACAATGGTGCGATTAGCGCCAGTGTTCTTTTGGCAGGGCCTGACGCCGCGAAGACGACCCAGTACGATTTCACCGAAGACGTTGCACCTGTTCTGCAGAAGACCGGTGCGGTGGCGCTGTACAAGGATGAGGTGCTGGTCGGTGTGGTCGAACAACCGGTTTCGCACGACGCTTCCGGGGCCGAAGTCGACTCTCACTATTCCATCGAAGGGAATCGACTGGTGCAGACCGTGGACCCCGAGCCGAAGAGCGTTTACCCGATTGTGGCGCAGGCTGCGGTCGCCGTCTTCTACACGAGGGGTGACTATGTCCATGTCACTAGAGGTCAAGCTTCAGGTCACGGGTGGTGGATCAAAGGCACGGCCAAAGCGACGAAAGCGAAGGTCACGGTGCAGCTGCAGTATAAGCCGAAGAAGACTTCGTCGTGGAACAGAAGGGGCAAGGCTGGGGTGAAGACAATCGGGCCGGGCACTTCGAAGAGAGCCAACGCCCGGATGACGTGTAGGTCGCAGGCTAGAAAACAATGGCGTAGCTGGGTGGATGTCAATCTCATTGGATACCTCGATTCCCCCAATAAGCTCTACACAAGCGCAAGGACTCTTAAATGCACATTGTGAAAGGTTCGACTGACCCAATCATCGTCAGTGTCGACGGTACATTGGAGGTCACGGAGGCTATCCACAGAGGTATCCAAGCGGGCGAAATCGACGAAGAGGGCGCGTTTGCGCGGTTCTTCGGACTGTGCACGGCTTTGAGCCCGCAGAGCTCCGCCAACAAGGCGTTTGAAGCACATGAGGGCTTCTGGGCATTCGGCGGCGCAGAGACTCTGCGAACGCTGAGGGGGGGGGAGCTTGGATGGTTTCAGATCGAACATCTTGGCGGAGTTCCACCAGCTATGCTTGTGCCGCTGTTCGTTCATGCAGCTGCCGATACCGTCGCCCAGTTAGGGAGCCTGTCGATATCGTCGTTCAGTATTCAGATCCCGGGGCACGTTGCGCCGGTCGACCCCGTGTGGATCCAGACGCTCCTCGACCAGTTCGCAGCAGTCGACGGTGCGACAGAGCCAACCGAAGCCACCGTGAACCTATTTACGACTCCCCGGGCGCGATTACGCGATTCCGCGGTCGAAAATTGGTTTGAAGCCACGCACACCGGCGGTATCGTGCTCCGTACGTTGACCGACGAAAACTCTAGGGCCACGTTCGATGATCGGTGGGCGTTGCGTTCGTCACCGATGGTGTTACGTGCAGTGTTCGATGTTCCCGAGTGGTCTGCTGCGAGTGCGTCGACGCTTGTTGCCTTCATGCTCGAAGCTGCGCGAGCAAGTAAGATCGACGGCCCGGTCATCGTCAATGTGGGCCGTAGTGAGTCTGCCTGAAGCAGATCGGCATATGCCATCTGATCATCTGCCGTTTGCAGCCCTATCGTGATTGAGAATGTAAGGTCGGCCTGAAACCGCCGGACTCGAGCAGACTTCTCGCGATGTAGTGCGTGAGGTTGCGGAATCCCAAAGCAGACCCGCGGAGATGTTCGAGCCTGCCATTGATCGCTTCAGTCGGACCATTGGACGTTCCCGGTCGGGTGAAGAACGCCAGCACATCAACAGCTCGACGCTTCAAAGTCCTTCCCAACTGTTTGAGCTCAACCAGCCCTGTCGGCAGATTCGTCGTCAGGGTATCGATGACCGTTGTCAAGAGCTTTTTGCCCTCGTTGCGGTCAGCGGTTCGGTAGGCGTTCACAATGTCTTGGTAGACAGCCCAGGTGACTTCGACTTCGGTGAAACTCGAATCGGTGAACAGCCCCGCGATCCTCTCCTGCTGCTTGGTTGTGAGCAGATCAGCGCCTGTGTGCAGAGTCCTCCTTGCTCGATACATGGGTTCTTTCGCTCGTCCACGATGGCCAGTTGTCTCCTGCTGAATACGACGACGCACTTCGTCGAGAGCATCACCGGCGAGCTTGACGACGTGGAAGGGGTCCATGACTTCGACAGCGTCGGGCAGTTCCTCAACTGAGGCTGTTTTGAAGCCGGA
>NZ_JALDSX010000008.1 GCF_022748595.1 Brevibacterium sp. ZH18 | reverse complement strand
GGTACGCGTACCGATCCCACCCGCGGTGAAGACTGTAGTGCTGGACTCAGCGGAGGCCGAAGAGCTTGCCGAGGCCACCGCCGGACGACTGAGCATCCGACTGCTTAGCCTCTGGCGCCTTCTCTGCCGGCTTGTCGGCGGGAGTTTCGGCTGGCTTGACCGGTGGCGGGGGAGGGAACTCCGTGTTGGCTGGTTCTGCCTTTGGGGCCACCGATGCTGCATTCTCCGGAGCATCGGTGACGGGTGCCGGCGCCTCAGCGGGGGCCTCGTCTTTACCTGCGGTCTCGGACGACTCGGTGGGGGCATCCTCGGCGACGTTCTTGATCAGGGAGAGCTCGAACTCGAGCGTGATCTTGTCGCTGACGAGCACGCCACCGGAATCGAGCTTCGTATTCCAGGTCACGCCCCAGTCCTTACGGTCGATGCGGCGAGTGCCCTCGAGGCAGGCGCGCAGGTTGCCGAACGGATCGGTGTCGACGCCGATGAGCTCGAGCGGGATGGACACGGTCTTCGTCATGTCACGGATCGTCAGATCACCGGTGACGATATAGGAACCCTCGTCCACCTCGTCGATGGCGGAGGAGACGAAGCGGATCTCCGGGTAGGCGTCGACGTCGAAGAAGTCTGCCGAGCGCAGGTGCTCGTCGCGGCCCTCGCTGCGGGTGTCGACGCTCGCGGTCTGGATGATGACCTCGGCATTCGAGTCGGCGAGATCCTCGGCGATGTTGGCGAAGCCGGAGACATCATTGAACGCTCCGCGCACACGCGAGACCATGGCATGGCGTGTGGAGAATCCCAGTCGAGAATGTGAGGGATCGATGTCCCAATGACCTGTGATCCCAGGATTTTCTGTCATGGGGGCAGCTCCTTCGGTTCCTCCGCGCTCCTGTAGGGGGAGGCTGTCGTAGTCGGTGTGCTCATTCGCTGATCGAGCGATCATTGAATGAGCAATCGCCTACGTAGTCTTACACGGGCGGTCGGGTGTGTGCCACCTCGGTGCGGGCTGGTGAGGCGATGGCGGCGCTGACGTCGACCGCCGACCGTCCGATTCAGAGATCACCCGCCGCAGACTCGATTTTCGCCCTCGTAGCGAAGTCAGTCCAATAGTGCTGCGACGAAGGGGACGGCGTAATTCCAGTCGTCTCCGTCCGGATCGGCAATTCCCGCCTCGTCCAGCCAGGTCTGGTCAGCCTCGGGGTGCGGGCCGACCAGACCTGCCACACCGTCACCGTGGTCGTAGCGTGCTGCGGCGATGTCGCCGTTGCCATAGCGCGCGAACACGTCGGCGCGATCCTCGGGTGGAGGAAGGACTGCGCCCTCTTGGAAGAATGTCTTGCGATGATGACCGTCCCAGGCGACGTCGACCACGGTCTCTCTGCTGTCGGTGACTGGGAATTCGGGACGGCCGACCTCACCGTCGAGGTCCGATTCGACGAGGCCGAAGGCGACCGGCCCCGCCAGGTAGGCGCCCATACACAGACCGAGGTAACCACCGCCGTCTGCAACATACTGTTCAAGGCCCCCGACGAATCGAGGGGGCAGCGCTTCGGCGGCAGCGTCGATGTCATCCCCGCCACCGGGTTGGACGTAGAGGTCCACGTCTGCAAGGGAATCGGCCTGCAGCGGCAGACGTTCACCGCGACCGATGAAGACCACCTCGGCGTCGGTGAACGAGGCTCTCAGCCGTTGTGCGACCGTCTCGGGGCACCCGTCGCACGCGGCCTCACCGCGGTACACGGCCACTAGCGGTGAATCCGGACTTGAAGTGTCTGCGGCGGCACAGCCCACGGAGGCGGCCGCGGTGAAGAGACCGACCAAGAGAGCTGCAACGGCTCGTCGGATGGGGGCGGTCATGATGCTCGGCCCGGGGCACACCCGGACTCCTCGGACACAGATGGGGGAGTTCCGCAGGTTGCGATCATCGTTTCGCACTAGGTTCGTTGTCGGAACGGCGGGAGGCAGACGAGAGTATTCCGGCGATTCCCTGCCCGACTCGATCACCGGAGACCAAAGCGCCTTGGATCGAGCCGGTGTCACGGTGGTCGCCGCAGACGAATATTCTCTCGGAGATCCGCTGCACCGATCGGTCGATCAGAGGGGGAGCGGAGGCCGGCAGTGCGTGCGGAAGCCGATGATTGATCAGAACCTGCCACCGGCGCGTCGACGTGGCGTAGATGCGTTCGAGATGCTGCCGGATCTCCCGTTCGTCGGCCAGACCGTCGGGCCGATCGAGCAGCGTCGTTGCCTCAATGAGCGCCGATCCCGCAGGCGCGTAGCTCGGTGCTGCATTTGAGACCACTGCAGTGTGCCAGACGGGCCCATCTGGGCCTCCGTGGGGAGCCGAGGCACCCAGCACCAACAGCGGATCCTCGAGAGGAGGTTCCGGAGCTTGGAACCACCAGGTCGTCAGTCCGCGTGTAGGGGGAGTCTTCTCGCCGGTCAGCTCCTCGAGATCCTCAGCACCGACTGCGGTGACAGCGGCACGCGCCCGTATCCGTCCCCGGTCGGTGTCGACTTCCACACCATTGTCGGTCTCGCGAAGGTCTCGCACGGCGGTATTCACGCGCACCGGCGATTCGAGAGAAGCCGCCATCTGCTCGGGCAGAGCCGCCATGCCTTGACTGGGCAGACCGGGGATCGCGCGCACGAACGATCTCATCAGCAGGCGGGCATAGTTCGCCGAGCTTGCGCCAGAACTGTCGGCCAGAACACCGGCCAGGAACGTGTCGATGACGTCTCGGCGCAATGCTCCCGTGACTCCCACAGCATCCAAAGAGTCTGCGAGAGTTGAGTCCCGCGTCGCCCGCGAGACTGACGATGGCCGCAGCAGAGTCGGACCCAGCCATCTCAGAAGCCCGCGGATCTCCTTCGGTCTGATCAGTCCAGAGCTCAACACCGATGACTCGCTGCCAGGCCGACCCAAGGATGCGCGCAGCGTGGTCAGACGCTGTCCCTTGCGGACCATCACTCCTGCGCCGAAGGTCTGCAGGTCCAGTGAGGCGACGTCGATGAAGGCGCGCACTGCGGGGTACGCAGGATTGAGCAGCTGAAACCCGCAGTCACAGAGGAAGCCGTCGATTCGATCGGTGCGCACGCGACCGCCCACCCCATCACGCGATTCGCAGATCTGGACAGTCAGGCCGTTGCGCTGCAACCGTCTGGCACACTGCAGGCCTGCGAGACCTGCTCCCACGACTACAACGTCGGCGTCCACGATTCTCCTCTTCTCGGTTCGACACCAGCATACGCGTCGCGCCACCGTGGAACATTGAGTCATCGGAATGCTGTGGGCTTCGAGACCGAGAACGCCAACTCAGGTCATAGCGGGCGTGCCGAAGTCGCTGCTCATTGTGCGCGGGCGGTCAAGACTGGTGGATGAGCGTGAGCGATGCACTCGAGGCTGACGGAGCCGAGGATGAGGCTGGCGAACTCGCCGTGGCCGCAGGTTCCCAGGACTAACAGTTGGGCATTCTCGCTGGCTGTGATGAGCTCGGTGGCGGCAGAGCTTCGTTTCGGTGCTTGCGAGGAATTCACAGCTGGAATATCCGGTCGAGTAGATGGGTCTATCGCGTTCTCAGCATCGCTGGCAGACTTGGTCCAAGAGTCCGACCATCATCCGCCGGTTGTGGGCGCGATCTGCTCGCAGAAAGCAGGACGGCACCAGTTCAGCGACTGCGTCTGCGACACGGTTGCTCGACAGCATGTCTTAGGAGGACAGACAGCATGAACGAAACTATTGCCGAACCGCGGGCGGCGGGCGAGGAATCTGTGGCACGAACCTACGAAGTCGTGATCGTCGGCGCCGGCTTCGCTGGCCTCGAAGCAGCCAAACGCCTCGGGAGGGGCGGAGTCGACGTGCTCTTGCTCGATCAGAACAACTATCACCAGTTCCAGCCCCTGTTGTACCAAGTGGCAACCGCCCAGATCGCCCTGTCGACGGTGGCTCGCCCACTGCGCTCCATCCTCCACAGGGAGAGCAGGCATGTCACAATTCGCACTGCGCAAGTAGCTGCGATCGATGCAGCGAGGAAAACGGTCACCACCGCAGACGGTGTGCGCTACCGAGCGGAGATCTTAGTGATCGCCTCGGGTGCGGAGCCGAACTTCTTCGATACTCCCGGAGCGGAAGATCACGCCTACCCCCTGTATTCGGTCGACGACGCCGCCCGATTGTCATCAGCACTGCTCGGAGCTGTGGAGCGAGCATCCGCGAACCAAGATCACTCCGCCAACAGGAAGTTCGCGGTTGCCGTGGTCGGCGCCGGGCCCAATGGTGTCGAAACCGCCGGGGCGATCGCCGAAAACATCAGGGACGTAGTCGGCAAGTACTATTCGCACGATTTCGCGTCGTCGTGCGCGGTCCACCTGGTGGACATGGTCGACACTGTGCTGCCGCCCTTCTCGCAGGCATCGCAGCAATACACCAGGGACCGGTTGGAGAAACTCGGCGTCAAGGTGCATTTGGGCAGTGCGGTCTCGGAAGTCTCCGATACAGATATCTCCCTTGCCGATGGGACGAAGATCGATGCGGAGATCGTCATCTGGGCCGCCGGATTGAAAGCCTCACACCTACTGGAGCCTGCCGGACTCACGACCGGTCGTGGAGGACGGGTCGATGTGGCCAAAGACCTGACGGCACCGGACTGCCAGGGAGTCTATGTCCTTGGTGATGCCGCCAATATCGTCGATGCCAAGGATCGGAAGCTGCCGCAGCTGGGATCGGTGGCCAAACAGTCGGGCCGATGGGCGGCAGACAATATTCGAGCCGACCTGACTGGGCGGCCCCGCCGCGAATTCAAGTTCGTCGATATGGGGTATATGGCCATGATCGGTCGAGGGCAGTCAGTGGCCGAGCTGACTCCGCGCCGATACCAAGTGCAAGGGATGCCGGCATTCCTTGGCTGGCTGGCAGTCCACGCAGTTCTCCTCTCAGGCTGGCAACAACGTGCCGGGGCGGTGCTGTCCTGGGCTCGTGACTATCTGACGACGAGTCGGCCTCACGCCGTGGTCTATCGACCAGAGGCTTACGAGATCGCCAGGTATGCCCGAACAGAACATCCATCCGCAGTCTGAGAACCAGTTGAGGTGGTTCACCGGGCGCACTGTACGGTGCGCCCGGTGTCCTGCGTGGTCCTTAAGTTCCGCGATCTCCCGGCGGCCGAGGCGTTCTAGGTCAGGCAACGCTCTGGGCGAAGATGACACGCTCAATTGTGCGCACTGAAAGATGCCGCTCTCATCGACGTGGTCGGGCTTGGTGGGCACTCGCCGAATCGGGGGAGTGCTAGATTGTGATTATGAGCACTGAAAAGATAACGACGCGACCAGACTTTCCCCGACCTGGGCGGGCACAGGCTCCCACCGGTGACGAGGTCGAGAAGGTCTTCGAGCGTTTCTCTCCCGCTTATGAGAAGCAAGCAGCGGATGTCTGGGATGCGCTGGAAGAGCAGGATCTGAAAGTCTGGATCATCGACGGTGGTGAGAACGATGGCGAAATGATCTGCGCGGGTCGAGCCTACGATGACGCGGCTTTGGTGATCCATCTCGAAGACCCCAACGAGGCGCTGGCTGTCGCAGCGGCCCGGGACGCGGGCAAGCTTGACGACTACATCGCCTCCGGGCTGGGCTGAGTCCCGGGCGCGATGATAGCGCTAGTCGCTGAGTAGGCGGACTCTTCGACAAAGCGCAGCTGTGGACATTCCGAGGCCCCGGGCTGCTTGTGCAGCAGTTTCACCACTGTCGATGAGTCGAATCGCGTTGCGGATCTGACTGTCGGTGATGGGACGGGGCCGGCCAGGCGGCGATTCGCGGTCGAATCTGCAACGAACGGCTGCCTTCTCTTGACACCGCGCCGCCAAGGACGTCTCTGGGGAGAGCCAGATCGGCCACATACTCCGCTCTACGGCGTGTGCTGCGCGGGTGGCTGAGCTGAAAACTTGAAACACGGAGGCCGGAGCGATACGCGTTCCAACGACCACAGTGTCCGCTACGCCTTGACACGATCAGATTTTTCTATGTCTGTGGCCACCTATACCTATGAGGCTCTGCCAGCAGCCGAGAAGAAGGTACTGCCTAAAGAGCAGATAATTGCCGAGTACCGGACTACGCGTGGGCATTGGGATGAAAGTGGCCCAGCCATGACGCGCACTGACGACATTGCCATCCACGCCCCAAACGTGTTTATACTGTAATCTACACCACATTGAAATGGGTGATTACCCACGACGTTGACTTCGCACAAAGGTCAGGGGATCGATTTTCATGAAGAAGAAGCTAATCCTAGCGACTGGCATCGGGGTCGGGTTCGTGCTCGGTTCTCGAGCGGGCCGAAAACAGTACAACGCCCTCGTTGCCAGGACTCGCGAGATGTGGAATAGTCCTCAGCTCCAGCGGTTCATCGGTGCTGTGACTGGCTCGGTCAAAGACCATGCACCTGACATCGCCGGACAGGCGGGCGCGAAAGCGAAGCAGTTCGGAGCCGGAGCCGCGGATGAGGCTCGTTCGCGTGGACAAGCCGGTTTAGCCGATACTCTCGACAAGGCCAGCGACTTCGCGCAAGGCGCAGCCAAGTCCGTGGGGGAGGCCGCGTCAGATGCTGCCGCTCGACATAGCAGCGATTCCAATGGGAGCTCACCCACTGACACCAGCGCGGAGACCTCGCCTGAGGCTGCGCCGACACAGGCACCTCGCCACGAGTCGGACGCCTAGCAGACTTCGACAACGATCAGCCTCCGCAACTCTTCGTATTGAACGGCCTCTGGGTCAGCGTGTGTGTCGATTCTCTTATCTCAGAAACAGAGGGTCCAGTCCGCCCTCGCCTTCGAAAGCAGGTGCCTGATGTCTGACTATGTCCCTAGTTCAACGAGCGCCGTCTCCACTGGTGAGCTCGTCTCGCAATTGTCAGAGCAGGCTACACGCCTGGTCCGTGATGAAATTCAGCTCGCGCAGATCGAGATGAGCGCGAAAGCCAAACAGGCCGGCGTTGGTGCGGGCCTGCTCGGTGCGGGCGGCATTATCGCCCTATTTGGTCTCGGTGCGGGAATCGCGACCGGCATCATCGCCCTCGCTCTCGTCGTGCCGGCATGGTTAGCGGGTCTGATTGTCACCGTTTTTCTGCTCGCTGTCGCAGGGATTGCCGTACTGGTCGGGAAGACTAGAGTCACTGCGACTACGCCCGTGCCCGAGCGCGCAATCGAGGGTGCGAAGCGCTCTGTGGACACAGTGAAGAAGGGTGCCCGTGATGGCGGACACCATTGATGCGGGTCCCGCCTCGTCGTCGGATAGACCGGGTCCGGACGCCTCCCAAGCCGAGGTCGAGGCTGACATTGCCCGTACCCGTGAGCAGCTTGGCCAGACACTGGCCCAGCTCGTCGAGAAATTCGACGTCAGAGCCCGGGCCGAGCGCACGATCGAGGAGATCAAAGACAACGCGACCCATACTCTCGACGAGGCGGGTCACAAGGTGACTGAGAAGCTCTCAGCAGCCACCGGTGCAGTGAAGTCTGTGTTCTCCTACGACGATGAGACCACCTCCGCGGCTGCCGGAGCCGGGCCGGACACAACGGTAGAGACCCATCTGGCATTGAGGTCTCGACCTGACTGGGCCAGTCTTGCGCCGTTGATGATCGCCTCGGGCCTGGCCCTGACTGCTGTCATTGTTGCGGTGGGGTGGCGGCGATGACCGGCAGAAGACGGTCAGCATCCGGGCCTCCGATACGCTCTGACCGGCAATCGAGCCGCGATGAGCGTGTGGATGCTGATGATACTGGTCCGGTATCCTATGACGAGGCGAAGGATTCGAGGCACGGTGTCGCAGCTGAGCATCCGACCAAACCTGATACTCCACAGAAGCTGACCGGACCGACGTGGAAGTACGTGGCGGGCAAGACACTGCGGGAATTCCTAGGCGATGACTGCCTGCAGTTAGCTGCTGGTCTGACCTACTATCTGGTTCTCGCATTGTTTCCGGCTCTTCTGGCGATTCTGTCGATCCTGGGTCTGGTGGGCCAAAGTCAGCAGACGGTTGAGACGGTCACCGGCATCATCACCGATCTTGGCGGAACATCCATCGCGGATACGCTGAGGCCGACTCTGATGCAGTTGGCACAGAACTCGTCGGCGGGATGGGCATTCGTCATTGGTCTTCTCGTGGCTCTGTGGTCGGCATCTGGATATGTAGTTGCCTTCGGCAAGGCGAT
This sequence comes from Brevibacterium sp. ZH18, assembly GCF_022748595.1. GTDB lineage: Bacteria > Actinomycetota > Actinomycetes > Actinomycetales > Brevibacteriaceae > Brevibacterium. The sequence continues at coordinate 97,363 of NZ_JALDSX010000008.1, read as the reverse complement.
GAATCGCATCTATGAGAAAGGTGAAGGTCGCCCGATCTGGAAGCTTCGCCCTCTCATGCTTCTTGTCACCCTGGTGGCTGTGATTCTGGTTGTCATCGCAGCGTTGATCCTCGTGGTCTCGGGGCCGGTGGCACAGGCGGTTGGTGGTGCGATCGGGTTCGGCTCGGGTGCTCTGCTGGTGTGGCAGATCGCGAAATGGCCCGTTCTGCTCATCATCGTGATCGCTTTGGTCGCTTTGCTCTATCATGCGACACCGAATGTTCGACAGCCGAAGGTCAAGTGGATCAGTCTCGGATCGGTCTCCGCGATTGTCGTGTGGGTGCTGGCCTCGGCGGCTTTTGCGTTCTACATCGCGAACTTTTCGAATTACGCGAAGACGTATGGGTCCCTGGCAGGGGTCATCATCTTCTTGCTCTGGCTGTGGATCACGAACATTGCCTTGCTGCTGGGGGCTGAGCTCAATGCTGAAATCGAACGCGGGCGTCAGCTTCAGGGCGGTATACGGGCCGAAGAGGATATTCAACTGCCTCCGCGTGAGACGACGACACTGGATAAGGCAGAGCGGAAGAACGCCAAAGATGCTCGGCGAGCACGGGCCCTGAGGAAAACCCGAGGCGAAAGCGCCCAGCCGACTCGCAACGACTAACAGGAAATGATGACTCGTAGGAGAGTGAGACATGGTCAAGACCGATGACAAAACCGGCAATACCGCGGCTAAACTGTTGTATCGTCCGTTCGGGCTGATCGGAAGCGTCGCCGGTGGTGCCGTGGCTGGGGTGGTGTTCAAACAGATCTGGAAGCGTGCCACTCCTGGTGACAACGCCGATGCTCCCGGTGCCTTGGAGTCTGAGCACAGGCTACGTGAGATCTTGGTGGCAGCCGCTTTGCAGGGTGCGCTCTTCGCTCTGGTGAAAGCATTGGTCGATCGGGGCATGGCAAACGTGTTCACAAAGTTCATCGGCGAATGGCCGGGTGACTGAGTACTTCACACACGGTCCTGAAGTTTCTGAAACGACCGCGTCCAATGTGGGTGCCAGTGTAAGAATGAACGACGCAGCCGTCGACGGCAATGGTGAAACCGTGGAAGTCATTGACGACGAGCCGGTTTCGAGCGATTCGACGCATTGGCTGAGTTGCGAGACCGTGGTTACGCAAAGGCGAATGAGTTCGAGAGCATTCTTGCCAGGATTCCCGATGTGTAGGCATGCAATGCCGTTCCAGCGACCTGGAATATCGGCCAGATGGCCCGCTTAGAATGTGAACGTCGATATGTTGTTCACCAGGGAGTCTGCGTTGTTGATCAGTGCGCCTGCCTCGATGATCGACGCGACGATTCTTTGTCGTTTCCAAGCCGGGGTAATATGAACAGACTTCACGCCTCAGAAAAATGAGCCACGTGACTGACCGTGAGAATCAGGAAGGAACAGATATGACTGAGACAGTGAAAGTTCCGCAACCGGCTGGGAGCGAGACGACACGGACTGAGAACGCGGAGCGCGGTTTCGCAGCGTCGCCGGCGTTGGCGAAGAACATGCAGACAGTTCTCGTTGACTTCATCGCCCTCCAGCTCGTCGGCAAACAGGCGCACTGGAATGTTGTGGGCCCAAACTTCCGGGACCTTCATCTCAACCTCGACGAGGTAGTCGATATCGCCCGAGAGGGTGCCGACACAATCGCCGAACGTATGCGCGCACTCCACGCCACCGCTGATGGACGTCCCGCTGTGGTCGCTGAGCAGACTGCATTGCCGGAGTTCCCGGCAGGTGAAGTGCTGACCGGCGACGTGGTTGACCTCGCTGTCCGAGCGGTCGAGACTACCGTGGCCACGATGCGGCAAGTGCATGATGAAGTTGATGAGGCGGATGCGACCACCGCCGACATCTTCCATGACTTCATCGCGCGTCTCGAGCAGCAGGCCTGGTTCCTCAGCGCCGAGAATCGACGTCCCGAGAACTGACAGGTAGGGCCTGAGGTCCGCTCTTCAGGCTGACTATGCGCCGCTGGCGAGTCGATCGTCGACTCACCAGCGGCGCACTCACGTTCCTCCCCGAAAGACAATAACCAGATCCTGCCGTGACCGGCTGCTGAGCGGTCTCATACATTGCCCTTCTCCACGCGATCATTGACAGGCGCCGCCCGGCGCCGAGAAAGTTCTAAGGCAAATGACGCCGACGCCTGTCTTCACCGCAGAACGCTCGGTGAGCTAGTTCAGCAGCAACGCGATGATCGCGCTGACGAGTACGGGCTTTGGTCGCCCGAGCATTCAAAGCTGTGCTGCGCTTCAGCTGGTCTCGGCTGAGGCGTGCCCCGGCTGGCGTATCTCGGTGAAGCTCGTCGTTGATGAGCCGGCATCCTCCGGGCGCTTGTCCATCGCATGATTGAGGTCACGCAGAAACCGAGTGACGACACCTCGCTCGTGGGGAGTCATCGCATCAGTGACGTCCAGCATTGGGGCGTGCATGTCTACGAGTCTCCGCCGTACATCACGACTCGCCAAGTCGGTGGGTTCCACGGCGATTGAGCGCCTGTCGTCAGGGTGAGGGAGATCCTGTCTGAGAAGTGTTCGGCTGCCTGTGCGTCAGCTGTTGATCAGCAGCAGGATCTTGCCGTGGTCGAGCTTCTCTTCGAGGTCGTCGGACTCGTTCGACGTGAAGCCGAACTCCTCGAAGATCGCGCGCAGCTCGTCGCCCTTCTTGTCATACCGCGTGCCTACGGGATTGCTGAGATCGTCGGGTTCGTTGGCATTGACACTGCCTGCGACGCGGTCGGTGCGGTCATCGTCATGTGAGATGACGAAGAGGTCATCTTTGGCGATGCCCGCTGCCGCCTGGCGCTTCACTTCACCCATCAGCTCGGTATCGTCCTGGAATTCTTTGACTGCGGGTTTATGTCGACTCCTTTCATGTTTACGACGTAATCACGCTAACAGAAGCCATGCGTCTGACCGAGGGGTCGAAGCCGAACTTTCAAGGGGGTTCTCCTGGTGGCGTAGTCGATGTAGCCTAGAGGGCGCAACCCAAAAATGTTTACACACTAATCGCGTCAGGGACTTGAGAGGATGTGTTCGCCTGTGTGACACGCAAGATGAGCGAGCAGGTTCAACCTTCGTCAATCCGGGCAGGGAGAATCCCATGGCCCAGAACCGTCTGACCAGAAACGACATCGTGCGAGCGGCGATCACATTCGTCGACGTACACGGGCTCGATGCGCTGACAATGCGACGTCTCGGGCAGTCCCTCGGGGTCGAAGCCATGGCGTTGTATAGGCATGTTTCCGGACGCGAAGACCTTCTCGAAGCGATGGTCGAAGCTCTCATCGACAGTCTATTCGATAACCGGCTGATGAGGCAGACGCCGTCGTCGTGGGAGGACTATCTCCAGCGGGTGGCAAATACGACGAAAGAACTGGCGCTCGATCATCCCGGGATCTTTCCTCTGATTGCTACTCAACCGTCCCAAGCTCCGTGGCTGCGCCCTCCGTTGCGCAGCCTGCGCTGGGTCGAAGAGTTCCTTTCCACGCTGCAGCAATTCGAGTTCTCCGATGCGGCCGCGGTCGGTGCCTACAAATCGTTCACCAGCTTCCTCATCGGGGATCTGCTCCTGCAAGTCCATTCCACGAATTTCGCCATCACCGACCAAGACGATCACGAGAGGTCCGATGACGACTCCGACTTATCGGAGTATCCCACCGTGAACGAGCTGAGTGACCTGCTCAGCGAAGATCATCGCCAACGCCAGTTCGACGATGCCCTCGACGAACTCATCGAACGCATCCGCCTCTCACCAACCAATTAGCCATACACTCAGACAGCTCACTGAGCTGAGAAGGATCAATATGCTCGACACCTCTTCAGAGGCCCTCCAGGTCCTTCTCGTGGCCGACCCGGGCCTGCCCAGCCGCCGAGCCGCCGCTATTCATCAACGACTCGAAAGGCTTCTGCAAGACGCGTATGGGGTCACAACGACCCTGTACACGGCGACTGACACCATCCGCTTGACACCGGAAAGCGAACTCGACCTCAGCGCTGTCGAGGACCTTCGGGCCGACTACCCGGACGTCAACATCGTTCTGATCCTCACCGAGATCCCGCGCCATACTCAGGGCGACCCGCTGATCGCCGAGGTCCATTCCGACAGCAACTTAGCTATCGTGTCCTGTCCCACTCTTGGCGCATGGTCGACCAAGCGCCGCATCATCAAAGTGCTGATGAGTTCGGTCAACAAGTTGGTGCCGTGGGATCCCGAAGAGGCGACCCGACGATTCCTGCTGCGCTGGTCGAACTGGTCGAGGAACGAAGACACGCAGCACCAATCGCTGCACGCCCACACCTTCACTGGAGGCGCACGTCTGGTGCTGGGAATGACGATGGCCAACGACCCGTGGCGCACCGTCCCGAAGCTCTCCGGAGCGCTCGCGGCGGCGTCGGCCACAGGAGCTTTCGGCATCTTCTACAGCTCGATCTGGCAGATGTCGACCTATCTGTCCACCGCGCGGCTGCTGTCGATCGGTGCAACAGCCATTCTGGTCATGGTCTCCTGGCTGATCGTCAACCACAAACTCTGGGACGAGCCACGCAGCGATAGCCTGGCCACGGTAGTGATGTACTACAACCTCTCCACCGTCCTGACGCTGCTGATCACGGTGTTCGCGCTCTACGCTGGACTGGTGGGCCTCATTCTGCTGGGTGGACTCATCGTCATCGATCCCGAGTTCATGACGGCCCAGATCCGGCAGGAGGCGACGGTGGCGAACTATCTCGATCTCGCCTGGTTGAGTGCAGCGATGGGCGTCGTCGCCGGCGGTATCGGTGCGAGCTTCGACTCAGACCTAGATGTGAAGCGACTGACTCACGGACAGCGGATGCGACAGCGGGTATACACCGACAACGACCCGGACACCGATGATGTCAGCCAGAACTCCTGATGGCTGATGAGGACACGTCCAGCGACTCCAGAAAGAAATGACATGAACACGCAGCATCGTTTAGATGTCACCGGGATGATTTCAATGCCTCTGGCCTCCTGGCGCAACGAACCTTCCTGCCAGGATGATCTCAGGAAGCTGGTCACCAGCACTGCGCAGACCGCTAACAAGGTTCTCGCCATAGGTCGATTTCTCGAACTCACCGGGACCTCGTCTCGCATGCGGCAGTGGGAGTCGCTGATCGAGGTGGCGGCCATCGATGTCGCTGTCGCTCGGATGCTCGAACCCCATGTGGATGCGCTGGGCATCCTTGCCGAAGCCGGACACGACGCACCTGATGGCTCGACCTGGGGCGTCTACGCCGCCGAGTCTCCAGCTCACGTCCTCACCGTGTGTACAGATGGCGAACAGACCGTAATCGATGGGGAGAAAGCTTGGTGTTCCTTGGCCGCCGAGCTCACGCACGCGATCGTCATCGCCGGCAGCGACGGGGGATCGTACGCCTGTACCGTGGACCTCAGGGACCCCCGAGTGCAGGTCCAGCCGACTGCCTGGCCGAGCGTAGGGCTGCAAGAGATCCCGAGCGGAAGTGTCGCGTTCACGAAAGCACCCGTCGCCGTCCTCGGATCGCCGAACTGGTATCTGGAGCGAACTGCATTCGCATGGGGAGGCATCCGAGTGGCAGCGTGCTGGTTCGGCGCAGCCGTGGGACTGGCAAGAAACGCCGTGCGACGACACAGCAAGCGCTCCAACCCATCCTCAGTCGGTCAGATGCTCATCGGTCAGCTCGAGGCTGAGATCTTCTCGATTCGCAGCGTCCTCGCGCAGGCAGCGGCCGCAGCCGACGGGTGTGACGAGTATTCCCGCGCACGTGCCTGGACTCTGGCCCTGACGGTGCGCAATATCATCTGCTCAGGAGTTCGCAGGATCCAGCACCTGAGTCGCGAAATCGCGGGACCGGCAGCGCTGACAGGTGACGCTCGCTTCGCCAAAGCCGACGCTGATCTCACCGTCTACATCAGTCAGCACCACGGTCCCCGCGATGAAGCCGCTCTGGGCACGGAACTTCGCACGAGGGACGACCATGATGGGTTTTGACCATCGAGACCCCGGCACGCGCGAGAGCTCTTGGCGGGAAGCCGGCGTCCAGGGTCTTCCCGCGCTCCGGGTCGAGGCCATGCCCGCTGGGGCCACGTTCATCATCCTTGCCGCACATCCGGACGATGAAGCCCTTGGAGCTGCTGGCCTGCTGGCTCGCCTGCGTCGGTCCGCTCACCGAGTCGTCGTGCAGCTCTTCACCGCAGGGGAACAATCCCATCCGGGTTCTCCCACCCACTCGACGAAGAAACTCAGAGAGATTCGTCTGCGCGAGTTCAATGCGGCACTGGATCTGTTCGACCATGGTTGTCTGTCTCGCCGCTTCGTGGGGTTGCCTGATGGGCAGCTGAGCGCATTCAGCCAGAGGATCGTCTACGAGATCGGGGCCGAAGTGGACCAGCACCGGGGACCCGTGGTGCTCGTCTCACCTTACAGTCGGGACGGACATAGTGATCATGAGGCGATCGGTGCAGCGGCCCTGCAGTTGGGGCGTGAGCATCACACGATGGTGCTCGAGTACCCGATCTGGTACTGGCATTGGGCAGTCCCTGCCGATGAGGCTTGGCGCAGCTGGTCGTTTCTGTCCGATCCGGCGAACTTCGACAGACAGGCAGTGTTCGACGGGTATCCGTCGCAGGTGTCAGCGCTATCCGATCAGCCCGGAGACGAAGCAATCCTCAGCCCCGCTCATCTCGAACACTTCCGTCGTGGTGGAGACATCTTCGCGGTCTCGGACTTCCGCGACGGTGCGGCTCCGGTGCCCGGTGGCGACGGCTCAGCGAAGCTCCACGACGCCAGTGCGGCTTCTGCGGTCTTCGACGAAGTCCACGTCCGACGGTGCGACCCCTGGCAGGTGTGGAGTTCCGAATATGAGATCGCCAAACGCAGGAATCTCCTCACCCATCTGCCTGCGGTTCCGTACGCTCATATCCTTGAGATCGGCTGCTCGGTAGGCGCTTTGACTCATGATCTCGCCGGTATCGGCGCGCAGGTGACGGCAGTCGATGCCAGTGAAGAGGCGTTGCGAATCGCCAGACGGCGAGGGACGATCCCGTCGGCGGAAATCCACTTCGTCCACGCCACCGTCCCCTTCGAATGGCCTCAGGGCACTTTCGACTGCGTCGTGCTGTCGGAGACCGGCTTCTACCTCAGTCGTTCTCAGCTTCTCGAAACCTTGGAGAAGATCGATGGCTCGACAACGGTTCGTTTCATCCTGGTGCTCTGCCACTGGAGGGGCGAGATCGACGATTGGCCGCTGGATGCCGATGAAGTCCATCGCATCTGCTTGGGCGCCTGGCCTCATCATCGGGTCGAACACCGGTATCAAGGCGGCTACCGTCTTGACATCATCACGGTCGACAAGGGCTCTCGCCCAGCCGCGTCGGAGAGGCACGCATGATCAGGCGTTTAGGTGTCATCATTCCGGCCCACAATGAAGAGGACGACATCCTCGGGTGTCTCGAGTCGTTGCAGCGATCACACTCATACGCTGTCGAGAGAGGCATCAACTGTCGGTTTCGAGTCGTTGTCGTGGCAGATGCCTGCACCGATGCCACGGCGGGCATCGTCGAGGACTTTGCCGCCAGGCATCGCAACGTATTCGTCCTCGCGACCTCTTTTCAGTCCGTCGGTCGAGCCCGCGACTTCGGATGGAGGCACTTCATGCGAACCGAGAAATCCACAACAGGGGAAGGCTCCGACTCGGCGTGGGTGTGGGTCGCATTCACAGACGCCGACAGCAGAGTGCCCGGGCATTGGATCACCACCCATCTCGAACTCGCCGCGAGAGGCGTCGATTGCCTGGTGGGCACTGTGGCCCCACGCCCTGAGACAGCAACGGCCGACCTGGTCGCAACTTGGCATGCCAACCACGAACTGCTCGAGAATCACCCGTACATATTCGGAGCGAACATGGGGCTGCGCGCCAGCGCGCTCGAAGCCATAGGAGGCGTGCCTCCGCTGGAATGTGGTGAGGACGAAGCAATCGTTGATGCGGTGCTGCGGGAGGGCGGCCGCATTCGCAGAACCGATGACTGCAGAGTGCTCACGTCTGCTCGTCTGTCCGGTCGCGTGAACGGGGGCTTCAGCAGCTACTTGCGTCAACTGACGTGAAGCGACGGTGCTTTCCTGCCGAAGCGGAGTCGGAGCCTGTCCTCCTCAGCGGTGCACCGAAAGGTGTCGCCGTCGTTCCCGGCTTCACGCGAGGCCTCCCTATCGGGAATGACACCTCACGTGAAGGCGGGAGAAGATCAGGCGAAGATGCTCACCCCTCCTGGGCCGACGAGACAGCCGACGACGATGAGGACGACGCCCCACAGAATCTGTTTGCGCAGAATTGCGAAGATGCCCGAGATGACGAGCAGCGCTGCGAGGATCCACAGAACAATAGCCATAATTTAACTTCCTTATCGGTTTCACTGTGAGTGCGGCATCACCGGATCGAGAGCCGGTGAGGAATCTGATCGACGCCGAGGCTGCGCGCAGCCGACGTTGGAGAGTTGTCTCTTTCTTGGTCTGCCTGCGGATGCGATTCCAGATGCTGCTTCATCCGCGGACTCTGCCGACCATAAACAACACTCGCCGAGAAGATTACAGTGTAAACACCGCGAGCGATACCTCCCCCTCTGACAGGAGGATCATCGGCAGGACCACGGCGGTGTGAGAGAGCCGACCCGATCGCCCGGCGTCAGCGGTCGACGTTGCCGGTGAGGACGCCGGCCAAGGTCAGCGCCATGGCGATTGCCAAAGCGATCGCCGAGGCGATGAAGGCAGCGGCGATGTGTTCGCTCAGGGCCGCAGCGACGATGGCCGGGCCGACGATCTGACCGATGCTGTACCAGGACGTCAGCTTCGCTGAGGCGTTCGCGACTCCCATCTGCGTGCCGACGCCGATCGTCATCATGACCACCCCGATGAATGTGAAGCCGAAGAGCGCCGCGGCGATGATCAGCACGATCGGGGTCGAGCCGAAGACGGCGAGCAGGGCGCCGAAGACCTGGAGGCAGTAGCAGAGCGTCAGCGCCTTGACCGTGCCGATACGGGCTGCGACCGCTGACCACGTCAGGGGAGAGGCCGCCGTCGCGATCCCGGCGATGAGCCACGTCGAGGCGGCCGCGGTTGCTCCGAAGACGGGACCGGCCAGGACGACGAGGTAGGTGCCGATGATGATGTAGCCGCCGCCTTGGAAGAAGTAGCCGGTGGAGAGGACGGCCATGGCTCGGCGGCGATTGGCGTCGAAGGGGGTGGCCGCCTCGGCGGGATCGTCGGTGGCGGTTTCGGTCGGGTCGTCGGTTGTGGTCGGGTCGGCTGCCTCGGCGGGGTTAGTGTGTGGAATTCGGGCGGGGATCGGCCAGGTCCAGGCGATGATGGAGAAGATCGCGGACACGGCCGCGCAGATGAGCCACAGCTGCCGCCAGTCGGCGACGTTGCCGGCGGCGAGCACGATGGCTCCGGAGACGAGGATGCCGAAGCCGACTCCGCCGTAGGAGATGCCGCCGTCGCGGGGCCGGCGGGAGTTCGCGGGGATCCGTTGGGTCACGCACACGAAGATCAGCCCCGAGGCGATGCCGCCGATCGTGCGGATGCCGCCCTGCCAGATGAGGTTCGGGGTCAGGGCGACCGCGGCGAGGCCGAGTGTGGAGACGATGAGGCTGAGGCGGTAGACGAAGCGGTTGGGTTCGACCCAGCCTTGGGCGATGACGAGGGTGCCGATGAAGTAGCCGACGTAGTTCAGCGTCGCGATCCATGCGCCGGGCGCCGAGCTCCAGTGGAGGGCGGCGACCATGAGCGGCAGGGCCGGGGTGTAGAAGAACCGGCCCATGCCCATCGCCACCGAGAGGCCGAGCGCCCCGCGGACGGGGGTGAGGGAGGGCCTGGCGATGCTGTCGGGCATGGCGATTCCTCTTCTCGGGTGGGCTCAGGTGGCGTGATCTCCAGCACTACGATGCCATGGCTGCGGGTCGGGTGCCTCGGCGGGTGGGGATTCGGACACTCGGCTCCGACGTGGTGGGGTGGGGTGGCGTCGCGGGTTGGTGCGGCGGGGGTGTCTCGAAAGGGAGTGTGGAAGTTGTTGATTCCGCGGGGACAGGGCAGAGTTATCGGAGTGAACCTCAGAAGGAGTGTCCAGGGCGGCGTGGTGGCGCTCGCCCTCGTGCTGTCGGGATGTTCGTGGTTCGATTCGGACGGTTCGTCGTCCTCGAGCCAGTCCCCGGAGCCGAGCCCTACGCCGACCGAATTCGAGCAGGCGAATGTTGACAGCGCCTCGGGCGATGCCGCATCGATCACCGCGACCGCTGAACAGACGGGACCGAGCTTCAGGTCCGACAACATCGGAGTCTCCTTCGAAGCCACCGACCTTGCCGACCCACGGCTCGACCCGGCGAAGTCGAATCTCGACGAGCAACTGAGAGCGCTCGGGTCTCCGGCGCTGCGGTTCGCCGGCAATGCCCTCGACCGGAGGACGTTCTGGACGTCCAAGGGCGAGAAGCCGAAGCACGGTGAGAAGACCACGGTCACTCCTGATGATCTCAAGAGACTGAAGAAGCTCGTCGATGTCACCGGGTCGACGGTCACCCTCGGCGTTCCCCTCGGCACTTACGATCCGGAGCGGGGAGCCGACATGGCCGCGCACGCGGTCGACATCCTCGGCGATTCACTCATCGGTCTGGGGATCGGGAATGAACCCAATGGCTATACCGTCGACGATGTTCCTGACGGTGCTGTCCGGGAGGACGGCTGGAACGAAGACAAGTACGTGGGTCAGCTCGAGGCGTATGCCAAGGCGATCCATGCGAAACGGCCCGAGGCGCCGATCATCGGTCCCGATGTCTACGACGGGGCGTGGATGACGGCTTTCTTGGATTCTGGAGTCAAGAACAAGACCGCGCTTGCGCAGCATTGGTACCAGCTCTACGAATGCGACTCCACCAAGGTGCCCGGTCGCGGCCCGCAGGCCGCGAACCTCATCGTTCCCCTGGCGAAAGAGGCGGCGAAGAAGAACCTCGGCATCGGAAAATCGAAGGCTGACGCTGCGGATTTGCCGCTGTGGCTCGAGGAGACCGGGCCGACGAGCTGCCCGGGGACGAATGACACGTCACTGACGAACGCCTCGGCGCTGTGGGCCGCCGATTACACGCTCTATGCGGCGACCCTCGGGGTCGAACGCATGGCGATGCACTCGATGCTCGGTGCCTGCAAAGGCGGAGCACCGATGTCGCTCATCTGCGATCCGGCCGATCGCGGGGATCAATCGAACTCATTTCAAGTGAGGCCGAACATGCTCGGGTTGCGGCTGCTGGTGCCGAGTGTCGGCGGGCATTTCACGAAATCCACGGTCAAGGGTGGCGGGAACATGAGCGCCTACACCGTGGTCAAGAACGACGGCCGCACCTTGGTGACGACGGTGATCAATGCGAACGACGCTGCGAAAGTCGGCGGCAACCCAGTGACGCTGTCGATGCCTTCGGGATTTGAGGTCGACAAAGCGACGCAGGTGTTCGGGACCTCGAATGATGTCAAGAGCGCCACTCAGGTCGTCCCCGCGAACCCGCTGCCGGCTGATGTTCCCTTCAGCGGGAAGGAACCGGCCGCCGCGAGTGCGTCGGCTGTGCCAAGTGACGGGGCGGGGGATGGAAAGTTGAGGATCGACCTCGCGGGAAGCTCAGTCACGGTCTTCATCATGCGGAAGTAGTAGCGGGGGAGTCAGTATCCCAGCGACACAAGGTAACGGAAGAAGTCGGGTAGATCGTTGCCGGCCAGGGCATTCTTGAGGGCTGGCAACGCCTCGGGATCGAAGTCGACGATGACGGTGCCGTCGTCCTCCCGCCGCGAATTCGTCGGAGCCGTGACGACTGCGATGTCGTCCTTCTGCAGGTGGCGCAGGTTGTTCGCGATCTTGCCCAGCTCGATTGTAGTCAGCGCCGCATCATGGTGGATGCCGGAGGCGAAGTGCCCGAACACCGTTGCCGCCTTGTTCGGGTCCTTGCCCAAACCGCCTGCCTTGAGCCCTTGCACTAGTGCACGCAGGGCCGCACGCTGGTTGCGGGTCCGCGTCTGCCCGGCATCGTCGACCGGGTCCGCCGTCGTGAAGACCGGTGCCGTTGCGCCGGTGAGACGGTTGGTGCCTTCGACGAAGTCGACCCCGCTGGCGCTGAAGGCGGCACGGCTGTAGACCGGCAACGCGCCCAGCTCGTCAATGACTCCGCCGAGAGCGGCCGATTCCAGCTCGGCCACATGATCGACCCTGACGCCCAGGAACTCCTCGACGATGGCCACGATGACGGGCCATCCGCCCTCATCGGCCAAAGTGGCGAACGTCTGACCTGATTCGATCTGCGTCGAGGGGTTGAGCGTGACAATGGCTGCGAAGTCATGCGCGGCCGGAACATGGACGAGCGCGAACGTATCGCCCTGACTGGATGTCGGGTGATCAACTGAAGCGTGAGTGATGCGCAGCAGCAATGTGCGCGCATCGGTGGCAGCCGGACGGATGTCGTCGGGCGGAAAGATCTCATCGGCGGGCAGCGTGCGAGCAGGATCGTCGAATTCCGCCCGAGCACTGCCCAGATCCTTGAGCGACCCGAGAGCAGAGACCATCTTCTTCAGCTTCGCCATTGTCGCTCATCTTCCTCTGCGCCATGGTTCTTCTCCGTCTCATCATCGTAGTCACGCTCCTGCATGAGCAACGTCAACGACCAGTGATTTTGACTGTGACCGGCATCACGATGGTGCGCTACGCTGACAGCAGCATCAGGAACTGATCAATCGTTCGAAGAAGGGCGGTCAATGATGACCCCGGAAGAAGAGTTGGCTGCGAGCAGACGACTGCACTGGATGAGCATTCTCGAACTGCACGCGATCTCCCGCGGCGATCAGGATGCGCTCGTCGGTGAGGAACGGCGACTGACCTGGCGAGATGTACGCAACCAAGTGAGAGCCGTTTCCGCCGAGCTGCAGAGCCGTGGAGTGAACGTCGGAGACCGGGTCTTCATCCTCTCCCTCAACAGCGTCGAGTACGTCATCGCGTTGCTGGCGATCAACACTGTCGGTGCAATCGCCTGCCCGCTCAACAGTCGCTCCGTTCCCGCCGAGCTCGACTACTTTGCCGCCGATTCCGGCGCAGTTTTCGGCTTCGTCGACGACCTGGGCGCGGCCGTGCGCGAGCGCAGCGGGATCGCCAGCGAGGTCTCCGTCATCTGCTTTGGCGAGGAGTTCCAGGCGATCGCGGAATCCGGGGCCCAACCGGAGGCCGTCGACGTCGCAGAGACCAACGATGCGTTCATCATCTACACCTCAGGCACCACCTCGGCGCCGAAGGGTGTGCTGCTCACGCACATGAACATGATCTCCCAAGCACTGAACACGACACGGACGGCGCCGCCGGGAGCTCCGTCCGACTGCAACATGGTCGTCGTCCCGCTCTTCCACATCGCCGGCCTCGCATTCCTGTACCCCTGCTTCCTCAATGGGGTCAAGGTCGTCATCGCACCACCGAAGGCGCTGGCGTCGATGGAGTCGCTCGCCGATCTGCTCGAGACCGAACGGGTAACCAACCTCTTTCTCGTGCCCACCCTGTGGCAGGCCCTGTGCTCGACACCAGGTGTGCGCGAGCGAGACCTCAAGCTCAAGGGGCTATCCTGGGGTGCTTCGCCGGCGAGCCGGGAGACCCTCCAGCTCATGGCAGACACCTTCCCCGATGCTCACATCAGCGCAGCCTTCGGGCAGACCGAGATGTCACCGACGACCTGCTCCCTGCCTGGCGAGGACTCTGTGCGGAAGATGGGGTCCGTCGGGCGTCCCATCGGGTTGGTCGCGGCGCGAATCGTCGACCCGCTCGGCGAGGATGTGAGGCCGGGGGAGACGGGCGAGATCGTCTACCGGGGCCCCGGGCTGATGAAGGAGTATTGGAACAAGCCCGAGCAGACCGCGCAGGCTACGGACGGTGGCTGGTTTCACTCCGGGGACCTCGTGCGCGAAGACGAGGAGGGGTTCGTCTTCGTCGTCGACCGGGCCAAGGACATCATCATCTCCGGCGGAGAGAACATCTCCTCTGTCGAGGTCGAACATGCTGTGGCCGCGCATCCCAAGGTTGCCGATGCCAGCGTCATCGGCATGCCGCATCCAAAATGGGTCGAGACCCCGGTGGTGTTCGTCGTCTCGTCCGACCCTGCCGATCCGCCGGTGCTTGAGGAAATCCGCGACTTCCTCACCGACCGGATCGCCTCGTTCAAGAAGCCGACTCGGCTCGAAGTCGTCGCCGAGCTGCCGCGCAACGCCTCGGGCAAACTGCAGAAGCACAAGCTGCGGGAGGACTTCGCAGCCAACGAGTGATGCGACGGTTCACGGAGGACTGGGGCCGCCTCGGCGCTATTGTTCGCTGTGGCCGACCAGCACACCGATCAGGCTCAGCACCATGGCGAGGATCAGGGCGATCGCGGCGGCGATGAAGCTGCCGACGATGGTCCCGCTCAACGCAACGGCCACCAGCGCGGGACCGGCGATCTGGCCGAGGCTGTACCAGGTCGTCAGCTTCGCCGACGCCGAGGTGATGCCCATGCGCGTGCCTTCGCCGATGGTCATCATGACCGCACCGATGAAGGTCCCGCCGAACAGCGCAGCCGAGATGAAGAGGAAGACCGGATTGGTGCCGAAGACGGCGAGTATCGCCCCGCCGACCTGCAACGTGTAGCACACGGCAAGACCCCGGTGGGTGCCGATCCGGGCCACGATGTACGACCAGATCAACGGTGAGGCAGCCGTCGCGATGCCGGCGACGACCCATGTCGATGCGGCGGCGCTCTGGCCGAAGACCGGTTTGGCCAGCACCACCAGGTAGGTGCCGATGATGATGTAGCCGAAACCTTGGAAGAAGTAGCCGGTCGTCAGGATCGCCATGGCTCGACGTCGGGCAGGAGTCTCGACCGTGGCTGTTTGCGTGCTGCCGGCCGGTGCCTCGGCGGATTGGGCGTCGGTTTCGCCGCGGCCAGGCATGGGCCAGGTCCAGGCGATGACGGTGAAGACAGCGCTGAGGAACGCGCAGATGAGCCAGAGTCCGTGCCAATCGATGAAGCTGCTGGCGGCCAGGACGATGGCCCCGGAGACGAGGATCCCGGTGCCCACGCCGGCATAGACAATGCCGGAGTCGAGTGGCCGGCGGGCCACGAATGGGATGCGCTGGGTGATGCAGACGAAGATCAGCCCCGAGGCGATCCCCGCAAGGGTGCGCACCGACCCTTGCCAGATGAGGTTCTCGCTCAACGGAATGGCGACCAGGCACAGAGTAGAGACGATCAGGCTGGCCCGGTAGACAAGGCGGTCTGGCTCAACCCAGCCGCGAGCAACGACTAGGCAGCCGATGAAATACCCCACGTAGTTCAGGGTCGCGATCCATGCCCCCGGCGCCGAACCCCAGTGCAGCGCCGCCACCATCAGGGGCAGAACAGGGGTGTAGAAGAACCTGCCCATCCCCATGGCCAGCGCCAGTCCGAGCGTGCCGCGGAAGGCGGTGGGGTTGATGGTGCTGCCGGCGGTGGAGCCCACGGTCCTGCCTCCTCTGTGCGGATCTTCATTTATGCGTCGTGCGGGTCGGTCACTGGACGGGAAGCCGTCCCACAGGGAACGATGCCACGAAAACGCTACGCCCGCCTCGGCGGGATTGGAAATGAAACAACGCGGGCGCCGATACTCCCGAAATTGGGGGAGTATCGGCACCCGCGTTGAGGATGGCCTTGCTCAGGTGGGGATCAGGCGTTGGTGGAGACCTTGGCCTTCTCGCTCTGATCGTCCCAAGCTCCGGGAGCCGGGGCGCCGTGAGCGTCGGGCTCAAGTGAGAGCTCATCGAACGGGCTGGAGCCGTTGAGCGCGGCCCGTGCCTGGTCGATGTCGATCTCGTGGGTCCACTTGCCGATGAGCAGGGTGGCCACGGCGTTGCCGGTGAAGTTCGTCAGAGCACGGCACTCGGACATGAACTTGTCGATGCCGACGATGACGCCCATGCCGTCGAGGAGTTCGGGGCGGTGTGACTGCAGGCCTGCTGCCAGCGTTGCCAGTCCCGCACCGGAGACACCGGCGGCACCCTTCGAGGCGATGATCATGAACACCAGCAGCGAGATCTGCTCGCCCAGGCTCATCGGCATGCCCATCGCGGTGGAGACGAACAGGGAAGCCATGGTCAGGTAGATCGCGGTGCCGTCGAGGTTGAACGAATACCCGGTCGGGACGGTGATGCCCACGACGGGCTTCGAGACTCCGGCATGCTCCATCTTCGCGATCAGGCGCGGCAGAGCCGACTCCGAGGACGAGGTGGAGAAGATGAGCAGGAACTCACGGGCCAGGTACTTCAGCAGCAGGAAGATGTTGAGGCCGGTGACGATCTTGAGGATGGAGCCCAAGACGATGACGATGAACAGAGCGCAGGTGAGGTAGAAGGCGCCCATGAGGGTCGCCATCGCACCGATCGCGGCCCAACCGGTCTTGCCGACGACCGCGGCGATCGCACCGAAGGCACCGACGGGGGCGGCCCACATGATCATCATCATGAGCTTGAAGACGACGGCCTGGATGTGGCGGATGCCCTTGAGGACCGGTTCGCCGGCCTTGCCCATCGACTGCAGGGCGAATCCGACGAGGAGGGCGAGGACCAGGGTCGGCAGGACCGCGATGTCACCGGGGATGAGGCTCATGAGGAAGTCAACGGTTCCGTTGGATTCCCCGCCGGCGGCCGCTTCGTAGGGTTCGAGCTTGAGGCCCTCACCCGGGTGGATGAGGTTGCCGACGACGAGGCCGATGACCAGGGCGAAGGTGGCCATGATGAGGAAGTAGATCAAAGCGATGCCGCCGACTTTGCCCACGGTGGCCGCCTTGGCCACGGAGCCGACGCCGAGGACGATGGTGCAGAAGATGATCGGGGCGATGATCATCTTGATGAGTGCGATGAAGGCCTTGCCCAACGGTTCGAGCGCCTTACCGGCTTCGGGGGCGATGAGTCCGATGGCGGCACCGGCGAACACGGCGATGATGACCATGATGTAGAGCCAGTGCGTACGGTCCTTCTTGCGCTGGGGCGGGGTGGGATCCGCCTCGGCTACGGTGTTGTCTGATGGCAACGTTGCCATGTCTCCTCCTTGAGTGGTGGTGCTCGCGACATCGGGCCGCGAAGAATTTCTCCATGAGCATTCCAGAGACTGTGACGGCTGTCTCGGTTGCGTTCATAGTGTTCATGGCCGCGATCACATCGTCGACTATTGTGGGGCTGTACGACATCACGAAACGAAGGGAATGCTCATGAGACTCGATACAGCACTTCTGCGCGCCGTTCCCGGTGCGTTCATCCTCAACTCCGGCATCGGCAAACTCGGCCTCGATGAGGAATCCGCCGCCGGCCTGCAGCAGATGGCTGCCAATGGTGTCCCGTTCGTTGAAGAGATGACTCCCGCCCAGTTCGGGAAGTTCTTGTCCTACGGTGAGATCGCCGTCGGTGCCGCACTGCTGCTGCCCTTCGTGCCCACCCGCATCGCCGGAGCCGCGCTGACGACGTTCGCCTCCGGACTCGTCGCGAACTACTTCGCCATCGACTCCATGACTAAGGACGACGGCATCCGCCCCTCCGAGGACGGCACTGCCGTGGCCAAGGACACCTGGCTGGCCGCAATCGGGCTGGCCCTGATGTTCACGACCGGAGACAAGAAAAAGAAGACCAAGAAGAACAAGAAGTAGGCGTCGCAGTAGTCATCGACGACATCGACGACATCGACGACATCGTCGAAGGAGCAGTTGGAGAGTGAATGCATCCGGGCCGCGAGTCCGTACCCGGCACCGGCGGCGCAGCGGTACCTTGGCCCGGCGGCTCTTCTTCATGCAGCTGGCGCTCATCGTCATCGTCTGCACGGCACTGTCCATCACCAGCTACGTCTCGACGCTGGCCTCCGCCCGGGCGTCGACGGCGGAGCGGGTGCTCTCCATCGCCGAGACCCTGGCCCATGACCCCTTCGTCATCGAATCCGTCGAGGGCTCGGGTTCTGATGCCTCGGCGAAGCTGCAGCCCTATGCGCTGACCGTGATCTCCACTGCCGATGTCGACTTCGTGACGATTATGGACCGCGACCGCACCCGCTACACGCACCCGGATCCTCAGCAGCTGGGCAAGCACTATATCGGCAGCATCGACCAGGCCCTGTCCGGTGAGAGCCAGGTCGAGGAGTATGAGGGCACGCTGGGGGAGTCCGTACGCGCGATCGTGCCCGTCACGGACTCATCCGGCGAGGTCACGGCCATGGTCGCGGTCGGGGTGACGCTGAAGACCCTGTCGGTGGCCCGGGCTGCCGCACTGCCGCAGATCATCATCGTCGGCCTCGCCGCGATCGCCCTGGGCGGGCTCGGCTCCTGGCTCCTCAGCCGCTATCTGCGCCGAGTCACCCTCGGCTACGGGCCCGAGCAGCTGAAGTCCCTGTTCGCGTTCTACGACTCCGCGCTGCATTCGCTGCGCGAGGGCCTCATCCTCGTTGACGATGACGGGCAGTTGGTCCTGTACAACGATGAGGCCGCCGAGCTGCTGGGTCTGCCCGAGCCCGATGATCGCGATCCGATTCCCCTCGCCGAGGTGGCCCTGCCCTCGTCCGTGTCATCCCTGTTGTCCTCCGGTCGGGACGCCGTCGACGAGATCCACCTGACCCGTGACCGGGTGCTGGTGGTCAACCAGAAGCAGGCGAGCCAACCGGATCGTGGCGGTTCGGTGCGCGGTGACGACGGGCAGCCTCGGCGGGGTGGCCTTCTGCGGAACGGGCGCGAGAGCGACGGGGCCAGCGGAACCGTGGCGACCCTGCGCGATCGCACGGACATTCAGGAACTCACCGGTGAGCTCGAGACGATGCGGACCCTGTCCGAGGCGCTGCGGGCCCAGACCCACGAGCATTCGAACCGTCTGCACACGGTAGCGACACTGATAGAGCTGGGGCGCACGCGGGAGGCCTTGGACTTCGCGGTGCACGACCGGCAGGAGTCACAGCGGCTGACCGATTCCTTCGTCGACTCCCTCGACGAACCCTTCATCACCGCACTCATGATCGGCAAGGCCGCTCAGGCCAACGAGCGCGGCATCGAACTCACCGTCACCGCCACGGGTGAGCTGCCACCTGCCAGCCTCGACGCACGTGATCTTGTGACCGTGGCCGGCAACCTCCTCGACAACGCCTTCGACGCGGCGGTGGAGTCCGAGGAAAGGCA
The DNA here is from genome assembly GCF_022748595.1 of Brevibacterium sp. ZH18. GTDB lineage: Bacteria > Actinomycetota > Actinomycetes > Actinomycetales > Brevibacteriaceae > Brevibacterium. The sequence continues at coordinate 78,124 of NZ_JALDSX010000008.1, read as the reverse complement.
CGTCTGGGCCGACTTCGTGGCCGCCGATGGTGAGCTCATCATCACGATCGCGGACTCGGGTCCGGGCATCGAGAGCACGGAGATCGACGCGATCTTCCACCTCGGCGCCTCCGACAAGGCGGCGGCACCGCGGACCGGAGGACGCGGATTCGGGTTGGTTCTCGTCAAGCAGGCCGTGGCGAGACTCGGTGGGGAACTGGACGTCGAATCCGATGGGGGAGCGATCTTCACGGTGACGCTGCCACTGACGGAGGACAACCTCGGTGAGGGTGTCGATGTTGTGGTGGAAGACGATTCCGGGCGCGGAGGGGAGGGTGACGATGACCGGCAATGATGCCGAGCTGCGGGTGCTCATCGTCGAAGACGATCCGATGACCGCCGAGGCGCACGGGGACTATGTCCGCAAGGTCCCCGGCTTCACCGTCGCGGCCATCTGCCTCAGCGGACACGAGGCGCTGGCCCGCTATGATGCACTGGCGGCTGCGGGCACCCCGGTCGACATCGTGCTGCTCGACATGAACCTCACCGACTCCCACGGTCTCGACGTGGCCAAGCGCATGAACACGCGCGGTCACGGGGCCGACATCATCGCGATCACCGCAGTGCGCCACCTGCAGGTCATCAGGTCCGCGATCTCGACGGGGATCACGCAGTACCTCATCAAACCGTTCACCTTCGCCGCCTTCCGCGAGAAGCTGGAGAACCAGCGGGCGTTCCGGCTCAATCTCACCGGGGCTGGTGCTGGCTCCTTGGCGACTCAGGCCTCTGTCGACAATGCGCTCAGCGCATTGCGTTCGGTGTCCTCGGAACGACTGCCGAAGGGCCTCATCGAGGAAACGCTGGCCGCGATCTCTGGGGTCGTGCGGGATGCTGACTCCGCTGTGTCGGCCACCGAGGTCGCGACGGCATTGGATCTCTCACGCGTGACGGTGCGCCGGTATCTGGAGCACCTGGTCAAGACCAAACAGGCGGTCAAGCAGCCGCGGCATGGGACTCCGGGGCGCCCGGAGTACGAGTATCGGTGGGTTTGATTTAGCCTCCCGAAACTGTCAAAAACGTACCGAAACTGGTACGCTTTTGACATAAGGAGAGAGGCGGAGTCATGGGCTATCGACACGATCTGTGGGAGATCGCTGCAGAACAGCACGGTGTTGTCACGATCACCGAGGCTGAGGACGCGGGGGTGCCCGCTGTCGAGGTGCGCAAGCTTGCCCACCGCGGCGCACTGCAGGCTTATGGCAAGGGCGTGTACATCCACCGTAGTGTGCCCACGACGGATCTGACCGAGCCGGCGGCGGCGGTGGCGCTGGCTGGTGACGGAGCATTCCTTGAGCGGGAGACTGTGCTCGATCTGCTGGGCCTGGGGCAGTTCAATCCGCTCCGCATCCGGGTGGCGACCCGTCGCCGAGTGCGCAGGGCTCTTCCTGAGTGGGTTGACCTCGAGACGCGGACGGATGTCTCTGACGAGGACCTGACACGTTACGAAGGCATCCCCGCGACCACTGTTCGTCGCGCTCTCCTCGACGTGCGTGACAGGATGCCACCGGAGCGGTGGAAAACGCTGGTCGAACAGGCACGTCGGCGCGAGATGATCGACAACCACGACGTCGCGAATCTGACAGGTCAACAGGACGCTGCATGAACACCGCGACACCGCCTCTGAACTTGGCGCAGTTGAACACCCGGGTGGAAGAGGCTGCTCGAGACCTTGGGGTGCCTGCGAATCGCGTGCGTAGAATGCTCTGCACGCTCATCGTGTCCCAAATGCTGCCTGGCGCCGTCGCCATCAAGGGTGGCATGGGCGTAAAGCTGCGCATGGGGGAGAGCGGGACACGAGCCACAGCCGACCTTGACGTCTCCACGCTACGGCGGGGTAAAGAGTTTGAAGAGGCGTTCCGGGCAGGTCTGGCACCGGGCTGGGGCACGGTGCCAGCGACCAAGGGCGCACGCAAAAAAGATCCTGACGCGCCGGATCGCGTGGCGTTTACTGCGGACTTGAAGTCTCGGCCGCTGCACGACCCCGGGCTTGCTCAGCCTCAGTACGTGATGCACCCCTACCGGGTCACATTGTCATTTCTCGGCAGGGAATGGGGCGGTCTCGATGTGGAGGTATCCGATCCTGAGATCGAGCCGCATGCTCATGCCCGTCGCCAGATCGATAGCGAGCTCATTGAGCTGACTAATCGATTTGGCTTCGGTGCGCTACAGCCGGTGGAGCTGATCGAGCTGGAGTACCAGATCGCGCAGAAGATCCACGCCTTGACGGACCCCGACTACTCCCGTGCCCATGACCTGGTGGATCTGCAGCTGCTGTGGGCTGCTGATCCTGATCTGGACTCCGTGCGAGAGTTCTGTGTGCGCACATTCGACTTCCGACGCGCGCAGGAGTGGCCTCCGCTGCCGGTACGCCCGATGGACGGCGGGGAGCCCGCATACCAACTTTCCCGTGAAGAGACAGAGATCGATGGTGACTCACCGGTGCTGGCAGATATAGATTCGGCGCGAGAGTGGTTCAAGCAGATAATCACGTCCATCAATGCACCTGCAACGACGTGAAAGCACGAATATGGTCGGTGGATGTCAGCTTGCCTTCCGGCATTGCTGCCTCGGCACCCGCATCGTCATGAAGTCTGCGTGTACATCCGCACGATCTCGCGCTTGAGGATCTTGCCGCTGGGTCCCTTGGGTAGCTCCTCGACGAATTCGATGATCCGCGGAATCTTGTAGGCAGCGAGGTTCTCCCTGGCGAATCTATCTACCTCTGCCGCGTCGAGGTGGGCGCCGGGGGACAGGGCGATGACTGCGGTCACCTGCTGTCCATACTTCTCATCCGGGGTTCCGACCACGCTGGCCTGAGCGACTCCTGGAATCTCGTAGAGCACCTCTTCGACTTCGCGTGGGTACACGTTGTACCCGCCGTGGATGATGAGGTCCTTGATTCGGTCGACGATGAAGAGGTACCCGTCGTCATCCAACTTGCCCAGATCTCCCGTGCGGAACCAGCCGTCATCATCGAGCACCTCGGCGGTGGCCTCGGGTTTCTTCCAATACCCGAGCATGACTGCCGGACCGCGCAAGACCACTTCACCGACCTCACCGGCAGGCAGCGATGCACCATCAGGGTCGATGACCTTGACCTGAAAGCCTGGTGTGGACGGGCCGACGCTTCCGACCTTCCTCGTCCCGAACAGCGGATTGAACGTTCCCAGCCCGGCCGTCTCCGTCAGCCCGTACCCTTCTGCCACGGGGGCAGAGAAACGCGCTTCGACCTTGCGGATGACCTCTCCGGCGATCGCCGCACCGCCGGAGCTCACGAGGCGCAGGTTCGGCGTGGCAGCCCCATCGGCATTCGTCAGCACCGACATCCACATGGTGGGTACGCCCGAGATGATGGAGATCTCGTCCTCGGTGAGGGCGTCGACGAAGGCCTGCGGGTCCCACCGGGGAAAGAGGGTGAGAGGTGCGCCCGCGCTCAGCGCGGGCAGTGCCATGTCGGCAAGTCCGAAGACATGGAACAGCGGCAGACCGGTCGCGGACCGGTCATCCGGGGAAGTCTGAGTCATCTCTTTGACGATGTCCGTCGTCGCGATGAAATTGCCCAACGACAGCATGGCGCCCTTCGGCTTGCCGGTGGTGCCGGACGTGTAGAGCAGAGCGGCAAGATCATCCCACTCGAACTCGACACGATCGAAGTCAGCGGCACCGCCATCTCCCAGCTGAAGAATCGGGCCCTCATTGCCGACCAACGGCAGGGTGTCGAAGCCGATGTCTTTCTCGCTTGCAGCGAGTCGTCCCGCCTCCGCCATGGCCGGATGGGCCACGAGGCGACGGGCTTCTGAGTCCTCGAGGATGTACATGAGCTCTCGGGCCGTCGACAGCGGGTTGACGGCCACGACCGCCAGTCCGGCAGCATGGGCGCCGAGGAACTCGATGAGGAACTCCGGGCAGGACGGCGCGATGAGCACCGTCCGCTCACCCGGGTTCAGGCCCGCTGCGCGGTAGCGATCGCGGGCTGCCCCGATCTCTCCGAGGAAGCGCAGCTGGGTCAGCGAGACCCGGTCGGGACCAGGGGGAGTGCGCACAGCGATGGAATCGGGGATGGTTTCTGCCCAGGGGACAAGCAGATCGACGATTGACGTGCGCAGGGTCGCGGCCATGAAACTCCTTCGGTTCACGACGGTGCAGGTCCGAGCCCGCGCTGGGCCCGATGCCGATCATCGTCGATCTAGTTACTTGAAACTGAGTGCAGGTTCAACTATAGATGGATGTGGCCTCGCACACAATGAGGTGAGGCTATTTTGCGGAGAGGGAGACGATGGAACTCAAAGGACGGAACGCAGTAGTCACCGGCGCGGCCGGAGGGATCGGTGCCGCGATCGCAGCGGCACTCCATGAGCGCGGGGCGCGAGTGCTCCTCGCCGACCTCGCCGAGGAGGTTGCTGAGACCGCAGCGCAGCTAGGGCAGCCGCACTGGACGGGGGATGTCTCCTCGGCAGTCGGGGTGGCCGAGCTGGTGGACACGGCCGAGCGTGAACTGGGCCAGGTCGATCTCTACTTCGCCAATGCCGGGATCACCGGAGTCACCGGGCTCGGCGGCGACGAAGACTGGGACCGGATCATCGACGTCAACCTGCGTGCCCACATCCGCGCAGCCGAACGCCTTGTACCGACGTGGACGGCTCGTGGGGAAGGATATTTCGTCGCCACCGCCTCGGCGGCGGGACTGCTCACCCAGATCGGATCGGCAGGATACTCGGTGACCAAGCACGCCGCTCTCTCCTTCGCGGAATGGCTGTCCGTGACCTATGGCGATGAGGGGTTGCGCGTGTCCGTGCTGGCACCCATGGGCGTGAACACGAAGATCCTGTGGGGCGAGGATCCCGACGCGATCACCGGCACAGCCCTGACCGGTCAGCGTGCAGTCGCCGAGGCGGGCAATGTCCTCGAGCCGGCAGACGTCGCCACGACCGTGATGGCTGCCATCGAAGCCGAGACTTTCCTCATCCTGCCCCACCCCGAAGTCCTCGACATGTACCGCATGAAGGGATCGGACTACGATCGCTGGATCCGCGGCATGCGCCGCTACCAGGCGAAGCTGCAGGGCACCTCGACTTCAGGCCGCTGACGAAACGATTGAGCGGCAGGGAAAGTCCCTGCCGCTCAACGTGTGCTTGGATCCTCGAGTGGTTGTGAATCTTCAGACGGCTTTGACTCTCAGTCCGCGGAGCCTGCAACGCTGTTGGCATGCAGATGCTCGCCGGGAACAGCAGTTGGGGACTGCCTGACCGACTTCGGGTTGGTCTCCTTCAGCGCGACGGCACACCCGACCGTGAGAACCGCCATGGCACAAACGAAGAGAGTGATGCCCAGGGTTGAGCCGTCCATCTTCGCGATCAGCCAGGTCATCACGATGGGTGTCGAGCCCGACACGATGATCGCATTGAGCTGATAGGCCAAGGACACCGAGGAGAACCGGATCTGTGGTGCGAACAGCTCACCGAAATACGAGGCGACCGGGGCGTAGACGAGCGACTGGAACACTGCGGCAACGCTGACTGCGATCGTGAACATGGCCATGTTCGCTGCGTTGATGAGGGCGAAGTAGGGGAATGCCCAGATGAGAATCCCGACTCCGCCGATGATGATGACCGGTCGACGCCCGATCCTGTCGGCCAACTTGCCCCCGAGCAGAGTAACCGGGATCGCGACGACGGTGGAGAGCATGGCTGCAATGAGCATGCTGTTGTAATCCATGGCGAGGTACGTCGTGCCATAGGACAGGGCACCGGCGATCGTAATGTAGAAGACGCAGTTCGTGGCCGACAGCGTGCCGGAGGCGAGCAGGATCGTCTTCCAGTTCGACTTCACGGCCTGCCACAGCGGTGCACGCACGACGGCAGGTTTGTTCGACGAGACTTCGTGCTTGAGCGCTTCGAACTCCGGGGAGTCCTCGATCTTGAGCTGGATGTACATGACGACCGGTACGAGGAGTGCTGTGGCCCAGAACGGGACCCGCCATCCCCACGAGACGAAGGCTTCGTGGCTGATGGAAGTGGAGACGATGACGAAGACGAGGTTACCCAGCAAGGCTCCGCAGGGGACGCCCACCTGCATGAAGGAGCCCGAAAATGCCCGGTGCTTGGGTCCGGCCGACTCGCTGAGCAGGAGGGCAAGGCCACCCCACTGTGCCCCACAGGCGATGCCCTGGAGGAAGCGGCATGTCACGAGCAGGATCGGTGCGATGAGGCCGATGCTGCCGGTCGAGGGTAGGCAACCGATGGCGAACGTGAAGATCGCCATTCCCAGCAGAGAGATGACGACCATGGGTTTGCGGCCGAGCTTGTCGCCGTAGTTACCGGCGAGCAGTCCACCGATCGGACGGGCGATGAAGCCTGTGGCAAAGGTTGAGAACGACAGGAGTACACCGTTGATGCCTTCTGCGTCGGGAAAGAACACATGGGGGAAGACGAGTGCGGCGGCGGTGCCGTAGAGGAAGAAGTCGTACCACTCGATCGATGAGCCGACGAGTCCGGCCGCCCGCAGGCGTCCGTGCTTTTTGTCTCGGACCTTCGAATCGCTGCGACTGAGGCTGGTGGTGGAAGAGGGCATGCGGTGTCCTTTGTTCGTTGAAGACTGCTGAAGGGCGCTGCGTGTCCTTGGTTCTGTGTGTATCGAGGTGACTCGAAGTAGAGGTCACTCGAAGTAGCTGTCACTCGAAGTAGCGGCGCGGATTCTTCACCAGCATGGTGTCGATGTCGTCCTCGGTGACACCTCGCTCCAGCAGGGTCGGAATGACGTCATCTGAGATGTGCCGGAAGTGCCAGTTGGGCTGGATCTGCGTCTTCTCCTCCTGTGAGAGGTAGTCGATGTAGCACGAGGCGTCGTGGGCCAGAGTGATCTTCTCGGCGTAGCCACGACGGACGAGTTCGACGATCGTGTCGATGCGTTTGTCCGTCGGCAGGTACACGTCGAGGCCGAATCGGTCCATGCCCAAAAATGACCCATTGTCTGCCAGTTTCATCAGGTAGTCGAGGTCCGTCGAATCACCTGAATGGCCCATGACCACCTTGCTCAGATCCGCACCTTCTTCCTTGAGCACCTGCTGTGCGACGAGCCCGGATTCCGTGTGCGGATTGGTGTGCACGGTGATCGGGGCACCCGTCTGGGCGCTCGCCTGTCCGACCGCGCGCATGGCCCGCTCCACCCCAGTGGTCAGCCCCGGTGCCTCGATGGCGCATTTGAGGAACGCCGCCTTGACTCCGGTGCCCGCGATTCCGTCCTCTATGTCGCTGACGAACAGGCCGACTAGGGGCTCGGGCTCATCGATGAGGAGGCCGGGCCCGCGGACGTCGAAACGGTGCGGCAGATCGGTGTAGGTGTAGAGGCCGGTGGCCACGACGATGGTGAGGTCTGTCTGCTCGGCGACTTTCTGGACGCGCGGAATGAAGCGACCGAGCCCGACGACCGTGGGATCGAAGATCGTGTCGATTCCCGCATCCTTGAGGTCGTTGAGCTTGGTCACGGCGTCCGCGATCTTCTCTTCTTCGTCCCAGGTGGAGTCGTAGTTCTGGCGCATCTCTTCGCTGAGGACGAAGACGTGTTCGTGGACAAGGGTCTTGCCGAGGCGGCTGCTGTCGATGGTGCCGGTGACGGTCTGCACTTCTGCCATGGTGCTGCTCCTTCGCATACGTAGCTCGGCCGTGTGGTCGGCGCCGATGCCACTTGAAGTGATGCGGCTCACACGGTTAGTCTTACGTTATCGAATATGAAGTCAATTTCAAGTTCGGCTTCTCATTTCTCCGCTTTGCGCTCGCCTGTACCGCGCTGCGCCCCACCGAAAGGCAGACAATGACCACTCCCATTCGTCCCACCTCGATCTCCGATCTCGAAGGACTCGTCGGCCAGGAGCTCGGCCCGACCGGCTGGCACGTGCTGGTCCAGGACGACATCAACTCCTTTGCCGACCTGACGAACGATCATCAGTGGATCCATGTCGACGAGGAGCGGGCGGCGGCAGGCCCCTTCGCCGGAACGATCGGGCACGGCCTGTTCACGCTCTCGCTCGGACCGGCATTCATGGAAGAGCTGATGGCTTTCGACGGCTTCGCTCACAGCCTTAACTACGGGTACGGGAAGGTGCGATTCCCGAATCCCCGGCCGGTGGGATCGCGAGTTCGCATGCGCGCCACCGTCACCGAGGTGGAACGACGTAAGACCGGATCCGCGCAGATCACGACGACCCAGGTCTTCGAGGCCGAGGGAATCGAGAAGCCCGTCTGCGTCGCAGAATCCATCGGATTCTTCACCGAACACGGCGCCGAGGTCTGACCTGCGGATGCCCACCCCGCACTATTGAAGTTGACATCGGGTTCAACTATGGTCGAGGGACAGACACTGAGTCGCAGACGACTCGACGAATCAAACGAAGGAAGCCGCATGAACATGTCAACACTGTTCGATCTGGAAGGACGCTGCGCCCTCATCACCGGGGGTTCGCGCGGCATCGGCCGAATGATCGCAGAAGGGTTCGTCCAGCTGGGCGTGCGCGTCTACATCACGGCCCGCAAGGCCGAGGAATGCGATGCGGCAGCAGCCGAGATGTCTCAGCAGGGAACCTGCACCTCCATTCCGGGTGACATCTCAACGCCGGAGGGACTCGAATCTGTCGTCTCCCGCCTCCGCGAACACGAATCGAGCCTGGATATCCTCGTCAACAACGCTGGAGCCGCGTGGGGAGCACCCTTCGACGAGTTCCCGGAACACGGCTGGGACAAGGTCATGGACCTCAACCTCAAGGCATTGTTCTTCCTCACCCAGAAACTCTCACCCGACCTGCGCGCAGCCGCTGCCGGGGGAGACCACCTGGCCAAGGTCATCAATGTCGCCTCCATCGACGGCATCAGGACGAATCCGAACGAGACGTACAGCTACCACGCGAGCAAGGCCGGAGTCATCCACCTGACCAAGCGCCTGGCGGCCAGGCTCGCACCCGACGGCGTGATCGTCAGCGCAATCGCACCCGGAGCATTCCCCTCACGGATGAACAAGGATGCCCGTGATCACGGTGATGAAGTCCAGCAGCGCATCCCGGCAGGCCGGATCGGCACCCCCGAGGACATGGCCGGCGCCGCAGCCTACCTCGCCTCGCGGGCCGGTGACTATGTCGTCGGCGACACCATCGTCGTCGATGGCGGCGTCGTCGCATCAACAGGCATCTAGAACGAAGTGAACAAGGAAGAGCAGACATCATGAAGGCAGTACAGCTGAGCGCAACCGACGGGCCGAGTTCGCTCGGACTTGCAGACGTCGACACCCCCACCGCCGAACCGGGCACCGTGCTCATCGACGTCGCCTATGCAGGCGTGACGTTCCCCGAACTGCTGCAGTCGCGCGGGCAATATCAGATGCAGCCACCGCTGCCCTACACGATGGGCTCTGAGGTCGCCGGAACAGTGCGCGAACTGGGTGAGGGAGTCGCCGGCTTCGCTGTCGGTGACCGTGTCGTCGGTGTTGCCGGCACCGGAGCCTATGCCGAAGTCATGGCGGTCCCTGCTGGCAGCGTTCTTCCGCTGCCGGAGTCGGTGACTCTGCGCTCCGGGGCCGGGATGCCGATGAACCTGCTGACGGCGGACTTCGCTCTGCGTGTGCGTGGGAAACTTCAAGCAGGACAGAGCGTCCTCATCCACGGTGCTGCCGGCGGCCTCGGCAGTGCCCTGGTGCAGGTCGCGCTCGCCTACGGTGCGGAAGTCATCGCCGTCGTCTCCACTCAGGAGAAGGCGGACACGGTGGCCAACCTCGGCGCTCAGCATGTGGTCTTCGCCGATGGTTTCAAAGACGCCGTGAAAGAGATCTTCCCGCGCGGAGTCGACCTGGTCGCAGATCCCGTCGGTGGAGATCGCTTCACGGATTCTCTGCGGTGCCTGTCGACGTTCGGCACGCTCCTGGTCCTCGGTTTCACCGCGGGCCAGATTCCGGAAGTCAAGGTCAATCGACTGCTGCTCAACAACGTTTCTGTGGCAGGCGTGGGCTGGGGTGCCGCAGTAGCAGGCCGACCCGAAATGGTGGCCGAGCAGTGGAAGTCCCTGTGGCCCCACCTGTCTGCCGGAGCCCTCGATCCCGCGATCCACACCGTCCTGCCATTGGCACAGGCCGGTGAAGCACTCGAGATCATCGACTCCCGCTCAGTTCGCGGCAAAGTCCTCCTCGAAGTCAGCGGCGAAGCTTAGAAACAGCCCCGCCGACGAGGTGAGCATCCGCCCCAGCGCGGCAATCGCCCGATGAGGCTCAGCATTTCCCCCTATTCAAGAATTTCGCAGTACCGAAGAGAACCGCAGAGAAAGCAGACATCATGGATTTCGCACCCGACGAGAAGACTGTCGAATACCAAACCAAACTCAACGCCTTCATGGACGAATTCGTCTACCCGGCAGAGTCCGTCTACCACCAGCAGCGGGCGGAGTCCGGGGAGCCGAACTTCCACCCGCCGATCCTCGAGGACCTCAAGCGGGAGGCGAAATCTCAGGGACTGTGGAACCTGTTCCTGCCCTACGAAGGGTGGGGTGCGGGACTGACGAACCTGCAGTACGCCCACCTTGCAGAGATCACGGGCCGCAGCGCGGAGATCGCGCCCGAGGCCATCAACTGCAATGCCCCGGACACGGGAAACATGGAGGTGCTCACCCTCTTCGGCACCGAGGAGCACAAAGAGAAGTGGCTCAAGCCGCTCTTGGCCGGTGAGATCGCCTCAGCCTTCTGCATGACAGAACCAGCGGTCGCCAGCTCCGACGCGACGAACATCGAAATGAGCATCGTTGCCGACGGGGATGACTACGTGCTCAACGGGCGGAAGTGGTTCGCGTCGAATGCGCTGCACGCCAACTGCAAGGTCTTCATCGTGATGGGCAAGACCGATCCGAGTGCTGAAACCCACCGTCAGCAGTCGATGCTGGTCGTGCCCAAGGACACTCCCGGAATCACCATTGTCCGCGGACTGCCCGTGTTCGGATACATGGACCGCGAAGGCCACGCCGAGATCCTCTTCGAGGACGTTCGGGTGCCGAAGACCGCGCTGCTCTCCGGGGAGGGCGAAGGATTCGCCATCAGCCAGGCACGCTTGGGCCCGGGCCGCATCCACCACTGCATGCGCTCGATCGGCATGGCCGAACGGGCCCTCGATCTGCTCATCGATCGTGCGCAGCAGCGAGTCACCTTCGGGGTGCCTCTGTCGGAGCGTTCGAACATCCAGGATTGGATCGCCGAGGCGCGCATCGAGATCGAAGCCACCCGCCTCCTCGTGCTCAAAGCGGCATGGATGATGGACACCGTGGGCAACCGGAAAGCAGCGACCGAGATCGCTGCCATCAAGGTCAAGGCTCCCCAGATGGCGCTGACGATCATCGACCGGGCCATCCAGGTCCACGGCGGCGGCGGAGTCACCGATGACTTCCCGCTGGCGAGCTTCTACGCCCACCAGCGCACGCTGCGCCTGGCAGACGGACCCGACGAGGTCCACAAGCGCTCGATCGCCAGGCGGGAACTGCGCCGACGGAAGACCGCTCGGGAATCCGGATGAGTGTCGAACTCGACCTGCAGGCGCTTGCCGTCTGGATGCGAGAGGCAGGGGAGCCAGTTGTCGGAGCCCTGAGCGGGACTCGGGTCGGTCAGGGGCAGTCGAATCTCACCTACCGCATCGACGACGAAGCCGGGCAGTCCTGGATTGCCCGGCGGCCCCCGCTGGGCAAGCTTCTCGCCTCGGCGCATGACGTGGCACGCGAGTACAGGATCATGGCGGCTCTGCAGGGAACGGGAGTCCCGGTTCCGGCCACCATCGGTGTGTGCACGGAACCGGCCGTCGCCGATGTTCCCGTCTTCCTCATGGCACATGTCGAGGGCACGGTCGTCGATGATGAGGAGAGCGCCCATTCGCTCTCCCCAGATGTGCGCCGCAGCCTCGGCCTCGAGCTCGCGCGGACGCTTGCGAAGATCCACGCAGTCGACATCGATGCTGTGGGACTGGGTGACCTGGCCTCCCGGAAACCCTACGCGCCGAGGCAGCTCAAACGGTGGAGTCGACAGTTGGAGGACAGCCGAACTCAGGACCGACCCGACCTCGATGCCCTCACCGAGCTGCTGCGAAACAATCAGCCGGAAACGGATGAGATCGCGCTGGTCCACGGTGACTTCCACATCCGCAACGTCATCATCGACGAGGGCACAGGTGAGATCCGTGCCGTCCTCGACTGGGAGCTCTCGACCCTGGGCGATCCGCTGGCCGACACGGGCAGCGCACTCGCCTATTGGACGCAAGCAGGTGAGATGCCAGGCGGAATGTTCGCGGCGTCCACATTGGACGGATTTCCCACACGGGCGGAGATCGCCGAGGAATATCTGCGTGCCTCGGGGCGCAGCGGGCAGAGTCTGGGATTCTGGCATCTGCTGGGAGTGTGGAAGGTCGCCATCATCGCCGAGGGCGTCTATCGCAGGGTTCTCGACAACCCGGAGAACGCTGCCGGAGTCACCCTCACCCCGGAGAATATCCAGGCCGTGATCGACCACGGGTGGGACGTCGCCCGGGAGAACGGGTTGGCACCATGAGGGTGCCAGTTGTCGATGTCGGCGGGGCATCGGCACAGGCGCTGGGCCTGTCGGTGGGCGAGGTCGCTCCAGCCGCGGATTGTATGATGGGCTGATCATGTCGAAGACCGAAGAACAAGGTGAGGAACTGCCCACGCTTGTCCACTCCACACTGAAGCGTGATCTCCCGTCCACACCGCGAGGCTTGCGTACTCGTGCGTCCCTGGTGGCTGCTGCCCGCACCGTCTTTGAACGCGATGGGTTCATCGATTCGCGCCTGACGGATATCACGAAGGAAGCCCGGTGCTCCACGGGCACCTTCTACACGTACTTCGACAGTAAAGAAGAGGCTCTTGCTGCAGTTCTGCAGGAAGCTCAAGACGATATGCTCCATCCCGGTCCGCCGCAGGAGCATCACGCGAATCGCACTGTCGTCGAGTCCCTCGATGCGGGCAATCGTGCCTATATCGAGGCATACAAACGCAATGCCAAACTGATGCTCCTGCTTGAGCAGGTCGCATCGATCGACCCGAAGTTCCGGCGTCTGCGCCTTGACCGGGGACAGGCCTTTGCCAAGCGAAACTGCAAGTGGATCAAGAAGCTCCAAGATGAGGGTTTTGCTGATCCGAGTCTTGATCCGGTCATGTCGGCCAATGCCTTGTCGTTGATGGTCGGCCGCATGGCCTATTACAAGTACGCATTGGAAGAGCCGGGGTGGGGCACTGATGATCTTCTCGTGGAGACTGCAACAAAGTTGTGGGTCAACGCGTTGGGAATCCCCGCTGATGGCTCCCGCCGAGACCCGAAGGCATAAGGTCGTCGGCGCCCAGTAACGCCTGCTTCCGCAGCAGGTACGTGCAGCAAGCAATGTATTTTCAGCGAGGAGGCTGAACGATGGCATCGACACAGAGGTCTCATCTCAATAGCGGCGACCCATTCGACAACGAGTCGGTGGCGGCTCGGTTAGCAGAACTGCCTTTGGTCGCAGACGCGCAAGCACTGACGGTGACCACCGAGCACGGGGACTTCGCCGGGTTCCGTGCGACGCCGGCTCATCCGGACCCGCAGCTCGGCGATGCGCTGCTGCTGCACGGGTGGCCAGAATTCGCCGCCTGTTGGGAGCAGACCGCAGCGATTCTCCTTGACCACGGGATGAGCGTGTTTGCCTATGACCAGCGAGGATATTCTCCTGGGGCGCGTCCCGACTCCGTCGATGAGTACACGATGCCGCATCTGGTCTCAGACCTCGACGAGGTCTCTCGTGCTGTGGGTCTTGACCGGTTTCATCTTGTCGGCCATGACTGGGGTGGGATGGTTGCCTGGCATTTTGCGGCCAACCATCCGGAGCGTCTGCTGACGAGCACCGTCGTCTCAACCCCGCACCCGATCGCCCACGTCAAGCAGGTGCAGGCGGATCCGGATCAATACGAGCGCATGGCGTACATGCGCGCGATCCAGGACCATCCGGACGGCGTTGCGCGAACCCTGCTGCGCGACGAGGGTCAACGACTCATCGATCTCTATTCCGGTGACGTCCCCGATGACATGGCGGCCTCCTACGTATCGCGACTGAGCGAGACCGGTGCCATGGACGCCGTGCTCAAGTACTATCAGGCGGCGGATGGCCGTGCCCGATTGTCGAGCACCCCGGTCACCGTGCCGACGACCTTTGTGTGGGGCAGTCGCGATATTGCCTTCCCTCGGGCCACTGCGGAGCTGACTGCTGGCTATGTCGAAGGCCCGTACCGTTTCGTCCCCCTCGAAGGTGCCTCGCACTGGCTCCCGGAATCGCATCCCGGCGAGATTGCACGCGAGACCATCGCTTTGGCGCGGGAGCAGTGAGATGCGCGCGGTAGTCCAGAACGAATTCGGTGGCCCGGAAGTCCTCACTCTGATTGAGGACGCACCAGTACCTGATCCCATCCCCACCGAGGTGCAGGTGCGGGTCAGCCATGTGGGAGTCAACCCCGTCGACGGCAAGACCCGCGGCGGAGCATCCGTGGCAAAGCTCATGGGCCCATTCCCCATCACTGTGGGATGGGACATCGCCGGTGAGGTCTCGGCCCTGGGCGCTGGGGTCAATCGCTTCGCAGTCGGTGACCGTGTCTTTGGGATGCCTCGTTTTCCCTACCCGGCCAAGGGATACGCAGAGTATGTGACCTCACCGTCTCGCCACCTCGTGCGCATTCCTGATTCTCTGGATTCCGCGACTGCCGCATCGATCCCTCTGCCTGCCACGACGGCGTACCAGATCGTGCATGAGGCTGCGGATGTGCGCAGCGGACAGACCGTCCTCGTCCTCGGCGCTGGTGGCACCGTCGGCACCTACGTCGTGCAGATGGCGAAGAAGCTGGGAGCGACCGTCATCGGACATGCGACCGGTGGGAAGCTCAAGCGTCTGGAAGTCCTCGGCATCGACCGCGTGATCGACTATGCGAGCGAGGAATTCGACGACCCGAACCTGGGCGGTGGACCGGTCAGCGATGTCGACGTCGTCATCGACCTCATCGGCGGGCAGTTCGCCCTCCGTGCAGTTCCTTTGACCAAGTGGGATGGGATCGTCGTCGGAGTGCCTTCGGGACAGCAGCAGGGACTCGACGCTGCTGCTGCCCAGGCAGGTGTCCGCTGGACGAACGTCATCGTCGAACCGGATCATGTCGCGCTCGACTACGTGGCTACGCTCATCGAGAATGGGGAGTTTCATGTGCCCGCTCCAGCAACGGCACCGCTCGAGGATGTCGTGGAGGTCCATCGGCAGATGGACGACGGCCGGCTGCCTAAAACAGTGCTGACACTAATCCCATGACGGATGTGAACACGATGTCTTCGACGGAGAAGATCGAGCGCTGTGCCACCACGCTGCGCCAGACGGTTCTGCAGAATTCGGTGATCGATGCGCTTCCCGCAGAAGCGGTGCCTGCAACTCGGGCAGAAGCCTATGCGGTGCAGACTCGCTATGCCGAGCTGGAAGGCCAACCCACTGTCGGGTGGAAGATCGCGGCGACGAGTGAGGCCGGGCAACGACACATCAACGTCGACGGCCCTCTGGGCGGACGTGTGCTCTCTGATCGCGTCCATGCCGACGGGGACGCAGTGTCCCTGAGCGGAAATACCATGTGTCTGGCAGAGCCCGAGTTCGTGTTCGTACTCGGTTCCGGCCTTGACCCGCGCACGAACCCCTACACGCCGGATGAGGTGATGGAAGCGGTGACTGCTCTGCACTTCGGCATCGAACTGCCCAGCACCCGCTTCACCGACGTCACCGCCGCCGGCGCTCTGCAACTGATCGCCGACAACGCCTGCGGCCACCGATTCGTGCTGGGCTCCGCGGTGAGGACCACCTGGGCCCCAGCAGATCTGGCAGCGGTGTCGATGACTGCCGACGTCGACGGCCCCTCAGGCCATCGCACCAGCGAGGGCGTGGGAAGAAATGTCCTCGGCGATCCTGTTGCCGCACTGACGTGGTTGGTCAACGAGCTCTCAGCCATCGGCATCGGACTTGTCCCCGGCGACTTCATCACCACCGGCACCTGCAGTGAACCCATCCCGGTGGAACCAGGCGATTCGTTGACTACGAGGTTTGACGGCCTGGGTGTCGTCACCTGCACATTCGTGGACTGAGCTGGCGGCGTCGAATATCAGGCCGCGAACACTCCGGGAGTCGCCCCCAGCGTCTTTCGGAAGTGCCGGGTGAGATGGGACTGGTCGTGGAAGCCTGACTGAGCAGCCGCCTCGGCGGGGGAGTGACCGGCCAGGAGTAGCCTGCGGGCACGGTCGATGCGGCGACCGACGACGTGCTGATGCGGGGCGATCCCGTAGGTCTGGGTGAAGACCCGGACCAGATCGCCGGGAGCCTACGAAAGCATAAGCCGCCGACGAGTGACTATCGGTGGAATTGATGGTGGGTCAATTGTCTCTGCCCATTGTAAATAGAACCTGCAGGTTCTAAGATGAGGACATGTGGAGCGTCGACATTGAGCACATTGCAGAATGGCTCGCCTCACTGGATGGCGACTCGCGAGACCAGGTTGTTGCCGCACTGGAGTTGCTGAGAGACAGCGGTCCTCAGCTGGGGCGGCCTTTGGTAGACACTGTGATCGCCTCCCGACACAAGAACATGAAAGAGTTGCGACCTGGTTCCGCTGGGCACTCTGAACTGAGAATTCTGTTCGCATTCGATCCCGCCCGGCGGGCAATCCTATTGATTGCGGGCGACAAGGCCGGGAATTGGAAGCGCTGGTATCACCGGAACATTCCGATTGCCGACGACTTGTTTGACGACCATCTATTTAGGCTGAAGGGAAAGTGATCGATATGGCTATGAGTCTTGATGACTTCCTATCGAAACACCCGGTGAACCGGGAAAACGTCGAGGCGCACAAGGAGCGGATGCTTGCCGAAGTTCGCGCTTATCGACTCCGGGAGCTACGTGAAAATGCCGGGCTGACTCAGCAGCAGCTTGCAGATCGTATCGGAGTCTCACAGCGTCAGATCTCCAAAATTGAGCACGGTGATCTGGAAAACTCCAAAGTCGGAACGATTCGTGGTTACTTGGAGGCCGTCGGCGGCAGTCTCGCGCTTGAGTACTCGACAGGTGATGCGCACGTTCAGATCGCCTAATGGCTGCGTGTGCCAGTGGGCAGACTCAGGCCGCGAACACTCCGGGAGTCGTCCCCAAAGTCCGGCGGAAGTGCCGGGTGAGATGGGACTGGTCGTGGAAGCCTGACTGAGCGGCCGCCTCGGCGGGGGAGTGACCGGCCAGGAGCAGCCTGCGGGCGCGGTCGATGCGGCGGCCGACGACGTACTGATGCGGGGCGATCCCGTAGGTCTGGGTGAAGACCCGGACCAGATGACTGCGGTGGGCACCTAAGTCGGCGGCCGCCTCGGCGATGGTGATCGTCTCTTCCAGTCGATCATCGAGCAGATGACGGAGTCGACGGGCGAGGGGCTGATCTGTTGCAGTATCGACCGGTGACTTCAGATGCGGTTGCACGAGGTCGCGTAGGGCAAGGACACCGCACTCGGCGGCGAGGGCATCGGCCGGGTCATTCAGCGCCGCATGGATCTGGTCGACGGCCGAAATGACATTCGGATCGAAGAGCGTCGGAGTCTCCGCGGCGGCATCGACGGCGCCCAGAGGCAGCCATTCGGGCTCGAGGTAGAGCACACGTTTACGGAAGGCGACATCCGGAGTCGCCGAGCGGCCATCATGGGGCACCTGCGGCGGCAACAGCGTCACCGCCGAGTTCGACGTCTGGTGCTCGTGCCGATCCAGATCGTAGGTCACTGTTCCCTGATCGACGAGCAGGACCGTCCACGAATCATGAGTGTGGGACGGGTAGGCATGATGTTCGAACCGTGCGTGGAGCACTTCCTGCACCAAGGCCACATCCGGGTGCCACGCGTGGATCACATCTGCCATGTCACAAACGTACAAGACCCATCTGGGGAATTGAACCAAAGTGAAGGCATGCACGAAAACACCATAGCCACGGCAGCGCCGACGTCCGAAATCCGCTTCGACACGAAGGTCGCCGTGGTCCTCCGCGAGGACCTGCTGCCCTGGCAGGAACTCAACGTCACCGCATTCCTCATGTCCGGCATCGCCACTAGCGAATCGAACCTGGTGGGCGAGAACTACCGAGACGCCGACGGCAACGACTACCTCCCGATGCTGCGCCAGCCAGTGCTCGTGATGACCGCCGACGCCGAGGTGCTCGCGAAGGCTCGGACCAAGGCGTTGAGTCGAGGCATGGCCTTGGCAGTGTACACGGAGGAACTGTTCTCAACGGGGCATGATGCGGCCAACCGTGAAGCCGTCGCAGCCGTGGCGGCGGAGGACCTTAACGTGGTGGGAATCGCACTGCGGGGTCCAAAGAACGCGGTCGACCGGGTGGTCAAGGGCGCGCGGATGCACGGGTGAAGTGGAGCCGAGATGGGTAGTTCTCGACTCGATCCGTGAGTTGCTCTGATGAGCTGCCCAGGCCAGGATGTGTGCATGGATGAGTCTCGAAGTGACCTGAGCAGCCAACTGTCCGGCTGCCGTGTGGTTCTCACCGCGCAGCGGAAGGCCCCGCAGTTCGCTGCAGCCCTTGAGAGGCATGGCGCGACCATCGTGCACGCCCCCACGCTGTCGGTCATCCCGAACATCGACGACCCCGAGCTCGTTGCCCGCACTCGCGCCCTCATCGACAAGCAGCCCGACGTTGTCGTGGTGACCACCGGCGTCGGCTTCAACGGCTGGGCCGAGGTAGCCGAGTCCGAGGGCCTCAGCGAGCAGTGGCACGCAATGCTCGCGAGTGCTCGGATCATCGCACGCGGGCCCAAGGCGCGTGGTGCGATCCAAGCGGCAGGGCTGACACCGGATTGGGTTGCCGAGTCCGAGACCAACTCCGAGATCCAGCAGGTGCTGCTCGGTCAGGGTGTGCGCGGCCTCCGGATCGCGGTGCAGCACCATGGAGCCGGCGCCGATGGACTGGACGAGGCCTTCGCCGCAGCAGGTGCCGAGGTCAGCTCGCTGGTGGTCTACCGCTGGGGTCCCGCCCCCGACCGGGAAGCCGTGGTGGCAGCCGTCGGTCTCGTCGCACGGCGCCAATGCGATGCCGTGGCCTTCACCTCGGCGCCCGGGGTCACCGCGTTCTTGGATGCCGCCCGCGACCAGGGCCTACTGCCGGAGGTCCTCGCCGCGTTCACGGACCAGTCCGGCGTGCTGGCTGCAGTGGTCGGCAATGTCACGGCGGCACCACTGGTGGAGCATGGAATCGAGCCGGTGGTTCCCGAGAGGTTCCGCCTCGGCGCGCTCGTGCGCACCCTGGTCACCGAACTCACGGCGCGGAAGCATGCGAGGGCAGACAGCGACGGGTGAGCGGCGCAGAATCGAGCGGTTCGTCGCTCAGCGGTAGGTGACCTGGGCCGGTGACAGGTGTCCGTGATCGTTGAAGGAGATCAGGCTGGTCCCGCGGTCGCCGGTGATGATCTTTGTGACACCGGAGTTGATCGTCACTCGGTTGAGCGTGAGCCACTGGTCGAATCCTGCGCCCAGCAGCCTTGCCGCGGTCCAGGCAATGGCGCCTGAACTCGAGACGATGACCGTGCTTTCGCCGGACTGCATTCTCGCGCACGCATCGTCGAGTGCTCGGTCCACACGGTTGGTGAACGCCGAAAACGTTTCGGTGTAGTCGGCGTCGTGTTCGCCGGCGGCCCACCTGGTGCATGCCTGTTCCAGGACGCCTTGGAAGACCGTGGAATCGGTGGAGGCACGAGGGTCGCTCTCGGGGAGGGCATTGACGAGTTCACCCGCATCGAACTCATTCCACCCGGGGTCGATCTCGCCCTGGAGATCGGCGCTGAGGCCGGTCAGGACGCCAACCGCAGTCTGGCGCTGGCGCAGCATCTCACCGTGGACGATTCGTCTTGGCGCAACGTCCTGGGACACCAGGTGCTCGCCGGTGATGCGGGCCTGTTCGTGCCCCAGCGAGGACAGCCGGTCGTAATCGTCGGTACCGAAGGATGCCTGCCCGTGCCGGACCAGATACAGAACACTCATGCTTCTCCTCATATCGACCGTCCGCCTATGGAATCGGTGCGCGCAAATGTCACTCGAGTTCGAGTCTACGGTGCCGATAGGAACTAAGCGATCGTTCGGTCGAAGTATTTGCAGGCGGCGCGGGGGAGCCCGTCATGCTGGCTCGGCAGGAGTGGGGAACAGCTCCTCCGACAGGCGCAGAACCTCATGCAGCGCCGGATTGTCGTCATATTTTCGCCAGGCCATGAGCAGAGGGAATGGCCCCTGGTCATCATCCAACGGAATGAACGAGACGTTGGAGAAGGTGAAGTTTCGCGGCACCGACGACACCGTGACCGAGCACCCGAACTCGGCTCCGACCAGCGAGAGGATGGTCCAGCTGTCCGGGGCCACCTGAACCACATTGGGACTGAACCCGGCTGCCTGAGCCAACGTGTAGAGACGTTCGATGGTGGTCGAGCCGGGGTTGGGCGGCAAGGTGATGAAGTCCTCCGCCTCCAGCTCTGCAATGGACACCGAGGGTCGATCCGCCAGCGGGTGGTCGTTGTGGACGGCGACGACCAGAGACTCCTCGGCGATAGTCCGCGTCGAGACCGTCTGTGGCACGAACGGCCAATGGCCGAAGGCCAGGTCGAAGGTGCCGTCGGCGACACTGTCCATGGCCGGGAGTGCGAATGAGGAACTCTGCAGGCTCAAGTGGATCCCCGGATGGGTGTTGCGCACCAGTTTCGACAGCCGACCCACCAACGTGTGCGTGGCGATCCCGGTGAACCCGAGCCGCAGATGCCCGATTTCACCCTTGCCTGCGGCATCGACTGCCGCACTGGCTAGCTGGTAGCTCATGAGAATGTCACGCGCCGGTTCGATGAGCGCCTGACCGGCTGCCGTCAGCCGCACTGTTCGGGTGCTGCGTTCGAAGAGCTGAGCTGACATGTCTCGCTCCAGGCTGCGGATGAGGCGACTGACGGGCGGCTGCGTCATATGCAGTCTCTCCGCAGCGCGACCGAAATGGAGTTCCTCGGCAACGACGAGAAATGCCCTGATGTGTTTGACGTCCATGTCTGAGTCTCCGTTGTCGTGTGCAGTGAACTTCATCGCCCGGCTGACGGCAGAGTCAGCGGGCGCAGATCACTGTCGCAGATGAATCATGTCAATACTGCATTAATCGTCGGCACTCTTTGCATTGGACTAGCATAAATGATTTTGACAGGATGACCGAGGTCACAGTCAATCGATGCTCAAGGAGGACGCGATGGACAAGACGACGAGCCTGTCACAAGCGATCGGCACGCACCTGCACAATGGCGACACCGTCGCACTCGAGGGCTTCGGCCATCTCGTCCCTGTCGCCGCTGCGCATGAGATCATCCGCCAGAAATTCACCGGCCTCACCCTTGCCCGCATGTCCTGCGACGTCATCGTCGACCAGCTGCTCGGCGCCGATTGCCTGCAGGGCCTGATCTCCTCATTCGTGGCCAACAGCTCAGCCGGTTCACTCTACGAACTGCGACGGCGAGTGGAGCATTCGGATCCGGAGCCGCTGTGGTTCGACGAATACAGCCACGGCGGCATGGTCGCCCGCTATCAGGCAGGTGCCTCGAAGCTGCCCTTCCAGCCGATCGCCTCCTACCGCGGCAGTGATCTGGCGATCAAGAACCCTCGGATCAAGTCCGTGACCGATCCCTTCGGCGGCCCACCGATCCACGTCGTCCCTGCGCTTAACCCCGACCTCACGATCGTCCACGCGCAACGCGCCGACAGGGAGGGCAACGTTCAGGCCTGGGGAATGCTCGGAATTCAGACGGAGGCGGCATTCGCCGGCCGTCGACTCATCGTCACCGTCGAAGAGATCGTCGATGAGAGCATCATCCGGTCCGATCCGAACCGCACCATCATTCCCGCTCACATCGTCGACGCCGTCGTCGCCGTTCCACGCGGTGCCCATCCGCACTCTGTGCAGGGCTACTACGACCGCGATGACGAGTTCTCGCGTGACTGGTCAACTCTGGCTCGCGACGCCGAGGCGGTCAGGGATTGGCTGCAGACCAACATCCACGACACCGCGGACCACGCTGAGTTCCTGGCACTGCTGGGAGACGACCACTTCGATCGATTGAGCATCAAAGACGCCTTCTCGACGCCCGTCAACTATGGAGGTCGGGGATGAACATTGGCACCGATATCACGAGCAGCGAGCTGCTCACGATCCACTCGGCTCGAGCGCTTGCCGGTCGCAGAGTCGTCTTCGCCGGACACGGACTGCCGACACTGGCCATCGCACTGGCCCAGCACACAGTGGCACCCGAGATCGAAATCGTCTACGAATCAGGAGTCACCGGCGCCCGACCGCCGGATCTGCCCCGCAGCATATCCGACTCGGTCCTCGTGCCAGGGGCCGCCTCGGTGATGCCGATGACCCACCTGTTCAACTACGTCCTCCAGGGACAGCGGGTCGATGTCGGCTTCCTCGGCGCAGCACAGGTCGACCGCTACGGCAGTCTCAACTCCACCCTCATCGGTGATGATTGGGAACATCCGGAGAGTCGACTCCCCGGCTCCGGCGGCGCCATCGAAGCCATGGCCGGAGCGGCCGAAGTCTTCCTCGTCATGCGTCGGCACACCCCTCGCACCTTCGTGGAGACCCTCGACTTCGTCACCTCGCCGAGTCCCAGACAGGCGGCGCAGGCCGAGGTCGGGTCGATGCCGGCCGGGGCAGGAGTCACCCACGTGATCACCGATCTGGGGATCATGACCCGTTCCGCGCGCGACGAAGAGCTGACGCTGACGGCAGTGCACCCGGGAATCGATCCCGCCGAGGTGGTGCGTCAGACAGGGTGGGACCTCAAGGTCGCCGCCGACCTGGAATCGACCCGACCGCCCACGCCCGAAGAACTGTCGCTGCTGAGGGAGACCCTCGACCCCAGCCGCGTCTATCTGCGCTGAAACCAACCGAACAGCCCAACTCTCCAACCGAAGAAGGCAGAACCTATGTCGATGACGACTAGCGGCTCTATCGCACCCCCTCCAGATCCCAACGTGACAAAGCCCGAACTGCGGCGCGCAGCCTGGTCGTCATGGCTCGGCAGCTCGCTTGAGTACATGGACTTCACCCTCTACACCCTGGCGTCAGCCTTGGTCTTCGGACCTCTCTTCTTTCCCAACGAAACGCCCGCCGTTGCACTGATCTCCAGCCTCGGCGTCTATGGTTCCGGGTTCGTCGTCCGACCGATCGGCGGCTACATCTTCGGTCGTGTCGGTGACAAATACGGACGGCGGATCGTCCTCATCACTACCTTGTCCATGATGGGCCTGGCGACTATGGGCATCGGGCTCCTGCCCACCTACGTTCAGATCGGGGTCTGGGCTCCGGTCTTCCTCGTGGTCCTGCGCCTCGTGCAGGGATTCGGCGCGGGAGCCGAACTGGCCGGCGCCTCCGTCCTCCTGGTCGAATCATCACCAGTGCGACGGCGTGGGCTCTTCGGGGCCATCGTCGCGATGGGCACCAACAGCGGAATCTTCCTGGCCACGGTCCTGTGGACTCTGCTGACATTGCTGCCCGACGATGACTTCCTCAGCTGGGGTTGGCGAGTGCCGTTCCTGCTCAGCATCGTCACGACCTTCGTGGCACTGGCCATCCGGACGAAAGTCAAGGAATCGCCCGTGTTCGAAGAGGCCAAGGAGCGGCGTGCCGCCCTCAGTGCGGCTGCGGAGGAGCAGCCGAGCATCCTCGTCGAGGCTCGACGTTCGACGAAGTCGTTCCTGCTCGCCCTCGGTATTCGGATGGGTGAGAACTCTGCGGTGTATCTGGTCAAGGGCTTCATGGTGGGCTGGGTCGTGACCACGACAGGCACCGACTCCTCCGTCGTGACGACGGGAATCATGATCGGAACGGTCATCGGATTCGCCACCGTCCCCTTCTTCGGCAAGCTCAGCGACAAGGTGGGCCGTCGACCGGTATTCCTGGCCTTCACCGTATTCCAGATCCTCTTCGCTGTGCCGGCCATGCTGCTCATCGACACCGGCAATCCGATTCTCATCGCCTGCGTCTTCGCCATCTTCGTCGGCGGTCCTCTGCCGAATCTCTACGGCGTCGAGTCGAGCTGGTTGGTGGAGCTCTTCGGCTCCAAACATCGCTACACCTTCATGACGACGATCAAGGAGATCGGTTCGGTGGTCTCGGGTGGTCTGGCTCCAGTGATCGCGGCGGGACTCGTCGCAGTGATCACGGACTCCTGGTGGCCCGTCGCCATCGTTCTCATCCTGTTCGCCGGCTGCGGATTGCTGGGTGCCTACTTCGCGCCGGAGACGCGAGGGCGTGACCTGACCACCGAGGTGGATGCGGTCGATGATCGGGTCGAGACTCGGGTGGAAGCCCCCGTCCGGTCCTGAACCACGGCTGAGCCTACTCGCGATCAACGGGTGAAGACGGGCCGCTCCGTTGATCTGCTTGCCTCAAGTTGAGCACGCTGACACGAACGTAGGATGGCCACTGTGAACCCATTGTTGTTTTCTGATGACCAGATCCGCGACAGTCTGACTGCGACGAACGCACTCGCCTGGATCGAAGAGGCCCTGCAGCGTCGCGCCGACCGAGAACTCCAATCACCCCCGCGCCTCAACGCCGAATTTCCCGACGGTCGGATGGTCTTCACCGTCGGATCGAGCGGAAGCGACTGGTACGGCTACCGAGCCTACGACACGGTCGACACCACGGCGGGACAGCAAGTCGTCGTCGCCCATGACCGTCACAGCGGAGACGTCATCGGCATTGCTGTCGGCAACGAACTTGGGCCCAGGCGCACCGGCGCCATCGGGGGAGTGGCCGCCAAGCATCTCACTGGCGGAGCTGTCCGCAGCGTCGGAATCATCGGCACTGGCCAGCAGGCATGGACTCAGCTTTGGGCGTTGAGCGGATTCGCGACTCCGGAGACTGTTCGCGTGTACTCACGGACTCCTGAATCGCGAGAGGCATTCGCGGCCAGGATCAAGGATTCGCTCGGATTGAGCGCCGAGGCGGTCGCTGACGCGCGGACTGCCGTTGACGATGCTGATCTTGTCATCCTCGCGACGAACAGTTCTGTTCCCGTGATCGAAACAGAGTGGCTGAGAGATGACGTCGTCGTGACCACTCTTGGACCCAAACAGGTCGGCCGGGCCGAGTTCCCCTCAGACCTCGTGACCGAGGCTGACTTCGTCGTGACCGACTCACCGGCGCAGCTCGCATCGTATGACCCGCCGACATTGGTCGCAGATAGCGCCTCCGCTATGACAGACCTCGCCGATGTCGTCGCCGGGGCCGTGTCAGTGCCGATGCTTGGGCGCGGGTCTTCTGCTCAGTCGGTCTGGCCGGCACCGAGGTGCATCTGCTCGGACGCCTCGCGGCCAGCCGAGCGAAGTCGCAGTGACTTAGGCAGCTGCATGACCGCGACGGCCACGTCGGCACAGGCAAAACGGCAAGAACTCTTGCGGTAACATCTGTGGCATGGCCCTCAGGCAGCGAAACCACACTTTGGCGAAGCGACGGCTCCTGTCGAGGCTGCGCAGACTGTCCTTTCTGCAGTGGGGTCTCCTGCTGGCAGTCCTCGGCATGATCACTGCCCTCATTCTGCATACAGCGCAATGGGTCTACTCGGGCGTCATCCTGCTCGATGCCCAACGGCGCGGAGCCGGCGACGTCTGTGAACCGGCGCTTCCAGAGATCGGCAGTGACGACTTCGAGATCGTCAGCCGCGCGCCCTGGGGCTACGCCTGCGAGAAGACCATTACCGGCGGAGGATTCGCGGTGCAGGATCACCCGGGGGCCACCTCGGCGCTGTTCTCCCTGACGCTCGCACTCATTGCGGTGAGCGTCGTCGGCCTCCTCGGAGTACTCCTGGCCGCAGTGGCGAAACGGGCGATCAGAGCGCTTCTTGGGAATCGTGGGGGCCGGCTGGCTGCCTGGGGCGTTGGCCTCATGATCACCGCATGCATTCTCACGCCCTGGACGTTTCTTGCTCAGCACGGCCAGTGGTACATGGCATCGAACTCAGGCGACGGTTCACCCGTCTGTCCGGACACCTTCCAAGGCGAAGAGATGAGGGGATATTCGGTCAGTCCCGTTTACGTCCCACCGCATCTCACGTGCCGCGGCAGCACTGTGTCGGGTCATGACTTCACGACAACGTACTACGGGTGGCCGTTCTTCGTGTTCCTCGGCTGTGCGGTGCTTCTGGCAGTGGCCATCGGACTCCTCATCCTCGCACGGCGTCGCGGACCGCAGGCTCCAGCTCGGGATAGAGGAACGAGTAGCCTGCCGCGCTGAGTCGTTCCGGCAGCACCCAACGGCTCTTGAGGATCAGCTCCGTCTCAGTTCTGATCATGATCGCCCCGAGCTCGAGCATCCATCGTGGCATCGGCAATCCGAGCGGCACCCGGCAGGCTCGACGGATGGTGGCCATGAACGTCCGGTTGTCCGAAGGGCAAGGTGAGACAGCGTTGACTGGACCGTCGAGTTCAGGATGCTGTTCCAGGAAGTCGATGATCCCAGCGACATCGTCGAGATGGATCCAACTGAAGCGCTGCCGCGCACCAGCTGTCCCAGGAAAGTGCGCCGTTGCCGCCGTGCGACGCGCTCGCGAGACCGGCCACCACCCGTCGTGCTGGGCACCGCCGAGACCAACCCGAGCCAATTTGGTCAGGGGCCCGAGCACACCGCCGTCACCGAGGACGATCGCGGTGCGCAGCGCCACCCGACGCGTGGCCGGAAGATCCCCTGCGAAAAGCTGCCGCTCCCAGGCCTTGGCCACGTCGACGGAGAACCCTGAACCAAGCTCCCCGTCAGATTCGGTCATCGGGCGATCGTCGGCATGACGGTAGATCGTCGCCGTCGAGGAGTTGACCCACAATGCCGGCGGATTCTCCGCCTCATAGATGGCCTGTGCAAGTGCCGCAGTCGTGGTCAGACGTGAGGAGAAGATCGCCTCACGGTTCCGCGGTGTGTAGCGACAGCTGACGCTCTTGCCTGCCAGCCCGATCACCAATGCCGCGCCGTCGACTGCTTGGGCAATACCAGCGGTGTCGTCCCACGTCAGATCTGCGTTCGTGCGGGAGATCGTCACGACTTCCCGTCCTGCCGCACGGTACTTCGCAACGAGGCGACGCCCCATGAATCCGCTCGATCCGCCGATCACGACACGACCGCGTCCTGCTTGTGGCTCCGTCACTTCGCCTCCTCGATTCGGTACGTGAATGTCCCACGGTACTGATAGATCCGGCCCACGGCGGGCATATCAACGGTGAGATCGACGCGTTGGCGGGCGGCCTCGGCGTCGAAGCGCTCACTCAGGACGATTACGGGACGAATGAAACTGGGAAGCGGCAGGCGAATACGTCCGAGCCGCCCGGTGACTCCGAGGCGCACGGCCACGGAGCGACTCCTCAAGCTCAACCCGCCGTCGACCGTTGCGACGTCGAAGTCGGCGTCCACCACGGCGGGGCGGCCCAGGACATCGACCACTCGGCCCGACCGCGAAAGTGACACCGCGTCGACCATTGACCAGGGGCCCGACTTCAGGTTCAGGGTCCGGGTTGCCGTCTGGGCGCCATCGACAGTTCGGTTCTCAACCCGGAACGGAACCTGGGAGTGCATTCCGGGGATGATCACGTGGCACCGGCCCAGGATCGCCAAGACCGGCCGGAGCCACCGGCGATCAGTCCCGAAGCAGTCGAAGATGCCTTCGCCGATACCGACGGAGCCTTCAGGAATTGCGGCGAAATAGCGCTGCAGGACCGGGTGCAGCTGCGCCACCTGGGAACCAAGTGCCCGCTCGTACGGTGATCTCGACGTGGGACTCATGCCTGCGAGTATAGGGTCAGGCGCGATGGCCTCCCCACCGGGGACTTCATTGAGAGAATTCCGCGGTTGCGACCTCACTTGTTCGGCGCCTGCGCAGGTACTCATCTTTGGCATTGACCGGCGTGCGATTGGGGGACACGAATACTGTGGCGATCTCGCGGGCCTGGTCGAGCCCAGCAACCCGATTGCCTGCGTTGTGCTCGCCCTCGACGTCGTAGATGAGATGGCTTTCGACATCGGTGATGCCGCAGTAGGCGAAGACGCCGATGTCGAGCTGGGCATGCATGGCGTCTCCGTATCCGTATTTGTCATACGTGCGCTGCTTCGAGCCGCCGACCCCGATGAGGGTTGTGGGCACGCGGGGGAGGAGACCGTTCAGCGGTTCCTTGCCTCTGTCGGCGACCCCCGAACCGTATTGGTAGGCCCAGTCGCCGGTGAAGACTCGTTCGATCCAGCCCTTCATCAGCGCCGGCATCGACCACCAATAGACGGGGAAGACAAAGGCCAGTCTGTCCGCGACCTCAACGCGCTCATGCATGTCGGCGATGCCTGTCGGTATGGGCCCACCCCAGAAATGCTGATGGTCAGCCGCGGTGAAGCGAGGATCGAAGCCCTCAGCATGCAGGTCGAGGACGTCGATCGAGTGCCCTGCTGCCGCGAACGGTTCGTGGAATGCATCCATCACCGCACCCGGATAGCTCGTTCGGATCGGGTGGGCGAAGACAGTCAGCAGGTGCATAGGCCTGAACTTTCGGTCGGTGGCGGTCGGTGGGATCGCTTACGCGGCGCCACCATTGGCGTACAAGGTCTGGCCGTTGACCCACCGGCCGGGCCCGGCAAGGAATGACACCACCTCGGCGATGTCCTCCGGTGTGCCCAGCCGTCCCATGGGATTTGCGGACGCGATGCCGTTGATCTGTTCCTGGGTCTTGCCCTCGAAGAACAGCGGGGTGCCGGTCGGGCCGGGAGCGACCGCGTTGACCGTGATGTCGCGTTCGCGCAGTTCCCGGGCCAGGATCAGGGAGATCGCTTCGACCGCACCTTTGGACGCAGCGTACGCGCCGTAGCCGGGGATCTGCAGGCGAGTGACAGAGGTTGAGAAGTTGATGATTGCCCCGCCGTCGCGCATTCGCTGCGCCGCGAGCTGGTCGACGACGAACGTGCCGCGCACGTTCGTTCGTTGCACCTGGTCGAATACGTTGAGATCCAGCTGCGCAAGCGGCGCCAGGGGCATGATGCCGGCCGAGTGCACAAGCACGTCCACGCCACCGAACTCCTCCTGAGCGACATCGAACAAGGCGGCCATGGCGTGTTCGTTGGCGACGTCGCCTCCCGCGGCGACGGCGTTGCCGCCCTTCGAGATGATGCCGGCGACAGTGTCGTCGGCGCGGTCCTTATTGCCGGCGTAGTGGACGACGACGGCAAGGCCGTCGGCGGCCAGGCGCTCGGCGCTGGTGCGTCCGATCCCTCCGGAGCCGCCGGTGACGATTGCGACCCGATCCTGTGTGTTGGCCATGGTCTCTCCCTGCGATAAGATATGAACGATTCGTTCATAAATAGACTAGCACGGTAATGGACGGCGTGTTCCTAAGTGAGGGGCAGTGGTGAAGGCATCAACGGAGTCGTCAGCGGAGAAGAGGGGGCGTGGCCGCAGGTCCGCCGCCCAGGTTCGATCCGAGGTACTGACCGCAACGGCTCGACTTCTCTTTGCAGAAGGTATGCAGGCGGTCACCTTCGAGCGGATCGCGAAGGAGTCCGGTGCGAGCAAGACCACTTTGTACAAATGGTGGCCCTCGCCCGGTGCGATAGCCGCAGAGGCGTACTTCGCAAGCAGCGAACCCACGCTCGAATTCCCAGACACCGGCGACCTGCATGCAGATCTGGTCGCACAGCTCACCGCATTCGTGAAGTTCCTGACAGATGAGAAAGTGGGCAAGTCGATCACGGAGCTCATCGGCGCGGTGCAGATCGACCCCGATGCCGCCGATGTATGGAGCCGCACCTACGCCCTTCCGCGACAAGAGCTGGCACGACAGCGGCTGCGGGTCTCCCAGCTGACCGGCGAACTCGACGCCGAGGCGGATCTCGACATCATGGTCGACCAGCTGTGGGGAGCCTGCTATCACCGCCTCCTCATCCTCAAGGTGCCGCTCGCCGATCTCAATATCGATCGCCTGGTGACCTATTCGCTTCGTGGGGCAGGCAGCGGTACGTAGCCCGCGCTCGTGTGGTGGTGTGAACTTCATGCCTTCAGTCGACGTGCAGACCCTCTCATGGCTGTTTCGCGGCCAGAAACGTCGTCTTGAATCACCGTGTTCCACGGTCGGAGAGACGGTGCGAGAACCGCGGAGTTCCCTGTCATTCCGGGGGAGTGCAGGGTCCCGGCTGCTCGGCCGGCGAACTCATGGATAGGGCTGCTGAGCGGGATACGTGCCGGTGCGCCGCCTCGGCGAAGGGGAGGATTTTCATCGGCGCCACCGAATCGGTGCGTTATGCTGATCCAGTTGCCAGGAGCGACTGACCAAGTCGAGATCCGCTGAGATGCGTCGCCCTCCTGCACTGCGCGTATACGTTCGCCCCTTCACAAAGGAGCTCGATCGTTTACTTGCGCCGACGTCGCCGCGCCAACCATCGCGTGGCTTTTATTCCGTCATGAACGCTGTCCCGCGAATTCTGAGATCCGGGCGCATTCCAATGACGACATTCGATGACAGCACTGGTTTCCCGCCGGCCGTCACACGACCTCAAGGATCAATCATGACGACTACGACCGACAACGCCGCAGCTTCGGCCCAGACCTCTGCTCCCGCGATCACCGACGAAGAGATCTTCACCGCCCACGAGGGCGGCAAGCTCTCCGCCGAACTCACTCGTCCGCTCGAGACCCAGCGCGACCTCTCGATCGCCTACACCCCGGGCGTGGCCAAGGTGTGCACCGCGATCAAAGACGACCCGGAAATGGCTCGCACCCACACGTGGACCGGCCGCCTGGTCGCCGTCATCTCCGATGGCTCGGCTGTGCTGGGCCTCGGCGACATCGGTGCCAAGGCCTCCCTTCCCGTCATGGAGGGCAAGTGCGCGCTGTTCAAGAGCTTCAGCGGGCTCAACGCGATCCCTATCGTGCTCGACACCAATGACGCCGACGAGATTGTCGAGACCATCGTGCGCATGGCCCCGACCTTCGGCGCCATCAACCTCGAGGACATCTCCGCGCCTCGCTGCTTCGAAATCGAGGACCGCGTCAAGGCTGCCCTCGACATCCCGGTCATGCACGATGACCAGCACGGCACCGCCGTCGTCGTGCTCGCCGCGCTGACCAACGCGCTGCGCGTCGTCGACAAGTCATTCGGCTCGGTCAAGGTCGTCCTTTCCGGCGCAGGTGCTGCCGGTGTGGCCGTGGCCAAGATCCTGCGCGACGCCGGTGTCGCCGACGTCGTCGTCCTCGACTCCAAGGGCATCATCGAGTCCTCGCGGACCGACCTCCATGCCACGAAGCAGGCTATCGCCGCAGAGACGAATCCCCGGGGCGTCACCGGCGGGATCGACGCCGCGCTCGACGGCGCGGACGTGTTCATCGGCGTTTCCGGTGGAACCATCGACGAGAAGCATCTGCCGAACATGGCCGACGACGCGATCATCTTCGCCCTGTCGAATCCGAACCCGGAGATCACGCCGGACATCGCCACGAAGTACGCGACAGTGGTGGCCACGGGCCGCAGCGATTTCCCGAACCAGATCAACAACGTCCTCGCGTTCCCCGGAATCTTCCGCGGAGCCCTGGACGCCGGTGCCACCGACATCACCGACGCGATGAAGCTCGCGGCGGCGCGTGCCATCGCTGACCTCGTCGGCGACGACCTCGCAGCGGACTACATCGTCCCCGGTGCGCTCGACTCACGCGTCGGCCCTGCTGTGGCCGATGCTGTGCAGGCTGCCGCTGCCGCTGATGGGGTGGCGCAGTAAGGCCGAGTTTCTCGCGTAAATCAAGGCCAGGTTCCTCGCGGAAATCGGGGGTCGGGATGGTGAGCTGTGAGCTCGTCATCCCGGCCCCCGCGCTCGTGGACGCAGAGCTGGCCTGGGCAAACTCGCTGGCGCCCATCCTCTTCACGAACTCTTTACGAAAAGGATAGTTGTACTTTCAATGTGACTTGAATCTCGTTTTGAAACGTGTTTACCCTAGTTCCGTCAGCTGAATCGACGAGGATTGGAACGCAATGACACTTGCATTTACGCCCACGAAGTCTTCCGCATCGACAAAGACGGCCAGCCCGGCCAGAACGTACAGGACGCGTACCGCGATAACGGCAGGCGCCGTTGCCGTCGCATTCGCCGCAGCATCTCTGAGCGCCCCTCCTTCGGCGCAGGCAGCGGAAGTTCCACAGGCATCCGCGCAGGCCGTGCTCGAAGAGCTCGGCCCCAACAAGACCATCAACCTCTCATCCGAGGCCGGTGCGCGACAGCTGACTACGCTCCTTGAGTCACTGCCGGAAGATCTTAAGAACGCCGACCCCAATACGACGAAGAACTACGAAGAGCGACTCAACAAGGCGCTGGGTGGAGTGAAGGTTGCGCAGAAGGACCGCTCGCTCGTCGTCAAGGGCGGAGAACTGAGCCCCCAGGTCAATTGGTGGAACTGCGGCCTTGCGCTGGCAGGCGTTGTCGCCGAATACGGAGTTCCAGTGGCCAAGGTGCTCAAATGGCTCAAAGACGGCTACAAGATCTTCGGCGGTGTCAGGAATCTGATCAATGCGATCCGCAGCGGAGCCGCAATGGCAGAGATCGGTGAGGACGCTGCTGTGATTCTCGGCGGTATCCTCGGCGTCGACGGTGTCATCACCGCTTGCAGCTGATATCCGACGACAGCAGTGGAGGTGCGAACGATGACTGACAATTACGTAGGCCAAGGCCGCGATTCGGAACCCGTTCCACTCTCTGCTGCTCTCTCCGGCCACCTGTTCATGGCTGTGCTGAAAGCGCCTGTGGCGTTTCTGCTGCTGTGGCTGGCGACTCTGTTGCCCGCGGTGGGCCGGATTGAGGCGAGTTCGCTGATCGTGACCATCATCGTGGCCTACCTCATCGGTGAGATTCTCACCGTGGCGGTGGAGAGGCCCTTCGTCATCAAGGCACGAAGGCCGAACCCCGGTGGGTGGAACTATGCACTCCTCGGTTGGTGGACGACCCCGGTGGTCGGCATCTTCGTCGGCTGGTTGGTCCTCGGCAATTCGGCTGCTGCGGCGATGGCGACTTTCGCCGCGCTCGCAGTCCCCGCCACTGTCGAGGTTGTCCTCAGCAGGCCGTGGCAGCCCGGTGAGTCGCGTGAAGAGTTCCATCAGCGCTACGAGCAGTTCAAGGACACGACCAAGGTGACCTTCGCCGACGACGTCGACGAGGTGAAACGGCGTGCCAGGGACAAAGCGCGGAATGACTACTACCGGAAGCATCCTGGCGAAAAGCCAATGGGAGGAGAGGCCGGACTCTGAGGGGCCTGATTGGAGGGGTCGTGCGGTCGCAGTGATCCTCGAATAGGATCAGCACCGATTGAGGGTCGGAACCAGCCGATGAAAGGCTGGGTCCGACCCTCTTGCTGTGCGGGTATTGCCCCCGTGTCCTTGATCTATCGTGTGTTCGAGGAACTGCGGGAAGGGATGCTCTCAGCTGAGTGCCTCAGGACTCGTCGATGGTCGACTCGTCCTCGTCAGCCCTGAGTGCACCTTCGGTTCGGCGCATCGCCGCTTGAGCCTGTGCCTTGGCATCGGCCTTGGCACCGCTCTTCGCGCTCTTCGAGACAGACTGTCCGTAGGACTGTGGGCCGGTTGCACCGTGCAGTCCCTCGGTGTTCGCTGCATCCTCAGACGCATTTGCTGCGAACAGGGCGGTCCTGATCTCGGCCCCAATGTCGCCGAGTCCGCCGGGGTTCGACGGCATGAACAGGACGTTCGAGCGGCCCTCCTGGGCAACGTTCTGCATGGTGTCGAAGTACTGCGTCATCATCAGCAGCTGCTCTGCGGTCTTGTCGATGCCCACTTCCTGCAGCTTGGAATACTGTTCGGCGATGCCTTGGGCAATGGCCTTGCGCTGAGCGGCCACGCCTTCACCGTGCAGGCGCATCGCCTCGGACTCGGCCTGAGCCTGGGTGACTCGCTTGATCTTGTCGGCCTCCGCCAGAGACTGCGCTGCCACTCGGTCACGCTGTGCGGCGTTGATCGAGTTCATGGAATCGCGCACCTTGGAATCCGGGGTGATGTCGGTGACCAGGGTGCTTACGATCTTGAACCCGTAGCGGCGCATCGACTCCGAGAGTCGACGCTCGACGTTTTCGGCGATGTCGTCCTTGGACTCGAATGCCGTGTCCAAGGTCAGGCCCGAGAGTGCGGAGCGAACGGTGTCGAAGACATACGACCGAATCTGCTCCTCAGAATTCGCCAACTTGTAGTAGGCGTCGGTGACATTGTCTTCTTCAACGACATACTGAACAGCCACAGGCACGGTGACGAACACGTTGTCACTCGTCTTCGACTCGATATTGACCTCGAGCTGCTGAACGCGCAACGAGATCGGCTTGCTGATGGTCTCGACGAGCGGCATCTTGAAGTTCAGGCCCGGTTTCGCAACCTTCTTGAACTTCCCGAAGCGTTCGACGATGACGTTCTCCTGCGTCTTGACGGTGAAGAACATACTGGTTCGCAGTTTGCCGAACAGCAATATGGCGAGGATGACGACGACGATCACAACGGCGATGACGCTTCCGCCTAGGATTTCCATGTTTACTCCGAACTAGGTGGGGTCTGTTGTTTTCGACAACATCTGTTGCTGACCCACTCTAGTGGCCATCTGACCCAGACTGTGAGGGCAGGGCCGATACTGAGAGCTGATTCGGATGCGCGAGGGAGTGAAGCTCGGGCTGACCGGCTCATTGCGCAGTCTTGACCTCGACCCTCAGCTCCGGATGCTTGGTCGGCTGTTCGTCCTCGGGGAACGCATCAACGATCTGATCAACGAGAGGCTGCAGAAAGAGCCTGCCCAGCTGGCGCACCATGGCGGTCACGACCTGTTCCACCGGGTGGCGGCTGGCCGAAGCATGTCCTGCGTTGCGCATGGCCTCGACACTCTCCAGAGACAGGGAAGCCAGCCGCGAGATGAGCTTTCCATCGGTGGGCAGCTCCAGGACCTGGCGGCGCAGGTAGTCGACGACGAGTGGATTGTCATTGAGCATCGCCGCTACGCTGGCATCTCGCGCCGCGACATCTGCGACCCTGCCGTCCGACTGGCTATCGGCGCGCTCGAGAGCCGCTGCGAAGAGTCCGACGATCCACTGTTCGACCCCTTCGCGTGCGCCCTCCTTGGACCTGAAGTAATGGCCGATCAAGCCCACTGCGACGCCCGCCTCGGAGGCGATGGCGCGCAATGGAGTGCCAGCGAACCCTTTGGCTGCGAATTGGTGCAGGGCGGCATTGCGAATGCGGGCACGACTCGTGAGGTCGTCATGTGCGGCTTCGTCGAAGCCTGTGTCGTCGGTCGCCGTCATCTCACCAGTCTCTGTCTCACTTGAGTTCTGTTCGTCCCTCCTCAACAATTCTCGCATGCAATGCATTGAACAATCTTTCAACTGCTTATACAGTCATTCAATAGAGGTGAATCATTCGACTGTGTGCAACGGGAGGAAACTCAATGAACGAACACGAACCCTTGGCCGGTCTCACGGTCATCAACTTGGCGATCAACCTGCCTGGACCTCTCGCCGCGGCACGCCTTTCGGCGCTCGGGGCGCGGGTCATCAAGGTCGAACCGCCAGCAGGTGATCCGGTGGCTCATGTTGCTCCCGAGTACTACAGGGAACTGTCTGCAGGACACGAAGTCGTCACGATCGATCTCAAGGACGAGGCGGGGATCGCGCAGCTGAATTCGCTCGCCGCTGAAGCCGATATTCTCATCACCGCTATGCGACCGCGAGCTGCCGAGGGGCTCGGAATCCCCGGCATCGTCGAGCGGTACGGACTCGTCCACGTTGAGATCGTCGGGTTCGCTGGAGATCGGGCGAACATTCCCGGCCACGACCTCACGTATCAGGCGGCCCACGGAACGCTCATTCCAGGCAGTACGCCGACCATTCCCGTCGCTGACATCGTCGGAGGCGAGGCCGCAACGATTGCCGCTCTGGGCGGATTGCGCCAGCGCGAATCGCAGACCGAGATTGGCATCAGCGGCATCGTCAAGCGCGTCGTTCTCGATGAAGCCGCGGCCTGGGCCGCGGGTCCGGCCCGGCATGGACTCACCTCGCCGGGTGGTCCGCTAGGTGGGGGTTCGCCGTTCTACCGGACCTATGACACCGCTGACGGAGCGATCGCAGTCGGTTGTGTCGAACCAGCCTTCGCCCAAGCCCTGGCTGAGCACGTCGGAAGCGACTTCGACACGCTCGAGCGTGCATTCGCCGCGAAGCCGACGAGCGAATGGGTGGACCTCGCCCGGGCTCACGATCTTCCCTTCGAACCCGTCGCCATGGCCACATAGACAGCCGCAGTTCCCCACTGAACGACAGACTTGAAACGCAGAATTTAAACTATCTGAGCGAGCGAATTGAATCTGCTCATCCGCCGACGAAGGAGTCGACATGCCCACACTGCCAGGAATACTTCGCACCACCGCTCGCGCCTATCCCGACCGTCCCGCACTGACATTCGAGAAGACCACGACGACGTACAGCGAATTCGACGCCAGAGTCGACCAGCTTGCCGCTGAGCTCTTAGCCCGCGGAGTTGGGCCGGGAGACCGGATCGTCATCGTCTCGCCCAATACCGATGCGTTCGCCATCGGTGCCTATGCGGGACTGCGCGCGGGAGCGATCATCGCCCCGGTCAAC
This sequence comes from Brevibacterium sp. ZH18, assembly GCF_022748595.1. Taxonomy (GTDB): domain Bacteria; phylum Actinomycetota; class Actinomycetes; order Actinomycetales; family Brevibacteriaceae; genus Brevibacterium. The sequence continues at coordinate 41,335 of NZ_JALDSX010000008.1, read as the reverse complement.
CCGAAATCGGCCTCGGCCGAGATCGAACACTTCATGACCGACACCGGGGCGACAGTCCTCCTCTTCGGGCCGGACTGCACTGAACCGGTCAGCGCATGGGCCAGCGACTATCCGACGACCGCCGCCGTAGTCTCCGCGCTGTCGTTGGGACCGGCGGACTTCGGTGAGGATGTCTTCGCTGCCGCGCACTGCCGGCCCGTCGAGGAAGTCAACTTGGACATCGCCGAGGACGCCGATGCTGTCATCATCTACACGTCCGGCACGACGGGGAAGCCAAAGGGTGCTCTGTTCGATCATCACCGCATCATCTGGGTGGGGGTCAACGCCACGGTGGCCTTCGGTCTGAGGCTGCATGATCGAATCCTCCACGTCGCCCCTCTCTACCATTCGGCGGCGCTCAACCTGCTCTTCTTCCCCGGAATGATGGCCGGTGCCCACCAGGTCATCCACTCGGCCTTCGACCCCGAAGCGGTCCTCGCCGCATTCGAGGAGCACCGGATCAGCGTCTTCTTCGGAGTGCCGACGATGTACGCATTCCTGCTGCGCGCACCCAGTCTCTCGAGTCGTGACACTTCGGGCCTGCGCGTCGCGATCTACGGTGCGGCACCGATGCCGGCAACCGTCGCGAAACGCATCTTCGAAGCCTTCCCCCATACGGAGATCATCCAGGCGTGCGGACAGACCGAGGGTGGACCCGGTGGCATCATCCTCGCCCATGACGACGTCAAGCGGAGACCCTCAGCCTCGGGTCGCTTCCCCATCCCGAACACCGAAGTCCGCATCGTCGACGCCGATGGAGAGGACGTCCAATCCGGCGAGGTGGGTGAGATGATCATGCGCGGGGAGACGATGATGAAGGGGTACTGGAGCCGACCGGACGCGACCGCACAGACCATCGTCGACGGGTGGGTACATACCGGCGACCTCGTCCAGGTCGACGATGAAGGCTTCATGACCATCGTCGACCGGCTCAAGGACATGATCATCACCGGCGGCCACAACGTGTACTCGGCTGAAGTGGAGAACGCGCTCGCCGCCTACCCGGAGATCATCGACATCGCGATCATCTCGCGGTCGAACGAAGAGTGGGGCGAGACGATCGTCGCCGTCGTCACTCCGGCCCAGAACGGGCAGCCCACCCTCGAAGGTCTCAAGGAGTTCGCGGAGCCGTTGCTCTCGTCCTACAAGATCCCTCGCGAGCTCATCATCTCCGAGATCCCGCGAAATCCTTCGGGCAAAATCCAGAAGCACAAGATCAGAGAGAGTCTCCGGTGATGGCAGAGGCATACACGCGAGCACACGAGGCGGTCATCGTCGACGCGGTCCGTACCCCCGTCGGCAAGTTCCGTGGAGCACTGCGCGAGAGCCATCCCGTCGATCTCCTGGCGAGCACGATGAGCCACCTCGTCGAGCGGGCTGGGGTCGACCCAGAAGTCATCGACGATGTGATTGTCGGTGTCGGCCGCCAGTGCGGAGAACAGTCAGGAAACGTCGCTCGCAACGCCCTCCTCGGTGCGGGACTGCCGACCTCCGTGCCAGGGACGACCCTCGACCGGCAGTGTGGATCGGGCCAGCAGGCCGTGCAGTTCGCCGCCCAGGCCATCCGCGCGGGTGACTATCGCTTCGCCATCGCCGGGGGAGTCGAATCGATGAGCCGAGTCGACATGGGCCCCCTCTTCGACCCTCACGGCTCCCGCGGTGACTGGTACGGGAAGAAGGCGCTGGCGCGCTTCGACGGCGACCTACCCTCGCAGGGGAGATCCATCGAACTCGTCGTCAGGGAGTTGGGGTTCGCCCGTGAGGAGTTCGATGCTTTCGCCGTCCGCAGCCACCACCGCGCCGCCGCGGCGACGGACGCCGGCCGTTTCACTGGTGACCTTGTTCCACTCACAGGGCTGACCACGGATGGCGCCGAGGTGGCCCTGACCTCGGATGAAGGCATCCGTCCCAGCGTGGATCCGGACAAGGTCGCCTCACTGCCCACAGTATTCGCAGTCGACGGTGCAATCACAGCAGGCAACTCCTCGCAGATCTCCGATGGAGCCGGGGCGCTGCTGCTTGCCGATCGCAGTGTCGCGGAGCCAGCCGGTCTGCGACCACGCGCTCGGATCGTCGCCAGTGTCGCCGCAGCCGCAGATCCCGTCCTCCAGTTCACTGCGGTCCTGCCCGCCAGCCACGCGGTGCTCAAGAAGGCAGGGCTGTCGATCGGCGACATCGACCTCGTCGAGGTCAACGAGGCCTTCGCACCGGTGCCTCTGCTGTTCCAACGGGAGTTCGGCGTCGATGATGAGATCCTCAACGTCAACGGAGGCTCCATCGCGATCGGTCACCCAATCGGCTCCACGGGAGCACGCCTGCTCACTGGGCTCATCTCTGAACTCGAACGCCGCGACGCCCGCTACGGACTGCTCACCATCTGCGAAGGCGGCGGTATGGCCAACGCCACCATCATCGAAAGGATCTGAACGATGACCGGCACGACACCATGGATGGCCGAGTCGGCAGGGCTCGTCTCTGACATCGTCCGCCACGCCGACGAAGCGCCCTACAGTCAGGACCTCGACCTCTAACGCTGTATCCTCCTCCTGCTTCTGCGGACCGAGGATGCCAACGAAGCTGTGCCTGCCTTCACCGAACGACGCCACACCAACTGCAAAGGAAGATGACAATGATTCTTGACGGATACCGCGGTTCCTGGGAAACACAGGAAACAGACGATCTGCGCGAACTCGTTCGCAGCTTTATGAACAAAGAGATCGTGCCCAATCAGGCCAAGTTCGTCGAAGACCACCAGGTTGATCGCGAACTGTGGAACCGGGCCGGCGATGCGGGTCTGCTCTGCATCTCCATCCCTGAGGAATACGGTGGCGGTGGCGGCACCTTCGCCCACGAGGCTGTCATCTTGCAGGAACAGGGTTTCGCTGGTGATTCGGCCTGGGCCAACAGTGTTCATTCGACGATCATCGCCCACTACATCTATGCGTTCGGCACCGAAGAGCAGAAGAAGAAGTGGCTGCCGGGCATGGCCTCAGGCGAACTGGTCGCGGCAATTGCGATGACCGAGCCCGGCACCGGATCGGATCTGCAGAACGTGAAGACGAAAGCCGTTCGTGACGGCGACGAGTACGTCATCAATGGGTCAAAGACCTTCATCTCCAACGGCACCCACTGTGACATCGTCGTCATCGTCGCTCGCACGAGCGAAGACGGTGGTGGCAAAGGTGTCTCACTCATCGTTGCCGAGGTGGCCGATCTTCCAGGGTTCTCCCGTGGGCGCGTCCTCGATAAAATCGGACAGCGAGGCCAGGACACCAGGGAGCTGTTCTTCGAGGACATGCGGGTGCCTGTTGAGAACATCCTCGGTGGTGTCGAGGGGCGGGGGTTCGTCCAGCTCATGCAGCAGCTGCCTCAGGAGCGACTGGCCTTGGCCGTGCTCGGTGCGACGACCGCCGAGGCTGCCGTGCGTGAAGCGGTCGCGTATGCGAAAGAACGTGAGGCGTTCGGGCAGCCGATCATCAAATTCCAGAACACGAAGTTCGTCCTCGCCGAATGTGCCACGGAGACATTGTCGACCAGGGCATTCGTCGACCATCTCACGCAGCTTCACATCGACGGGAAGCTGACGACCGAGCAGGCTTCGGCCGGCAAGTATTGGGCAACGGATGCGCAGACCAACGTCATCGACCGCTGCCTGCAGATCTTCGGCGGCTACGGGTACATGCTCGAATACCCGATCGCTCGCATGTACGCCGACGCTCGGGTGCAGAAGATCTACGGCGGTACGAACGAGATCATGAAGGAACTCATCTCTCGCGGGCTCTGATTTCATCATTTGAAAGGGAAGTACATGCAGTTCCAAGACAGGACCTTCATCGTCACCGGCGGAGCCTCCGGGCTCGGCGGAGCGACCACTTCGGCACTCGTTGAACGCGGGGCCCGCGTCGTCGTGGCCGACGTCAAGGGTGAGGCACCGGCCGGAGCCGAATTCGTCGCGACCGATGTCACCGACGAAAACAGCGTCGCTGCCGCAGTTGAGTTCGCAAACAAGGACGGTGCGCTCTCCGGCGTCGTCAACTGCGCAGGCATCGGCGTGGCACAGAAGACCTTGAGCAAGAAGGGTCCGCACGACCTCGGCGACTTTGGCAAGGTGATCGGGGTCAACCTCATCGGCACCTTCAACGTCATCCGCCTGGCCGCCGCCGCGATGGCGACGAATGAACCGGGTGAAGACGGCGAACGCGGAATCGTTGTCAACACCGCCTCGGTCGCCGCCTTCGACGGTCAGATCGGTCAGGCCGCCTATTCCGCATCCAAGGGCGGCATCGTCGGCATGACCCTGCCGATCGCCCGTGATCTGGCGAGCATCGGCGTCCGCGTCGTCACGATCGCTCCCGGCCTGTTCCTCACTCCGATGATGGCGGGCCTGCCCGAGGAGGCCCGGGACTCGTTGGGCAAACAGGTTCCGTTCCCCTCGCGCCTCGGTGATCCCAGCGAGTTCGCGAACCTCGTCACCCACATCGTCGACAACCGCATGCTCAATGGTGAGGTCATCCGCCTCGACGGAGCGATCCGCATGGCACCGCGCTGAACTTCGGTGATCGACAGCGGGCCCGGCCGAGGATGACGCATCGGCGTCTGAGCAACCCCTCAAGGCCGGTCCCGCGCGGGTGTGGGAAGATTGGTGGCGTGTCGAAACGTTCTCAGATTCTCTCCCCGGAAGGCCTGCCGCCGCTGGCCGAGCGCCCCGGAGTCTCCTTCATCATGCCGGTGCTCAACGAAGCCGAGCACATCAGCCAGGCGATCACCACGATTCTGGCTCAGGACTACGCCGGTGACAAAGAGATCGTCATCGCTCTGGGTCCTTCCACCGATGACACGAACCGCATCATCGCCGACATGGCGGCTGAGGATCATCGGATCCAGACCGTCGACAATCCGAAGGCTGCGACGCCGATCGGCCTCAACCTCGCCATCGCGGCCACCCACCACCCGGTGATCATCCGCGTCGACGCCCACTCGGGTCTGGGTCCCGACTACACCCAGCAGGCCATCGATACCCTGCACGAGACCAAGGCCGCCAACTGCGGCGGGCTGATGCTCGCCCGCGGTCGGACTTCCTTCCAGAAAGCCGTCGCCCGGGCGTACATGTCGCCCGTCGGACTCGGCGGTCCCGCCTACCATTCCGGTGACGAAGCCGGCGAGGCCGAATCCGCCTACCTCGGTGTCTATCGACGTGAGGTCTTCGACCACCTCGGCGGGTTCGACGAAGGCATCAAACGCGGTCAGGACTGGGAGCTAAATCTGCGTATCCGTACCTCGGGCGGGCGCATCTGGTTCAACCCGGACATGGAGGTCACCTACTGGCCGCGGGCATCCTGGCCGAAGATCTCCCAGCAGTTCTGGGCCACCGGCATCTGGCGCGCGGAACTCATCCGACGCTACGGATCGAAGAACTCCCTGCGCTATTTTGCGCCGCCGCTGCTGGTCCTCGGCATGACCGCCAGCCTTATCGAAACGCTCCTGCAGCTGACGGGAACGACGAAGACCTGGCCGAAGTTCCTGCGCCGGTTCACTTCCCTCGTCCACGTCCCCAGCCTCGGGTACGTGGCGGGGATCCTGGCGACCGCCTCGGCAGCCAAGGACTGCGGACGACGCGAACGTTTCTGGTTCGGCATCGTCTTGCCGACCATGCACCTGAGCTGGGGCGCCGGCTTCCTCAAAGGCCTCGTCACCGGTGCCGGAACAACGAAGGACGGCAGCCGTTGAACGCGAAGAAGAACCGGAAGAACCCCGGATCTGGGCAGCACCGGAGGCCGATCGAGAACGAAGAGCCGCACAGCAACGAGCGGACTCCGATGCCCGAGAGCTCCGAGCGCAAAAGATTCAACGCTCCCCTGTGGGCAGGCGCGGTCGTCGTCATCGGCCTCGTCATCGTGATCGGGGTCAACATCTTCGGCAGCAAGGACCATCTGACTGTCGACTCGCTCAATACACCGGCGGTCGCGGCCCTCGACGGCGGCTCCGAGGTCTATCCCGCGAATTCGAAGCTTGCCTTCACCGAGAACACGAAGTTCGGCTACCTGCCGGCACCCACCCTGGCGAAACTCGGTGATGACACTATTGTCGCGGCAGACCCCGAGAATGCCCCGAAGGCCATGGGGATCAAGGGTGGTCTCGCTAAGCTCGACCGCAAGACATTTCTCGACCAGACCATCAAGCCGCCACGGAAGGACACCGCACCTGGTGAGCCCATCACCTGGGATCAGCTCGTCGACCTGTCCGGCGGCAACACTGTGCTCATGCCCCTGATCGAGGACGCATCGGTGGCAGGTCCAGCTCTCGACAAGGTCGCCGAGGCCGGAGACCAGGAAGCCGTGATCGTGCGAACCTCGAACCCCGAGGTCGCCAAGGTCGCGTCCGAAGCCGAGATTGCCGTGATGTTCTCCGGAGATCCGGCGACGGTCAAGGCCTCTGAGATCGAGAACGAGGGCTTCACCATGGTTGCTGTCTCTGCGGATAATCTCGACAACTGGTTGGACTCTGGGCTCGATGTCTGGGCCACCGGGGTCAAAGACAAGGAACAGCTGACCGAGCTCGCCAAGCAGGGCCTCTTCGGGGCTCTCAGCACCAACCCGTACACTATTCAGCCTTCGGACGTGAAGACCGACTGACGATGACACGGTCGCCGGGGGCCACCTCGGATATCGAAAGTCTCCTCGTCAGATGAACATCGGCACGAGCGCACGAACCGCCATACGAACGAACAGGAGATGACATGACACAGCCCATCGGCAACCCATCGCACATCGGAAACCTCGATGCCTCGCAACTCGGCCCACAGCCGACGTACCTGCCCGGCGATCACGTCGACGTCGAGGCGAAGAAGCGCCTCGATTCCGGTGACGAGCCGATCGACGTTGCCGCCGCGCTGCCGGCCTCGTCCTTGGCGTGGGCGATTCTCGCAGATGAAGCTTATGGCGAAGGCCGACTCGTCGATTCGTACGCTTACGCTCGTGTGGGCTACCACCGCGGTCTCGATGCCCTGCGCGCCGCCGGATGGCGGGGAGCGGGTCCGATCCCGTGGGAGCACGAGATCAACCGTGGATTCCTGCGTGCTCTCAATGCGTTGGGTCGCGCTGCCGGGGCGATCGGCGAGGGCGAGGAAGCCGCGCGGATCGAAGACTTTCTGCGCTCGTCCGATCCTGCTGCGATCGATGCGATCGCTGCGGGGGAGTAAAGCTCAGCAGCAGTATCAGATCAGGCTCTGCAGATAGGTGCTGAATCCGCCTTGTACTCGGCCATCCAGCCGAGCCGAGGTCAGCACCCTGCAGCTGTCCGTGCGGCGCACCTTCCCGCCGGCTTTGAGAATCTCTGCCACCACTGCGGCATCCTCACCGCACGACAAAGCAGGGATGCCCTCGATCCTCTCGAAATAGGCTGCGCGGAGCCCGAGGTTCGCTCCGAACACATAAGGGTGGTCTTCGACCAGGTGATGCGTTTCATGCCATCTGGCGATGAGGTCTGCCGATCCTGTCTCAGGCCGGGGCGCGACCGTGCCGACCAGGCAGTCCGCGCCGAGCAGTGCTTCGTGAAGATGTGTGGCGACCCACTGCTCGGGAACACGGCTGTCTGCATCGGTGAAGGCCATCCAAGCAGTCTCAAGAGCCTGCGGATGAGCGTCACGGAGAGAGCGAAGAAGCAACCTTCCTGCGGCATCGCGCGCGCGACCCACATTGCTGTATGAGGTGCTGAGTATCTCGACCAGTGGATTCTGCTGGGCGAATCCGGCGACCACATCGTGTGTGCCGTCGGTGCAGGCGTCGGCGACGACGATCACTTGCACACGGAGTTCCGGGTCCTTGCGCTGCGCGAGCACTGCCGAGCACACGACTGAGGTCAGACAGTCAACGATCTCGTCTTCTTCGTTGTGTGCCGGAATGATGACCGCGAGGTGGTCGATCACCGTTCAGCCACTGTCTCAGCCGGAGGGCCGGTTTTTGTCACTATGGCGATGTCGAGCCGGTACTCGGCATCGAGGTGGACGACGGTGCTGTGGTGCGGCCAAAATCCCAGGGCGACCTCATGTACTTCGTCGGCATCCAGCGGCCAGTCGCGGATCTCGCCTTTCCAATGACAGAGCACCAACACGAAGCTCCGTGTCGTCGTTGCATTAATGCGTTCGAGTGTCCGTTCCAGCTGAGCACGTGAGAGATAGAAACCCGTCTCCGAAAGCACCACGGCGTCGAAGCGCCCTTCCGGCCATTCGAAGGGCACCGTGGCATGGATGAAGCTGAGACCAGCCGCGGTATTCGTCGAGTTGAAATACTCTGCGCTCTTCAGCGCCTCCCGACTGGCATCAATTGCAGTGACTCTGCGACTGCGCAGGGCGAGCTCTCGGCTGAGGGCGCCGATCGAGCAGCCGATCTCGACAATGTGCGAATAGGGCCGTTGCGGGAGGTGGGCAAGCAGAGTGTCTCGCTTGGCGATCTCATACTCGGAGTCCTGAACGGACCAGGGGTCAACACGATCGGCATGCACGTTGTCGAAGACCGCCGAGGCTGTGGTCGCGTCGTTGACCGCGGAGCTCCGGCTGCTGAAGTCGGTGACCGCAAAGGTGTCTCCGCTGCGATCGTGATGCTCAAGCTGCGCGGCACCGAGGATTGCTTCGTCACCGACGTGCTCCGAGAGAGGCAGAGTCTGTGAGCGATAGCAGTCGAGCGCCTGGTGACGAGCACGATCGCCGGGATCGGGGAGAAATCGCCACGTCCGCCAGCGACTGTCCTCGGGAGAAGCCCAATGCCAATACCAGATGGGGTATTCGAGGACGAGGGCGCGGCTGAGACGTCCCGCCTCGAGTGCCGCTGCTCCCACAGCCTCATGGTCGCCGTGACCGTCGGCACTGTATGGACTGACGATCGTCACCGGGCCACGCACCTCGGCGATTTCTCTCATGATCTCGTCGAACACCTGATCGCTGCACTCTGGCAGGGCGCCGTCAGGCAGATTGAGAACTCTACTGGTCACCGATGGGTTGAGTGCGCTCAGTGCGGTGTCGAACTCGTCGAGGCGAATGTCCCTGAGCTGGGCACGCGTATGCGTGGGTGAGTTCGGATGCGATCCCTCTCCCGCGGTGAACAGCACCACGGACACGTCGCAGTCCCAGTCGCGAGCACGAGACAGGAGTGCGACTGCACCGAGAGCTTCGTCGTCCGGGTGAGCTGCCAGCACCACAATGGTGCCTCCGCCCGCGAAGGTGTCGGTGGCAAGGAGCGGCAGATCCAGAACCCCAGCACGGATCCATGCGCTTTCCGGTGTGCTCTCATCGAGGTGACTGAACGTCGTCATTGCTGAAGTGCCTTCCCGAGCTCGGCGCCCAGAGACGCCTCGTCCCTAGGACCGTGGTGCTGACTGAGGTAGACAGTGAGGTCGGCATCGGCCTTCGCGAACGCGGCATCACCTGTGAGCGCGGCTGGCCCGGCGAGCTCTCTGCTCAAGTGCTGAATGCGCTGAGACGCTCGATAGACGATATTGCGCACCCGCAGTGCCAGCGTCCATGCCTGGGCTCGCGAGTACGGCTCCTCACCGTCGGCGGCCCCGGCCGCCTCGGCGAGGACCGAGCGCGCCGTGAAGATTTCGGCATCGATCTGCCCCACTGCCATATCGCCTATCTGGGCAGGAGAGGGTCGGGCGAGATGGCGTCGAGTTGCATTGCGTGCCAAGCCCAATGCCCCGCCGAACCAGCAGGCGGCCACCCGGATCCCACCCCAAGCGAATGCGGGGCGGTCGAGGTACCAGCCATCGGGTCCGACAAACTCGGCCGGAACGTGGTCGAATGCGACGGATCCACTCGGAATCTCTTTGAGTCCCAGGCTTGGCCACGAGCTGGGATCGGCCTTGACCTTGGGATGGTCGAGCCCGACAGCACATGCGCGCCGGTGCTCGCCGTGATGGGCGATGACGACGGCATGGCTGAGCTCTGACGCCAAGGAGCACCAGGCTTTCTCTCCGTTGATGATCACACTGCCGTCCGCCTCGGTGAGGGTGACGACCTTGCCTGGGACCTCCGCGGCATACACGCCCCAGGTGGACTGCGCGGCTGGAGCCTCGAGCCCAGCCTCGGCGAGGATCCCGAGGGCATCGACATGCGGCTCGAGCATGCGAGCGACAGCGATGTCGATCGACGCGATCCGGGCCAAAGACTCCCACTGGCGCAGCTGTGAGGACGTGCCCGAGAGCCCGAGGCAGCTCTGCAGAGATGTGATCTTCTGTGCCGCAGTTGCGTTGCCGGTGACCAGCTTGGTCAAGGTGTCCGTAGCGAGTGAATCGCCGTACCAGGGGGCCAGCGGAGCGGAGAGGATTTGTGATTGGAGGTCAAGGTGGTTTTCGGTGCGCATTGTAAAGACGTGTCCTTCGGTGAGAGGTGAGTGCGTGTGCCGCTCGTCACCGGGTGTGCGTGTCCGCCGTGGCCGACGGACGGCATTGAGAGTCAGATTGCCAGTGACGTGCGGATTCGTTCGATGAGATCATCGAGACCGTCGGAAAACTCTCGGTCAGAATGATTCTGTGCGAGTTTGCTCTGCAGTCGCTGAACTGTGGGGAAATCCTCGAGATCCTCGTCGTCCTGCTCTTCGCGTGTGTCAGCAGGGATTGGGGTGGCATCGCTATCCATAGCCGAGACTTGGAGCAGAAGGTCACCGAGCAGGAAACTGGTGAAGGCCTTGTAAGAGGCGACGGCGTGATTGTCGGAGAAGCCATAGTGGTTGAGTGAGAACAGAAAGTGCTCGACCCAGCGGATGCTCCTCAGTGGAGGACGCAGCCACGGTGCTTCCGGCGGCTGGGAGATCATCAAGGGGAACACCTTCGGATGTTTCAAGGCCATTCTGCGAGTTGCGTGGGCCACGCATTGGAGGTAGCGCTCCCATGACGAGGGGGTTTCCTGCATCAGGTCATCATCGAACAGATTGTCGATGAGTTCGCTCACGGCTGCAGAGAGGAGCTCTTCACGACCAGGAACATGTCGATATAAGGCCATCGCCTCCACATCGAGCGAGGCGCCCAATCGTCGCATGGTGAGTGCTTGCACTCCGTATTCGTCAATGAACGCGATCGCTGCCTGAACGACATCGCGTCGGTGCAAGCGTTGGCGAACCACGAAATCTCCTTATATCGCCGGTCGGCGTGCAGCCCACATGGGTTGCGGCCTCTGAGCCATGGTACAGATCCTACTCTTGACTAGACGATCCCTGCGACTGGGAAGTCTATGACACGCGAACTGCGCTCCGCCCGCCGGGAGGCGACCGGAGCGCAGTGACCCGTGTGCAGAGATGTCCGGGACATTCGTTCCAGGGGCCCGATCCTTATGCTTTGGCTGGACGCTTCCGGCCGGTGATAAGTCCCCAGATGATGAGTACGATCAGCGACCCGCCGATTGCACACAGCCAGGTGGAGAGGTCGAAGAACGAATCGACTCCCGCTCCGAAGATCGCACTGCCGAGCCAACCGCCCAGGGCAGCACCGATGACGCCGAGGATCAGTGTGGCGATCCAGCCGCCGCCCTGCCGCCCCGGCAGAATCAGCTTGGCGATGGCTCCGGCGATGAGGCCGAGGATGAGGTAAGCGATAAAGCCCATATGGTGAGTTCCTTCGTTTTGTCTGCATGCACCTGCGGCTGGTCCGCAGGTCTCTATGCTCATTACTGCAAGCCTATAATGCAATAAATGTTTATTAAGTAAACAACATATCAGGTATATTGAAAATCAGCAATGAGCCCGTAGGTCGATGCTTCTGGTGTACTGTCGATCTTTGAAAGTTTATCGTGTAAACAATAATAATGTAGGCACCGTGAAGCGCGTACCTTGACGGGTGCGAGCTGATCTTGCCGCGGAGGGTCACTGATGTCGGAAGATTCTGTAGGCAAGTCCTTGATCGTTGTTGCCAACCGGTTGCCTGTCGATCGATGTGGAGATCACTGGTCTGCGTCCCCGGGCGGACTGGTCTCTGCGCTGGCTCCGGTCGTGCGTGAACGCGGCGGTATCTGGGTCGGATGGACCGGCGCCTGTGATGAGCATTTCGACCCTTTCGAATTCGATGGGATCTCGCTCGAACCGGTTGCTTTGAGCTCGGCGGAGCTTCGCGAATACTACGAAGGATTCTCTAACGCCACTATCTGGCCGCTCTATCATGACCAGGTGGTCGCCCCGCAGTTTCACCGATCCTGGTGGAACGCCTATCAGGTCATCAACGAGCGATTCGCCGCGGCTGTTGCGCGGTGTGCTGCGCCTGGGGCCACCGTGTGGATCCACGACTACCAGCTGCAGCTGGTACCGAACCTGCTCCGCCAACGCCGCCCGGACGTGGCGATCGGCTACTTCAGTCACATCCCTTTCCCACCGTCAGGACTCTTCTCCCAGCTTCCGTGGCGAGACGAGATACTGAGCGGCCTCCTCGGGGCCGATGTCATCGGCTTCCAGCGGGAGTCCGACGTCACGAATTTCTCCACAGCATTGGACAAGCTCGCTCCCAAGGACTCCCGTCGCCTAACGCTGGCACTAGGCAGCTATCCCATCTCCATCGACGTCGAAGATGTTGAAAATGCCGCGCATTCAGAGACGGTGCTCCGGGAGGCCGAGGCCGTCCGCGCGGACCTCGGTTCGCCCGAGACTCTCCTCCTCGGAGTCGACCGTCTCGATCACACGAAGGGAATCATCGAGCGGCTGCTCGCCTACGAAGAGCTCCTCGACGAAGGAGCACTCGACCCCTGCCGCACGTGCCTCGTCCAGGTTGCCGTGCCGTCGCGCGAGGGGATGGCCGCCTACCAAGAGCTGCGCGAGAACGTCGAGCAGCTGGTTGGGCGCATCAACGGAAAGTTTGCGGGCCTCAGCGGTACGGTCGTCCACTACCTCTACCGCTCTTATACCTTCGAATCCACCATCGCCCTCTATCTGGCTGCCGACGCCCTGCTCGTCACGGCTCTGCGTGACGGTATGAACCTCGTCGCTAAGGAGTACGTCTGCGCGCGGAGAGGACGAGGTGGTGCCCTGGTGCTGTCCGAATTCGCCGGTGCCGCTGATGAGCTCACCGAGGCTTTGCTCATCAATCCCCATAACCTCAACAAACTCAAATCCGCGATCACGCAAGCGGTGGAAATGGATGCCGAAGAAGCCAACAGTCGTATCGATGTCATGGCCGACGTGGTCACTGGCCACGACGTCCACGACTGGGCTCGTCACTTCCTTGACGCTCTTGAGTCTTAGACCAATCCGCCTGCCCAGAGCCCCACACCTGCGGCAGCGGTTGCGAGCAGAAGAGTGCCGAGGGAATTGACGAGACTGATGGCCCATTTGCGCTCTTGGATCAGGCGGACGGTCTCGAAGCTCGCAGTGGAGAAAGTGGTGTAGCCGCCGAGGAAGCCAGTGCCGATAATCAGATGCCATGCTTCCGGCAGGATCTGACCGGTCGCCAGTCCGGTGGCGAGACCAAGCGCCAATGATCCGCTGACATTGATGATGATCGTGCCCCAGGGGGTCGGTCCGCTCACTCGCGATTTGATGAGCCCATCGAGGAACATGCGCGTCGAGGCTCCGAGTCCGCCGGTGACTGCCAGAGCAATGAAGACGAGGAGGGTCATTGCGCGCCTCCGCCCTGAACGTCGGCGTCAGCCTCGGCAGTGGTGCCGGAGCTGGTGCTGGTGTTCGTTGGCGATGGCGGCATATCTCCTGCTTGCTGCAACGAGTGAGCACCGCGGCGATTGTGAGCTGCGCTGGCCACCGCGATTCCCGCCCAGGTGGCGATCCCGCCGATGAACAGGGTGGCCAACCCGTAGGTGATGCCGGTGCCGACGGAGCCGTTGCCGATGAGTAGGGCCGCGTCGGTCGCCAAGGCACTGTAAGTGGTGAAGCCGCCCATGAAGCCGGTGCCCACCATGATGCGCACCGTGCGTCGACCTGCCTCATCGGGGCCACTGCGGGCCAGAGTATCGAGAAGAAGACCGAGCAGAAACGCGCCGAGGATGTTGACCATGAAAATTGCGAGCGGGATCCCAGCGAACGGAGGAAACGCCAGAGACACTGCCTCGCGCGCGGCCGTACCCATGGTGCCGCCGAGGATGGCGAGGCCAAGATAGGGCAACCGCAGGTGAAGCGGCCGGTTCACTGTTCGCCCCCTCCAGCTATTTCGGGGCCCGACGCCCCCACCTCGGGATATGACGGGCCCACCGCAGGATCTGACGCCAAGGGTACGACGAGAAGGGGCCTGTGCTGATGTTGTGCCAACTGAATGGCGACCGAACCGTTGAAGAATTCGTGAAACGAGCCTTTGATGCCGGCCTTGCGGACACCGACGACGATCATCTGCGCATCGACCTCCTCTGCCAAGCTAGCCAACTCCTGAGAGGCACTGCCTGCCAGAGTCTTAAGTGTCCAGTTCACGCTCGATCCTCGGAGGACTTCGGCGATCGCGGAGTGCAGGAGTGGATCGAATTCAGGGGCCGCCTCGGCGACGAGGTCCGGGTCGATGGGTATCGACACGACGGACCCATCGGAACGGATTTCAACGGTATAGCGGAAGTCGTCGACGTGGACGCAGATGAGGTCGGCGTCGAAGCGATCCGCATAGGTCGCAGCGGTGGCGACGACCTCGCCGGGAGCGACCCCGACGATGATGTGGGCCTGTGCTCTCGGGGGCGGTGGCGGTTCGGTGGTCGCGGTGCCGGTGACGTTGTTCACGGGATCTCCTACCTTTCGGGCATGCTGACGCCGGTTGAGGTAGGGACTGTTGTCGGAGAACCGAGGTTTGGTACGGCGAGCCCCACCGCCGTGACACTGGTATGTATCACCTTCATCCTGCCACATGGGCACTCGAGGTGTTCGAGGCGTATGAACCACGAGGCCGCCGGATGACGGGTATCCGACGGTCCTCGACGGATCAGTGCAGGATCAGTGCGGGATCAGTGGCGGGCGTGTGAACGAGTCGACGTGTACTTGTCAACGGCGCGGCGCAGACGCGCCAGACCTTCCTCGATGCGCTCCGGGGCTGCCGAGGCGAAGCACAGGCGCAGCGCGTTCGTGAAGTCACCGGTCTGGGAGAACGCCGTGCCGGGAATGTAGGCCACGCCTTCCTCCAGAGCCACCGGCAGGAGGTCCTCGGTGTTGATGGTCTCGTCGTTGAACGTCACCCACAGGAAGAAGCCACCGTCGGGATCCGTCGATCGAATCCCCTCGCCGAAGAGCCGCTCCAGCCCGGCCGTCATGGTCGTCTTGCGCTCGCCATAGGAGCCGCGCAGATGGGCGACGTGGGTTTCGGCATTGCCGTCGTTGAGCCACTTCGCGACCATGTGCTGGGTGGGCAGGCTTGTGCACGAATCCATGGTCTGCTTGGCGTTGATGATGAGGCCGCGCAGCTCGGGATCGGTGTCGAGCCAGCCGATGCGCAGGCCAGGGGCGACGAACTTGGAGAATGTGCGTACGCCGAAGATCAGCGGATCGTTGGGGCTGAGCTGGCTGAGCGAGGGGATGTCCTCCCCGGAGAAGCGCAGAGTGCCGTACGGATTGTCCTCGAGGATGACCGAATTGTGGCGGTGGGCGAAGTCGAGGAGCTTCTCGCGCCGGGCCAGTGACATCGTCACACCGGCCGGGTTCTGGAACGTCGGGACTGTGTAGATCACCGAGGGTGCCCGGCCGGCCCGCGCCACGATCTCGTCGAGTGCATCCACCTGCATGCCCTCTTCGTCGACCGGCACCTCGGCGATCTCCGCTTCATAGCTCAGCGCTGTGGCCGAGCCGTTCGTGTACGTGGGGGCCTCGCAGAGGACGAGGTCGCCGGGGCTGACGAAGAGCTTGAACCCGAGGTCGATGCCCTGCATGCCGCCGGTGGTGATGACGATGCGATCACGGTTGCCGAAGTGCTCGGCCGGGATCTGCCCGGTCTCCTGCAGGTAGTTGAGCAAGGCGTCGATGAGGACCGGCTCGCCCTGAGTCTCCCCGTAGGTGAAGCTCTCCGGCGTGAACACGCTGTTCGCGATCCGGGCGAAGTCCGCGGCCGGCAGCATATCGGGGGCAGGTGAGCCCATACCGAACTTGACGATGTCGTGATCGTAGGCGGCGAGCATCGCCACGGAGGAATCGATGACAGAGCCGACGAGGCTGTCGGCCCGGCTGGCGAAGGGAAGGGGCGGACGCGATGGCGCCGAGGATGAAGCTGACTGGCTCGCGATTGACATGACGACCTCCAACGGGGCTGCAGGCCTGACGTCGACGTCACCGGCGATGTTCAGAAGCACTGTGCCCGAACGACGGAACTACTGGTGAACTCAGCATAAGTACGACACGCTCGGCGGGGCAAGGGGCGTGGCCGGGCCGGTGGGTCGGCTGATCAACGGCGGACCACCTCGGCGAAGGTGGAGCCTATGCTGGTGCGCTGGGTCTATCTCCACATGCTCGGCGCGGAGGCGACCTGCTCGCTGTCGTGTCATAGTGACCCAGTAGACTAATGCGGTAATGACATCCCGGCTTTCACTTTGAGGTGAAGAACTCTCATGCCAGCAATCGTTGTCGTCGGCGCTCAATGGGGCGACGAAGGTAAAGGTAAAACGACCGATATCCTCGGCACCAGCGTCGACTACGTGGTCAAGCCCAATGGTGGGAACAATGCAGGCCACACGGTTGTCGTCGGCGGTGAGAAGTACGAACTCAAGCTTCTGCCGGCAGGCATCCTCTCTCCCAACGTCACGCCGGTCATCGGCAATGGCGTCGTCGTCAACCTCGAAGCCCTCTTCGAGGAGATCGAAGCCTTGGAGTCGCGTGGGGCGGACACGTCTAAGCTGCGAATCTCGGCCAATGCCCACCTCGTCGCGCCCTACCACCAGACTCTGGACAAGGTGACCGAACGGTTCCTGGGCAAGCGGGCCATCGGCACCACCGGCCGCGGGATCGGGCCGGCCTACATGGACAAGATCGGGCGCCTGGGCATCCGCGTCCAGGACATCTTCGACGAATCGATTCTGCGTCAGAAGATCGAGGGATCGCTGCGCCAGAAGAACGAACTCCTCGTCAAGGTCTATAACCGTCGTGCCGTCGACGTCGAAGAGATCGTCGAATACTTCGAACCCTTCATCGAACGCCTGCGACCCTACGTCGCCGAGACCGAACTCATGCTCAATGACGCCCTTGATCGTGGCGAGGTCATTGTCATGGAGGGCGGCCAGGCCACGATGCTCGACGTCGACCACGGCACCTACCCGTTCGTGACGTCGTCGAACCCGACCGCTGGCGGATCCTGCGTCGGCTCGGGCATCGGACCCACGCGCATCAACCGAGTCGTCGGAATCGTCAAGGCCTACACCACGCGTGTGGGTGCCGGACCGTTCCCCACCGAGCTCTTCGACGACATGGGGGAGTACCTGCAGAAGGCCGGCGGTGAGTTCGGAGTCAACACCGGACGCCCGCGCCGCTGCGGTTGGTACGACGCCGTCATCGCCCGCTACGCCGCACGCGTCAACGGGTTCACCGACTACGTGCTGACGAAGCTCGACGTGCTCACCGGCATTGAGAGCATCCCTGTCTGCGTGGCCTACGAGGTCGACGGAGTCCGCCAGGACGAGATGCCGATGTCGCAGACCGAGTTCCACCACGCCAAGCCCATCTTCGAATACTTCGACGGCTGGACCGAGGACATCACCGGAGCTCGGACCTTCGAGGACCTGCCCGAGAACGCACAGAAGTACGTACTCGCACTCGAAGAGCGTTCGGGCTGCCGGATGTCGGTCATCGGCGTCGGCCCCGATCGTGAACAGTCGATCGTCAGGCACGACCTGCTGGACTGAGGGTGAGAGTGGCCTCGAGTCGTGTTCATTCGACTCCACTCGTCGACCGCACACGTTAGCGACGCTGTGGCATTTTGTGCGGCGGTACAGCGACGCTAACGTGTGCGGTCGGTGTGCTGGGGACCGCCGACCGCAGCTGGAATCAGTGCGCGGCAGGAAGCTCGTCATCACCGAAAGCAGACCGCAACGTCGAGGGCAGACTCCCTGAAGTCGCCCGTCGGCTTTGCGGTCTGCTTTCGACGATTGTGGCGAGGGTGCAGTCTGCTTTCGACGACGGGGTGGGTCCCGGGGCCGCTGACGCTGAAACGCTCCAACCTTAGCCGGTAGGTTCCTGCCGGTCGCCCGCGGTCACCTCTCTGGTCAGTCGGATCGCGGCTCGTTCGCACACTGGTCGACATGCTGGCATCGTTGCCGGCAGATGAGGAATCCGAAAGTATGTGAGGAGCGTTCATGTCGCACAACCCGCGATTGACCGAGGCCGCTTACCAGGATCCTGCCCTCGAGGCAGATCGTGACTTCTACTCAGCGATCGAGGAGAGCACCGAAGACCGTCGCATCGTCGAGGAGTTCACCATCCCGATCCGTTCAGGGCAGGCCTGGGAAGTACCAGCCGGCCATGTCTGTCGGATCTCCACTGTTGAGGGGCCGCAGGTCGGGGACCTCAACCTGTGGAACCGCCACGATCCCCGGGAGAGATTCTGGGCCTCGCGGACCCGTCAGCTGCAGGCCGCGCACGTCTCGACGTTCGACCGGCTGTGGTCGACGCTGCCGTTCCTGCGCCCCATGGCCACGATCGTCGGCGACACCTTGGCCGACTACGGCACAGATCCAGACGGCGGTCGTCTCCACGACACCCTCGGGACTCGTTGCGACCCCTATGTCTCACAGATGCTCAACGGCGTCGACTTCGACTATCACTGCCACTCGAACCTGGTGCGCGCGATCCTCCCGTACGGGCTGACGGAGTTCGACGTCCACGATGTCCTCAACGTCTTCCAATGCACGGGCCTGAATGGCAACGACCAATACTTCATGAAGACCTGTCCTGCCCAACCGGGTGACCATTTTGAGTTCTTCGCGGAGCAGGATCTGTTGGCAGCACTCTCGGCCTGTCCCGGGGGAGACCTGTCCACGCCGATGTTCGGCGAGGACACCGAGGACCCTGTCGAGAACTGTCACCCTCTCAAAGTCACCGTCTATGCGTTGCCGGAGGAGCTCCTCGGTGACTGGAGGGAACCGAGCTCACCGAACTATCGGGGCGGGCATGGGCTGAAGCCCCAGCCCTGGGGATGAGCTTAAGCGCTCTGGGCGCCGGCCGAGTGCAGGCGTCCGCCGCTGAACCAGCGGAGAAGCGCCGCGCAGAGGGCGAGGAATGCCACGAAGCCGCCGTACCAGCATGCGGTTGCGAAGAGCCCGATGGCGGGGACGAGGATCCCGGCGATGACGACCGGAAGGCCGAATGCCAGGTAGCAGACGACGAAGACTGCGGCCATCACCTCGGCGTTGGCCTCAGGCTTCACGACTGCCTGGATGGTCTTCAGCGCACCCGGGAAGGCCGTGCCGAAGCCGGTTCCGGTGATGATGACGGCGAGGCAGTACAGTTCGGGCGAGGTGAGGGTCAGCGCCACCAGGGTGAGAGTGCTGCCGACGGCGAGTGAGATCGTGCCGTAGAGAGTGACGGTGCGCGCGGATCGGTTGCGCATGAAGAATCCGGCCAGTCCTCCGGAGCCGGCGAGCATCGTGACGACGAGTCCGCTGACGAGGTGGGAACTCGTATGGAACTCGGTGGTGATGATGTTTGAGCCGAGGGAGAGGTACAAGCCTCCCGTAGCCCAGCCGGCGACGAAGGCCGGCACCGCGAATAGGAACGCTTTGCGGACTTCCCGGGGCAGAGCCGCGCGCGGCAGCAAAGATGCCCAGGCTCCTCGGCGTCGCGCCGAGGTCTCCGGCAGGACCCAGACGATGCCGGCCAGCAGCAGATATGTGCACACGAGGGTTCCGAAGACCACCGAGGCGCCGCTGCCCTCGACGAGTACGGCGAGAGTTGCTCCGGCGAACAGTCCGCCGATGGCCAGGCCCGCCATAGCCGAAATTGCGTTCCACGAGGAGGCCGAGCCTGGCTTGTGCGGCAGTTCCAGGTCGACGACCGTCGCCGAGAGAGTCGACAGCAGAATTCCACTGGCAATTCCTTGGACGACTCGAGAGAGGATCAGTGCCGCAGCGCTGTCGGCATGCCAGAACAGAAACATGCTGATGGCGAGCACGACGAGTGCCGCACAGATGACGGGGCGGCGCCCGATGTGATCGGAGAGTGCGCCTGCAGTGAGCAGTGCCGCCAGCAATGCCACGGCGTAGGCGGCGAATACCACCGTGATCATCACCGGAGCAAAGCCGAAATCGGCCTGGATGACGGGATAGAACGGCGACGGAGCGCTGGCTCCGGCCATCATCGCCGAGGTTGCGATCAGGACTAGGCGCAGACGCCAGCGCTCGCGCGACCACCAAGCAAAGGTGGGAGCCGGCTGAACTGCGGAGACAGAAGCCTCCTCCATAGTGTTCGAAACTTTTGGAACCATTCTTGGAGGTTATACGACATTCTCAAACAGTTCAACTATTATCGAACTATGGTTGCCAATGAGAAACTGCCGCATCCCGATCGCGAGGACATCGAGCTGACCTCAGTGCTCTTCGCACTGAGCGACGAAGCCAGACTGGCTCTGGTTCAGCAGCTCAAGGAGGGTCCGATGGACATGGCGAACTGCTCGGCGCTGGATCCGAACGCACCGAAGTCGACGCGCTCGCATCAAGTCAAAGTCCTGCGCGAAGCCGGTGTTATCGTCAGCGAACTGCACGGCCGGAACCGTCGCCTGACACTGCGTCGGGAGGACATTGACTCCCGTTTCCCTGGACTGCTGGAGTCCGTGCTGCGGGGGTGACAGCAACCACCTCGATACCGTGCTCACCTCGACATTGCATCCCAGGAGGCCGTCCCATGGCACAGCTCTCACTTCTCAATCGGTACGCAGAACGGCTCGGTCTTCGCGATTCTGCTGCACAACTGCACCGCCGAACAGAGGGGACACCTGCGCAGCTGATCGACCTTCTCGATGAGCTTCTGCAGGCGCACACGCAGGCGATCTGCTTCGAGAACCTCGAAGTCGTTGCGAACCTTGCCCGCGGTGAACTGAGGGCGGTTTCGCTCGATCTCGAGTCGGTGGCTGACAAGCTGCTCGATTCTCGGCGCGGTGGATACTGTCACGAACACGCCATCCTCATCCGTGCAGTTCTGACTGACCTGGGACTGTCGGCACACCCGATCCTGGCTCGGGTCCACCTCGGTGAAGGTCGGGTCGCACCAGGTGGGCTGACGCACCAGGCGACGATCGTTCGAGTCGATGGCCGCAACTTCCTCGTGGATCCTGGGTTCGGCGGCGGAACGCCGGAAGTCGCGCTCGAACTGTCGACCTCCAGCCGAGCGCGGAGGACGCCGCGCGGTGAACACCGCCTCGTCCCAGCCGAAGCGGTATTGGAACCGGACATACGTGCAGAGGCGAAGTGGGCTCTGCAGTCTCGGACGAGCGACGACCAGGAGTTCCGCACCGTCTATGCATTCGCAGATGTGCCTCGGCCCCAGGCCGATCTTGATCTGGCGAACTGGTTCACATCAACGAAGCCTGGAACTCCATTCACCGGGCCTCCGGTCCTCGTAAGGTCACTGCCCGACGGCTTCAAGCTGACCCTGGACGGGCACCGCTTGCGACGAGTGTCCTACAGTCCCGACGGCGATCGCTGCGAGCGCACTGTCACCGACGCCGCAGACTTCGCCGAGGTTCTCACCGCCGGATTCGGACTTGGAATGGACAGGGAGTCCTCCGAAATCATCTGGAAGTCGATGCCGGATGACTGATGATCCGGAGGTGGGGCCACCCGCGCGGACACGTCCACGGCGGCCATCGATGACCTGATCCGCAGCCAGCACGGCGTGAGATCACAGGCCGGGGTGTGACTGTTGCCCGGCCCCGGCAAGGCATCACCCAGCCTTTTGGGCACCGACCTCAGCGGCCACCTCGGCGCCTGAGTCCGGGGTAACGGGGCGGGGGTCGGCACCGGTCATCAGCGCCTGGAGTCCGACTGTGAGGTGGTGTCCCCATGCGGTCGTGCACACGGTGTGACAGGCGAGCTGCGGCCGGAGGCCGACGTGGGTGAAGTCGACCCGCGTGCCGGTGGGAAGTTCGACGAAATCGAAGACGACCTCGGTGCCCACCCACTCCTCGAGCTCCTGAGGATGTCCAGAGGGGACGACCCGCCAGGACAGCCTCTTCCCCTCGAGGGACTCGATGACACGGAATACCGAGTAGTGGAATTCCGGCACCTGGTAGATGAAGGATTCACCCACGTGGCGAGCAGTTCCTGAGATCATCGTGTTCCACCAGAGGTCCGGCTGGGCTGCGCACGCAAATGCTTCGGACGGTGAGCACGGTGCCTCGAAGGTGTGAGTGAAATTGTGATTGTCGTTGTCCATTGCGATTGCCTTTCAGATGAGAGCTGCAGCGTTGCGTTCAGCGCGACTCGTAGTGGAGCGCCTCGCCGCTCTCCAGGTAGGACTTGAGGCTGGCGAGAATGGCCGGCCAGCCCTGGGAGATCCCGTTGAGCATGCCTTTGTCGGGCAGGTTTGTGTGGGTCACGGTGAGCTTGACGACCTCACCGGCCTGCTCGATGTCATAGGTGACGATCGATCCCTGAGTCTCGAGGGGCTGTGCGGCGGGCTGGAAGGTGAATACCAGCCTCTCCGGTGGACTGCTCTCGAGGATCTGGCCCCAGATGTCGTAGTCACCGGTGGGGTCACCGTCTTTGCAATGGGTCCATTCGGAGCCAACCTGCCAGTTCGAGACATTCGCGATCCCACTCCAGTAGATCGGTGTGATGTCGGCATTGGTGAGAGCATCCCAGACGTCCTCGCGGGCGGCTCGGATATAGGTGACGTAGACATAGTCGGGAAATTCATCGGTGCTCATTGCTGTCTCCTCAGCTCGGCTCTTCACGGCGTCGATGGCGTTGAAGTGCTGTTGGTCGAAATCGCGTGTCCACCGTCGCTCGATTTCGTGAATAGGATGCGGATTGAGATAGTGGCGTCGTTCTCGCCCACGGCGGATTACGACAACGAGATCAGCCTCGACCAGAAGGTCAAGGTGCTGCGTCAACGACTGGCGGGCCATGGAGACCTCTTCGCTGAGTTCGCGGAGGGATTGTCCGTTTTCGCGGCGAAGAGAATCCAGAAGGAGTCTTCGCGTCGGATCAGCCAGTGCTTTGAACACCTGGTCGAGATTGCTGTGATCGCTCACCTTTACAATATGCAGGCATTTACCTGCATAAGTCAATAGGTGTGCGCAGATATTCGCGCTGATTGCTGGACGCGGCGATATTCACGCTGATTGCTGGAGGCGGCACGGGTGCCCGGACTACACTGCGAACATGTCCGCGGCGGCCAACGGTGACCTGATCCGCAGCCCGCATGCGCGGCTGCGGCCCTTCGTCGGGGACTACGTCGGCTACGACATCTCGGATGCTCCGGCTGGAACCCACCTCGGTCTGCCGTCAGGGACGATGACGTTCATCGTGGCCATCGGCGAACCGCTGCACCAGTCTTCTTCGATGTTCCCGCCGTCGAGTTCGCCCACCATTCCCTTGACCTCAACGACATTGCACGGCCCGTTGCCGTCGAACTTCATGAGCGCGTCAACGTCGCAACGTCTTGGCCTGAGCGCTTCGACGCCTTCGACGATGTTCTTCTTCGCACCGTCCATGGCAGTGGTGGCCCCCGCGCCGAGGTGGTCGAATCGTGGCGGCGGATCGCGCGCAGTCACGGCGGTCTGCCGGTCTCGCTCGTGGCGGACGAGGTCGGCTGGAGCAGACGACATCTCAATGGGGCGTTTCGCGCCGAGTTCGGAATCGGACCGAAGGAGGCCGCGCGAGTCATCCGCTTCGACCGGGCCCGACGTATGATCACGGCGAGCAGGGCAACGCTGGCCGAGGTTGCAGCAGTCTGCGGCTACACCGATCAGTCGCATCTCAATCGCGATTTCAAACTGCTGACCGGGACGAATCCGACGAGCTGGCTCGATGACGATCCGATCGTGCGACTTTCGGGATAGTTCCCATTTGTCCAAGACTGCGCACCGTGGGTCGACCCATGATGGTGTGTACCGAAACGACGAGGAAAGGGACACATCATGTCGAACAGCAACGGAGCCAACGTCTGGCCGACGTTTCGCTACCGCGACGCGAAAGCCGCGATCGCCTTCCTGCAGGAGGCCTTCGGTTTCGAGGTCGCAGCCGAATACACGAACGCCGATGACCCGCAGCACGTCGACCATGCCGAACTGCGCTGGCCGGGTGGTGGAGGAGTGATGCTCGGGTCCGTACGTGATGACGGCGGAGTCATGACGAATACCGGGGTTGCGGCCGGCTCGGTCTACATCGCCACTGATGAGGTCGAGGATCTCTATCGCAGGGCGATTGAGGCCGGTGCCACCGAGGTCATGGGGCTGACCGAACAGGACTACGGATCCAAGGACTTCAGCGTCCAGGACCCCGAGGGAGTGCTGTGGAACTTCGGCACCTACCGGGGTGCTGACGCGCATTAGGTTGGACCGCCTCGGCGGGAATCGATGTCATTCGAGCCGTGCGGTCACGCCTTCCGCCCAGCGGTAGGGCTGGGTGGCGATGAGTGCGCCGATCGACCTGCGCAGCCGGGACACCTCGGCGCGTACGGTGACCAGATGGTCGGCATCTCCGTACAGCTTGAGGCTGAGTTCGGAGGCGCTGACGCCCGTGGGCCCCGCCGAGGTGATCGCCGCCAGGATCTGGGCCCGCCGCGGCGTGAGCGGAACGGTGAGAGGCTCACCGTTCGAATCGATCTCGACGACCGCCGGTTGCACCGACTGTCGCAGCACGACGGCGACCTGACGTCCGCCGTCACCGCTCGCGGGCTGGAGCAGCCATCCTCCTGCGATCCGTTCGGGCAGACACAGCCCGGCGCCGGGGATGAGGATCGTGCGATCGGGGGCCGGGACTTCTATCCGGTCCCGGGCCTGCACTCCCTGCTGGTAGGCGACCCAACCGTCATCGTCGACGACGAGAGCGGGCGACCGGCTGCCTCGGAGGACAGTGGACATTCGCGTACGCAGACTGCTCAATCGCTCCTGTTGATGGATCATCAGCCGCGCCTCAGCCAGGCGAACGGCTGTCGTCACCAGAGACTGCACAGTGGGGTGAAGAGTGAGGGCAGGCCCGCTGATGTCGACCACACCGAGCAGCCGGCCATCATTGGGGTCGTGGACGGGCACGGCACTGCAGTACCAAGGATGCTGGGCTGATTCGAAATGCTCAGCGGAGAAGAGCTGTACCGGTGCTTCCTCGGCCAGGGCGGTTCCGATGGCGTTCGTGCCGACAATCGATTCGGACCAATGGGCACCTTCGACGAACCCCAGGCCATCGGCCTGTCGGCGAGCGGCGGCGGCACCATCGCGCCAGAGGATGACACCGTCGGCATCGGTGACGACGAGAATGAACGTTGCGGCCTCGGGGGCCTGTAGAAGCACTGATTTCATCTCTTCGACGATCAGGCGCAGCTTCGACCGGTGTCTGCGGGACTGAACGTCCGCCTCGGCGGCCACTATGCGGTGATTGCCGCCGGCAGGGTCGAGGCCCAAGCGCAGCATTCGATCCCACGAGCGCTTGACGAGCGCGCGTGGTTGCTCCGGCGGTGATCCACCGGTGATCACGGCATCGTGAATGCGTGACAGATCTTTGGCGAGATGCGCCAGATCCGGCTGAGGCATGTCTCGAGTATAGGTGTGGCATGCACCGCTGACCATGCAACTTCATGCAACTCTTTCGCGGGTGTTCGCCTAGGCATAGTTTGGGATCACACAGCTCAACGAAGAGGAGTGACATGACAACGACAGTTGAACGCCCACAGCTCACCGCCGACGACATCGCAACCCAATGGTTGGGTGACTTCGAATCCGCACTGCGCAGTCGGGATATCAAGGCCGCAGCGGGACTGTTCGCCACGGCGAGCTATTGGAGGGACCTGGTCTCCTTCACCTGGAACCTCAAGACGGTGGAGAACCCCGAAGGCGTCACCGATCTGCTGACGGCCAACTTGGATCGGGTCTCGCCCACGGAATTCGAACTCAGCGAACCCGCCGCGACAGCTGACGGAGTGACCGAAGCCTGGTTCACCTTCGCCACCTCGGTGGGACGTGGCAAGGGCCTCGTCCGGCTCATCGACGAGGACGGGACCAAAGCGTGGACCGTGCTCACCGCACTGCAGGAACTGGTCGGCCACGAAGAGCCCCGCGGAGACCGCCGAGTCAAGGGCGCCGAGCATGGAGTCGACCCCGACCGGAAGTCCTGGTCGGAGAAGCTCGCCGAGGAGGACGCCGCCTGGGGCAAGAGCGCTGACCCGTACATCCTCGTCGTCGGTGGCGGACAGGGCGGCATTGCTTTGGGCGCTCGCCTGCGTCAGCTCGGTGTGCCTGCTCTCGTCATCGATCGCTGGGAGCGTCCAGGTGACCAGTGGAGATCACGCTACAAGTCACTGTGCCTGCACGACCCGGTCTGGTACGACCACCTGCCCTACCTCAAATTCCCCGACAACTGGCCGGTGTTCGCCCCGAAGGACAAGATCGCAGATTGGTTGGAGTTCTACACCAAGGTGATGGAGATTCCGTATTGGTCGTCGACGACGGCCAACTCGGCGAAATACGACGAGAAGTCGCAGCAGTGGACAGTCGAAGTCGAGCGCAATGGCGAAAAGGTGACGTTGCACCCGACCCAGCTCGTCATGGCCACGGGCATGTCCGGCAAGCCGAATGTTCCGAGCTTCCCCGGGGCCGACATCTTCAAGGGCGAGCAACAGCACTCTTCGGAACACCGGGGTCCCGACGCCTATACGGGCAAGAAGGTCGTCGTCGTCGGCAGCAACAACTCCGCCTTCGACATCTGCGGGGCGCTCTACGAACACGGCGCCGATGTGACGATGGTCCAACGCTCGAGCACGCATATCGTCAAGAGCGACTCGCTCATGGAGATCGGACTCGGCGATCTCTATTCGGAGAAGGCGCTCGCCAACGGTGTCACCACGGAGAAGGCCGATCTCATCTTTGCTTCTTTGCCGTATCGGATCATGCACGAATTCCAGATTCCGCTCTACGACCAGATGAAGGAGCGCGACAAGGACTTCTACCAGCGGATGGAAGCAGCCGGGTTCGACCTCGACTTCGGTGACGACGAGTCCGGGCTCTTCCTCAAGTACCTGCGCCGCGGCTCCGGTTACTACATCGACGTCGGCTCCGCTGAACTCGTCGCCGACGGCAAGGTGAAACTGGCCAAGGGCGACGTTGACCATCTGACCGAGGGCTCCGTAGCACTCGCCGATGGCACCGAGCTGCCTGCTGACCTTGTCGTCTACGCAACCGGATACGGGTCGATGAACGGGTGGGTCGCTGACCTCGTCGATCAGGAGACTGCGGACAAGGTGGGTAAATGCTGGGGCCTCGGCTCCGATACCACCAAGGACCCCGGCCCGTGGGAGGGCGAAGAGCGGAACATGTGGAAGCCCACTCAGCAGGAGAACCTCTGGTTCATGGGAGGCAACCTCCACCAGTCACGGCACTACTCGCTATACCTGGGGCTCCAGCTCAAAGCGCGCTATGAGGGAATCGATACGCCGGTGTACGGCCTGCAAGAATCTCACCACCTGAGCTGAGACGTTGGTGGTCTCGACCCCTCTAGATGAGGAGGAGGCTGCGTCAGAGAACCGGCGCAGCCTCCACTACTATATGCGCACAACTCCAGAGCCTTTGGGCGGCGGGTCTGGCAACAATCAGGCGCGCTATTGCGTTTTGATGATCACTGATTTAGTACGTAAATTGAGCGGAATTGGCAACTAAGTTTGGCAACCACGAACATATCCCTTACCTGCCGCCGGAATGCAATAGGCGTTTTTGCACAATGACTGTGAAGTATCGCAGTCTTGACAGTTGGGATTTTCCATAAGTTTCATTGCAAGAATGCCTTGGACATGTGAGTCTTGCTAGGTCTCGACTATGAAAGAGGTCACATTGGCGCTCAGGGATGCCTTCAAAAGTCCAGCAACGTCGCTGGATGATCAAATGGAAAGTTACGCAACGAAGCGAGTTCCACGGTCTCAGCGATGGCCTGCATTTGCAATCCTCCTGATTCTGACGGGCAACGTCACCGCGATGTTCTGGTTCACTCTTGGGGGCCAGATCGGCTTCCTCGTCGGTTGGCCAATGATGTTGATTCCGATCGGCTATCTGGTTGTGGTGTCCACGGTGCTTGGTTCGCTCATTATGAAGATTGCGTCGAAGGAAGGACTCAGTCTTGTTCTCCTCACCCGTGGATTGGGGTTTGGCGCAAAAGGGTCAGCCGTTGCTTCCTTCATTTATGGAATCAACTACATTTCTACTTTATTTTTGAAGGAAGCATTGTTTCGCATGCGTTGAGTGAATATTTCGGGGTAGGTCAGAGCTCGGTGACCGCAAGTGTTATCTTTGCGCTTGTCGGTGCCGCGGCATTGTATTTTGCTTGGCGTGGAATGCACTCGATGAATATTCTGCAACGTTTCGGCATGCCGATCTTCTTGGGGCTTTTCATCCTCGGAATTTTTATGCTCTCTCAGGGCCACGCAATTGCGGGGCCCGGGCAATGGGTTTCACTTACTCCAGATGATCCCACGGTGATGTGGCAGGCGTTCTCGTTGGTGAATGGGCAGATCGTGTTCCAGGCTCTGCTCGCCACGGACTATGGTCGCTTCTCACGCCCTCAGATCGGGTACAAGGGGACCGCAGGAATCATGTTCGGCGAGATGATTATGATCGCCGTCGTCCTGATCCTGGGATCGCTCCTCGCTTTCACGGTCTACCCGAGTATCTCCCAGGGGGATCCAGTCCTCTATTCGACCGATCCCGGGTTCGTCTTCGCAATGGTCATGGGCTTCCTTGGCGTTGTGTTCGCCATCATCACCCAGATTCGAATCAATGTCATGAACCTCTATTCAGGGTCTCTCGCATTCTCCAACACTTGGGATGCATTCGCGAAGAGGCCGATCCGGCGCAACTGGTGGATGGTCGGACTCCTGATCTTGGGTATTGCGCTCTATCCAGTCAACGTTCTGCAGTACACCGACACCTTCTTGGCAGTCACCGGAATCATGACGAATACGTGGATCTTCATCCTCCTCGCGGACTATTACGTGTGCCGAAAAGTGTTCAAATACGCTCCGACGGAGAAGATCGATTATGACGAGAAGGTCATCAGAGACTGGAATCCATGCGGAATGATCGCTATGGGAGTCGCTGTCATCATCGGGGGACTAGGCCTTGCCGGTATGTATCCGATCTACTACGCATCGTTCATTGCGATGTTCATCGGTCCGATCCTGCACGTACTTCTGACGGTGATCACCAAGGGACGCTTTTACTCCCTTGTTGACAACGCGGCCAAGCATCAGGCATAGAAGGAGAAAGACACATGAGTGACGAAAGTTTGCACTTTGAGACCCTGGAATCTGTGTCCGGCAAGATCATGCGACGGGAAGTCAGCTCGCGTGAAGTGGTCGACCATATGCTTCAACGTGTAGCCGATGTCGATCCGGTCCTACAGGCGTATACCTATGTCGATGTGGATTCTGCCCGCAACGCTGCGGATGCTTTGGATGCGGAGTATCGCCGTGGGCAATGGCGGGGTCCTCTGCACGGAGTGCCGATGGCGATCAAGGACATCTACGGTGACCAAGGTCGTCCTCTCGAAGTTGGAATGTCGAGCCGCAAAGGCATGAAGGCAGATACTACGGCCACTGTCGTCCAGCGTCTGCGAGAGGCTGGGGCGGTCATCCTGGGGAGGGTGCACACCACGGAGGGTATATACGGAGAGCACACTCTGCCGTTCAAGCCGCCGAAGAATCCGTGGGGTCTGGACCGCTGGGTGGGAGTCTCCTCCAGTGGAAGTGGATCCTCGACTGCGGGCGGTCTCGCCTTTGCGACTTTGGGTTCAGACACTGGCGGTTCTATCCGTATGCCATCGTCTGCCAACGGGGTGACCGGGCTGAAGCCGACCTGGGGTCGATGCAGCAGATATGGAGTCTTCGAACTGGCAGGAAGTCTTGACCACGTTGGGCCGATGGCACGGTCGGCACGCGACGCGGGAATCGTCCTCGAAGCTATTGCCGGCTTCGATCCGAAGGACCCGACTTCATTGTCCGCGGCTGTCGATCACTACGGCGCCCGAACTGATATAAGCCTATCCGGCACCCGGATTGGCATTGACATTGCTTGGGCGCTCACTGATGTTTCAGAAACGGTGAAGAGCAGCATGATCGCTGCCCTTGCCACTTTCGAGGCCCTCGGTGCGGAGATTGTTCCGGTGAACTTTCCCGACCCCGAGCAGATCAATGACGATTGGTTCACGGTCTGCGGGGTGCAGACTGCACTTGCTCACGGTGCCTGGTTCGATGAGAACGAAACCTCATATGGTGAGGGGCTACGTGAGGTCATCAACATCGGCAAACGAGCATCTGCGGTGCAGTATCAGGAAGTGCTCAAGCGTCGATCAATCTTCAAGGGCGCGGTCGAGAATGTCCTGTCGACGGTCGATATGATGTTCAACCCAGGGTTGCCTTACGAAGCGCCGCTCGCTGTAGACATGTTGACGATGGGAGCCGAGCAACTGGCTGAAGTGCACCGTTACACGGTGCCATTCACAATGAGCCAGATGCCGACGATCACGTTCCCGATCGGGTTCACAATTGCCGAGACATTACCGGTCGCCGGTCAGCTGGTTGGAGGAGCACTGACAGAGAAGGAGCTGGTACGAGTCGCCAACGCCTTCCAGAGAGTCACCGATTTTCATACGAAGCATCCGGAATTCTGAAAGAGGTTGGGAGTTGAAGAACGCGAATGAAGTCACCTACGCGGTGGATTTCGACGGAGATCCGAAGGCGCTGACCTACACTTTCGGTGGTACCGATGCGGTGGCCGAGGTTGGTGTTCCGGCCCGGCTGTCGACGTCTACTCTGGATGCTTTTGCAGGCCGGCTCAATGAAGTTGGGACTCTGCCCAGCAACGCGGAAATGGAAGGCTACCTGAATCCTCAGACTGGCCCTTTCTTCATTCCGCAGGCTCATCCCGGGGATTCTCTGGCAGTGCATTTCACGTCGATCGAACCTCGGTTCGACTTCGGAATCAGCGCGTTGATCCCGTTCTTCGGGTCACTCACATCAACCCCGCTCACCGCGTCCCTGCAGGACCCGTTGCAGGAAAATGTGTGGCGCTACTCGATCGACCGGGATCGTCGGACTGTCGGCTTTGTGGCCAATGACTCCGATCACGTGTACGCCCTGCCGCTGGACCCGATGCACGGAACGGTTGGAGTGGCTCCGCCGAAAGGTGAAGTCCATTCGTCTCTGACCCTCGGCTCGTGGGGAGGGAACATGGATACTCCTGAATTGCGGAAAGGGGCAACGTGTTATCTGGGGGTGAATGTGGAAGGTGCCATGTTCAGCTTCGGCGATGGGCACGCCCGGCAGGGTGAAGGTGAAACTTGCGGCACGGCCGTCGAAGCTGCGATGAATTCGACAGTCGCACTCGATGTGGTTTCCGGTGTCTACACGCCGTGGCCACGCATCGAAACAGATGAGTTCATCATGGCGAGTGGGTCTGCACGACCGCTCGAAGATGCCTTCCGAATTGCCCATTCGGACATGGTCGCGTGGGTTGCGGAGATTACTGGCATGTCACAGATGGACTCGTACCAATTCGTCTCCCAGACAGCACTCACACCGGTCGCCAACGTAGTGGACACGGTCTACACCGTCATCTGCAAGGTTCCCAAGACGCTCCTGAAGGGATGCTATCCATACGGCGGTGCACACGAGAGGTTGAAGAAACTGTAGGCAACTATAGAACAGTGCCTGCAACCCGCTTTGTCGCTTCATCGCCGATCCGGATTGCAGGCACTGCGTGTTTGCGAGCGGCTACAACCCCAGCCGTGCCAGGACGTTCTTGACGTGGGCCAAGGCTTCGTCCTGTGAGAGGCCGAAGTTCTGGTTGAAGTACATTCCGTCGCCGATGAGCTGGATCGTCATGGCCAGATCGGCATCACCGAGGTGGTCATTGAGCACGTTGAACCAGGCTTCGCGGGTCTTTCGGAGTGCAGTCTTCGCATCCTCGTGTTCCTGGGCCAGGCAACTTGCGGCGATCAGGCTGCGATCGAGGGGCGTTCCGACCTCGGCTGACGTCTCGAGGTAATAGAGATGGAGTCGATCGCCGGCTGACTTCATGGATTCGACATCTTCGTCTACCAGACTGCTGAGACGTTCAAGACTGCCCTTGATCAGCTCGGCCTTCGACCCGTAGTGGTAGAGCAGTCCGCCCTTGGAGACGCCGGCCTTCGCTGCGACTGCGTCCAAGGTCGCCCCGGAGATGCCGTGTTCGTCGAGCAGGGTATCGAACGCGTCGAGCAGTCTCTCTTTGGTGTCGGAGGGGTTTCGTGCCATAGCGCTGAGCCTAGTCGATGGAGGAGATGCGCGGTCGCTGAAGCTAAAGCATCGATGTGCGCCGATAGGATTGTCGCCATACCCAGGCGAAGGGTCATGGGTGGAGCTAACGGGGGAGGTGTCGATGGAACAGCGACCGATTCGGGACATGGGTTGGACGAAGGCACGCGACATCCGGCGGGACCTCGCATCGGAGACCAAGGACAGACTCCTTGTCGCTGCTCGGACGGTCTTCTCCTCCCAAGGGTTCGACGCGGCGACGATTGGCGACATCACTGCCGTGGCTGATGTCTCGCGGCCCTCCTTCTACGTCTACTTCGCCACCAAGGCAGAGGTGTTCCGCGTCGTCGCAGCAACACTGAGGGACGAAATCCTCGAAGCGCACCACTACCCAAAGCCGATGGCGGATGATCCAGTGCTCGTAGCGCGGGCTTCGATCGAAGCCTTTATCACCATCTATGTCGACAATCTTGAGCTCCTCGACGTCATTGAGAAGCGGGCACAGACAGATCCGCAGGTTGCTGAGATCAACGCGGTCATCGTCGGCAAGCCCTTCCGCCGTATCCTGCGTCAGATCACCAGCGTTCGGGATTCCGGCCTCGCGACTCCTCGTGTCGATGAGGAATACGCGGCCCACCTCATGGACGCGGTCATCGTCGATGCCGCCTCGGCGATCAGAAACGACATGAGCCGCCTGGATTACTACATCGATCAGGCAACCCGGGTCTACTTCGCGATCATCGGCTTCACCGGAGATCTCACCGCTCTCGACGACTGATCCCTGAACGCGCCCCCACGACGACTGACCCCCGAACGCGCGATCCGGCAGCGACTGATTCGTCAGGGCCTGCCACGCAACAGCTGTCTCGCCAAGTGGTCCGAGCCGATCCAGCGCTTGCACACGGAGACTCCTTCGATTAGAACTGTGATTGACAGAGTCGTCAATCGGTCAGCGGTGATCGGTGAGAAGGAGTTTCCATGAACGGCAGCAATGGTGACACTCGAACTTCCTGGTGGGAGAAATCGGCAGCTGAACTCGCTTCTCTGCGAGCGCTGTGGCCCGAAGTGGTCCCGCACACGGTCCCTGAGGCCGCAGCCGGACCTGGGTTGGCCGAGACGGTGATCCACTGGGCCAACGAGCGCCCCGATTCAGCGGCAATGAGCTTCTACGGTTGGACGTCGACGTGGAGCCAGCTCAAAGACGATGTCGCGGCGACGGCCGGCTGGCTGTCCGAACACGGTGTCGCCGAGGGAACTCGAGTGGGCGTGTACATGGGCAACTGCCCGCAGTTCGTCCATTCCTTCATCGCGATCGCCTGGCTCGGCGCTGTCTACGTTCCGGTCAACCCGATGTACCGGACCGAAGAACTCAGGCATCAATTGGCAGACTCCGGCACAACTCACCTCATCGCTCACCCGCATTCGCGCAGCCTCGTCGAAGCCGCGGTCTCGCAACTTCCTGAGCCCATCGACATTACGTGGACCGATCCCGCTGCACTTTTCACCGTCTCGTCGGCACCAGAGCCCAGCGCCGACTGTCCTCATACTGTCCCGGCACCCGAGGACGCAGGCGATTGGGACCGAGTCCTCGCCTCGGAGCCTGTCGTCCATGTGCCAGCAGACCCCGACCGGCTCGCTTCGCTCAACTACACAGGCGGGACGACCGGGCTGCCCAAGGGGTGCGAACACTCCCTCGGGCACCTCTCGTACACAGCGATTTCGGCAATGGCTGGAATGGCGACGTCCCCAGGCGAAGGACGGGTCGTATCGCTCGGATTCCTGCCGATGTTCTGGGTCGCCGGTGAGAACTTCGGCCTGCTCCTGCCCATATACGGCGGCGGCGAAGTCGTCATCATGTCCCGTTGGCACCCGCAGGCGGCCATGCGCAGCATCGCCGAGCGAGGGGTCACCCGCGTCGTCTCACCCGCTGACGGCTACGTCGAACTCATGGACCTCCTCGACACCGCAGAGTTCGCCGACACAGACCTGTCCTCGTTGGAGACTTGCCAAGCGGTGTCCTTCGTTCGCAAACTCGACGTCGAACTGCGCGAAGGATGGAAATCGCGAACAGGCCTCGTTCTGCGCGAAGCGTCCTACGGCATGACCGAGACGCACACCTCGGACACCTTCACCCTCGGACTGCAGGACGACGATCGAGATCTGCGCGCCGAACCCGTGTACTGCGGATTCCCGGTTCCCGGCACCGACATCGTCGTCGTCGATCTCGACCTCAACCCGGTGCCCGTAGGCGAAACCGGCGAAATCCTCGTCCGCTCGCCCTCGGTGACGACCGGCTACTGGAAGAATCCGCGGGCGACCGAGGACTCGCTCATCGACGGCTGGTTGCGCACCGGCGACACCGGACGATTCGATGACCAGGGCGCCCTGACCTACCTCGCGCGCACCAAGGAGATGATCAAGGTCAACGGAATGAGCGTCTTCCCTGCCGAGGTTGAAGGCCTTCTTCGCGCCCATCCCGACATCGAGACGGTGGCTGTCGCCCCACGCGACGATGCCGACCACGGCCAGCTGCCTGTTGCCTTCATCGTCCTGGCCGACGGCGCCGCTGCCGACCGTGAATCGCTGACCACCTGGGCGAAAGAGAACATGGCCGTGTACAAAGTGCCCGAGTTCGTCTTCGTCGGCGGCATGCCCATGACCGCGACGGGCAAGATCCGCAAGACGGTGCTCATCGACGAACTGCTGGAGGGAAACCGTTGATCGCTGCAAATTCCACCGAGGCTGTTGGCCTTCTGGTCGCCAACCGCGGTGAGATCGCCTGCCGGATCATCCGCTCGGCCCGGGCCCTCGGCTACCGTGCGGTGGTCGTGCAGTCAGCGAATGAGGAAACTCTGGGCTCTGCGGCCGGACTGCACGTCACGCTCGCCGACGAGGTCGTCACCCTTCCTGGTGTCGGTGCATCCGCGTACCTCGACCCCGACGCCATCGTCGCAGCGGCAACGTCGGCAGGCTGTGAACTGGTTCACCCCGGGTACGGCTTCCTCTCCGAATCTCCGCGGCTCGCTCGTGCCTGCGCCGAGGCGGGTCTGACTTGGGTCGGTCCCGATGCCGATGTTTTGGAGCTGTTCGGAGACAAACAGGCCACGCGTTCTCGTGCAGAAGAGATCGGAATCCCGACCACACCGGCCACCAGTCTTCTGACACTTGATGACAACGGCTCTGGAGTTGGCTCCGATGCAGGCGAGGCGCTTCGGGCTGCCCGAGCGCTCCTGGCCGCACACCCGGCAGGAATCGCCATCAAGGCCCTGGCCGGTGGCGGAGGCCGCGGAATCCGCATCGTCACCGAATCTGCTGACCTCGCCGGTGCTCTGCGGGCATGCGCGTCTGAGGCTGCAACCGGATTCGGCGATGCCCGTATCTTCGCGGAGGCGTTGGTCATCGGTGCCCGCCACATCGAAGTGCAGGTCATCGGCACCCCTGACGGGACTGTGGTCCTCGGCGACCGTGACTGCTCGATTCAGCGGCGCCGGCAGAAGCTCATCGAGATCGCCCCGGCACAGGGGATCAGCGAGAACCTGCGGCGCACTCTCCATGCTGACGCAGTACGACTCGTCTCCTCAGCTGATTACCGTTCACTGGCGACTGTCGAGTTCCTCGTCGCCGGAAATGAGTACTGGCTTCTCGAGGTCAACCCGCGTATCCAGGTCGAGCACACCGTCACCGAGGCGGTATCCGGACTCGACCTCGTCGCAGCGCAGCTCGACGTCGCCGCGGGGCGAGCACCCGCGGGCTTGGACAATGTGGAGTCACGGGGAAACGCCATCGAACTGCGCATCTCCGCAGAGACTCTGCTCGACTCGGGAGAGCCTGCACCGAGCACGGGCCGAATCGAGTCGCTGACGTGGCCGACGGGCCCCGGGGTGCGCATCGACACCTGGGCAACCGCGGGAACCCGCGTGACCGGAGGATTCGACCCTCTGCTCGGAAAGATCACCATCCACGGCCCCACCTTCGCTGCGGCCATCGATGCCGCCAGGCGCGCTCTCGACGAATTCCACACCACTGGGATCGAGGCGAACGCCGGGGTGCTGCGTGCCATCACCGAAATCCTGGAACTTGGGAACTCGACAACATCGGCGTACGACGAACATGCCGAGGAGATCGAGGCTCGAGCAAGAGAGTCGCAAGCTGCGAGCCCAGCCGAGGCATCGTCGCACCTGCGCGATGCAGCCTCCGTGAATCGCTGTGAACCTGTGCTGAGTGCAGGGGAGTCGCTGCTGCGCGCGACCGTGAGCGGTGCGGTTGTCGCCCTCAGCGATGACCACAGTGAGTATGTCCTCATCGAAGCGATGAAGATGCACCATCCCGTCAGCGGTTCGAAGTCTGCAAACGTCCGCCATCTCGTCGCAGTCGGCGAACAGGTTGTGGCGGGACAGCCGCTTGCCGTCCTCTCCGGTGCCGAATTCGGTGAGGCTGACGACGTCGTTGCTTCCAAGCCACACCCCGGGGTCGCCGAGGTTCAGGACAGGCATGCAGCTATCCGAGATGTGGCACGCGAAGACCAGCTAGCCAAGATCCGCAGCCGGGGTCGTCGCACAGCACGGGAGAATATCGACGATCTCGTCGATGCCGGCAGCTTCGTCGAATACGGCCCACTCGTCATCGCGGCGCAGACCCGCAGGCGCGGCATCGACGACCTCATCGCCAAGACTTCGGGCGACGGCCTCATCGGGGGGCCTGCGACCGTCGACGGGCGTGAAGTGGTCGTCATCAGCTACGACTATTCAGTTCTGGCTGGCACACAGGGAACCCGCAACCATGCGAAGACCGACCGGCTGATTCAGCTCGCTGAGACGAAACGGGTCCCGATCGTCCTCTTCGCCGAAGGTGGAGGAGGCCGACCCGGAGATACCGACAGAGGGCCGACCTCCGGCCTGCAGGTTCCTACATTTGCGTCCCTGGCCAGACTGCGCGGCACCGTACCGCTGATCGCCATCGTCTCGGGTCGAACATTCGCCGGAAACGCAGCGCTCGCCGGCGTCTGCGACCTCATCATCGCGACACCGGACGCGAACATCGGAATGGGCGGACCCGCAATGATCGAAGGCGGGGGACTCGGTCGATACAGACCGGAGGACATCGGGCCGGTCAACATCCACACCGCCAACGGAGTCATCGACGTCCTCACCGACGATGAGTCTGCCGCGGTGGCGATCGCTCGGGAGGCCCTCGGGATTCTGGCTGGAAGCCGAAGTGAAGAGCGCAAAGACTCGTTCGACGAATCACCCGAGGGCCGCCTCGGTGATGAGAAGGCGGAGCGAGCGCGAACGATCGTGCCGGCTGACAGGCTGCGCAGTTTCGCTATTCGCGACGTCATCGACACCATCGCGGACGACGGCACCTTCATCGAAGTGAGGCGCAGCTATGCGCCGGGAGCGGTCACCGGGTTCATGCGAGTCGATGGGTACCCCCTGGCGCTCATCGCCAATGACAATCACCACCTCGGCGGGGCGATCGACGTCGACGCTGCGCGCTCTTTCACTCAGCATCTGCGGTTGGCTCAGGACCATGGGGTTCCGGTCCTCTCTCTCATCGACACCCCGGGCTTCATGGTCGGGCCCGAGGCGGAGAACGAGCCGGGAGTTCGCGCGTTCGGGGACCTCTTCGTTGCCGGTGCCGCGCTGACTGTGCCCGTCGGTGCTGTCATCATCCGCAAAGGGTACGGCCTCGGGGCGATGGCCATGGCCACCGGAGGATTCGACGCGAGCGCCTTCACCATCGCCTGGCCCAGTGGTGAGATCGGGCCGATGGGCCTCGAAGGAGCTGTGCGACTCGGGTACGCGAAGGAGTTGGCCGCGATCGAGGACGATGGTGAGCGGAAGCGTCATGAAGAGGACCTCATCGCGGCAGAATATGAACAGGGGAAGGCCATGAGTGCGGCCATGATCTTCGACATCGACGACGTCATCGATCCTGCTCGAACGCGTGACTGGGTGCTGACTTTGGTCCGAGATAGGTAGGCGCGCAGGCGGATCGTCGACCGGGCAGAAATGTCCGGCCGCAGCCTTGTCTACTGTACCGTCTAGACGGTACAGTAGATTTCATGTTCACCACACAGACACCACAACTGCGCGCCGGCCGGCGCGAATGGGCTGGCCTGGCTGTGCTGATGATCCCTGTTCTGCTCATCTCGATCGACAACACCGTCTTGGGATTCGCGATACCGGCCATCAGCACCGGCCTCCATCCAACCGGTACCCAACTCCTCTGGATCGTCGACATCTATGCGCTCATGCTCGCGGGACTCCTCGTGGCCATGGGCAGCATCGGCGACCGAGTCGGCCGGCGCAAACTGCTCGTCATCGGCGCCTTCGGCTTCGGGCTGGCCTCGCTGCTGGCGGCATTCTCCACCTCGGCGGAGATGCTCATCGCCTCTCGTGCGCTGCTGGGCATCTTCGGCGCCACCCTCATGCCTTCGACGCTCTCGCTCATCCGCAACATCTTCCTCGATGCCAAGGACCGCCGAGTCGCCATCGCCACCTGGTCCGCCATGTTCTCAGGCGGCGCCGCACTCGGTCCCATCGTCGGCGGAATTCTGCTCGAGCATTTTCATTGGAGTGCGATCTTCTTCATCAACTTGCCGCTCATCGCGATCTTCATCCCAGCGGCCATCGTGCTGCTGCCGGAATCACGTGACCCGAACCCGGGCCGGATCGATCCGCTGTCGATCGTGCTGTCCATGCTCACGCTCACCCCACTCGTCTTCGCCATCAAGCACGTCATGGCCGACGGTGTGGACCTGCTCTTCTGGGCCAGCCTCACGGTGACCGCACTTGCGGGAACCGGTTTCGTCCTCCGCCAGCTCTACTCCTCACGTCCGCTGCTCGACGTCCGGCTCTTCGCCAATCAGGTCTTCACCTCAGCGGTGGCGTCCAATCTGCTCAGCGTCATGGGCCTGGCCGGGTTCCTCTACTTCGGCACCCAGCTGCTCCAGTTGGTTCTCGGGCTGTCCCCGGTCGAGGCGGCGCTCGTCCTCGTCCCGGGCCTCATCACTTCGATCGTCGCCGGTTACGCGGCGGTGCCGATCATGGCGCGAGTGCAGCCGCGCGTCGTCGTTCCCTGTGCCCTCGTGCTCAATGCTGTCGGCCTCGGAATCGTCGCCTTCACACCCGAGCACTCGGTCGCGGGCATGCTCATCTCGTTCCTCGTCCTGGGCGTCGGCATCGGCACGGCCGAGGTCATCACGAACGACCTCATCCTGGCCGCTGTGCCCGCGCACAAGGCGGGTGCCGCCTCGGCGATCTCCGAGACGGCCTACGAATTCGGGTCGGTCATGGGAACCGCCGTCCTCGGCGGACTCTCGACGATGATCTTCGGCTCCCACCTGCGATCCACCCTGGGCACCACGGCAGCCGGACCCGAGTTCGAGACCCTCGGCTCGTCACTCGAGCATGCGAGCGCCCAGAGCGGGAACCTCGGTGACCAACTCGCCGAGGCAGCTGTGGCGTCCTTCGACCTCGGCGTCCAGTGGGCGGCAGGTGCGGCGGTCGTCCTCGTCCTCATCGCTGCGGTCCTCACCTCCTTCGGTCTCAAGGGCGCGGGTCGGTTCCTGCCGGCTACGGCTGCGCAGCCCCGTGCTGTTGAGCACGCTGCGTGAGATAAGGCCGATGGCATGAGGCTGGCGCGATGAAGAGGGTTCGCATTCTGAGGGCACCTCAACTGTCGAACCGCCTCATCCTCTGAGATACTTCAGCCAACGAACCTTTCCGGCCGCACGCCTTCGACGTCCACAGGAAGAAGGACTCCATGTCCACCCAGCCAATGTACGGAACCGATAGCTCGGGAACCGACACGAATGCCATCGATATCGTCGGCATCGACAGCTCGGGAGCTGATACCAGCGCGATCGATGCCGTCGGCTATGGCACCTCCGGAGCGGACACGATGGAATGGGACGGCTACGTGCCTCCTGTGGCCCGCGGCGAATCGTCGACCCTCTACGCCCTCGAAGTCATGAAGGGCAATCTGGTTCAGATCGACCCGAGCACAGGAGAGACCACGATCCTGAGCACGGAGCTCAAGGAAGCCCCCGACGGGATCGTCATCGACAAGGAGAACGGCCGGGCACTGGTCACCCAGATGGGCGAACCGGACCCTACCGACGAGCCGATGGCCGAGCCGCCCTTCACCACCCGCAACGGCTCCATCGTCGCCATCGATCTTGAGACGGGCACCCTCGCCGAGGTGGTCGAACGTGGCGCGTTCACCACAGGTAAGCAGATCACGCGCAACCCCAAAGACGGCCGCATCTACTGGGCTGACCGGGAAGGTCGCGGAATCTACCGCTGCGAGTCCGACGGCAGCCAGGTGACCCCGCTGGTGCTGACGCGCGACCGCGGAGCAAACAGCGTCGAGGAAGAATGCGTCGGAGTCGCCGTCGACGGTGAGGCGGGAGTCCTCTACTGGACGCTGAAAGGACCGGCCGACGGCGGCAAGGGTCGTATTCTGCGCGCCGGTCTCGAGATCCCCGAAGGGTCGACGGCTGCTGACCGGGTCGACTGCGACGTCATCGCCTCCGGGCTGCCGGAGGTCATCGACCTCGAGCTCGACCACGAATCCGGAGTGCTCTACTGGACAGATCGCGGAGACGGTCCGATGGGCAACTCACTCAACCGGGCACGGGTCCCCGCGCCGGGCAAAGCCATTGTGGCGCCCAGCGTGCTGGAGACCGATTTCCATGAGGCGATCGGACTCGCGCTCGACTTGGATCGCGGTCTCGCCTATGTCTCCGACCTCTCCGGCGAGATCCGCGAGGTCGATCTGGCCCGCGGCATCTCCCGCACAGTGGTCACTTTGGACAGCCCCGTGACGGGAATCGCACTGGGGTGAGCGCCCAGGCCGGCTGGCGACCTCCACTCGGGGCCCAGTCGGTGATATCCCCGGTTGGGGGCGTGAATGCACCGGTGGCCCGG
>NZ_JALDSX010000089.1 GCF_022748595.1 Brevibacterium sp. ZH18 | reverse complement strand
GACGAGATACGACAAGCTCGCCATCACCTATCGAGCGGCCGTCGTGATCAGCGCGATCCTGACATGGCTCCGCCAATAAAGGAGACATGCCCTAGGTCGTCGCCGAAGCTTGATCCTTACAAGCCCGCGATCGATACCATGCTGCGCTCGGACCTCGACGCGCCCAGGAAACAACGCCACACAGCAACCCGGATCCTGAACCGGCTCATCGACGAACACGCAGCCGCGGGACTCTCATACTCAACCGTCCGCGACTACGTGCGCGTCCGCCGGGCAGAAATCGATACCGCGGCCGGCAGGCGTAAAGAAGTCTTCATCCCCCAACACCATGCCCCTGGTGCTGAAGCTGAGGTCGATTTCGGGGAAGTCTGGATCATCCTCGACGGAGTGAGAACGAAGTGTCACATGTTCGTCTACCGACTCTCCCACTCCGGCAAAGCCATCCACCGTGTTTACCCGACCTGCGGGCAAGAAGCCTTCCTCGAAGGCCACATCGACGCCTTCGAAACTCTCGGCGGTATCCCGACCAGGCATATCCGCTACGACAACCTCACCGCCGCCGTCACCACGGTCTTGCACGGGAAGGATCGGCGTCGGAAGGAAAACGACCGGTGGGTACTGTTTGCCTCGCATTACGGGTTCGACCCGTTCTATTGCCAACCCGGCATCACGGGAGCCCATGAGAAAGGCGGGGTTGAAGGAGAAGTCGGCTGGTTCCGCCGCAACCACCTCACACCCATGCCCGAAGTCGCCTCACTGGCCGAACTCAACGAACACATCAAGGCATGGGAAGCCGACGACGACCGCCGGCGGATCAGTGGGAAACTCACCACCATCGGCGACGACTACGCCACTGAACGGGACTTGCTGGCTCCGTTGCCGACTGAAGCCTTTGATCCCGGTCTCGTGTTGCACCCGCGGGTTGATCGGTCCTCGATGATCACCGTGCGGATGATGAAATACTCCGTGCCCGCACATCTCATCGGCCAGAAAGTCCGCGTCTCCCTGAGAGCCTCACATTTACAGATCTACGATGGTCACCGGTTGGTGGCCACGCATCCACGGGTCGCGTCTCGTGGCGGGCATGTCGTCGATCTTGATCATTACCTCGAGGTTCTCAAACACAAACCCGGAGCCCTCCCCGGCTCCACAGCACTGGCAGCCGCCCGTGCATCTGGGGCGTTCTCCCCAACCCATGATGCGTTTTGGGCAGAAACCCGGAAAGTCAACGGCGATTCTGAAGGAACGAAAGAACTCATCGACGTTCTCCTCCTCCACCGAGCACTCCCCGCTGACGCTGTGATCGCAGGAATCCGTGCAGCGCTGAAGATCGGCGCGGTGTCGGCTGAGGTCGTCGCGATCGAAGCCCGCCGCCATGCACCTCCCGGTGGGGCCACTACTGACCGTCATCCCGTTGCTCGCACGAATGAGCAAGAGCAGAAAGTTGTCAGTCTCACCCAACGCCGCCTCACCGACCCAGGCGCCGTGATCGCGGGCCTGCCACCCGATACCAGACCGGTCCCGTCAGTCGCTGCCTACGATCAGCTGCTCCCACGCCGTGGCGCACCATCACCACGGCCACCTGCTCCCGATATTCCGAAAGCGAGTACACCCTGATATGGCCACACCACCCACCACTGTCACGAATAGTCTGCGGCGACGCCGCAACATGACCGAAGAAGCTGCCCTGGCAGCGATCGATCAAGCCTGCCGACGACTCCGGCTACCCACGATCCGCGCTGTTCTCGACGAAGCCATCACCGTCGCTGGGAAAGAACAACTCTCCTACCCCGGGTTCCTCGCCGAACTTCTCCTGGCAGAAGTTGATGATCGTGACCGTAGGTCCACGATCCGTCGGGTGAAGGCGGCTCAGTTCCCGCGGAGTAAATGGCTCGGGGATTTCGACTTCGACGCTAACCCCGACATTGAAGCCGCGACCATCAACCAGCTCGCGACCGGTGAGTGGATCCGCAAAGGCGAACCCCTGTGTTTGATCGGGGACTCCGGGACCGGGAAGTCCCATCTCCTCATCGGTCTCGGTACTGCGGCCGCCGAACAGGGCCACCGGGTCCGGTACACATTGGCGACCCGCCTGGTCAACGAGTTGGTGGAGGCTGCTGATGAGAAAACGTTGGCGAAGACCATCGCCCGCTACGGGCGCGTGGACCTGTTGATCATTGACGAGCTCGGATACATGGAGCTCGACCGTCGTGGTGCCGAACTTCTCTTCCAAGTATTGACCGAACGAGAGGAAAAGAACAGTATTGCGATCGCGTCGAATCAATCATTCTCCGGGTGGACAGACACGTTCACCGACCCGAGACTGTGTGCCGCGATCGTGGACCGACTCACCTATCACGGCACGATCATTGAGACCGGCACACACTCCTACCGACTCGCCCACACACGACAGTCCGCGCCTTGAGAACTACTCGACGGGGCAGAACCGCCTGCGGTTC
>NZ_JALDSX010000088.1 GCF_022748595.1 Brevibacterium sp. ZH18 | reverse complement strand
TCACCGAAATTGTTTGACCACGTGCAGGTCGTTGCGAGATTACTGGAAGTCGCCGAACCCCAACCGACAACGTTTCTCGAGTCACGCTTTCCGCAACCGTTCTTCGCCGTCACCGCCGGCGCTTTCGACGTTCCGCCAACATATGACTGTTTCGCACCTGAGTTGATCGTCTTCCCGCAGCGCTTGATCGTCCCCGTCCACGCTTTCGCGCCGGCCTTAAACGCTGCAAGGCTCGATGCTTTGGCATTCTTTGAGTTGTAGTACCAGTTGAAGGTAGCTGGCTGCCTCCACCCGTTGAGCTTATATGCGCTACTCGAGCAGCCAGCTTGGATACTCACACCGTCTGGTGCGATGGTTTCGGCTTTTTCCGCTTCGATTTGCTTCTG
Organism: Brevibacterium sp. ZH18; assembly: GCF_022748595.1. GTDB lineage: Bacteria > Actinomycetota > Actinomycetes > Actinomycetales > Brevibacteriaceae > Brevibacterium. The sequence continues at coordinate 2,333 of NZ_JALDSX010000088.1, read as the reverse complement.
CATGGTCACGGCCGCTCGATTACCGGACCATTCGCCGCCGATGTCGACAACGATTCCCTTGGTGTTGTTCGAGACTGAAGCATCAGGTGTCTTCGGTTCTCTTTCGACTGAAACCACGCTGGACTCGACAGTTTCTCCCAGCGCTGGAATTGTCATCTCTCGGCCATCGTCAAGGAGCAGGACGTCTCCTTCTTGCACGCAAGTTGAGTCAGCGAGTTCTGCTGCATCGATCGCGCCTGTGCAATCGTCGGCAGGATCCGCTTGTGCGGCTTGAGGGATCGCGGTTGCAAGTAGAAGCGTGGAGAGCATCAAGACGGATGTTGCTATTACACGACTAGTTGAGGGCAGGTGCATCTTCGTTGACCATGTCTGTGAGTGGACCATACGGATGTCAGTGCTGTACTACGGTCAGAGTACTGTAGTGGTAGGCGAGTTGGTAGACCTCAGATCGGCTGAGTGTGACATTGTGAAATAGCCACGGCATGACGAACAGTGGATTCTGCCCGGGTGGGTTCTAATAATCCCATCCGCGACTTATCGATGGTGTTGGGACAGCCATATCTGGTCCCACCTGGGCTAAACACGCTGCCGATAATCTCCCGGCGTCGGTGGTATCTCTGCTGTGTCTGGTGGTATTATTAACTATCGCGAGGCCCTATGTGGCCTGTTGGTCACCCACGGGGTCTCGCATCTCGCGAACCCCTGGCCTGTGGTCAGGGGTTCTTGCGTTCGTCGATCCACAACACACCGTTATCCGTGTCTGTCACCCACGCATTCTTGAGTCTGAGATACGCCTTGATCGAGTTCGGTTCGGCCTTCTTCGACCCCCACAGTTCCGGGTGGTTCTGCGCGTGAAGCTGATAGGCCCCGTATGCTACGAGATCTGCAGCCTGGATGAGCTGATTAAATTTGCTGTCCTGCATCACGACATCCTCAACGATACGACGCCGCGTGATATCGAGCGCCCGGTGAGCATCGCGATAAGGCGTTGCCGATCGCAGAGCTTCGTCCCATTCGGCCTGGGCTTCTTCAACGCTTCGAGTGCCGTCATCGTGGCCGTAGCCCTGTTGCCCGTCGTAGAAGATCATGACCGTGGTCTTCTCTCGTTCAGCCCAGGCATCCAACCATTCCACGAAGATGGCGTACGTGTTGGCTGTCGAGCGCTCAGGCGTGGCAATGGTGACGATCGAGAGATCTTCGGCTTTAGCCAGCCATGACAACATGATCCGTCCAGTTGCTGCTCGCTTAGACGTGGAGAACTCCTCGCTTTGTTCTGGCGTTTCACAGTACTTTCCGCGCCCCTTGTACAGTTCATTCGCGTGGAGCTCACGGGTCTTAGGAACTCCGAACTCGCGGTGGATCTCCCGGCGCCCCTGTAGCCACTGGGCGAGCACGGTGTTCCACGCGTGGTCGGGGATCAACAGTGCTGTGAGAGTGGTCCCGTACTTCGAGTCACCGGAGTCGTCTACATAGACCAGGTGCATCCGTTCTTCCTCCGGGGTGTCGTATGACTTTCCATGGGGCACAAAATTCGTGTGGTTGGGGTTAGTTTCTCACGGGTCATCTGGACTCATCGCCACCGTCGACGCCGAGGCCGGTTTCGTTCGCTGTGGGCGCGGAACTGCGCGAGGCAGGCTTGTTTGGCTGACTGTCCCTCAGGCGTGGCCATCTCGGCCAGGTTTCGCTGGCGTTCTTCGTCTCGTGCCAGCTGCTGAGCTTGGCGTTCGACCTCAGCTGCGGCTGCTCGGCGGATACGTGTCTGGGTGGGAGATTCGACGACAGTGCCGCTGTCTCGCCAGGCGTTGAGTCGCCAGTTCACCCAGTGTCCGAGGCGAGCTGCGGGTATGCCATCGGCTCCCGAGTACGGTACCCACTGGCCGTCGACGAGCTGTCCGTGTGCTCGACCGTCCGGGAGTGTATCGAGAGCTGTGATGAGATCGCGGACCGTCCAGCCGGCGGCGAAAAAGTCCTTGGCCAAGAACCTCAGGTGCTTGTCGGAGAGTTTACTGAGGGCTGGAATTCGACGTGCCCACTCACGACCGGCGAGGATCTTCTCGTCTTTGCTGCCTGGCGTTATGTGACCTGGCCACGCTGGCAATGTCCGATCTGCCGGAACGGTGTACTGGCGGCCGGTGGCCGCCTTGGTTGGTGAGGGCCGCGAAGCGGCTCCTTTAGGGGCTCATCGTAAATAAGAGTGTAGGACTGTCCTGAATCCGCCGGATTCGAGTAGGCATCTGACGATGTAATGGGTGAGGTTGCGGAATCCTAGTGCCGATCCTCGAAGGTGTTCGAGCCTGCCGTTGATGGCTTCGGTCGGACCATTCGATGTTCCG
>NZ_JALDSX010000087.1 GCF_022748595.1 Brevibacterium sp. ZH18 | reverse complement strand
CGTTGGGATTCCGTAACCGGAGCAACTACCTCATCCGATCACTGCTCCACGCTGGCGGAATGAGTAGGCTCCTACAGCCCTATTTATGAAGAGCCACATACGTACTCTGGTCGAACGCCGACACGTGGGCAGTCAATCGCTCAGAGGAAGCCGACGTTGATTTGAGTCTGCTACTTCCAAACTCCCACATGATGTGGATTACGATTAACTTCACCGCAGTAGCACTCGTCGTAGCCAATATTCTGTTGGTTCGCGTCTGGGTTACAGGAAAGCGAACTTCTGTGGATGCGTCCTAGTCTAGGTGGATCGTGTTCTGATTGGCCCATGTTTTCTCGGCTTCAACGCCGAGAATCCGTATGGACTAACCCGGAGCTTCACAAGCAACACAACATTAGGTCCCCACCGTATTAGCGATGGGGGCCGTGTTGCGTCCGGGCCGGACGTTGACTGCGATGGTGCGGGGTACGTCCTTCGCCTCGAGGGGTCTGCTCAGCGTAGTTGACCTACCCCTTCTACTAGCAGGGATCCGTTAAGGTCACAGGCAAATCGTTGGAACTTCGCAGACGCGCCCTTGGGGTCCCTTCACCGAGGCGCATGAGTGCGAAATGCCTCACGATCGACGCGCTCGGGTCAGTGCCCCAGTCCGTAACCGTCGACAATGGCCAAAGCCCCTCTTTGCGCTTGGCCGTCAGAGCCCCGCCATTTCGGTGGTGCCGTAGATGGTCGCCCCGTTCGGCACCGAGTGTTGGTGGTCACCGATGGTGAGGGTGCTTGTATCGTTGGCGGCGTTGAGGGTGATGGCGTGGAGGATGCCGCGTGAGCATCGTCCGAGAGCCGCGATAGTCGGGAGGGTGACTGTCTTCCCGAGGGCGTCGGCGTTGAGGTTGCGAATTATCATGCACGGAGCATGCGACCGGACACGGGAAAGTTACCAGTGGCGACACGCGAGAAAGCCGGACTTGCACAGTCTGCACATTCCTGAGCGTCCGTGCGTGCTCCGTGAGCAGCCGACGTAGAAGACTAGCGCAGCGGCGATAGCAACCTCGAGCGGTGACCCATCGATCATCACGATGGGGTTTGCAACCGTCCACTGTCAGGTAATGACAACTCGGCCAGCTTCAGAATTTTGAAATCTCCGCAATCTCATACTTACGTGTGATGTGGAGAACATCTGAATTGGGATAGGAATGATCTAGCCCAGTACAAGCAGTGAGCTGCACGGTTCCGGAAGGGCGCGTGCTACGACAGAAACAAGGAGAGACGCTTGAAGTACATCAAGGCCCTAACAGGCGCAGTGAGCGCTGCACTCATCGTAACCAGCATGATCGTGGCCGGCCCGGCTCAAGCAGCAGAAACAATCGATACAGAGAAAGTTAGCTCATTCCTGTCTAGCGCCGGCATACCGAACAAAGACGCTAACGCCGTGATTGAAAAGCTTGAGAATGGCGAACAGCTCGACTTTGAGACCAACAAAAAGCCGGTATCGGTAAAGACAGAACGTAAGGGCGATTGGGAGGTGACTACTGAAACGTACCCCGATGGTTCAGTCGAAATGACTGAGCTTGAACAGCCTTTGAATGAAGTCTCCCCAGGTATCATTTCGCCGCAGGCCGCACCAACGAACTGCAAGGTAAAGGGTGGAAGTGGATACAGAAGTTACACCAACTGCCACGTGAGAAGGACGAATCCTCTTTACAATATGGGCTTCAAAGCCAGCTACACCATCGTCCAGAAGGGCAAGGACTACATCGGAGGAGTGCACGGCCTCGAGACGAAGTGCTATGCTGGGACATGCTCAAAGAGCAAGCTAAATACCACCAGGAAGAAGGAAACAGCGTCAGCTAAAGCAACTGCAAAAGCTTCAACTGTTTACAAGACTTACGGTGCTTCTTCCTCAAGAAACGTCTGGTTGAAGCTTTGGGTTGGAAAAGACAAAGCGTCAATCACCAAGAACTAGGATGAACCGCAATGAATGAATCAGTTTTCGGCGCTGGCCTGGATGTGTTGTGGCTGGGCATCTTTTCGCTTGTGGTCGTCTTTTTGATCTGTGCATTAGTTAGCATTAATCGCTCAGCCCTCGACGGCGTTACTAAGTTGCTTTGGGCAGTAGTGTCTCTCATCTTCCCAATCGCAGGACCGGTGACGTGGTTTATATACAAAGGCAATAATCGGGCCAAGCTACTATCAGAAGCTTGAGCCTAATCTTCTAGCGAGTGCGCCGCGGATCCGAAGTAGGAATCACCTGCGGCGCATTCGTTTGTCAGGTGGGGACATTGCTTCAATCCGCGCCCACTTGGGTGTTAGGACCCCACCTCAATTCGTGTAACCAGGGCAGCGAGCGCATGCATGATGTTGTCATCATCCTGGCTCGCACAGTCCGACCGGCGCACTATGACCTGCAGGCAGTGCTGCAGGTCGCCGTAGATGACTACCGGACCCCCTGTAATCCAGCCAGCGGGATCAAGAACTGTCCTGCGCTGTCGCACCGGAAGAACGTGTACCTCACCTATGAGCAGGTCGAGAAGGAGTCGCGAGCGGCCGACGAGCACCATCTGAAGCAACAGCGTGGCCGGTATGGTTTCGTCATCTACATCGCGGCGTACATGGGTTTGCTATGGAGTGAGACCGCCACCCTCCGCCCGGGCGGAGTTGACCTCGAAGCTGGCCGTGTGAGGATCCGTGCCGAGGTGTCGAAGAATGGTCGGGAGCGGTCCGTGGGAGATCCGCGGTACATGTATGAACGGTTCCGGGCGCTCACTTTGAAAACAGGCTCGGACGGACTGTTGATCCCGGATCTTACTGAGCCGAAGAATCAAGAGTCATGGTTCCTCACGGTTCGGCGGAAAGCGGGGCTCAATGAGGGTTTTGTGTTCCACAACCTGCGACACTCGGCGGCCTCGTTCGCCGTGTCCGCCGGCGCCTCGGTGAAGGCGGTTCAGAACATGCTCGGGCAATCGTCGGCGGCCATGACGTTGGACGTGTATTCGGATCTGTTCGACACGGACGTGGATGCTGTTGCCGAAAGGATTGAGTCGCCCCGGGGATAATAGAGGCAGGGAGATTGGAAGAAGGAGATTCTCTCTTGCCAGTGAAATACACCGACGAACTCAAGGTTCGCGCCGTCGAGCTCGTCATCCATGCCCAGGCCGACCCCGACACCGCGAACGGAGCGATCACCCGTGTTGCGAACGAACTCGGTCTGAGTAAAGAAAC
>NZ_JALDSX010000086.1 GCF_022748595.1 Brevibacterium sp. ZH18 | reverse complement strand
GATGGAGTCTTGAACACCTACATCATTGCACCCAGGGTCCCGTTTCTTGCGCTGCTTGAGGGTGGCTATCGCACCGCCCTATTTATGAAGAGCCAGATTTCGGATGCTTGGCCCTCCGGGAGATGCAGTGGCCGCCGCCAAGGGGACGCCCAAAGTCCCCGCCAATCGAAGCCGGTGTTTCAGCAGGGCACTTTGGGCTCCCATGCCTCGCGCTGCGGGAAGTGTGGACGCTCCGCCGAGTACTGCCCCTGTGGGGTGCAGGGACATGGCCGCCGCAGCGAGAGGCTGGCCGTCGCGGAAAGCTATGAACCCCCGAACCTCCCGAAGAGTATGTTCCGCTCTGATGAAGCCCTTCACGGCGCTCGTCGCGGCGTAGCCGGCGTCGAGAAGGTTCGCGAAGAATTTTGCGTCCTGTGTGGTGGAGACTTTGTGTATCTGCCACTGGTCATCGTCGTCCGGTTGGATCGTCGAGTTTAGACATAGGTAGGCAATTGGTCGCACGGGTGCCAGCTCGTAGCCGTTGCCCAGCATCCGGTCGATGAGAGACTACGATGGTGATGTTGCGACGATCGTTGCCTGGTCTGAGGCTGGGAACCTTTTGAGCAGGTCGGGCAGAGTCTCGACGGACTGTTCGTTCAGGCCTTCAATAGTATTTAGAAACTCATATTGATTGGCAGTTGCCATGCTCGCCCTCAGCCCGCCCACACGGAATGTTTCGAATCGGCCGGGCAAGCCTGCGGTCGCCGCTGCATCAAGCGATAGCTTCTTACGCTCGAATACGGCCAGCTCCGCAGCGTGAACAGGATCTCCGAAAGTACTTCGCATATTCGAAGCCTAACTTCGACTGATCCGCCGAAACGCTCCAATCGTAATGGCCTACCGTGCCACTTGCCGATCCCCAACTGACACAGGCTCCACCGTGGACTTAGTGTCGATTCATGCAACCGCTCCAGAGAATGTGTAGCGTCGTGCACACGACTTCTACGCAGAGAGACCGCTCGTGCACAGGACTCCTGACAATCGGACTTCAACAGTCGGCTGCACGAAGACCGTCGTTTCGCCTGATGGTGAGCAGTCAGCTTCTGAAAATGACAAGAGTGAAGCATGTTTGTGGCCGGTGAACCTGCATATGTCGACCGAGTAGGCTCATCGTTAAACTTGCTCAAAGTACCGATTGGCGGAGTCTCCATCCGGAGCTAATTGAGACTGTTTTCACTATTTTTCGCGCTAGATCTCGACGTCGGTGACGTCGGACATGCTGTGGCGTCAAGGAGGATGCTGTGATCGATCAGGTTAATCTCTCTGGTTTCCATTGCTTTGGCGGGAACGGGGGCGAGGTGCTGAGCGACCTGGCTACCGTTAGTTACATTTTCGGCCCCAACGGCTCAGGTAAGACCACAATCAGCCAGAGCCTTGCAACTGTGGCAGGCGACGAGTCCCATGTCCGCTGGACGTCAGGTCCACAGACGGTGAAGGTCTACAACCGTGACTACGTACGCAAAGCGTTTACGAATGCTGACGGTGAGGAACGTGGCGTATTTTTGCTCGGAAAGGACAGTGGCGATACCTTTGCCCAGATCAAAGAGCTGGAGAAGCAGCAAGAGAAGACCACGGATAGGATCGACAACTGCCAGCAGCACATTAACGACGCTGACACAGCATTCGCGGTCCAGCGCAAGGAACTCGCTAAAAAAGTATGGGATCGTCGAAGCGTCATACCCGAAACGATCAAACGCGAGATGACCGGGCTAAACGGAGATAAAGCAAAGTGTCTAGAACTTACGCTCACCAAGGCGCGCGAGTTCCCCGAACGAGGTGAAGACACCTGGGAATCACTTGCCCCAAGAGCCGAGGCAGCATTCTCCAAGGCTGTCAGTGAACGGATTCCGATCCCGCAAGCTCCCGCCGTGGCGTGGGATGAGGATGTCCTGCGGGGCGCTTTGAAAGCGCCAATCATTGGCAGTTCGGACGTCCCCCTTGCTGAGATGATTGAGCGCCTAGGTATCTCGGATTGGGTGCAGCAAGGGGCAGATCATTTGCACAGGCAAGAGGGCACTCCCGTACTGTGTCCCTTTTGCCAGCAGATCGCACCGGAAGATCTAAGTGATCAGCTTGCGAGCATTTTTGACGATATTTACCAGAAGAAACAGAACGAGATCGAAGCGTTTCAACGGACCATCGAGATGGCCGTCGAATCTGTTGCTGCCTTTAAATCCGGGAGCCTCAAAGAACTCCAGCGCAATGTTGAACCTGCTGAGGTCGATCAGGCGTTTGCCGCAGTTGAAGTGAAACTGAAAGCCATTGCGACATCCGTCGAGCAAAAGATTCTAAAACCCTCAGACGCCGTGGACGTGGGTACGGCAGCCGAATCCTATGCCGCACTTAAGTCGGTGGTGGATACGGCCAATAACTCCATCAATGTCACGAACGCTATAATCCGTGACCGGATGGCGCAACGTCCGGCGATCCTCAATGCTGCATGGCAAGAGTTCGTCCGCGGCCACTTGGATGATCTCGTCAATACATTCCTCAAGGAGGAGGAAGAGCACGCAACGAAGGTTGGCGGTCTTCGAAATACAATCGCGATGCAGGAGGATATCCTTCAAGCTTGTAAGGCCACCCTGCGTGAACTTCGGTCTCAAACTACCTCCAGTGAAGCGACGATCCAGACGATCAACGACATGTTGGATATGAGTCAGTTCCACAGTTTTAAGCTGGAGAAGGCGCAGCGGACGAAGGACGGATACAGAATCATCCGTGGCAATGGTCAGCCTGCGGACATCGGCTCTCTCAGTGAGGGAGAGCGAACCTTCATCACCTTCCTGTACTTCTACCACTCGCTCTCCGAAGTAACACAGGACGACGAAACAGAGAGGGTCTGCGCCGTCATCGATGATCCGATTTCGAGCCTCGACGGGGACGTCATGTTCATAGTGTCGGCTTTGACGCGCGAACTCATTCGAAGTGTTCGAAAGGGAAAACACGGACGCGTGTCACAAGTGATCTTGTTGACTCACAGCACCCGTTTTCACAACGAGGTGAGTAACGACTATAAGGGTGCAGAATCATCTGGGGTCAAGTTCTACCGCATCAGGAAGTTCTCGCCAGAACCCAATCAGATTGAAGATTGCGGGCAAGAGAACCCGATTCGTTCTGCTTACCAGGAACTGTGGGACGAGGTTGCCACTGCTCGAAACCGGCCCAGTTCACCGATGCCCTGGCTCCCTAACATTCTGCGAAGGATCCTCGAAAGCTATTTCTCAACTCTGGGCGGGCAGGGCAATCTGTACGAGATCGGTCAGGATCTAGAGCCTATCGAGAAGGCGGTCCATGATGCGCTAATCGCCTGGTCACATAGCGGCTCACACACGATCGTGGACGCAGAGGTCTACGCGCAACCATCGGCTTCGAATGAGCGGTGGCTGGCCGCGTTTGCGCGGATCTTCGATCGGACGTCGAACGGGGCCCATCAGGGGCACTACAAAATGATGCTGGGGGAAGCGCGGAAGTACCTCCGCTGAGTGAGCGTGGCGGC
>NZ_JALDSX010000085.1 GCF_022748595.1 Brevibacterium sp. ZH18 | reverse complement strand
GATGGAGTCTTGAACACCTACATCATTGCACCCAGGGTCCCGTTTCTTGCGCTGCTTGAGGGTGGCTATCGCACCGCCCTATTTATGAAGAGCCACGTATGTCCAGACGAAAAAGACATCCACAGCCACTGGCTACAGGAGTCACTGCGCCGTCTTCGTGCAGAGGCCGGTGCAGTCACCGGTGCAGAGGTCGGTCCCATCGCTGTGCCGTAGGGCGATGTCGCATGAGGACGACTGAGTTCAGTTCGCCGCGCGTGCCTCGCGTGCAGAGGCGACGTCATCGACGATGACGGCGATGTGCTGCATGCTCGCGATCAGCGACCCGTAGAGAGGCCAGGAACGCTCCGGAAGGCCCTTGTCTTCGGTCATGTTCACCGACAGCTCTTCGAGCCGTTTGAAGATCGGTTCGACTTCCGCATCGGGGTCGGCAATGGCTCGCCCCGCATCTCGGACGACGTGTGTCCACTGCTCCCGGAAGCGCGTATCCCATTCGCCGCTCTCGTAAGCACCCTCGCGAAGTGTTCGTGTGAGATGGCGCAGGTGGGAGATGCCTTCGTCGACCCGCTGCAGGATGTTCTCGTAGCTGGCCTCCGCCGCGGACGTGTTTGAGTCGCCGGTCATACCCGACGATCGACGTTTCCGGCGCAGCCGATCGCGCGGGTTTGCCTTCTGACTCTCCCGGGCGAATCTCACGGACTGCCAGGCCGAGTTCAACTCCTCGCTCATCGACTCGGTCTCCTTGAACCAGTCATCGGCCTCCGCAGTGCTCCATCCCTCATCAAGCTCATCTGCCATGTCGACCAACATGGTTCCCATACGCCGGTTGATGCTGTCAACGCACCGTGCAGCCTGCTGATCTCTCAGCGGCGGGATCACGAGGAGGTTGACGACGATGCCGACTGCGATGCCCAGCGAAAGCTCGAGGATGCGTTCTCCGAGGAACGGCTGCTGACTGTCGAACCCGCTGCCGAGGACGAAGATGCCTGTCGTCGCGATCGCCACGCCTTCATCACGAATCCATGGCAGGCGAGCAGCGCTGAGACCGACGAAGAGAGCCAGACCAAAGGTCCAGATGCTCACTCCCAGGTAGTTGCCGATAACGAAGGACAAGGCGACACCGACGGCAGAAGCAATCGTCGACTGCGCTCCACGGGACAGTGACCGATGGACGGTTGCGTGCACTGTCAGGAGGGCCGTCCACGGGGCCAAGAACGGCATTTCGGAATTGAGAACAGTGTCTGACAGCCACCAGGCGCCGGTCGCCGCGATGACGCTTTTGATGATCTGAAGCAGATCGGACAAGACTTCAGGACGCCTGGCCACCAGTGAAACCTTCTGCGGTGTGTATTCCGACATGGGTCCTTCCCTTGGAACCGGGTTCGTAAAACCTTCACCCTACAAGCACTAGACGAACATCCACTGTCATCTTTCGCACAGCAGTGGTGATCGGGAAAGTGAGCCACGGGCGCGGGGGACTACGTCACCCCATCTGGGGTGAAAAGGAGTCCCATTGCCCGGCGGGGGATGAGTCCCTCGACGATCGCCTCGGCTAAGAATTTCTGGAGAAAATGAAATTGCCCGACATTCCAACAGGACGGACCTGTGAAATGTCGGGCAGAAGCTAGACTGTCGCGGTTCTCGAACTGCTTAAAACCCAGCAGAGCGAGAGCTCATCGAACAACCTGAAGCGTCTTCAAGTGGCTGCTGCGCTCAAGCGGCAGCCAGCGGCGTGATCTCACGCAGCGCTGAGCCGGTGAACAACACGACGCGGCCGGTGGTGTCACTGATCGTGACCTTTCCGTTGCGGGTGCTGATCGTCGGATCAATCAGGCCTGCATGCTCAACAGCACGCTGTACCCATTGTGGGAACTGAGACATCGTTCCCTCCTTTCATACCTATTTCTTCATCGAACAGCATGCATCAACGCATGTCGTTCTCATTGTTTTCCTGGTGGTGACGGGGCAGTCACCGGGATGCAGGCAGTCAACCGACGAAGTCGGATGCTGACCAGCTGAGATGTCACCGTGGTGTGGGTTGATCCTTCACGGTGGGGGATCTGCGATTCGAAGTGAGACAGTGTCCGTGGCGAATCATTTGCAATGTCGAACCTGAATCCGAAAGCTTGTCATGAGCGACGTTTCATCGTGCTCGACGAGTCGGATGGTTCAATGAAGCCGGACGACTTCGAACGCAAGACATCAGCTTAACTACACTGAGAGCGCGAAGTCAAAACAGTGAGGCAGACGTCACTTCTCGCGGGTCACTGCGCGTCACTGCTCGTCACTGTGCGTGACGGCGCTTGCGGACCCGCAGCCACAGAAGGCCGGCGCACATCAACAGCAGGACACCGACGGCAAGCAGGCCGATAGGCACGAGATCCGCACCGCTGAGCGCGAGGAGCGACGAACTGCGCGATGAAGCGGAATCCTCTGCCGAGTCCTTGCTGCCGTTGGGGGAGGCCGTCGCGTCTCCTCCGGTCGAGTCGCCGCCGGCATCGCTGGTGGTCTCGGACGCAGTGGCCGAAGGGTCGGTGCTGGCTGTGACGGTCTGCCCGACCGGCACGGTCTGGAGTGACTTCGGATCCTTCTGAGCGAAGTCCCATTCGAGCAGATCGACGGCAGCCTGTCGGGAGTTGTTGTCCACTCCCAGCATCGTCGCGACGACGCGGTGGCCGTCGCGTTCGGCCACGGCGATGTACGAGCCCTTGGCTGTCTTCGTGTATCCATTCTTCAGTCCGAGGCCACCGTCGACCTGACCGACGATCTTCGTGTGATTCTGGATCTCGTAGCCTTTGAACTTCTCCTTGGTGTCCGGATTCTTTCCACCGGGGAACTTGAACGTCTCAGTGCCGATGACCTTCATCAGGTAGTCGTTCTCACAGACCGCCCACGCGAGCTTCATCATGTCGGAAGCTGTGGTGAATTGCCCCTTGGCATCGAGTCCAGAGGTGTTCACCGCGTGAGTGTTCGTCATCCCCAGCTCGGCGGCTTTCTCGTTCATCAGCGCCACGGCCTTCTCCTGTCCGCCCGCGGCGCGACCAAGCGCATTCGCCGCATCATTGGCGCTTGACATCAGCATCGCGTGGAACAGGAGGTCGATGGTGTAGTCGTTCTTCTGCATCAGACCGACCTTCGTACCGTCGATCTCCATGTCCTCGAACTCGGCCTGGACCTTCTTCTTCCGGTCGTCGAGCACATCGACGAGCGCGAGAGCCGTCAGCAGCTTGATCGTCGACGCAGGAGCGTGCTTTTTGTCGATGTCGTGAGCGACCTGCAGATCACCCGAATCAAGGTCCCCGACTAGCCACGATGTTCCCACGGGGGCTGGAGGCTTCGACCCGTCGCCGAGGTTGTCCGGCGACACGTACACCTTCTCGGCTTTCTTGCTCGGCTGGGACTGCGCGTGTGACACACCGGGGGAGAGGACCAGCTGCGAGAGGACGAGTATGAGCGCCAGTGTGAAGCCCAGAAGCGCGCGACCGCGAGGTGTTCGAGTTGATGCAGCGGCCAGTGCAGACGCTGCCGCGGAAGATGTCGGGCGGTTAGAACGCATGCGAGACAGTCTACGACGCACGGTGCGACGCGGTTTTCAGGTTCGCCTCAGCTGCAACGCAAAGGCGGCCGTGCACTCGAAAGTGCA
>NZ_JALDSX010000084.1 GCF_022748595.1 Brevibacterium sp. ZH18 | reverse complement strand
CCCCCCCCCCCCCCCCCCCCCCCCCCCCCCCCCCCCCCCCCCCCCCCCCCCCCCCCCCCCCCCCCCCCCCCCCCCCCCCCCCCCCCCCCCCCCCCGGCGTCGCTATTCGCGTTGAAGCAACCGCAGCCGCCGAGGCAGGCCCTCCAATAGCGGCAGCCACAGTTCCGAGGATGAGGGGAAACTCGGAACTGCGTGTCGCAGTACATGCACAGGCAGGTTCCCGACCATCGCGACTGTCGCTGGGTGGATCAGTTCGGCAGCTTCCGGGCCGACGAATGTGGCCCCGAGGAGTAGTCCGGTACGAGCATCGACGACGATCTGCGCCGTTCCCTCGGCATCATCGCGCAGAAGCGAGGTTCCGGCACTGCTGTTGTACGGCAACTGCGAGACTTCAACCTCGTTCCCATTTCTGCGAGCCTCAGCCTCGGTCATTCCGACCGCCGCGACTTGCGGATCGGAATAGACAACCTGCGGAGTCGGCGCATTCTCCGGGACTGGTTCGGACTCGTCGCCGGTAGCGCGAGCTCTGATCTGCGCGCCGACGACCCGAGCACGGTACTTTCCCCAATGAGTCAACGGCACCTCACCACTGGCATCCCCAACGACGTGCAGCCATTCGGGTAAGTGCCCGGAGGCGATATCTTTACCGGCGAGTCCTACACTCTCGAGTCCAAGGTCATTGAGTCGCGGCCGTCGTCCGGTCGCCACAAGGATCTCGTCGGCGTTGACAGTGAACTCACCTTCGGGACCCGAGGCCTGGACTGTGACCTGACCGCCGTGGATCCGTCCGAGCCCGGTGTCTTCGGCGCCCGGCCGGTAGCAGGCCTCTACCGTGGTTTCCAGGTCGATCCGGACTCCCGCGTTCTCCAGTGCCGTGGCAACATGCTCTCCTGCGAATGGTTCCTGGCCGTTGAGGAGACAATCACCGCGTACGAGCATCCGCACATTCGCGCCGAGCGCCGCCATCCAGGTTGCGGCCTCCACAGCAACCACGCCGCCGCCGATGATGACCAAGGACTCGGGGACCTCCCGAACCCCGGTAGCGTCGCGAGAGGACCACGACGCAACATCGGCAAACATTGACGGCACTGTTGGCAGAGACCCGGTGGCGATGACTACAGCGTGGCGAGCTCGTATGACTACCGGGTGCTCTCCATTGACAAGGACTTCCCGTTCGCCGACGAGCTGTCCATGACCGCGCTCGATGCGCAGGCCGGTACCCTGCGCCCAATCGACTTGGCCCTTGTCATCGTAGTGTGAGACCCATTCGTCACGTCTCCTCATCAGCGCCTCGGGCTCGACTGCCGCACCGCGCAGTCCTTCCAGGTGCTGAGTCGCGTGGGCGAGCTCAATGGGGCGCAGCATCGTCTTCGACGGAATGCACGCATAATAGGAGCATTCACCGCCCAGCAGCTCCTCCTCGATGATGACCGCCTCGAGGTCAGAGTCTTCGGTCGCGTACTGGGCTGCGTTCTCACCCACAGGTCCACCGCCGATGACGATGACATCGGTGGTCACGGCCTCGGCATTGTCGGGAATGAGGTCATTCGAATTCATAGCAAGTCCGCTTTTCTCTTAATGGCTGGGGCTCAGCTGCACCTTTGCAGCCTCCAGATGCCTTTTGTTACCGGTCTGCAGTGCCTAGAGGCCGAGTTCCAGCGGCGATGAACTCGTTCCGTTGGAGTTGTCAGTCTAGAGCGGGGGAGTGACTCTGCGACAGGGGCCTCTGACTGTGTCGCAGGCTGAGCAGAACGATTCCGGCGGTCACTTCCCATGCCACGATCGCGTACATGCCGATGCGTTCCCACACTCCGTCGGGGAGAAGAGTTCCGGGCACAACCCGAACGTCGGCTTGGAGCATGACGATGCCAAGGATCCCGATGAGGCCGATCCCGATGCTGACAAGTCCGCCGATTCGACTGCGTCGGCTCAACAAGAGGGAGATGCCGATGCAGATCGCACTCAGATGCCCACCGAAGAAGGCGAAGAACGCGCCGAGGAGGTGGACCCAAGCGAGGCCGAGGCTGTAGTTGTGCTGACCGCCGTTGACCATGGCAATGAGCACCATGCCGAGGGCATGGACGAATGTCAGGGCTACGAAGGTGCGGCGCAGGGGGAATCGGCGACCTCGGGTCAGGCAGAGCGCCGCGATGGCGAACAGGATTCCATGGACGATGAAGGCAATGTTGATGATCACATGCAGCGGCGAATCGATGTGACGGTTGCCCAACATCTCCACGTCCGGCACGCCGAGGTCACTGATGTAGTTGGCCGCGTACGAATAGTCGGGGAAAGCGGTGGCGGCGACCGCCTCGGCGAGGAGATAGACCACGGCCGCGAGAAGCCAGCAGATTGCTGCTGTGACTGTCGATCGGGCCGCGACGTGACCATCGGATTGAGTCGTGCGCATCCGAACAATGGTAGATGGCTGACTGCGAATGCAGAAGGGCCTTCTGCCGCTCAAAATCAACCGACACGCCCAATGCACATTCATGTAGGAGCTTGTCAGGGCCGATATGGCGTGCAAATATGAAAACATCCTGTTGATCGGATCCAATTGATCAATGAGAACCGAATAGACAGCAAGGAGAGAGCGCATGAATGCAACTACCATCATCTGGATAGTCGTAGCGATCGTCGTTATTTTGATTGTCGTCGGCATAATCATTGCGGTCAGTCGTAAGGCCGCGGCTAAGAAGCGCGAACACCAGCGCAAGGAGGCCGCCCGGATCCGTCAGGAAACTGCCGAGTCTCAGCATGAAGTCCATGCCCGGGAAGCGGACGCCGAGCGTCGCAAGGCCGAAGCGAAGAAGGCTGACGCCGACGCCGAGGTACAGGCAGCCGAAGCCAAGCGCAAGGCTGCCGAAGCGGAGAAGCTGGAAGCAGACGCCGCTGAACGCGATCGTCTCGCCCAGGAGAAGCGCCTCGAGCAGGAGCGCAAGCTCAAGCACGCTGACGAGCTCGATCCCGACGTCGACGCGCATGGCAACCGGAAGCCAGCTCCCGGAGCGGTTGCCGGAGACGGCCATGTAGGCGACAAGCACCACAGGGATCACGATCCTCGGGTTGCTGACGACCGTCACCGGGACCACGACCCTCGCGTTGCCGATGAGCGTCATCGTGAGCACGATCCGCGGGTTGCCGACGAGCGTCCAGTTGCCAATGAGCGTCACGCGGGTCACGACCCTCGCGTCGCTGATGAGCGTCATCGTGATCATGATCCTCGCGTTTCCGACGAGCGTCGTCCGGCTCACGATCCTCGCGTCGATGACCGAGGACCGGTTGCCGAACAGCAGCCTGTTGCCAACGATCCGCGGGTCGCTGACCAGCGTCAGGCGCCTGTCGACCGTGATCCGCGCGTTGCGGACAACGGAGCAGGCCGTGAGCCCGTCGACCACCGTGATCGCCCTGTCGTCGACAACGACCGACCAGTGGCGGAGAACAACCGCCCGGTCGACGACGATTACCGTATGGGCGGCAACCGTCCCGTTGCGGATGATCCCCGTGCCCCTCGGGCACCCGAAGGCGACCCTCGCGTTGCTGACGGACAGGGACAGCGCGATGGCTTCGTCGATGGACGCGACCCTCGTGACCCACGAGCTGCTGAGAACGACCCTCGGCTCGCCGATCCCAACTACGATCCACGTGCCGCAGGGGACAGGAACTTCGAAGACCCGGACACTCCGAGGCACTGAGGTTCCACCGATCCCCGACAGGCGAAAAGCCCTGTCGGTGCAACACCAAGTGTGAAACAGAAAAGGAAAGGACAAGACAATGGCTCTTATTCTTTGGATCATTGCCGCGCTGCTCGTAATTTCGGGTATTTTCGCGATCTTCCGCAAGCAGCTCCTGTGGGGCATCGTCCTCATCGTCGTCGGCTGCCTTGTCGGCCCCGGCGGAGTGAGCATATTCGGCTGACCGGCTGAAACAGACACTGCGGCGCCCCAACCCACTCAGGGTT
>NZ_JALDSX010000083.1 GCF_022748595.1 Brevibacterium sp. ZH18 | reverse complement strand
CACTGCTCATCAGTGAAGACTCGGTGTCGTTGCTGTGTAGTCACGTCTCCACCGTGCCAGTCCTGGAATGGTCAATAAAGGAGACACGCCCTAGATCGTATGGTGGTGCGGATTCTTGTTCCATAGACCAATCCAAGGAACCATGCAGTTTAATTAGGTTGAGGCAGTCCTCTTGAACGGGGAAACTGAGTTCATCCCCTGGCTTCCAAGATGACTCAAACCCCCGGTTCAGATCTACATCCCCTTCGGCTGCGCTTTCAACTGTCAAGTCATAGTTAAGAGTAATAACATCTGGGCCGCCTGATTGATTGCGCGCCAGGTTAATCAACGGAGACAAATAGTCAACAGAGTCATGATCTCTGAGGATTTCAGTCAGCCGTCGCAACACGTACCCTTCAGCCTGACGGAGGGGGGCTGTGAGTGGGGGCCGTAGCTCAGCACGAGCGATTGAGGCGATAGCGGTACTGATACGGTCCAGGTGGTAAATGGACTCCTTCGTCCCTACATCGCTGAGTGCTTGCGCCAGCTGCGCTGCTGTCTCGCGCTCAAACTCAGCAACTGGTAGATCGTTAAGAGACGATATCCAATTCGTCACAAAGGGTGCGACTTCGTGCTCTTCTCGAACTTGTAATAGACGTAGTGACGAAATCAGAGTCTCGATGTTGACGGCAGTTTGATGTGAGTTTCACCGGTAGGTGGCGGTGTTCTTTGATCGATAAATGGCGTTCGTTGCAGAGATGGGGCATCGGACTACTCAGTAATCGTGCGCGCGCGGCGGTAAAACGTCGCCCGCGACATTCCGAGATCACGAGCGACCTGCGCCGCGACGGCTCCCCGATTCCACTCTGCCCAAGCCAAAGATGCGAATCCGCTCATAGAACTATCAGCGAATTACAATGTTATGCTCATTCTCCAGGCCAATTCCTGGTTCCCCTCAAAAAATGGAGAGTCTATGCGTAAGCGCATATCCCTACCTGCTGTTGTGGCCGTGGCACTTGCCTCGTCCTGCGTTGCGATACCTGCCTCAGCGACTTCAACCGAACCAAATATTGAATACAGCGATCACCTGGAGGTGACTTCCGGGGCCAGCAAGCTGGAAGTCGCCAAGGAAGACGAAGGCACGACCTTCTACTCGCCCCCGGCAAAGAAGCTGTCGGCAAGAAGCGCCTCAGCAACTCCGCTCTCGGAGGTAGAGGCCTACGAAGTGCGGAGCCCGTTTCAACTCGATAGTGACATGGTCCCAGACGAAGTGACTGACTGGACAGAACCGGAGCAGTGGGACGCGTCCGAGGGTACTTCCGAAACCGAGGAGATCGCTGCGAAGCCACTGCCAACCATGAAGGCCACCGTGCCCCAGGTTTCCCGGATTGATACCAGTGTTGGCTCAACGATTAAATGGCCGGAGTCGGCAACTGGTGAAAAGACAGTGCTTGTCGATGGAAACATTGTCGGAACAACTGAGGGTAGCGAGATCGAGGTCGAATCTGCGTTTCTCAGCGAACAGTCGACTGTGCAGGCGGCTAGCATCGACGAAAGCGGCCAACCGGTCACGTAGACGCTCCCGTCAGTTGAGGCAGCAAAGGCGAGTTCTAAGAAGGCCACCGTTTCCGCGGTTTCGCACAAGACTTTCATCCCGGGCAAGTGGGTCCACCTCAAAGGATTCAAGGGCTTGGGCTGCAGTATCAACTCCGGTGGGCTCCCCAAGACTGACATTTACCATGCTGGCAACAACCGGAGCTACAAGCTACCGACAAGCCTGAGCACCGTGACAGCTGAGAAGAACTATAAAACCGCCATGCTGGCTCGGGTGGCCTGGGAAAGTCCGAACGGTGGAAAGAGTATCCTCACTATGAAGGGCGTAGGGGCGACCAAGATGTATGACTCCAAGAAAAAGCATCTGGCAACTCGCACAGCCTCTTCGAAACACATGTACTTCAAAGACGCGACTAAAGGGTCAAGCCTCGCTCGCATCACCTTTGATGTAGAGGCAGGCAATCCGTTCTGTGTCACTGGAGCGATCAAACACCGGTCGAACTTCATTCTCCACCGATCAGGTGTCATTCAGGCCAGCGGACAGGGTCGAGATGTACCAAATCATGAACTCACAGGATTTGCTGCTTCGGGAAATAAGTTCAAGTGGGGCTGGCTGAGCAAGTCGAAACTGAATAGTTTTGATTGCCTCATCTCTAACCGGAGTTGCAAACCGCAGAACTGGAACGGCAAGGTCACTCTCCCCTAGTTCTAGGAAATCTACGTTCAACTTGGGCCCCGCCTCGCGCTGACGCAGGAACTTTTAGCTCATCATGGGGCGGGTCCGTCTTTACCGAAAGGACAGTCGTGCGCAAGGGAAAGCACGCCCCGCTTCTTTATGTAGTGGTGACCTCAGCAATCGCGGCAATCATTCTGTTCGTGACATCTTTTACTTATTTTAGTGAAACACCCGATTTTGTTTCATCACTAATGTTTCTAATATTATTCTGTCCGGTCGCAATTGTTTTTCTAATCGCGGAAGTGTTGATTTTTTCTGTACCGGTTTTCAAATTTGCTTGGCGAGTGAAGAAGAATGACTCGCTGATGACATTTATTTGGTGCGTTGGGGTTCCTGCGATCGCTGCTTACTTAATGGGTACTGTCGGTGCCACTTTGGTCGATAGGCGACATGAGTATTTTTCGTATTTTGATATTCTTCAATTCCATGGCGCGATTCTTGCAGTGCCGACGATTATCTTGTTGGTATCTGGAATACTGTCGGTTCCTATTTTGAGGCGCTCGAGGGCACGTACAGAGGGCTGAGTGTTTTCGCAATTGGGGTACGAGTCGTCGATGTGAAGCCAACTTCTGACAGTTGCGCAGACGGCTGAGACTAACATTTCGCGGAATCCTGACGTATGTGAAAGCTCGTCAACGTGACACCGGTGAGACGTCTCGTATCCCTAGGGATGCGAGACGATTGATTCTCGAAACGATGTAGTTTCAGCCACACTTCTCCACGCTATATTCTGTCGCTTTGTTCCGCGCGAATCGGACATTCCCAGACTATGATCAGGTTAATCCGTTCAAACCCGGTCGATGTTGCCCGAGAAAAGTTGAGAGTTTGTACTATGGCTGTCTGCCGACGACACCAACGCCAACCTCGGCTTCGCTAAGAACACCACTAACCACAAAATCGGACGCTTCCGGAAAATCTAAGCCAGTGAGATCGACGACGGGTTACGGCGAGGTGGTGCCGCTCTGGGCAACGATATGGAGCCTGACTCAATGGAACTAACCGGCCCGAGATGTCGGCGGCCGGTCCCAACCTTCTCGACGGTCCCGCGACTTAAAGAGATGGCCTTGAGTGATAGGCCACATATAAGGCTCATCGTAATTGAGAGTGTAGAACTGGCCTGAAGCCACCGGACTCGAGCAGACTCCTGGCGATGTAGTGGGTGATGTTCCGGAACCCCAACGCGGACCCGCGGAGATGTTCAAGCCTGCCGTTGATCGCTTCAGTCGGACCATTCGACGTTCCCGATCGGGTGAAGAACGCGAGCACATCAGCAGCTCGACGCTTCAAAGTCCTTCCTAACCGTTTGAGCTCAACCAGCCCTGTCGGCAGATTCGTCGTCAGGGTATCGATGACCGTGCTCAAGAGCTTTTTGCCCTCGTTGCGGTCAGCGGTTCGGTAGGCGCTCACTATGTCTTGGTAGACAGCCCAGGTGACTTCGACTTCGATGGAACTCGAATCGGCGAACAGGCCCGCGATCCTCTCCTGTTGCTTGGTTGTGAGCAGATCAGTACCGGTGTGCAGAGTCCTCCTTGCCCGATACAAGGGGTCTTTCGCTCGTCCACGATGGCCAGTTGTCTCCTGCTGAATACGACGACGAACATCATCGAGAGCATCACCGGCGAGCTTGACGACGTGGAAGGGGTCCATGACTTCGACAGCGTCGGGCAGTTCCTCAACTGAGGCTGTTTTGAAGCCGGA
>NZ_JALDSX010000082.1 GCF_022748595.1 Brevibacterium sp. ZH18 | reverse complement strand
GATGTGAGCGGCTCCCTCTGTCTGTCAGATCGGCTGTTGCCGTCCGTCTGCGGCGATCAGCCGTTGGCGGCAGCTGACTCCGTCGGCTGACCGGATTGCGTGGCGTCTTCGCTCGGCACGTTCGATGGTGACTCGGTCGGAATGGAGTCCTTGTAGTACGGCAGGGTGTTGGAGAGGACCTGTGCCTGAATGGTCTTCTCGTCTCCGCCGACTTTGACATCGATGTCGATGAGGTCACCGGGCTTCGCATCGAGTTTGTCGATGACGAGTGGCTTGGACTTCGTCGAGGCGGAGCTCTTCGGGTCCTGCACGAAGGTCTGTCCTGCGTCGACGGATTCCTTGAAGGTCTCGCCGGACAGCTTCAGCGTGACATCGGCGGCTGAGTCGCCCTTGTTCACGAGTGTGAAGAACAGTTGAGCAGGTCCATCACCGGACTTGTCCATGACGAGCATGAGACCGCGAACCTCGACGTCTCCGACGGTTCCCCAGGCGCCGTCACCGGCGTTGTAGTGGTAGTCAGCTGTCTGGTGTGGAGACAGCAGGCTTGCACATCCGCTGACGGGAAGAACGAGAGCGAGTGCGGCAACTGCGATGGCCGCGCGGTTGTGCCGTTTCATTTTGCTCCTTGAAGTGGCAATACAAGATCAGTCTGTATACTACCCGTTTTTTGACCCGCTGTAGAACCCGCGTCCAGATCATGTGTGAGTTCGCCTGCATCGATCCAGACGGACCCGCGCGAATTGCCGTGAGCGGCGGAGCCTAGCACGAAGAATCCCAACCCTGAGCGATTTCTGTGGCGCGCCTCATGGTAAACTGGAGGTCCGCGAAAGGGGTTTGAAGAGAATATGAGTTTCGAGGTCGGCGAGACAGTTGTCTATCCACATCACGGTGCAGCGACAATCCAAGATATCAAAAAACGAACCATTAAAGGTGAGGAGAAACTGTACCTCAAACTCCAGGTCGCCCATGGCGATCTAGTGATCGAGGTCCCCGCTGAAAACTGCGATCTCGTCGGAGTGCGAGATGTTGTCGGTGAAGAAGGTGTCGAAGAGGTCTTCAACGTCCTCCGCGCAGAATTCATCGAAGAGCCCACCAACTGGTCTCGTCGTTATAAGGCGAACATTGAGAAGTTGCAGTCCGGTGACGTCATCAGGGTCGCCGAGGTAGTTCGCGACCTGTGGCGTCGCGAGCAGGATCGCGGCTTGTCGACCGGTGAGAAGCGCATGTTGTCCCAGGCCCGTAGGGTCCTCGTTTCTGAACTCGCATTGGCCGAGAAGAAAGAGGAATCCGAAGCCGAGGCAATTCTGGACGAAGTGCTCGCGTCCTGAGTACCTGCGTCATCGTTCCGGCCGCAGGGTCGGGATCTCGCTTGGGCAGTTCAGAGCCGAAGGCTCTTGTCCGTCTGCACGGTCGGAGCCTTCTGACTCGCAGTCTTGAAGCGATCATCTCCTCGGGAGTGGCTTCCACAATTGTGGTCGCCGCCCCCGAGGAGTTTTTAATGCGCGTGCGCAGCGAAATCGACGAGCTTTCTGCCGCTGACTCGGCTATCGACTCCGCTGCATCCGATATTCAAATCACAGCTGTAGCAGGCGGTCGGGACCGTGTTGAGTCTGTGCAACTGGCCTTGAAACATGACAGTGGTTCGGAAGTCGTGCTGGTCCACGATGCTGCACGCGCTCTGACTCCGCCCGAGGTGTTCCGTCGAGTTGTCGAAGCTGTCCGCTCCGGCGCCGAGGCAGTTGTCCCGGTTCTGCCCATGACCGACACCGTCCGCCGAGCTGAGAATCGCGAGGTTGAGCCCGTTGAGGTTCTGCGAGGCGATCTCGACCGTTCGAGTCTTCGACGAGTCCAGACTCCCCAAGGTTTCCTTGCGACCACCCTGCGCCGAGCACACGAGAGATATGCCAACGATGTGGCCGAGCTCGGCCTGCTTTCGGCTGTCGCGACCGATGATGCCGGACTGGTCGAACGCCTCGGCGTAGATGTTGTTGCCGTCGATGGCGACGAGGAAGCACTGAAGATCACGTATCCGCTCGACCTTGTCCTGGGCGAGCACATTGCGACACTGCGTGACGACGCAGCCGCAGCAACACGAGACGATAAGAGCCAACGAGGAGAGCAGCGATGACTGTGGTCATACCCCGCACCGGCGTCGGAGTTGATGTGCATGCGATTTCGGACGACCCTGAGCGCGAACTCTGGGTTGCCGGACTCCTCTGGCCCGGCGAGCGAGGGCTCGAGGGGCATTCCGACTCGGACGTGGCCGCTCATGCTTGCTGCGACGCGCTCTTCTCTGCGGCGGGCATAGGCGACCTGGGTCAGCATTTCGGCGTGGATCGTCCGGAGTTCTCCGGTGCATCAGGTGCGTCGCTCCTCGCCGAGGCGGCACGGCAGGTCCGTGCCGCTGGCTTCGAGATCGGCAATGTGTCGGTTCAAGTGATCGGCAATCGTCCGAAGATCGGCAGTCGACGAGATGAAGCGCATGCCGCGCTCACATCGGCGGTCGGTGCACCTGTCTCCGTATCGGGCACAACCACTGATGGGCTGGGGCTGACGGGACGAGGCGAAGGTGTCGCCGCCATCGCGAATGCGCTCATCTATCGGGCCTGAGACGGCTGGGCCTCCAGGCCTCCGGAACTTCAGGTCCGCGGGCCCAGGTAATCATGGCTGCAGAAGTTCAGACCAACAGGCCTCCGGAGAATCGCATCAGGGGTTCCGGAATCCACTGTGAAAGCGAGCGAATAGGCGAATGAGGGTGCTGTTCCAAGGAGCTGGCGCGATCGCCATCGCCGGTGCTGCGATGTTCGGTCGTCGCCATGAAGCGGTCGTCGTGTCACGGACTGTGAGCCCTGGCGATTCTGCTTTACCCCTGCAGCTGGCTGCTCTCGGACGCGGCAGTCGTGCGGCAACTCATGGAGCTGCGTCCACTCGCCGTCTACCTGGCACCGACAGATGCCGGGTACCTATCATCGACTGGCCGACGGCCGCGACGGAGACCTGGGATCTCATCGTGGTCAGCACTCGGCCGGGCGACCTCGATGCGAAGGTGCGCGAAGCGATTGAGCGACTGCGTCCGCCGCTGATCGCGCTCACCAGCCAGGTCGATGGTGACGTGGAGCGAGCCGTGGCGATGTTCCCCGGCTCCGAGATCGTCGTATTCTCCCCGGCATTCCTCTCCGAGAGAACCGTCGGCCGCACCGTCCGGTTCTGGCGCCCGCCCGCCATGCCCGCGTTCCTCGTGGCGGGCCGACGCGAAACGGTGTGCAGACTGCGGCGTGAGCTCGGGTCCTTGGTCATCGGCGTCCCGACCGCAGCGGTCTTCGACGTTCCCGCTGTCTTCATCCCCTATGCCGCCGAGCTCAGCGCACGGCACGGCGATTGGGCAGCGCTCAAATCTCATCTGCGGCGGCCGACTGCTGCCGCTTCCGAGGCAGTGCGAGCCGTGACCGGACTTCGACTGCCGATGTCGCCGCTGGCCGCCCGACTCGTCCTCGAGGCCATCGAGCGGATCTCGCCGCTGGATATGAACGAATACGCCGGTCGACATTTCGGGCGCCACGAAGCTCAGACGCTCGATATGCTCGACGGCTGGATCGGGAGGGCGATCGCTCGGGCAGACTCGCGGGCCGGACGACGGACCAACATCGACCCACAAACTAATCGACAGACGAACCCACAGTCGAACCCACAGGCGAATCGACAGTCGAATCGACAGGCGAACCGACGGGTGAACCCGCAGCCGAATCGACAGGCGAACCGACAGGCGTCGGCACTCGCTGGGCTGGCCAGGGCACTGCGCGGGTGAATGCACTGACCCCAGGTCGGGGTCTATTCAGGCTTTGAGGCGGCGCGTGACCAAGTAGCCGATGCCGTAAAGCGCAGCGGAGAAGATCAGCGTCCCGATGATCTGAATGCGCACGGCTTCGACGGTCAGACCGAGGGCGATGATCACAGCGATGCCCGCCAGGGTCGCATACGACAGCCACGGGAACAGCCACATCTTCAGCGGGAGTGTCTCTCCGGCCGCCTCGGCGCGACGTCGGATGATGATCTGCGAGACCAAGGTCGCGACCCAGGTGACGATGAGTGTCGAGCCGACGATCCGCAGAAGCACGCCAAGCACCTCGGCGGCCCAGAAGTAGTTGAGCGCCACCGCGACGAACCCGAATGCCGACGTCGCGAGCACGGCCGCAACAGGGACGCCTCGGCGATTGGTGCGACCCAAAACTGCCGGCAGCATCTTCCTCTGGGACATCGAGAACGACATCCGGGACGCCCCGTAGATGTTCGCGTTCATTGACGACAGCAGTGCGATGACGATGACGGCGGCCAGCAGCGATGCGACGACCGGCAGGCCGGCAGTGTCGAGGACGGCGACGAAGGGTGAGTCGGCCAGGCGCGGATCGGTCCAGTCCAGGACGAGGACGATGACGGCCACCGAGCCGATGTAGAGGAACAGGATGCGCCACACGATGGTCCGGATCGCCCGCGTGACGCTGCGCGTGGGATTGGCAGTCTCGGCAGCGGCGACGGCCACGATCTCGATGCCGCCGAAGGCGAATGCGACGACGAGCAGACCGGCTGCGATACCGGGCAGACCCGTGGGCATGAACCCTTCGGCGAAGATCTCCTGGGGCGGGGCCGCAGGCGTCCAGCCGAGGAGGTATGCGATCCCGAGGACCAGGAAGAGCGCGACGAATACGACCTTGAGGAGCGAGAACCAGAACTCGAACTCTCCGAAGCTGCCCGAGGTCGTGAGGTTGATCGCCGTGAACACGATCATGATCACCAGTGCGAGGACCCACTGTGGGACCGCCGGAATGTAGTTGGCGGCGATCTGCGCGGCAGCGGTTGCCTCGGCGGCAACGACGAGGCAGAGCTGGACCCACCACAGCGCACCCACGGCAAAGGCTGCAGCCGGGCCCATGGCCTTGCCCGCGTAATGCGAGAACGCACCCGGATTCGGGTCCGCGGCAACGAGCTCGCCGAGCGCACGCATGACGAAGATGACGATGAGCCCCGCCACCGCATAGGAGATGAGGACCGCCGGGCCGGCCGCCTGCACGCCCTCGCCCGATCCGACGAAGAGGCCCGCGCCGATGGCCGATCCCAGACTCATCATGACCAGGTGGCGCGGCTTCATCCCGACCTTGAGGCCGGTGGACGCAGTACCGGGACCCGCCGAGGTGGGGGCTGGGGAACCGTCGTTCGTTCGGTTCGCGTCGGACGGATTCGACGACGAGCCATCCGGGGCGGGGGACTGCGGTGATTGAGATTCAGGCACCCGATGAGTCTAGCGTTCGGCTCGCGGCGCGGATCAGGGAGGTGGGAAAGACAGAGGTGCCG
>NZ_JALDSX010000081.1 GCF_022748595.1 Brevibacterium sp. ZH18 | reverse complement strand
AGCCGCCTCATTCCAGGTCGCTGTTTCGCCGTCTTACTCCCAGAGGTCACATCTGAGAACACATCTCGTTTCTGGACTCCCGCACCGACGAGTGCATCGAGTTGGAGCTGCGCATCTTGGCCAGCAGTACTGACCCGCGTGTATCCCAGAAGCCTCATGTCTTAAGAATGCCTCATAAATCCCAAGAAGTCACGACTCTAAGACACTCTGCGTCAAGACGAGTTAGCAAGACAGATCGCACCCCGTGAGTACGCGACTGAGCTGAAGTCACGCCGAGGTGGATCTGACGTCTCATAAAACTAAAGGTTTAAGAGGCGACATAAGTCCGCGACTTGCGGCCATCGTCCGCGCAATGATCAGCGTTGGATCGACGATTTCACCTTTTGTGATCATCGAATCCAGCTCCTCTACACGTAGCCAAACAGCGCTAACCTGCTCCGCCGGATCGTCTCGAGCTGCGGTCCCCTTTATCGTTGCCTCTGACGAAAAGAAGAGGTGCACGGGCCAGCTTGCCCGGCCAGGGTTCAAGAAGAAGGTATGGAGGGACATCAAGCTTGTCGGCACAATCCCCGCTTCTTCCTCAAGTTCGCGACGGGCCGTGTCTATCGGCTCCTCGCCATCTTCGGCTCCACCGGCAGGTAGATCGAAGATCCAGCGATCTATCGGGTAACGATACTGCCGAGTGACCAATACGTGATCGCCGTTAACGACAAGAACCGCGGCCGCGAATGGAACACTCTCGTCGACCTCGTAGTGAGTTTGCGAACCGTCGGGGAGAGTAACGGTGTGCTCGAAAAGCACTACACGCCCTTGGTGAATCTGGCGGCGATCAACAGTCTCCCACTTAGTCTCCTCCTGCGACATCTTCAAACTCCCAGTTGGCATCGGCAGGCAAAGTAGGCACGGTCCAATCGGGGTCCGGCTGAAAGCCCTCGTATCCGGCGTTGAACGGGAATTCCCAGTGCTCGACATCTTTCACGGCTTGCTGTGCCACTTGTCTGATCTGCTCCACCTTGGCTGTCGAGAACACCCCGGCGCGGTGGGCGAGCTCAAGTTCATCTTCGTCTTTGAAAGCGTAGATGCGATCAGGGCTGACGAGAACGTCGAGCACGAGGTCTGAGGTTTCGATGCCGGAATCCGACCGTGTGAATTCTTCTTCGATGTTCACGTAATAGGAGTTACGGATTCCCGCCTTTGTCTCGAAGAACCAGACAGAGTACATGGTGTTTGGCTGGAAGACTGCAAGTATCCCGGAGCCTACCCAGTTTCTGACTGCTTGGGCTCGTGGGGCGGTGAAGCGATCTGTCCCGCTGAGGGAGCGCAGGTCCTGCCCATCAGCACTGACTTGATAGAGCATTCGTGTCCCCGCGGCCATCCACACGGCAAGGTGCTGATCATCATCAGCGATTACAGTTACTGGCCGTTGATCCACGAGTCCGGGAAAGTCTGCGTCGCGGTAAGTCCAGAAAATTCTGTCGCCTCGTTGCCAACGCTGATGCTGCTGATCACTCATGCTCGCAACATACCAGGACATGCCGAGCCCCTAAATCATCTGCATCGCCACTGTGCAATGGAAAAGCACCGCCACTTATCGCTGAACCTCACAGGTTTGGTGTCCGCTTTGTAGCAGAATGGATAGATGACGATTTCGACCCGCGCGGCTACGTACAAGGACGAAGCTTGGTTGTTCCAGCTTCATGAAGACGCTCACAAGGAATTGGTGGAAGCGGCCTATGGTCCGTGGATCGCTGTACAGCAGCAAGAGTTTTTCCGCCCGCTTGTTGAGGAACATGAGGTGTTCGTGCTTGGGTTAGACGGCGTGGACGTCGGCGCGCTGTATCTGGGAAGGCGCGAGGAAGACACGTGGCTAGAGCTCATGGAAGTTGCTCCGGATAGTCAGGGTCAAGGCGTCGGTGCCGCCATCCTCAGTTGGGTGGTTGAACAGTCTGCAAAGGCTGGCCATGGAACGATGCTTCAGGTTCACAAAGTGAATGCCAGAGCAAAGCGATTGTACGAACGTGAAGGCTTCGCTGAGGTCGGGGAAACGGACACTCACCACCTGCTTCGTCACCCATAGTTCCGGGGTTCGCGCTGCTTCAAGCGAAGGCGCTATCGCGATAACGGCCTGACAACTCGTAATAGCGGTATCGCTTGTTGTTCTATGACTGATGAAACCTGCAAAGCATCGTGCGATGCGAGCGGGCGGTGAGAGCACTGCCGCCAAAATACGCTGACAGAACACCGCCATTTACCGCTGAAGCTCACACATTCTTCCGGTCGAGATCTTGAATGTCAAAGGGGTATACCCGATAGACATAGATTCGGGAACTATTTTCGCTAAGTGGGACCCCTAGCGGTCGTCGGGGTCCCGCTCGTCAGAGATGGTTGCCCTGCCTTCGAGTTCGCTAGACAATTCTCGGATAAGGCGGTTGCCCTCATCGATAAACCATTGGTGATTATCTTCGCAGTCCCACCCCGAATCTGGGTAATCGACGACGGGGTTGAAGTGAGAGCTCCAGAACTCCATGTAAGCATGGAGATCGTCGGCCAGGTCCGCTGAAATTGGGAGGTCTGAAGTCCCCACTGCAATGTCGTCGGTGTCATGGCTCCACAGCGGTTCCTTCCGCCCCCAGTCGGGAAAGAATCGAATCTCGATTGGCGAGTTCATAGAACACAACTCTGCGCGCGGCTTCGTCTGATTACGCTGGGACTTTCTCTTTTCAGCTGCCCGAACGAATGAGAGCCCCAAGGACCAACCAAGCGGTACAAGGGCAATCGGAACACAGACCACCGAAACCACGACCGCTGCCGCATAGGCGTTTATCCAACCATCCTCGATCGTGCCTGCCCACAACCATACGAAAATGCAGAAGCCGACAAGGAGTGTAGACACGGACGCTACTGCAATGTAGGCGATCTTCGCGCCTTTGGATTCCGGAATCAAAATTCGTTCTCCTCTCTCAGGTGTGCTGGCGGCATGACCGATGTCTCTGATCACGGGTTTCGTCTGCGGATAATAGTCATTCTTATCGACAAGGGCGGCGCCGTCGTTGTGTGAACTGTCGACTGCCTCCGTCGCTCGTTCGTCGCAGTGTTGTGAGTGTGTGCCACGGATCGTTGAGGCCGGTGTGGCATATTGAGATCAGACTATTACGGCAGGGGTATAAGGGAGGTTCGCGGTGAGCAATGGTGACTCGGT
Source organism: Brevibacterium sp. ZH18 (assembly GCF_022748595.1). Lineage (GTDB taxonomy): Bacteria > Actinomycetota > Actinomycetes > Actinomycetales > Brevibacteriaceae > Brevibacterium. The sequence continues at coordinate 2,369 of NZ_JALDSX010000081.1, read as the reverse complement.
GCACGTGATGATCATAGCCACTGACGAATCGGTAGAGCTGTATCACATGGAAGATGTGCAGTGGGTGGAGTGGGTGCTACTCGGCTGGTTCGTCGTTGGTGCCGCCATCGCGGTCTGGTTCCTGACCATCATCGTGATAAGGCAACACGCGTGGTTGTCGCTCACTCTCCTCGGTGTCGCCTCAGTCGGCCTGATCGCCGGGGGATTCTGGGTCCAGTTGGGCTCCGGAGCTTATAGGGACAGTGAGGCACTGTGGGCCTGCCCTTCGGGTCTCAACGCTATGCGAATCACCGAAGCGAACGGATATCCGTTGTCGGATGGAATCGTTCGATGTCGTGCCGACGCGAAAAGGAACGTGGCAGTCGGCGCAGCGATGGCGGGCGCGGGGGTAATTCTGGCATTCGGTTCACCTCTCGTCGGTCGACATCGAAAGGCAGTAGTGCTCGCATAGCGGGCGAAGTTGCAGGGCGAGTTCGCGTGTCATCGATGGTGCTCTCCCGAATCTATTTGGCTCCCGTCCTCGTATCCCGTCTCAGAGACGTCCCGAGCTTGTGCGGGGTCACTTATTGCGGGACCGGATCTTGATGATTAGGACCATCAGTAGAAAAAGTACGGCGGTGAGGGGGAACATGAACGCGGCGAACACCCACACAAGCGTCCCGCCGATTCCGACCGAGTCGGAGTAAACGGCCTGAGCAACTGAGAGGCTGCTTAACTGGTGGGCGAAGACCAGAGCGAAGAGGCTGAGCGTTGCGAGTGTCGTTGAAACAGTCGTTGACACGGGCGTGGTCGAGAGTCGACGGAGAACGCCAGTGAGGCCGATCGCTCCAACGATCCCGGCTGCTGTCAGCCAGAGGAACTCCGTGTCCCATCCCTCATCACTGATAGGGGCCACGGGAGCGAAGAAAGTGACGATGAGAAACATGGTCACTGCGAGGCCCGTCGCCAGTGTCGAAGCGTAGATGACGAACGCAGTCGTTGCGAACGCGGGATCGCCACGACCTGAACCGATGCGGGTACGCGGCGTTGTTTGATGCTCAATGTTGGGAACTCGTACGGCCCACATGATTACGCCGGAGAGCACGAACGGATAGGCGAGCTCTCCGATGAATGGCAGAACTGCCAGCGAGTTAGCCACAATGTCCACAACACCGCTGGGAGGAGTATTCATGGAGTAAAATACAAGCCCGACTATTTCGCTGACCCCTGACCCAATCAGAACGATGAGACTGATGATCATGAACCAGGGCCTGAAAGAGCGGGGGAGAGCCCGTCCGATGATGACTGCGCAGAATGTTGCAACCACTGTCAGTAAGAAGCCTGAGAGGCTTATCATCCAGGGCTGAGGCAAGTAGAAGCTCTCGTCGGAGATATGCATCGCCACGTAGCCAGTCCAGGCAATGAGATGCCCGGCGAAGGCAACAATGAGCGTATTGAAACCGATCGAACGGGTGCTATTCGTTGCCGGTAGCGATAGCAAAGAGGAATCTGGTTTGGAACCATTCATATGCCGATCTTGGCACACTCGTCGTAGAGTCAGGGCCGTGACGGGAATTGTCGCGATCACGATTGAACGCTCGCGGCGGAAAGTGACCGCCCGCAGGACACTTTGTGCAGGTGAAGGCAAGAAATACGTGTTCCCGAAGGGGCCTGCGTCCGCTTTCGACGGTTTCGAAAGCGGATTGACTGCCCGGCGTTGCGCCACTGAATCTCGGCAATGCACCTCTTCTATCGTGCCTATACGATGTTTGCGCAGACTATAGAATGGGCCTTATCGCTTTCAACTAATGAGGCAGAGCCCGCAGATGCGCCGAAAGGATCGAGCATATGGAAGACTTTGGATTCGTTGAATCGAGCTTTGGCGTCCTTGGCATGCTGATGACACTTCTGCCCGTGTTTGTCTTTCTCGTCATCGTAGCGGGCATCGTAGTTGCGACTGTCTGGATCACCAAGTACCTCAAGCGGCAGGAAGCTGACCGCAAAGAGATGCTCGATCTCATGCGCAGGCAGGTTTCCAGAAAGCAAGATTCGTGAGTAGCGACCGTTTATCCGTCGTGCTGATCATTGCGGGCCTGTGCACGCTGTTAGCTGGCTTCGTGGCAGGCCTTGCTGCCTTCTCAACCATGTGGACTCTTTTCGGTTTCGGAGTCGCTCTCACAATCATCGCCACGAGTTTCATTATCTCGGTCTTGAACCAACGGCCTTGGCCGGCCAGAGGCCGTGACCAGCTGCGCCAGCTAAACACCATAGGGACGGCCCTGCTACTCGCGGCGCTCACATGTGCCGCTGTGGTCGGTATCGCTATCTCGGGGTTCATCGCTCTCGTTGATGGTACAACTCTGCAAATCAGTCCTGCGCAGGATGCATTG
>NZ_JALDSX010000080.1 GCF_022748595.1 Brevibacterium sp. ZH18 | reverse complement strand
AGCCGCCTCATTCCAGGTCGCTGTTTCGCCGTCTTACTCCCAGAGGTCACATCTGAGAACACATCTCGTTTCTGGACTCCCGCACCGACGAGTGCGTCGAGTTGGAGCTGCGCATCTTGGCCGGCAGTACTGATTCGTGTGTAACCCAGAAGCCTCATGCCTTAAGAATGACTCATAAATCCCAAGAAGTCACGACTCTAAGACACTTTGCGTCAAGACGAGTTAGCGAGACAGATCGTACCCTGTGAGTACGCGATTGAATTGACGTCACGCTGAGGCAGGTCTGGCGTCTTATAAATCTAAAGGTTTCCAATACATGCGAATGCTTGCGATTCGGATTTGTTCACGATCATGCTTCGTGCCGCCCAACCCAGGGCCTGTACACCGACCTCCGGCGTTTTGCTGAGCCTAGCGGTTATGTGCGGACGGTTTAGATTGTCACTGCTGGGGGTGCCTTGAACCGGTAGCCTGGAAAAATGCCAGATAGCATCTTCTCCAATCCCAGGCTCGCTCGTGTCTACGATCCGCTTGACCCTGACCGGAGCGATCTTGACATGGATCTTCGGTACATCGAGGAGTTCAAGGCGACAACAGTACTCGACGTAGGTTGCGGTACTGGAACCTTGATTTCAAAGCTCACAGCTCTGGGAATTGTCACGTTGGGAGTTGACCCAGCGGCGGCGTCCATCGACGTTGCTCGTGAAAAGGTGGACTCTGACCTCGCAGAATTCGTCGTTGGCACAACAATCGACGTTTCGGCTGATCCAAGCCTACATGGGCACTTCGATCTCGTTACGATGACTGCCAACGTCGCGCAAGTGTTTTTGAACGATGATGACTGGATGGCCACCTTGCAGGCAAGCAAGTCCTGCCTTCGGCCAGGCGGGCACCTCATCTTTGAGGCACGACGTCCCGCCGACCGCGGTTGGGAGCGTTGGACTAAAGAACAGACTCATCGGCTAGTCGAGCTCGACGGCGAAGGACCAGTTGAGGAATGGATACAGGTGACCAAAATAGACGGGGAGCTCGTGAGCTTCGAATCACCGACGATCTTTCACCGCGATGGTGAACGAATCGACTCCACTTCGACCCTACGGTTCCGCGACAAAGACGCGCTCGAACAATCGCTCTCGGCGGCTGGCTTCATAGACATCGAGGTGCGCGATCTGTCGTACGCTCCGGGACGTGGGTGGTTGATCCTCGCACGAGGATGACTGTCTGCTATGGATGCACTGCTACGCGGCGCTGATGACTCGGAGTTGCCTGCCGGTCGAGAAAGACCAACGCTGGGGCTTACGGATCTGCGGTGCCCTCGCGGTAAATCCTCGCTCGCGTGATCTTTCCTGCGTCGAGATCGAAGACTGCTATCAGCTCAGCTGATTTTGCGGTGGCGTCGTGGGTCCAGGCCTCTGCCATTTCGATGGCAACTGCATTTCCTCCGTCGATAGCGCGTCGGAGAGTGAGCTGGGGTGTGAGCGATTCCATCGCGGAGGTGAAGAATTCGCGCAGTTGCCCTTTAGGCACTGTGTAGCCGCCAGTGATCCACTCGGCCGAAGGAGCAAAGTCTGCGAGCAGCGCGTCGACATCTTGATTGTTGAAAGCATTTATATGTCGCTGTACGAGATTCGGTGTCTGACTCATCATTGCTCCTTCGAAATATGGTCAGTACAAGCCTAGTGGCCGCGGCAGGACATTTGCCGGAAGAACGCGAATGCCCGCCACATAGCGATGAAAAAACACCGCCATTCATCGTTGAATCTCACACTTAGGCTCTCCTCGCCGCTTGCCAACCACGGATGAAGCTCCGGCAACGAGAACACCTGTCACGGCCATAGCTCCACCAACTGCCACGTTCCGTTTCGCATCAGCGCGACACTCGACGATTCCGTCCGGCAGAGTCAGCCCGTTGGCCTCGGTAATTCGCATTGCGTTGAGCCCTGACGGGCAAGCCCACATACCTTGATCATCTAGGTAGGGGCCCTGCCCCATCTGGACGAAAAATCCTCCAGCAATCAAACCGACCGAGGTAAGTCCGAGCAGGGTGAGTGGCAACCATGCTCGTTGTCTCTTCACAACAATGGTCAGAACCCAAATCGCGACAGTCGCGCCCACAGCGAACCATCCGAGGAGCACCCACTCCACCCACTGAACATCTTCCATGTGGTAGAGCTCGACCGACTCATCGCTAGCCTCTATCAGCATGTGCAATGAGAGCGTGTTGTTCACAGTGATACTCCTCTAACGCCCTAGCGATTAGGCATTCAAACCAATATGACACACTCGCTCGTATAGTTCCGGGCAGTGGTAACTAACTCTCGATCTATTGTGTCCTGATAGAGGAACCAGCAAAGCCCATCACGGGTAGAGTTAGCGGTTCCTGAAACTGACTGTTGCCCTGGCCCCTGTCTTCTGAATCGTGACAATGTTGTCGCCTTCTCGTACCTACACGGTGCCTGAAGACGCTATAGAGTTGGGACCGGGACAGCTTTCAATTACGGGCTGAGCTTACAGATAAAACTAAGGAAACTGACCGATGGAGGACTTTGGCTTCGTGGAATCGAGCTTTGGCATTCTTGGCATGCTGCTGACGTTGCTACCTGTACTTGTCTTTCTGGCCATCATCGTAGCTGTGGTTGTCGCCGCGGTCTGGATCGCCAAGTACCTCAAGCGTCAAGAATCTGACCGCAAAGAAATGCTTGATCTCATGCGCCGGCAAGCTCACGGGAAGCAAGAACTGTGAAGAGTGATCGTATCGCCGTTTTGCTGATCTTCGCGGGTCTGTGCACGCTTCTAGCCGGATTTATCACTGGCCTCGCGATCTTCTCAACGATGTGGATTCTCCTAAGCTTCGGAGTCGCTCTCACACTGTTAGCCGTGAGCTTCATCATTTCTGTGGTAAATCGAGCGCCTTGGCGACTCGGAGACCTCGACCAGCTGCGGCGGCTGAACGCCACATGGTCGATGCTTCTGATCGCGGGACTCACATGTGCTGCGGTGCTCGGGCTCGCGATCTCTGGGTTCATCGCTCTCGTCGATGACACAACTCTGCAGAGCAGCCCTGCACAAGACGCACTGGTCTGGGTTGGTGTTATTGCAACAGCACTAAGCGTGGTGGGGCTTGCCGGGGCCGCGGTGGTGAAAGTCGGCACTCGTTTAATTCGTTAACCACAACGGAGGTCTTGATATTACTAGCGAGATCCTTAGCGTTACCTGGTTTATGGAATTTCTCGTTCTCCGCGCAGGCCACGCACCTCATGTTCTTGACCGCGTATCCGGCCTAACCGCGGACTGACAGCGACAGGCTCTAACTCGTCGAGGCGACGCAGCGTTGTCAGGCCAAAAACCGCGAAAGTGAAGTAGAGCATGTCGGGATCGTTCTATGGCGAACGTGGACCGCCCGAAGCTGCATCAGTCCCCCTCCTCATGGTGCGCCGCGTCGACGTCGAAAACGGTGTAAAACCCGGTGTGTTAGGTGTTGCACGAAGTGTACTAGCGCGTCGCGTGCGCTCTTGGCGTTCTATGCGTGTCCGTGGTGGACTTGGGGCATGGATAGTGCGTCGCTACTGATTGACCAGCGCTCGGCCTCCGTCTCTGCCTCCGAGCAGGATATATGGGCGTGGGCGAGCGGGCGGCGGGTATTTGTGTCCAGCCTCATCACTGACATGCCTGAGGAGCGAACCGCGGTACGGGCAGCGATCGAGTCGGTCGGGGCAACGGCGGTAGTGTTCGAGGATCTCGGAGCACAGGACATCTCGGCCGAGCAGGCATATCTATCAGGGGTTCGCAGCTCCGACATCTACGTGGGTATGTGGGGCACACGTTACGGCGTGCGGATGCCCGACGGATATTCAGCTACTCACGCGGAGTTCTTAGAGGCCGAGCGCCACGGGCTCCGGCTGTGCCTTTTCGTCTATGCCGAGACAAACGGAGAAATGGACGGCCCCCAACGCGATCTGGTCCAAGGCGCCCGCAACCTATATACGACGAGCCCGTGGAGTGACCCGGAAGATCTCGGCCAGCGAGTGCGGGGTCGTCTGGAGGGGGTAGCAGCCGAGGAGCTGGCGCCGTGGGTGCGAGTAGGCCGGACACTGTTTCGTGCGCGCGAAATCACAAACGACGGAAAGACGATTTCTCTCACCGCGAGGGTCCGCAGCGAGGCGGTCCATGCCGAGCTCGTGCGCCTGCGAAACAACCGTGCAGACGGAGTGCCGTTCGCCTCCCCTCAGACGGCACTGCCAGTGCGGATCATCGAGCTGTCCACAAAAACCGTCTCGACGATCGGCCATGAAGTGCAATTGACGCTGGTCGCTCATGAGCAGCAAGCATCACATATGCGTGCGACAATCAATGGGATATCAGCTGATGAGGTGGCACGGCGAGCACTGTCCGAAGGTCTTTTCGACACCTCACTGCTCGGCCAGCAGATGGGGTGGATAGCACAGCCGATCGACCCTCTGATTCCATTACGAGGGCAGGCCTTGGACGACAGTGTCCTACGGCCAGTAGCACAACTCTTGTTCGCTGAACGGCTACTCACCGAGCAGGTGGCGTCGAGAATCGATTCGTTCACGCTCGGACCCACCCACCAAGGTGCTCGCCGCTTGCAAGCCACCTGGACCCCGCCGCAAATGTACATGAACGAACCAGACCCAGCACCTGTCTCGATCGACGGCACCGTAACGAACCTATGATCGATCGCCCCCCCTGCACAATGCGGCCCATCGGAAGACGAATAAGTCTCTCACCAGCACAAACGAAGCGCCGATAATAAACCTTATGTAAACCTGATTGTGTTTTCGTGGAACTTGGAAGTGCCTCTACACAGATACTTCGGCCTTGTACGCTCCCCTGATCGACCCACCAGAGACTCGCAATACAACGGTGCCGGTACCCGCTCTTGTCAAGACAATCGTCTTTGCGGCACCGGTTTGCCAGGTAGCAAAACGTGTATATGTCCGTGGGCCCCCAGCCTTTTTAGGGTGGGCGAACCTTCCGGAGAATAGATGGACGAGCCTGTGGTGTTTTCATCAACATCTACGACCGCAATTCGAGGTCGATGGAGGTCAGGGCCGTTCCAGGTCAGAACGAAGGTTTCGGCAGAACCGGTGTTCCTCGACTTCGTAATTCTCACCAATGGAGCCGGGTCTTCGGAAGGCAATGAATGAAGCGCCAAATCCAGCTTTTCTGAAGCAGTCCCCGCGATTGGAAGCAATCGTGGCTTTACAGAGTTGCCGCGACGATCCTGCGTCGGGGCGTACATAGCTACGAGCTGTGTTCGGAAGTCGGGGTTGTTTTTGAAGCGCGATACGTCGGAAAAGGGTTTCCAGTCAAGATCAAGCACCGTCATCGTTCTATCCGGGTCTTTTGCAATCCAGTCACGCAGCAGAGCATTAATATGCTCGTCCCTAAAGGAATAGCCGACGATGACGAGATGGTCAGTACGCCTTAAAGCACGTCTAGCCGCGTAATTTAGCTCGATGGTTGGACCATCGGTGCCGAGCTTGTCCCGGTCCCCTACAACAAGCCACGGGCTCGAACTAGGCTCGTCCTCCTGACTTGATTCGGCTTGCAGATATACGCCTCTTGTGGAGACTAGGGCATGTCTCCTTTATTGGCGGAGCCATGTCAGGATCGCGCTGATCACGACGGCCGCTCGATAGGTGATGGCGAGCTTGTCGTATCT
>NZ_JALDSX010000007.1 GCF_022748595.1 Brevibacterium sp. ZH18 | reverse complement strand
TTGGGATTCCGTAACCGGAGCAACTACCTCATCCGATCACTGCTCCACGCTGGCGGAATGAGTAGGCTCCTACAGCCCTATTTATGAAGAGCCCGAAATCTAGCCAAGCTGGGATTTACAGTCGTCGAACGAACAGCCTGGCGCTGCCATCGGACGAACTAATCGCGAGAATGTTGAGGTGACCTCGGGAGAAGACGTTCTCCCATGCCGAACTCCCTACCGGAATGGGTCGGTGTGCTGAAGACTCCGAAGCTCACAGTCAAAAAGAAGCCCACCTCAACAAACTCCACACACCCAGTGAATACAGCAAGCGGGACCTGCCAGAGCTGTTCTCCGTAGGCAGGTCCACCGTCTATCGCGCCATAGCCCGGGCAGACCAGAAGGTTGCTCTCCGATCGTGATTCGCGTGCACTCGAGTTCTGATATTCCGTGCAGGCAGCTTCTGAAAATGACACTGTCAAACGGGTATACGGTCTCAACAAATCCGCCAAACGGTTCGGACGAATCGTTGACAAATGTGTCTATCCCCGCACCAGCTTGACCTCAGGAATCGCCGCCCAAGAGAAGGCCGGCGTTACGGCGACTGCGTTTCGATAAGACAAGCGAAGCGAGTATCCCGGTAAGCAGCAGCGGCACGACCGTATCTGTCACAGCTTGCCGCGGGAACGGCAGATCACACGACTCCCCATCCACGTACATATGGTGTGAAAACGATGATTTGGTGACAGTCGAACCTTCTCTCAGGCACATCAACGCGTCGTTTCCCGTAGTGATCTCACGATCATCGATACTCAGGCTCACCCAGTCATCGACTCCGGGCTGATCAACCTCAAAGGTCTCGATGTTCCCGGCCGTGCCGTCAAGGGCACGGGGAATCAGCGTGCGCTGCCACGATACGGCCACCCCGACGACGATGAGGATAACGCCGACCAGCCCCAGCACTGTCAGGCTCACCATACGCATGCGCCGCACCTTGTCTTCGCTCTCAGATGATTCCGACAAGAGCTGCTCCAATCATGATCATCACCAGACCCAGCGCGCCAATGGTTCCGTCGCTGACCAAGGTAGCGATCCACGATCCGCGACTGCCGGGTAAGAGAATGCAGGCCATCCCGACAACGACCGCCCCGAGCGACTGGTGCACGATGTCGACGATGTCAGCGACCGGTGCTGCGAAGACCGTAAACTCGGCAACCAGGCCGAAACCGATAGAGATGAGGGTGGCGGACGCGATGGCCGGTGCAGCGGAGGCAAATATTGACGGCCACCGACTTCTCAATAGGTGCCAGAGGAAACTTGTCGCACCGATGAGGATCAGTGTGCCACCTGCCCCCGCGAGGAAATGCGCTGCATAGTCGAATCGGCCAGACCCGACGAGATACGTCGCCGCCCCCGCACCTGCAAGTAAGCACACGGCCACAAGGCGGCGGACTGCCAGGAACTCATACATTGCGGATCGCGATGGGAACCGAACGCCACCACCAACCGGTTGACTTCTCATACTTTCCATTCGTTTTCAGATAGTCTTCGACATCTTCCCGTGTGCTGTGGTCCGCAACCTGTATCTCGATGATCGCACCATCGCATCGGTCGATCAGAATCGGGTCTGCATCACCGATTTCGGGGAAGTCGCGGATGACTTGCTCTACGGTCTCTGTTGTCGGAACGTCCGCACAGGATGCTTTCGACGGAACGTTGTCGTAGACGGCATCCTGGACGAAGAATGAGGGAAGGAAAACAATCGCCGCGACTGCTATCGCGGCGAGAGCAGCGCACGCCGCTCCCGCCGCGAGAACGATACGAAGGATCGGACGACGACGTGTACTGCGATTCACAAAACTCTCCCTCGCCTATCGCCCGAAATAACTTCAGTGCTTGTCATGCCACCACTTCACATACAGGCCCCAAGTCTTGTATGGCCACGGGTATTTGTGAATCTCAGGGTTCGGTTCACCATACTGAATCCAGTAGGATTTCTTGCCCGTCACGTAACCCTGGTTTCGGAACGTGGGACTCTTGCAGTATCCGTACTTAGTCTTGATCCCCCGTCCTTGAGTGTAGTCATTTGCGCATGTGTATCCTCTCGCACCACAGGCATACCCGGCCGTCTTATGGAACCCGGCCTTCTTTAGCGATGTGTGGGGTTTCGATGATGTTTTCTTGTGCCGCTTCGGCGATTTCGAGGGCACGGGATGCTTCTTGTCCCCACAAGCACTGACACCTGCCTTCGCAAGCGGAATCTCTCCGTTTCTAGCCGTTTTCCCCTGACTGGGAGTGGTCTCCATCATCTCCTCGACGAGCGGGAACGATCCTAAGTCAACATCTTCGAGTTTCTCGCCCGACATGATTTCGTCGACGAGGTAGTTGTTCGCAGACACTGTTTCTTCGGTCACCTCGACGACGATCTCGCTCGCTCCAGAAGCGCGTGCTCGACCAATATCGAGAACTTGGTTCCCGGGCTCACCGGAAATGTATGTAGCGAGATCCTCCACCTGAGTTTCCAGCTCCCCTGTCTTAGCAAGCTTTCGTACCTGCTGAATCTGAGTTTCCTGGCTTTGTCCGCCTGTCTCGGCGGCCGCGGCTGATCCAGCTATCGGTATCGCTAAAGATGTGGTGGCGATCAAAGCGACGACCATCAATGGACGTTTCATCTGTTCGTTCCTTCCGATTTGTCTATATGAGGGGCGAGCAGATACCGGCACGACTTCAACTCAAGGCCGGCCACTCAACACCGAGCGGGCTTGCACGCTTTAGCTGGCTGGTAGCTGTTCACTGTGAGCATATGCACGCCGACCGGCCGGGCACATCCCATGAAAGTATGAAATCGACAGTTAATTTTTGTCTAGCGGGTATGCCGGTTTGTCACCTGAATCCGCCGACGAAGAAATGCTGTACAGCGGGTCGCAGTTTCGACGACTGGACACATATGCCTACCGGATCCGAGAACTAAGCTGACACGCAATTCGGACAGCAGTTTGGCTATGTCCGAGTGAGCGTAGCTAGTCGGAACCCCGGCCGGCAGTATGAGACGCCCGAGCGGTGCGACAAGTATTTCCAGGACACGCTCAGAGGAAAATCTCGTGCAGCAGCTCCAGTCGACCATGAGGACGGGGAGACATGACGAGCACTGGTCGATTTGGGAACTTCTGTGGCTAAGGTGGCTGGGCGCTATTGCGGCCATGGCAGACGCTCTATTGCGCGCCCAAGAGAGTGGGGTTTGCTCCCGTGGCGCTTGGCTTCGTCGAGTCCCACTCCATGACCTGAATGGACGACGAAGGCTTCTTCTCGAACGAGAAGAAGCCTTCGTTGCGACCTGCGCGGTCGCATAGATCCGTGATCAGATCAGGCGCGGCCGAGTGCCCTGAGGATGGTGTTGAGGAGCTCCGGGAGGTTGAGACTGATCATGATGCTCTCGATGTTTTCCCAGGTCAACGTTCATTTAATCAAGCCTGCGTCGGAAGCGACCGACTCAGCACCCGCGCCATTCGTAGGGGGTCTTGTCGATGAACGCATGCACGGCATTGTGGAAGTCCTGCGAACCGTAGATTCGCTCGACGATGTCCTCATCGTCGACTGAACCGCCAGCATCCGAGAGCCTGCGCACGACTTCCTTGACCGACCAGATCGTCAGCGGTGCGTGCCCCTTGAGCGTGACTGCCCACTCTGCGGTCGCCTCGGCGATGTCCTCGGTGACGAGTCCCACGAACCCGGCGCTCAGTGCCTCATCGGCTTCGATGAAGCGAGCACGCAGCAGCATGTCGACTACGCGGGCACGGCCGAGCAGCTCGATGAGCAGGCCCAGAGTGTCCCCGGAGAGGCAATTGCCGAGGGTCCGTGCGATCGGCACCCCGAAGCGTGCCCGCGGTGAGGCGATGCGCACGTCGGCACAGGCGGCGATGCCGAGTCCGCCACCGACACAGTAGCCCTCGATCGCCGCGATGACCGGGACGTTCACGGCTCGCAGACGAGCGAGCACCTCGGAGATGCGCTTTTCGTAGGCAACGCCTGCGGGGCCGTCGAACTCGGTGAACTGAGCGATGTCCGTTCCGGCGACGAAGGCCTTCCCGCCCGCTCCGCGCAAGACCATGACGCGGATGGAGTCATCTCCATCGGTCGTTTCACACGCCTCGGCGAGGCCCATGTACATGTCCCAGGTCATCGCGTTGCGCGCCTTGGGCCGGTTGAAGGTGACGGTGAGGACGCCGTCCTCGCGCTCGACGATCAGGTTGTCTGTCTTCGCCTCTGCGTCTGCTGCTTCGGTCATTGTCGCGCCTTTCCCTGTTCGCATCTCATTGTGACTTCAGTTCAACCAGTTCGTCTTCTGAGAACCCGAGCTCGTCGAGAAGCGAGTTGTCGGCACCGAGAGAGGGGCCGGCAGGTCCTCGTCTGGCCGGTGTCCGTGACAATCGCATCGGGGAACCGATCTGTCGAACGGTGCCGGCAACCGGGTGCTCGGAGTCCCAGAAGAAGTCGCGGCTGGCCAGGTGCTCATCCGTGAATACCTGCGAATAGTCGCTGATCGGTGCGCAGGGCACCCCCGCCTCGTTGAGGACTTCGACGATTTCGTCGGTCGTCATCGCCGTCGTCTTCACTTCGATGAGAGCGATGAGTGCCTCTCTGTGAGTGAGCCTGTCATAGGACTCCTGGAACCGTTCATCGTCGAGCAGTTCTTCCAGGCCGAGTCCTTGGCAGAACCTCACCCAGTTGCGAGGAGTGTTCGCACCGATGGTCACGTACCCATCGGATGAGTGGACCGCCTGGTAGGGGGCTTGGTTCTGGTGTGCGGAACCGTTCGGCCGGCCCACCTTTCCATCGACGAAGTACCCCGCCGCCTCCCATACTGCGTAGGAGACTCCGCTCTCGAAGAGCGAGACATCGATGTACTGGCCCTCCCCTGACCGGTTCCGTTCATAGAGCGCCGAGGTGAGCGCAAGCGCCACATACATCGCCGAGGTGAGGTCGCAGATGGGTACACCCACCTTGGCCGGCGGCGAATCGGGCGCGCCGGTGATGCTCATCAGTCCGCTCCGGGCCTGGGCCATGATGTCGAGCCCGGCCAGTTTCGACAACGGGCCGTCCTGGCCCCAGCCCGAGGCCGAAGCATAGATGATCCTGGGGTTGCGCTCGCGGACGTTCTCATAGGCGACACCGAGGCGCTGCATGACTCCAGGGCGCATGTTCTCCACAACGACATCGGCCGTCTCAGCCAGTCGCATGAAGGCTTCCTGCCCGACCTCGCTCTTGAGATCGAGGGTGATTGATTCCTTGTTTCGGTTGATGAGCATGTAGGGGGCACTCTCGCCGTTGATGAAGGGCCCTGTGCTCCGCGTCTGGTCACCGCCGATGGGATTTTCGATTTTGATCACCCGCGCGCCGAGGTCGGCCAGCTGCATCGTGGCGAACGGTCCGGCCATGAACACTCCGAGCTCAAGAACGGTCACCCCGGAGAGGGGGCCTGCGCCACCACCGGTCGAGCCGGATTCGGTTTCATCCATGAGATCCTCCTCTGATATTCGTCGATCCTGTAGGAATCGCTTGCCCAACCTTGGACAAACTATTGATTTGCTGGTGTGATCCGCGTTACAGTCTTCACACTACTGTATACAAAAGAGGATCTATCCGGAAGTGGTTACTCTCATCGCATCTCAACCCAGTTTGGCGACATTAGCCAGGCAAGCACTCGAAGGGACGATCCTGGCAGGAAACTACATGCCGGGCGAGCGACTCGTTGAGGAGCGTCTGTGCGAAGAGCTGGGTATCTCACGCCCGCCGCTGCGTGAGGCGCTCAAAGAACTCGCTCACACCGGCCTTGTCGAGCACGTGCCGCGCAAGGGCGTGAGGATCATGTCGATCTCCCAGCACGATGTCTTCGAGATCGCCACCCTGCGTCGCGAACTCGAACGAATGGCCATGAGCCTGATGCTGCCCGAGCTCGCTCCGGACAGGGTCGAACGCTGCTGCGAGACGCTGCGCACGATGGAAGTGATCGCAGAATCCGGTACCGAAGGTGACATGGTCGCGGCCGGGTTCGAATTCCACTATGCGATCGTCGGCCTGGCCGGCCACGCGAGGATCGAATCGACGTACCGGGCGATGGCGATGCAGCTGCAGATGTGCATGGCCCTGAACAACCAGGCCCGCCGAGAGATCGAGGATCTCGACGGCAACGTCGCCAGGCATGCACGCATGCTCGACGTCATCCTCCGTCGCGATCCTGAAGAGATCGAACGCGAATTCGACGACCACGGAAACCTGTCGTTCCTCGTCGACACCGTCGACCAGCTCGATGGAGCCACCCCGGAGTCCGATCGTTGGCTCGAGGAGGTACGCGCTTCGCTATCTGCGACCAATTGAGCTCCAACACTGACCTCAGCCGAATACAACATCAGCACCAAGCTATCGGGCACCACAGAAGATTCTGTCAAAGGAGATAGAAATGCACTCGAAGAAACTGCTCACCACCGCGGCCGTGACCGGCGCTCTCGCACTGGGACTCAGCGCCTGCGGCCAAGCCTCAGGAGATACCGCCGGCGGAGAATTCGAGCCGAAGGGCAATGTCACGATGATCGTGCCCTTCGCCGCCGGAGGCGGAAGTGATATCGCCGGCCGTGCCACAGCCGCGGGGCTTGAGGATGCCACCGACAAGACCATCACGGTTCAGAACATCGATGGTGGTTCAGGCGCCGTCGGCTATTCGGACTTCCTCGGGCGCAGCGGCGATCCGAACTACCTCCTCGCCACGGAGACAGCGATGCTCGCTCTGCCGGCAACACAGGATGTGAAGTTCACGCACGAGAGCTTCACTCCGATCATGAAGCTGGGAGATGACTACACTCTCATCGTCACCAAGGCGGACTCTCCTCTGAATACCTGTTCCGATCTCACGGACAAAGGCAAGAAGGAGCGTACTATCGTCGCCATCTCCGGTGCCACTGGTCTCGACAACATCACGTTCACCCTGATGGAGAAGGCCACCAAGGCGAAATTCGACCGGGTGCCATTCGAGTCCGGGGCCGAAGCGGTCACCGCGGCACTCGGCGGCCAGGTCGAGGCGATCTCGGTGAATCCGGGCGAGGTCTCCGGACAGTTGGAGTCGGGAGACCTCAAACCCCTGTGTGCGGCGGCTGACAAACGCTACGAATATCCAGAGCTCAAGGACATTCCGACGGCAAAGGAACAGGGCATCGACGTTGCGTTCGCCCAGTTCCGCGGCGTCATCGCCCCGGGAGACATCTCTGAGGAGGCGAAGGAGTACTGGATCAAGAAGGCGAAGGAATTCGAGAAGTCGGACGCATATACGACCTACATCGAAGACAACATGATGCAGCCCAACGCTGCCTATGGCGACGATTTCGCCACATACCTCTCGGAGAACGACAAAGAGCTGCGAGAGGCAATCGGATAATGACACTGAACTCAGCACAGCCCCGAATCGTCCTCGTGCCCGGAGATCTCTCCGGTGTCGGACCCGAGCTCATGGCTCGACTTCTCGCCGATCCCGCTAATCGCGCTCGGGCACGTTTGCTCGTCACCGCGACCGCTGCGGAGTTGGACTCCTTCGCCACGACGGCGGCGGTGACGATTCCTGATCGCGATGACATCGAATATCTGGGCACAGACTACCGCGGGCCTGCCATTCCCGTCGGTGAAGTCAGCATCGCCGCGGGCGAGCGCGCCCTGGCCGATCTGTCCACCGCTCTCGACCTGTGCGCTGGTGGCGGAGCAGACGGTGTGCTCTTCCTGCCGCTGAACAAGGGAGCTATGGGTCACGCCGGAATGACCGAAGAGGACGAGCTGCGCTGGTTCGCCACGAGGCTTGGCTTCGACGGCTTCACCTCGGAGCTCAACTTCATCGAGTCGCTGGTCACGGCACGTGTCACCTCGCATGTTCCGGTCTCGGAGATCGCCGACGGCATCAGTGCCGGCAAGGTGCTGGAGACCATCGAGCTGCTCAACCGCGCGGTGGCTGAGACTCGCACCTCGAACCCACGACTGGCCGTCTGCGCACTCAATCCTCACGCAGGTGAGGGAGGGAAGTTCGGCCGAGAGGAGATCGACGACATCGCCCCGGCCATCGAATTGGCCCGCTCGCGTGGAATCGATGTCGAGGGGCCGTTCCCGTGCGACACTCTCTTCGCCCGCGCGGTCGGCGGGGACTACGACGGGGTGGTGACGATGTATCACGATCAGGGTCAGATCGCGATGAAGCTGCTCGGATTCGATCAGGGAGTCACCGTTCACGGTGGGATTCCGATTCCCATCGCCACCCCTGCACACGGCACCGCTCACAATATCGTCGGTACGGGCACCGCCGATCTCGGACCTAGCACCCATGCCTTCGACCTGGCGGTGCGGATGGCTGAGAGCCGTCGGGCCACGGCAGGTACGGGCGGCGCAGACGCGGGCACGGCGGACACGGGTGCGGCGACTGGAGCGGTCGCGGCGGCTGGATTGCAGGTGAGTCCACGATGAGCACGGCAACCGACACGGAGAAGATTCCACCTCGGAACAAGCCAGACCTCGCTGATGTCGTCGGGACTTCGATCCTCGGAGTCGTCGGTGGCTTCGCCGCCATCATGGGGTTCCACTATGGCCTCACGGTTGAGGGCGGACAGGTCGGACCGGGAATGCTTCCCTGTCTCACCGGCGCTTTCATCTTCCTCGCCTCGGCGGCTGAGATCTTCCGCCTCTTCTTCGCACGTGTCGGCACCTCCGGTGGTCGCATCATGTCGGTGGTTGAGGACATCGAGGCAACGGCTGCAGAGTCGATCGACGCTGTCGCAGAATCTCATCCCGATGACGATTCGAGCGGGGATCTCGACACCTTCGGACGGACGGAGAAGCAGCGCAACCGCGCCCCCTTCTACATATTCCTCACCTTCGGAGTCGCCCTGGCGCTCATTCCCGTCCTCGGACTCATCATCTCTCTGGCCGCTGCGATCCTCTTCCTGCTCCTCGTCGTCGAGAAGCAGAAGTGGTGGACTTCCGCCGCCACCACCATCGGCGCAGCTGTCTTCGTCTACATCGTCTTCGGGCTCGTCTTGTCGGTTCCCATGCCGACCGGCCTGCTCGGACTGATCTGAGGAACTTCCATGATCGACAATCTCATGCTCGGGCTGGAAACCGCAGTCAGCCCCGAAAACCTCCTGTGGTGCTTCGTCGGTGTCCTCCTCGGAACTGTCATCGGCCTGTTGCCTGGCCTCGGTTCGACCACGGGTGTGGCAATTCTCTTACCGGTGACGTTGGCGTTCGAGCCGGTGACAGCTCTCATCATGCTGGCTGGAATCTATTACGGATCCCAGTACGGGTCCTCGATCAGCTCGATCCTCATCTCCACACCCGGAGATTCGTCGAGCGTCGTGCTCACCCTGGACGGCTATCAGATGGCGCGCAAGGGGCGAGCGGGAGCCGCTTTGGCGATCTCTGCTCTGGCCTCATTCTTTGCGGCCATCATTTCGCTCATCGGACTCATCGCCCTGGCCCAACCGATCGCGAAATTCGCGCTCAACTTCGGGCCCGCAGAGAATCTCGCGATCATCTTGTTAGGCATGGCCACGATCGTGTCCTTTGCCGGTGAGAACATCCTGCGCGGCATCACAATGGCCGCTGCCGGACTGCTCGTGTCCATGGTCGGGGTCGCGTCCGGATTCTCTACCGCACGCTTCACCTTCGGCAGCGTCAATCTGCTCTCCGGACTCGACTTCGTCGCCGTGATGATCGGCATCTTCGCCGTCGGTGAGGTTCTCCACCAGATCCGCCGAGGTGGTGAGAAACCCATCCGTGCACGCTTCAAGGATCTGCTGGTGACGAAGGAAGAACTGACCCGTTCCGCTCCGGCGGCTGCACGTGGAACCGCTTTGGGCTTCGCTGTCGGCGTCCTGCCCGGAGCGGGAGCCACCTTGGCGACGTTCCTTGCCTACGGTGTGGAGAAGCAGGTGAGCAAGTTCAAGCATCTCATCGGAAAGGGTGCTCCTGAGGCTGTGGCTTCTCCGGAGGCTGCGAACAATGCTGCCGCCAATGCAAGCTTCATCCCCACACTTGCACTCGGCATTCCCGGCAGCGGAACAACAGCAGTGCTTCTGGGTGCATTCGTCATCTTCGGACTCCAGCCGGGCCCCCTGCTTTTCCAGCAGGAACCTGAACTCGTGTGGGGTCTGCTTGTGAGCTTCTTCTTCGGTAACCTCATCCTGTTGGTGCTCAACCTGCCGATGGCTCCGGTCTTCGCGCAGATTCTCAGAATTCCGTACGTCTTCCTCTACCCCATCGTTCTCATGATGAGCTTCGTCGGAGCCTTCGCTCTGGGCAACAACACGTTCACTCTGTGGATCGTGTTCTTCGCTGGACTGCTCGGCTACTTCATGAAGCGCTTCGACTTCCCGGCAGCGCCATTCGTTCTCGGCCTTGTGCTCGGCCCTCTGCTGGAGAAGTACCTGGTCCAGACCTCAGCGCTGGGCGATGGAAACCTCTTCATCATGTTCCAGCGTCCGTTCTCGCTCATTCTCACGAGCGCTGCCCTGATCGCTCTCGCCTACCCGTTGGTGAGTGCGGTGGTCCGTAACCTCAGAACACGGAAGGCCGGCGCAAAGGTGAAGGAGGACGTCACGCAGTAGTCGCTTCGTTCTTTGATGGCCGGTCGGTGGAACCGTCGGTTCCACCGGCCGGCCCTGTTCTCTCCGCTCAGAGCGACTGTGCTTCTGTGTCAGCTCGGCCCCGAGACCGCCTTCGCGTTCGCATGCCTAGCACCCCGTCGACAGCAAGGAACCCGAGCAGGCTGACCCCAACCATCGGCAGAAAGATCCCGATTCCCATGGCTGCGAGCGCCACCGCAACCAGTGCCCACCTGGGAGCCGTTGCCAGCGCACCTCGAACCGGAACGGGTCCGAACCTCCTGGCCGGATCGTGCTTGGGCCGACGCTGCCACCACATCACATAGCCCCACACCACCATGGACGCGATCCCGATCGCCAGAACGAAGAGCACGATCTGGTTGGCCAGGCCGAACATCGTTCCCATGTGCAGGTCGATGCCCCAGCGTGCGAGTTTCGATACGAGACCGTAGTCAGAGAAGTCGACGCGGTCGGTGAGTTCCATGGTGTCGGGATCGAACGCGACAGCGTCGACTTCGGTCGGGAAACTGCGTTGAATCTCCTGGACCACCCACGCCGAATCAGCATCTGCAGGCGGCAGGATCTCGACGAGTCCGGTGTTCACGTTGACGTCTCGCGCCATGGACAGCATCATGTCGAAGTCCGCCGGGTCGATGCCGGAGGCATCCAATGCCTCACCAGGCCCCGACGGATTGCCACCGCCCTTCCCCGAGTGGCCTTCGTGCCCACTGTGCCCCTCGTGACTCTCATTCTCAGCGTGACCGGCGTGCCCGCCGTCTCCCCCATGCTCAGCGGAATCTCCACCGAGCTCCGTGGAGACTGCTGGCGTCGACCAGTCCAGCGCCGCGCGCAGCTTCGTGACATTGTCTCCGCCCAGCTGGGACCAGGTGATACCGGTCGCCGACAGAAACAGCATCCCGATCGCGGCCCAGACTCCGACCGAGGCATGCCAGGAGAAGGTCCGACGCAGCCCCTTGTGCTTCGTCGTCGGCCGCAGCAGTGCTGACGCCTTCCGCGCTCGCCTGGCCCGCAGCACCCAGAGACACAGCCCGGCGCCTGCGATGATGCCGAGCCAGGATGCGGCGAGTTCACTGTAGAACCGACCAAAGTCGCCGAGGTGGAGGCCACGGTGCAGCTGATCGATCCAGGTCTTCACCGGAAGCGATCCCGAGGTGCCGTACACGGTCAGGTCCCCCTTCACCTCGGCGGTGGTGGGGTCGATGAAGATCGCCCGGGATTCGCTCTCGCCCAGATTCGGGTCGTCGAACATCACCCGGGTGGTGGTCCCGGGTTCCGGTGCCGGCCGCACCGCACTGATGGTCTCGCCTCCCCCGGTGTAGGTCGTCGCGGCCGTGACCTGATCGGCCAAGGGCAGGGCGAGGCCGCTCGCCGAGGCGGTGAGTTCATCGGCGTAGACGAGCTTCTCGATCTGCGGGCTGATCGCGTACAGGGCGCCGCTGAGGGCGGCGATGAGGATGAATGGGCCGACGAAGATGCCGGCATAGAAGTGGAGGCGGCGCAGGAGTTGGGCGAACCAGCCCCCGCCCTTCGGTCGCGGGTGGTCCGGCCCGATTTCGGGCAGGGATGACAGAGATGTGGTCATGATGAAGCTTTCTGTGAAGTGTGCCGGCCGAGTCCGAGAAAGCGGTCAGGCGAGCACGCGTCTACGGGAGTCCGCAGGCGCTGAGAGAAGAGTTGGTGAGGTCAGAAAGCTTCCACAGGGGGTCCTCGGCTGAGAACCGGGGAACGCAGAACGCCGAGGTGGCGCGGGAGGATATCAACGACGCCGAGGTGGGTTTTGGGTCGGCTCGGAAGCGGTGTGGGCACCACCATGGTCGGCAGAAGCGCGTCGATGACCAGGCGGACGAAGCTGCCGATCTTCGTCGGCAGTGTCTGCGCCCAGTACACCATGGCGATGGTGAGGACAGCGGCGATGAGGTGGGCGAGGAGCATTGCCGGTGAAGTGTGGGCATGCATGCTCGCGACGGCCCCCGGCTCCGCCATGGAACCGGACATCGGCCCGGTCATGCCGGTCATCGATCCGGTCTTACCGGCGGAACCCGAATGGTGCATGCCGCGCCGTTCGACCGCGTTCGCCGGGCCGTGGCTTCCACCCATCGGGGCGAAGACGGAGAAGAGGAGGTGGAACAGTGACTGGCTGGCCAGCACAGACAGGGACAGTCGTGGCAAGGACAATCGCCGGCCTGAGAGGAGAACGCAGATCAGGGTAGAGAGAGCCAAGGGCACCATGAGGCCCATTGCCGTGGGGAGGGCACCGCCGCCGATCACGTGCGAGGTCAGCGCCACAAAGGTCGCGAACCCTGCGGCGGCGGCCCCGTGCAGAGCACGCTGAGAGCGCGGTGCATCCAGGTCAGGTGGTGCGTCCTGGTCACGCTGCCCACGGCTGTCCTGCAGCTACGATCTCACAGGGACCATTCTCACATGGAATTACGCCCCACCTCGGCGAAGACATCGCGGGGGCAGGCGGCCTTGGCCTCGTTGCACGAGATCTTTCCGTCTGCACCGACCGCCTGAGGCGGGATCTCACATCTCTTCGTGAGTGAGCGGGTCACGGTCCTTCATTCGACCGCGCTCGAGAGCGGAAATTGCATCCACCTCGGCGGGGGTGAGGGTGAAGTCGAAGATGTCGGCGTTGAGCTTCTGGCGCTCGGGGTTCGCCGACTTCGGGATCGGCAGGCTGCCGATCTCCAGGTGCCAGCGCAGGACGACCTGGGATGGTTCGACGCCATGGGCAGATGCCGCCTCGGCGATGGGTGTTTCCTCGAACAGCCCCTGGTCGCGGTAGAGCGGTGACCATGCTTCGGTCTGGACGCCGATGGAACGATGGAACTCGATGAGCTCGCTCTGCGGGAAGTAGGGGTGGAGTTCAATCTGGTTGACTGCTGGAGTGACCCCGGTTTCGTCGATGAGCTCCTGGAGCATCTCCTGAGTGAAGTTCGAGACGCCGATGGATTTCACCAGCCCGCGTTCGCGCAGTTCGATGAGTCCGCGCCAGGTCTCGACGTACTTGCCCACACTCGGATTGGGCCAGTGGATGATGTGGAGGTCGAGGTAGTCGAGGCCGAGTCGGGCCAACGATTCCTCGGTGCTCGCGATCGCCTCGTCGAAACCGTGGTGGCGGCCGGGGATCTTGCTCGTGACGACAAGGTCGTCACGGTCGACACTGGCGTCAGTGATGGCCTGGCCGACTTCGCGCTCGTTTTCGTAGTTGACCGCGGTGTCGAGGAGGCGATAGCCGTTGTCGATGCCGGCAACGATCGCGTCGACGCCCTCGTCGTCCTTCATCGCGTAGGTTCCGAGACCGATCTGCGGAATCGACTGTCCGTCGTTGAGGTCAAGAGTGGGAATGGCTGAGTTCTGCGCTGAAGTGGGCATATCCCCACCCTATGACCGCCGAGGTGGTTCCGGCCAGAGCGGTCAGCTGGACTCAGCGATCCTTAAGGATCAGACGACGAGTCCGTTCGGGGTCTGTCCGTCGAGCACGTCGATGACGGCTTGAGCTGCCGCGACCCCGGCCCGTTCGCGGGCTTCGAATGTCTGTCCGGCCAGGTGAGAGGTGATGACGACGTTGTCCATCGTCAGCAGCGGGTTGCTCTCGTCGATGGGTTCGCGCTGCAGGACGTCAAGGCCAGCGCCGGCGATCTGACCGTCGTTGAGTGCCTGAACGAGAGCGGTTTCGTCGACGAGGGATCCGCGGGCCGTGTTGATGAGCACTGCCGAGCTCTTCATTGCAGCGAAGGAATCGGCGCCGATGAGCGGTTCACCCGTGCCCGCTCGGCTGTGAAGCGTGAGGTAGTCGGCGGCCCGGATAGTCGTGTCGAAATCCGCGAACTCGATACCCGGCGACCGGTCGGGGTGCGCGGTGGAGACGAGGACTCGCATCCCCAGTGCCGCGCCGAGTGCTGCGATCGCTCGGCCGCTGGGCCCATATCCGATGACGCCGAGCGTCTTGCCGCGCAGTTCGGTTCCTGCTTCTCGCGGCCAGCCGCCAGCCGTCACGCCTTCGAAGACTGTGCTCAGCTTCCGGGCACAGGAGAGCATGAGGGCGAGCGCCATCTCGGCGACCGCGTGATGGTTGACGCCCGGGGTGTTGCAGACGCGGATGCCGAGTTCGACTGCCGCGTCGAGGTCGATGCTGTCGTAGCCGACCCCTGCCCGGGCGATGATTTTCATCGTCGGAGCAGCTGCGAGCATCTCGCGGGTGACCGGTTCGCTCGCGGCAATTGCACCGGCGGCCCCCTCGAACAGGGACAGCTTCTCCTCGTCCGTACGCGATCCCTTTGCCGGCGAGTAGACGGGTTCGAGGCCGTGCTCGCGCAGCATCGTGTCAACAGTGTCGCCGGAGTGGAGGTAGTCAGTCGTGATGACGATGCGGTTGCTCATATTTGCGAGGATATCCGGCGTACTGTTCAGACGTGAACGAAACTGACTCCATCCCGGTGCGATCCAGGTGGATCGCGATCGGCTCGTGGGTTCTGCTCGGCGCCGCCGTCGTCGTCATTGCTACCGGGCTGCTGCCGTTCGACGAGTTGATCGATCTGACGGTCACGACGGGGCCGGTTCTCGTCTTCGTCATCGCCATGACCATCGTGGCCGAGCTGGCCAGTGCTGCCGGGGTCTTCACCGTCATCGCCGAGCAGTTAGCGGTGTGGGGACGAGGGCGGGTCGTTCTCCTCTGGGCCTTCGTGCTCGCTATGGTCACTGTGACCACTGCGTTCCTGTCTCTGGACACCACCGCTGTCCTCGTGACGCCCATCATCGTGGTGCTGGCAAGGCACGCCGGGCTCTCTCCCCTGCCGTTCGCTCTGGCCACGGTGTGGCTGGCCAACACTGCTTCACTCTTCCTGCCGGTCTCCAACCTGACAAACCTATTGGCAGCCGGCGTCTTCGGCGAAACTCCGTTCGAGTTTCTGTCAGCAATGTGGGCGCCGGCGCTGACCGGCGTGGTCATCACGATCGGGGCATTGTCGATCATCCACAGAAAGTCCTTGGTCGGCCGGTTCGAGCTGACGGAACGCACCCGGCTGCCGGACCGTCCGCTGTTCATCGTCAGCCTCATCGTCGTGTGCCTGCTGCTGCCGGCGCTGGTCTCCGGTCTGCCGGTCTCGATCGTGGCAGGAGTCGCCGCGCTGCTCCTGCTGGGCACCTTCGCAATCCGGAATCGACGGTTCTCTCAGGAGAGCTGGACACCTCTGAACCTCAGACTGGTGCCGTGGCGGACCCTAGCGTTCGCGGCCAGCCTCTTCGTGCTCGTCAGAGCGGCAGAGGCGCATGGTCTCGCCTCTTTCCTGACCGCAGCCGCGGGGACGGGCGACGGTTTCTGGGATCTGCTCCAGCTCGCCGCGGTTGGGGCTCTGGGCGCCAACGCGATGAACAATCTGCCGGCGTACTTGGCGTTCTCATCGATCGCCGCGAGCCCCCTGCGCATGGGAGCTCTGCTCATCGGCGTCAACCTCGCGCCGCTGGTCTCGCCCTGGGCGTCGCTGGCGACGCTCCTGTGGCATCAACGTCTGACGAAGATGGGGGTGAGGATCTCCTGGGCGAAGTTCGCGCTTCTGGGACTCGGCCTCACCGTGGTCATGGTTCCCGCGACGACGTTCGCGCTGTGGCTCAGCCAGCGGTGAAACTCAGCCCGCGATGAATCTCAGCCAGCGGTGAACTGCGGCCGACGATCCCCAGGCAGGGACCACCTCGGCGACCATCACTTTCACTTCACGACCCCGACAGCCCTCACGCGCTTTCGATGAACTCCTTGGACTTGGCGATCGCGAAGCCCCAGGCCTGATCCATGCTCAACTCCGGTGGCACCGAAACCTCCTCGGGGTTGGTCAGCACGTCGACGAGAACGGGACCGGTCGTGGACAGTGCCTTTCGGATCGTGTCCCTGAGGTCACCCGATTTCGTCACCCGGAACGATGTCAGACCCATGGCGGTGGCCACCTCGGCGAGGTTCGGGTTGTCCAGGACCGTGCCGAACTCCGGCAACCCGCCCTGCTCCTGTTCGAGCCGGACCATGCCGAGCCGTCCGTTGTCGTAGACGACGAAGACGGCGGGGAGGTCGAAGGTGACGGCGGTGCGCAGGTCGCCGAGCAGCATCATCAGCCCGCCGTCACCGCAGTTCGCGATGACCTGGCGTTTGCGGTCGAGCGCCTGCGCACCCAGAGCCTGCGGCATCGCGTTCGCCATCGACCCGAGATTGTAGGAGCCCAGCAGCCGGCGTTTGCCGGTGAAGGTGATGAAGCGTGAGAGCCACACCGTCGACATTCCCGTGTCGCTGGTGAAGATCGCATCATCGTCGGCGAATTCGTCGAGCGCTGCGGCGACGGCTTCGGGGCGGATGCGGTGTTCATGATCATCGACGAGGCTGCGGATCTTGCCCACGATGCTGGAGTTGAAGTTGGGATCGGCCAGCTTAGCCTGGCCGTCCTTCCACTTCTCATAATGGCTGACAGCCTTGTCCAGGTGGCGGGTCTCGCTCCGGCTCGAGATCTGCGGGAGCAGTTTGAGCAGGGTCGGGCCGACGTGGCCGACCAGAGCGTGTGAGACCTGCGCGCGGCGGCCAATGTGCGCGGTTTTCATGTCCAGCTGGAGGTACGTGGGGTGCGTGGGATACCACTCGCGGTACGGGAAGTCCGTGCCGAGCATAAGGACGAGATCAGATTCCTCCAGCGCCGAGGCGGCTGCCGGGTTCCCGATCAGACCGGTCTGGCCGACCTGGAACCGGTTGTCCTGCTCCAACCCCTCCTTGGCCTTGAGGGTGAGGACCATGGGAGCCTGCAGCCGTTCGGCGAGCTCGAGAACCTGCTGCCGGGAATCGAGGGCTCCCCGGCCCACCAGCAGTGTGACTTTCTTCGCGCGCTCGATGGCGGCGGCCGCCTCGGCGATCTGATCATCCGGGGCTGCGGCCTGCGCCTGCAGTGGCGCGAAGAAGGGATCGCGGGAACCCTTGGGCAGCTCGAGTCCTCCAATATCGCCGGGGACGGTGAGCACAGCGACGCCACGCTCGGCCATGGCTGAGTTGACCGCCTGTTCGAGAAGCTGAGGCATCTGCTCGGCCGAGGTCACGGTCTGGCAGAAGACCGAGACGTCAGCGAACAGGACGTCATTGTTGACCTCCTGGAAGAAGTCCGAGCCGATCTCCGCCGTCGGCACCTGACCGACGATGGCCAGGACAGGTGCGTGGGACTTCTTCGCGTCGTAGAGTCCGTTGAGCAGGTGCACGGCTCCGGGCCCAACGGTGCCCATGCACAGCGCCAGGTGGTCGGTGAGTTGGGCCTGCGCTCCGGCGGCGAAAGCGGCAGCCTCCTCATGGCGCACGCCGATCCATTCGATCCGCTCATCTGTGCGCATCGCATCGGTGATCGGGTTCAGGGCGTCCCCGACGACTCCCCACGCACTGACGACGCCGTAGTCGGCCAGCGATTTCACGATTGATTCGGCCACTGTGCTCATGACGGCTCCTCCGGTTGGTTCACCCGTTTCCCATTCACACTACGCCTGCACGCTTGTGGACAGCCGGGGAGCTGGAGGCACATTTCCTGGGCGTGAGAGTGCGTTAGGCGGGGCGGGAGCCTCGCCTAACGCATTCGTTCCGCCTCACCCCCGGGCGGTGCTCAGATCCTCCCGGAACGCACGTCCTGCAGCCCCGATATCCCCCGCCGAGGTGATGAATCGGAATCCCTGCGCCTTGCGAATCTTGGCTTCCGCACCGCTGCCGCAGTGGATGCCGGGGACGATTCCGGCGCTGTCTGCGGCTGCACGGATCCGAGCGACCGCCTCGGTGTGGGCGTCATTGGGTTGGCCGGGCAGAGCGTCGACTGCGAAGGCAAGGTCGGCCGGGCCGACATAGACGCCGTCGATGCCCGGGACTTCACAGATCTTCTCAACGTTCGCGAGGCCCTCTTTGTTCTCGATCATCACGAACAGCAGGGGGCGCTCGTCGCGGGTGTCCTGCACGGCATTGTGCATGAGCTCGGCGGTCGGCCCCCAGGAACGGTCGCCGCCGCGACTCGGGTAATCGAGGGCGCGCACAGCCGCCTCGGCGTCGGCCACTGAGGAGACCAGCGGGACGATGACGGCTTCGACCCCGGCGTCGGCGAGCATCCCTATCTCCGTGAAACGGTTCGCTGAGACCCTCGCCGCGACCAGGGCCGAACCGCTGGCACGGAGGGCATCGGTCAGTCGCAGGACATCCGTCGGCCGCGTGAAACCGTGCTGCATATCGAGGCAGACGTAGTCGAAGCCAGCCGCGGATCCGATCTTCGCGAGCTCCTGGCTCGTCGACATCATCCACAGTCCGTTGTAGATCTCTCCGGCGGCGAGGCGGGCGCGATGGTTCTCGATAGCTTCAGTCATATGTGCATCGAATCACAGCCCGTGCCCCAGCGCCAGGGGCGCCCGCCATCCGGATCGGGCCTCGCTGAGTCAGCCTTTTACTGGTCCTCCTGCAGGGCACCGATGACACGATGCCGAGCGGTCACAAACGGTCCCCGACGGTCCATCCCGAGAAGCTCAAGATCGAGGCGGCGCGGAAGAAGAGGACGTCCCGAACCGAGCGTCACCGGTGCCGTCCAGGTGATGATCTCGTCGAGGAGCCCCTCGTCGACGAACTGTCCCGCCAGGTCCCCGCCGCCCATGACCCACAGATCATGGTCGCCGGTGGCTTGGCACATCTCGAAGTAGTGGTCGGAGATCGGGCCTTTGGCGAACCGGATGTCCGGCTCCTGAAGTTCCGAGAGTCCCTGCTCGCCCGGGTCCTGTTTCGGGCTCTGATCCTGGCTCGGGTTCGGGCTCGGTTCTGTCTGATCAGAGGCGGTCTTTGTCGAAGGCATCGGCAGATCTCGATGGGTCATCACCCACGTCGGGATCGAGTACGGCCATGGACCGTCGAGATTACGCAGCAGCCATTCGTAAGTCGTCGCGCCCATCACTATCGCGCCGACCCCCGCGAAGAAGTCGTCATCGGGATCTTCGTTCGGCTGCCGCAGCAGCCAGGCGAGGGAATCGCTCGGGTCCGCAATGAACCCGTCAAGAGACGTCGCGGTGTAATAGACGGTACGAGGCAAGGTGAGTCTCCTTCATGGTGCCCGCAGATCACGAATATCCAACGACCTCACACTATCGCCCTGACCATCCTGCACTGTCACTTCCCCACCCTCACCCAATCAGCCTCGCCTCCCGACGCATCATTTCCTCACCCTCACCCAAGCGCCACCCAGACGACAGCGCAGAGCGCACGGGCGCCAAAGGCGTTTCGCCTTCGGCACCCGTGCGCTCATCATCACCTGCACTCAGCTGATCTGCTGATCTGCTGATCTGCTGATCTGCACAAGTTCAGATCTGCTGTGTCCGCAGCTGCTCGGCGATGTATTCCGCCTGCCGAATGGCGAGAGCGACGATGGTCAGCGTCGGGTTCGCCGCTGCGCTGGAGGTGAAGACCGAGCCATCGGAGATGAAGAGGTTCTTCACATCGTGGGAACGACCCCAACTGTCGACGACACCGTCCTCCGGCCTCTCACTCATCCTCGCGGTGCCGAGATTATGGGTCGACGGATAGGGCGGTGTGCGGTGCGTGGTCTGCGCTCCGACCGCTTTGTATACCGACTCACCCGCGGCGAAGCCATGCTCACGCATCGCCAGGTCGTTCGGATGGTCATCGTAGTGAACGTTCGGAACCGGCAGTCCGTGCTGATCCTTCACCGTAGTGTTGAGCGTGATCCGGTTCGACTCCTGCGGCAGATCCTCGCCCACGATCCACATGCCAGAAGTGTTGAGGTAGCGGTCCATCAAGGCTGCGAAATCTGGACCCCACGCCCCAGGATCGACGAATGCCGACATGAACGCCGGGCCCAGGGAAATCGTCTCCATGTAATAGCCGCCGGCGAATCCGCGATCGGGATCGTGGATTGATTCGTCGGCGATGACGCCGGCCATCGTCTCACCCCGGTACATCCGCACTGGTTTGTCGAAGTGGCCCCACACTGTTCCGGTGAGATGGCGCATGTAGTTGCGTCCCACTTGCCCCGAGGAGTTCGCTAGTCCGTCTGGGAAGCTTGGTGTTGCCGACAGGAGCAGCAGCCTGGGTGTTTCGATCGAGTTGCCGGCTACACAGACCATTTTGGCGGCCTGTCGGTGGAGATTGCCGTCCTTGTCGAGGTAGAGCACGGCGTCGGCATTTCCTGCGGAATCATGGGTGATCTGCACCGCCTGAGACTCGGGCCTCAGGTCGAGCAGACCGGTTTCCGCGGCTCGTGGGATCTCCCTGACCAGCGTCGACCATTTCGACTTGTTCTTATCTCCCTGGAAGTTGAAGCCGTCCTGGATCGAAGCGGGGCGACCGTCGTATTCCTCAGCGTTGGTGGCATAAGGGCCGGTGGCGTAGAAGCGGTACCCGACCTCTTTGGCACCATTGGCGAAGACCTTGTAGTTGTTGTTCGCCGGCAGCGGCGGGCGTCCGTGGACGTGGGTCGAACCCATCGACTTCTCGGCCCGGTCGTAATAGGGCGCCATGTCGTCGAGGGTGATCGGCCAGTCGAGGAGGTTAGCTCCTTCAATGCGTCCGTAGGTGCTGCGGGCGCTGAACTCGTGATTCTTGAATCGCGGAGTCGCCCCTGACCAGTGCGTTGTGGTTCCGCCCACGGCCTTGACGATCCAGGCGGGGAGGTTGGGGAAGTCGTTCGCAACCTGCCAGGACCCTGAGGTCGTCCGCGGATCCAACCAGGCCATCTGGTTGAATGCCTCCCACTCGTTGTTGACGTAGTCCTCGTGGCCCAGATCGGGCCCAGCCTCGAGAACGACGACAGGAATGCCCTTGGCGGTGAGTTCATAGGCAAGGGTGCCGCCGCCTGCACCGGATCCGATGATGACGACAGCTTCCTCATCGACATCGATGCTGTGTCCGGTGACGCTGCGACCTGCTTGAGTGTTCTTCTCAGTCATTTTTCCACCTTCCCCATGTCGGCACGTGCTGCGCTCGGCTGATTCGTCGACTCCTCGGCCGAGTTAGCCGTCTGTGGTGACCGTTGGGCGCCGGAACCCAGTTCGGGGATTGGCTCATCCTCGGGATAGAGGATGCGCGGTTCGGGAAGCCAGTCGAGGTCGTCGAACCCGCGGTTGATGTAGCCTCCCTGGTCGAAGGACGGACCTTCGTATCCCAGGGTCTCCCACACCTCGGTGTCGTCATAGAGGTTGAGGACTGCGGTGCGTCGGACGAAGCCGAAGAATTCCGTGCCTTCGACCCTTCGCAGCACCTTCAGCGCAGATTCGTCGTCGAGCGCGCAGAAGCCCTCGTCAGACAGCTGATCGAGTGACTGCAGGCCCTGGATGAGGGCTACTCGGAACCAGGTCTCCGCATCGGCTTCGATGAGGATCTTGTCAGCCGTACGCTCATAGGGGCCGTCGGGAAAATTCTTGTGCGGGAATGCCACTCGCAGGACTCGGACGAGTGTCTGCCTCGCCTCGTCGGTCATCTCCATCGCGTTCAGCGACGGAAATTTGGCGGGGAATGCCATCTGGTGCTCCTTTGCTCCTCCTGCTGATGCCCGTGCTCCGGGCATCATTGCCGAATCGGTTATGAGCAACCTACGTGAACTGGACCACAGCCCACTATGCTGATTCTCACGAGGCGATAAAGTCACAAACGTTCAACGGTGAACTTCGGTCGGAGAGCCCAGGCCGTAAAGGTGGAGAGCAGATGTCGAACAGCGCGGTCATCAATCGGGTCTTCTCCATCCTCGAGGCGGTGTCGACCTCGGGAAGCGCTTCGGCGAAGGCGGTCGCCGACAGGCTGGAGATCCCCCTCCCCACCGTCTATCGCCTGCTCCACGAGCTCGAGGACGCCAGCTATCTCGTCTACCTCAGTGATGAGAAGCAGTTCGAACTCGGACCCAAATGCTTCGAGCTCGGTCTCTCGTTCCAGCAGCGCCTCGTTGTGCCCTTTCCCATCCGCCAGATCACTGACGAACTCCATCGGAGCCTGGGCACGGCCGCGTACTTCGCCATCTACCGCGGCTCGGACATCATCCTCACCTACTGTTCGGACTGCGAGAAGCACCCTCGTCTGCGGCCCCTGCGCTTCGGCTTTCACGAGGCCGCCCACGCCACCGCATTCGGAAAGATCCTCCTCTCGGCCATGCCCGCGAACCAGCGGACCGAGTACCTCGATGCCCGCGGCATGCAGGTCCTCACCCCGCAGACAATCGTGCGCCGGGATCTCCTCGACGATCACCTCGCCGAGGTGGCCACCCGTGGCATCGCATGGGAACAGGACGAATTCCTGCCGCGCCAGACCTGCGCCGCCGTTCCGGTTCGCAATGGAACCGGCCTGCAGGTGGGAGCGATCGCCGTGAGTACCCCCTCGAGCAGGGCCACCGGCCGCACGAAGGAGATCGAGACGGCTCTGCGCGATCGCGCCGGTCTCTGTTCCAGGTATCTGCGCGGCGGCATACGCTGAAGTCCACGCTCCCCGCAGGCTGAGCCCCCGAGTCCACGCTCCCCGCAGGCTGAGCTCCCGAAACGACTGTTTCTCACGACATGAGAACAACCGTATTCTCACCATGCCATTTGTCCCCAGACTGGTCGTGCTCACTCAAGGACGAGACATCAAGGAGTACAACCATGCCCACAGACACATACAGCGTCGCAGTCGTCACCGGATCCGGTCGGGGAATCGGCCAGGGAATCGCCCAGCGCCTCGGCGCAGACGGACACCACGTCGTCGTCGCTGACCTGCCGACCATGTCAGACGGCGTCAGCGAAACGGTCTCGCTTATCTAGAAGGCCGGCGGTCGCGCCACAGCAACCCAGGTCGATGTCACCGATCAAGCCTCGGTCGAAGCCCTCGTCTCCACTGCCGTCGAAGCCGGCGGGAAACTCGATATCTTCGTCGCGAACGCGGGCATCGCTCAGGTCGAACCGCTCGTCGACTACTCCAAAGAAGACTTCGAAAAGATTCTGGGCGTCAACATCACCGGTGTCTTCCTGTCCTATCAGGCGGCCGCCAGGCAGATGATCGAGCAGGGAAACGGCGGGAAGATCATTGGTGCGGCCTCGATCGTAGCCTTCCGCCCCTTCGCAATGCTCTCACCGTATTCGGCAACCAAATGGGTCGTGCGCGGCCTGACGCAGGGCGCGGCCATGGAATGGGCGAAGCACGGCATCACAGTCAACGCCTATGGTCCCGGCATCGTCGGAACAGCAATGTGGGACCTCATCGATGAGAAACTCGCCGCCGAGGAAGGTCTGCAGAAGGGAGAGGCGATCAAGAAGTATGCCGGTGACATCCTGCTCGGCCGAGTCTCTGTTCCCGAAGATGTTGCCAGCCTCGTCTCGTTCCTGGCCAGCGAAGACTCGGATTACATCACCGGCCAGACCATGCTAGTCGACGGCGGCATGCAGTTCTCCTGAGAAGTAGAATCACCGAACCACCTGTATCAGGCCACCAAAAGGCAGGCGGAGATACCGCCTACCGGTTCATCTGCGAAAGGACCACCTATGATCTTCATCGTCGTCAAATTCCAGGTCAAGCCCGAAAAGGCAGAAGAGTGGCCCCAGATCACCAAGGAGTTCACCGAGGCGACCCGAGCCGAGCCGGGGAACAAATGGTTCGACTGGTCACGCAGCCTCGATGATCCCAATGAGTTCGTCCTTGTCGAAGCCTTCGACGATGACGCCGCCGAGGCGCACGTGAAGTCCGATCATTTTCAGAAGGCAACTGCGGACGGCGGCCCCATGAACAACGCCCTCGCATCAACGCCGAAGATCATCTCTCGCCAGATCGACGGCGACGGCTGGGACGCCATGGGAGAGCTCCAGGTCGACTGATCCGCCGCGGCTGCCATGCCGCGGACCAACGGCAGGCCCGTTGAGAGCCAACACAGGTCCGTTGAAGGCCAACCCGGGTCCGTCAATAGGAAATTCTGGTGCGGCCTGGAGCGTCATATTCGCACCAGAATTTCCTATTCTCAGCTCCTGCCAGCCGCACTACGGCTTCTTCTTCGCCCCCAAGGCCAACCGTGCATGAGACAGAGCACGTGCCTATAAGTTGAGGGGGACCTCATGTGGACGAGTTTGCCTTCGCTGGGACTTCTTCTTTTCGACCTTTCGGGCGATCAACAGTCCCAACGACCAACCTAGAGGCACGAAGGCAACCGGCACGCAGACCAGCCAAACTACTATCACTGCCGCATATGCGCTCACCCATCCGTCCTCGACCGTCCCGGCCCAGAACCATACGAAGATGCAGAACGCGAGAAGAAGTAGGCAAAACGCCGCGACTATAAAGTATGCGATTCGTCCACCTCTCGATTCAGGAATCAATTATTGTTCCCTTTCCTTTGGCGGTTTCAAACGATCGCAGCAACACCCGGTGATTGACCGTGTGCAGGCAACAGGCTATCGCGTACCCGCACAGAGGCGGGCCAGACCGACGAGACACGGCGGTTCATCCGCGCCACGCTCAGCTCCGGTTCCAAGTCGAAGATCTCGTCTGCGACCTCGGCGAGTTCGAGGGCCTCCCCAGCCTCGACGTGCTTCGACGCCGATCAGGTCGGCCACACGCTTCGCGAGTTCTTCGGTGGCCCGCCTGGTCCGCGAATCATGGCCGACGTCGCCAGCCACGGTAGCGCTCAATGCCGCCATTGGATTGCCTCTCGGATTCGGCGGAAATCTCAAAGCATCCATCGCGCGTTCCTGAGCCCCGATGTACCGTGGCCATAACGTCGGGCGGACGCTCCCCGGCACACATCGACGCGGTTCACCTACCGCCACCGGCTAAGAGTCGTCGATTGCCTGCATGATGGGCATCGCGACGCGGCAGACACTCAAAATACCCATCATTGATCTGAGGTATTACTTCATATTTTGACCTTGATCGCCCAATATCCGACTATTGACGGCAATACATCATAGGTTTAAGCTCTAGGTTGTCAGATGATTCGGGTACTCGCCGGCGAGAACTCGGAACTGGACCGGCAATCGCAATGCTGCGGAGTGCTGTTGCTTCCACGAAGGACGATGAGACTTGAAGACCAATGCCAAGACACATACGGCGGCATCAGCGCGCATCAGCACCGCAGTCAATGAACTCCTCGAATCAACCGACGCAGAGCGGGCGACCCGTCTTCTGTCAGAGTCCGCCGCCGAAATCGACAGCTCGTTCTCTCGCCCGAACCCTCTCCCATGGCTGCGCCAGGACCACAGCGACGAAGAAGCGCAATCGTCCGCCTGGATTGAAACCTCACATGATTCCCCGCGGACTGGGATCCTGCGCAAGTACACCTCGAGCCCGGTCATAGTAGAAGAACCCAGCAGCACAGCACTCGCAGGCATTCGGTTCACTCACAAGGACAACATAGGCATCGCGGGCTACCCCCTCACAGCGGGGAACCCATCGTTGAACGGTAGAAAGTCAGACTGCACCTCACCGCTGCTGCTCGCGATCGAGTCCGCCAGTGGCACAATCGTCGGAGCCAATCACATGGCCGAACTCGCCATGAGCCCCACGGGGCACAATCAGTGGCTTGGCGACGGTGTAAATCCACGCAACGGACGGTACCTGTCAGGTGGATCCTCGAGCGGTTCGGCCATCGCCGTCGCAACGGGCGTCAGCGATGTGTCCTTAGGTACCGACACCGGAGGGTCTGTCCGGCTTCCAGCAGCCTTCTGCGGACTGGTCGGCTACAAACCCAGCAATGGACTCTTCTCCCACCTAGGCCTCATTCATCTATCCGAATCTTTGGACACGATCGGACTCATCGCCCCCAACGTTGACACCGTGAGGACGACGGCGAATGTCCTCTTCGACGACGCCGACACCGTTTCCCCTGAGGCGCGCCGTAAGCTCGACGCGAATCAGCCGGCGAATGAATGTCAGATCTCTCATCTGGCGGTCGAAGCGGCCTCACGAATCTGCAACCCCGAAGTGACCCTGACCTATTCGACTGCGCTTCAGGCGCTCGGACAGAACACCGCGTTCAGCGTGGATTTCGACGACACCGAGCTCAGCCGCAGCTCCGTCGCCATCGTCAGCGTCGAGGCAGCACGCAACATCGGCAGAATCCTCGACTGGGACTGGAACCTCCTCGGAGACCAGGTGCTGTCACGAGCAATCCGCGGAACCGCAGTTTCCGCCATCGAGTATGCGGATGCGATCGCGTGCCGGGCGGACGCGCAGAACGACTTCATTGCAACTGTCATGCAGGGTTCACGTTTCCTCTTCACTCCCACCAGTCCGATCCTGGCCCCGAAAGCGCCCGGCAACGGTGACATGTCGAGCCAGCGGTGCAGAGACGACTACATGCGAGCAAGCCGCTTCACCCGAGTCATCAACTACCTCGGACTTCCAGCAATCACGATCCCCCTCCCCGAAGCTACCGACTCACTCTCGCCGGGATTGCAGATCATCGGCCGACCATTCGACGATCTGGCGCTGCTCGATCGCGCACAAGCGATTTCGCAAACCATCAGATAACACGCCCCTTCAGAAAGGCACGACAACGATGTCTGTGGACACCAAACTCGAAGAAATGAAAATCGGGGCGCGAATGGACGCGCTCACAACGAACCGGGAACACAAGAAACTCTTCGCATATATCGGCGCTGGGGCGATGATCGACGCCTATGACGTCTATGTCGCGGCCGGCGTGTCAGCGGCACTCGTCTCAACCGGGTTCGCCGGAGTGCACGAAATCGCAATCTTCATGTCCATGACGTTCTTCGGTATGCTCCTCGGCGCCGCGACAGCAGGATTCATTGGCGACCGATTCGGACGGCGAATGAGCTACCAACTCAATCTGCTCATCTTCGCCATCGCCGGATTCGCCGCCGCGTTTGCGCCGACCTTCGAGTTCCTCGTGGGTACCAGATTTATCATGGGTATCGGTCTCGGAGCAGAGCTCGTCCTCGCTGCGGCCATCCTCGGCGAATTCGTTCCCCCTCGCAGCCGAGGCCGATGGACTGCGTTTCTGGGAATCCTCGTCAATTCCGGACTTCTCTTCGCCTCCGCGATCGGCGCAGTGGTCATCTCCAACTTCGGGTGGCGGTGGATGTTCATCATCGGCGCGGTCCTCGCTGTCATCGTCTGGATCGCCAGGAAACGATGCCCCGAATCTCCACGCTGGTTGGTTGTCAAAGGCCGGCTGAAAGAAGCTGAAGTGGTCGTGGAGCAGTTCGAGAAACTGTCGCCGACGACGCTG
The DNA here is from genome assembly GCF_022748595.1 of Brevibacterium sp. ZH18. Lineage (GTDB taxonomy): Bacteria > Actinomycetota > Actinomycetes > Actinomycetales > Brevibacteriaceae > Brevibacterium. The sequence goes on along the minus strand of NZ_JALDSX010000007.1, from coordinate 78,695 downwards.
AAGAACAATCCTCCTGCTCCCCCGACCGAACAAACACAGTCGAAGGTGACCGCCCGGCGCCCCTTCTGGCAACTGGCGATCCTCGGTACGGTCGTCGCGGTCGGTGTGAATATGTTCGTCTACGGGTTCATCTCCTGGATGCCGACCTTCTTCGTCGAGCAGGGCATCGACGTTTCACACTCCCTCGGCTACACGACGGCCATGGCGCTCGGCGCCCCGGGAGGAGGTCTTGTTTGCCTCCTGCTCATCAACCGAATGAACAGACGCACCGCGATCATCGTCTTCTCGATCATCGTCATACCACTGGGACTGGCCTATGCCGCTGCTCAGTCGATCGTGTTGATCGTCATCATCGGCCTCCTGCTCGTCACAGCGATCTACACTCTCGTGACCTTCGTGCTCTATTCCTACATGCCCGAGCTCTATCCGACGCGGTATCGGCTACGCGGCACCGGCATCTCCTACACCTTCGCCCGCGGGGCCTCAATCATCGTGCCATTCGTCATGTCCGGGCTCTTCGTCTCATTCGGGCTCTTCGGCCCAATCAGCTTCGTCTGCTCCATGGCGGTCTGCATGATCGTCGTGGTCCTCATCATCCCAGTTGAGACCCGTGGACGCAGCCTCGAAGACATCGCTTGAGGGCCGGAAACCAGCGAATCCGACTCACCCAAACCAACAACCCCAGACGCACACTCGAACTAGGAGACATCACCACATGACCACTCACGACGCCATCATCGGTCGCTTCTTCGAGGACTACATCGTCGGAGACGTGTACCAGCATCCCTTCGGCCGGACCATCACCGACGCTGACAACGTTTGGCTGACCAATCTGACGATGAATACGAACCAGAACCACTTCAACGAACACTTCGCGGCTCAGAACCCGATCACCGACGGCAAGGTCATCGTCAACTCCGGACTGACCGTTGCACTCGTCCTCGGCCTGACCGTGTTCGACATGAGTCAGAACGCGATCTCGAACCTTGCGTTCACCGACATCATGTTCCGCCATCCCGTCTACGTCGGCGACACTCTGTACGCAGAGAGCGTCTGCACGGAGGCCCGCCGCTCGAAGTCACGGGAATACGCCGGAATCATTTCGATGACCACCAGAGGACTCAACCAGGAGGGGACAACTGTCGTCACATGGAAACGCTCGGTCATGGTTGCCACGAAGGCTAGCGGAATCGGCCAGGATTACTTCCCCGAATCAGCCGATGCCGTCACCGATTACAGCTGAGCACACTGTGACCAGTTCTCCAATCCACACAAATTCGCAGAGAAGTAGGTGCAGACAGATGAAACCGCTCGAAGACATTCGCATCATCGCCGTCGAACAGTACGGAGCTGGCCCCTGGGGGTCAATGCAGCTCGCCGACCTCGGAGCGGACGTCATCAAGATCGAAGACCCGAACTCAGGTGGCGACATCGGACGCTATGTGCCTCCGTACCGCGAAGGCACTGATTCGCTCTTCTACGAGTCCTTCAATCGCAACAAACGCAGTATTGCGCTGAGCCTGAACGATGATGACGACCGGGAGGTCTTCAACCGCCTTGTCGCCACGGCAGACGTCGTTTATTCGAATCTGCGCGGCGATGTCCCCGCCAAGCTCGGCATCACCTACGATTCCCTGCGCCACATCAATCCGCAGGTCGTCTGCTGCACGCTGTCCGGGTACGGCAGCGAGGGCGACGCCGCCAAACGGCCGGGATACGACTACATGCTCCAAGCAGCAGCCGGATGGATGGATATCACCGGCGAGCCCCAAGGGCCTCCGACCAAATCAGGCTTGTCTCTCGTCGACTTCAGCGGCGGACTGGTCGCAGCGATCTCGATGCTGGCCGGAGTGCACGCCGCCCGCCGTGACGGGGTGGGGACGGACTGCGATCTCAGCCTCTTCGATACCGCCGTGTCAATGCTGTCCTATGTCGGCAACTGGCACCTCAATGAAGGGTTCGAACCGCAGAGGACAACGAAGTCGTCCCATCCCTCGCTCGTACCATTCCAGGCGTTCGAAGCAAGCGATGGATGGTTGACCGTCGGCTGCGCCAAAGAGAAGTTCTACCTCCGTTTGACCGAAGTCGTCGGAGACGACCGCCTTGCAGAGGAAAGATTCTCCAGCTTCGACCGTCGAATCGAGAACAAGGCCGAACTGCTCGCCATTCTCGAAGCGGCGTTCATCGAGCACACGGCCGACGAATGGGTGGATCGGCTTGAGGCTGCAGGCGTTCCCGTAGCCAAGGTGAAGAGCGTGGCCGAAGCCCTGCAGGACCCACTTGTTGCCCAACGCGGACTTATCTTCGACACCGATCACGAACGATGGGGTCCGATCAGCAACATCGCCACTGCGCCCCGCGTCGGTCCACGTCTCGATGCCAACCGGGCAGCACCACAGATCGACGAGCATCGAGCCGAACTCTTGGCCGAACTCGACACGACAACTACCAGCACAGGAGCCTGACACCATGTTCGAACTCACCGAGGAACAGAATGATTTCAAGACGTCCCTGCGATCGTTCGTCGACAAGGAGATCGTCCCCGTCGCCAGGGAGATGGAGGCTTCGGGCGAGTACCCGACCGACATCATCGACAAGCTCAAGGAGATGGGCCTCTTCGGGCTGACGATTCCCGAGGAACACGATGGTTTGGGCATCGACCCAATCTCCTTCGGAATCGTCTTCGAGGAGCTGGCCCGCGGGTGGATGGGGATCGCAGGTGTTCTCGGCAGCCACACCATGGCCTCGAAGATGATCGCCGAACATGGCACCGAGGAGCAGAAGTCCACGTATCTGTCGTCGCTGGCTTCGGGAGAGAGGCGGACGGGGCTCGCACTCACGGAGCCGGATGCCGGCACTGACCTGCAGGGCATCAAGACCACAGCCAAGAAGGTCAACGGAAAGTACGTCATCAATGGGTCCAAAATGTGGATCACCAACGCACGACATGCTGATCCACTTCCCGTCCTCGTCAAGACTGACACCGACACGACTCCCGCGCACCGTGGAATGAGTATCCTCCTCGTCGAGGCCGGCACCCCCGGATTCGAAGTCACTAAGGACATACCGAAGCTCGGATATAAGGGCCCCGAAAGCTGTGAGGTCCTCTTCGATAACTGCGAGGTCGACGAGGGTGCACTGCTCGGAGGGGTCGAGGGGCGCGGAATGCAGCAGGTGCTCTCAGCACTGCAGTGGGGTCGGGTGAATATCGCGGGCCGCTCGGTGGGCATCGCACAGCGCGCGCTCGAAGAATCGGTCGCCTATGCCCAGGAGCGCGAATCGTTCGGACAGGCGATCTCCAATTTCCAGGCCATCCAGCTGCGTATCGGCAAAATGGCAACCCGCGTGCAGGCCGCGCGTCAGCTCATGTACTGGTCTGCCCAGTCCCTCCTTAAGGGTCGTGCAGACGGAGAGACCGGAATGGCCAAAGTCTTCTGCTCCGAAGTCGCACTCGAATCGGCCATCGAAGCTATGTCTATCCACGGAGGCTACGGCTACTCCAAGGAATACGAAATCGAGCGACTCTACCGAGACGCTCCGCTCATGAGCATCGGCGAGGGCACGAACGACGTCCTCAACACAGTCATCGCCAAATCCATCTTCGCCGGTCGAACCCAGATCTGATGTCAGGAGACACCATGCCAAGCATCTCAGAGACAATCGCAGCCAAGGTCTCGTCCATCACCATTGCGGATATCCCCGAAGAGGTGAAATTGCGTGCTCGTCACCTCATGCTCGACTCGATCGGCGTCGGCATCGCAGCAAGCACCACCGGTTTCGCCGAGGTGACCCTGAATGGGCTCTCACGCTTGGATCCCGGTGAAGTACCCGTCATCGGCCGGAGTGAAACCCTGTCCAAGTCAGGCGCTGCCATCGCCAATGGACTGATGATCCACGGGCACGACTTCGACGATACGCATATCGCTGCCGTCTCCCATGTCAGCGCGTCATCACTGGCCGCTGTCATCAGTGCAAGTGCCGGCGACGAGTCGATCACCTTCGACGAACTGCTGCTCGGCTACATCCTCGCCATCGAGGTCAACGCCCGCTTGGGGATGGCGGCCGACGGACGGTTCCATGACAAGGGATTCCATCCCACCGGTGTGCTCGGCGCCTATGGCTCAGCGATCGGCGCAGGGATCATCCACAAGCTCACTGCCAAGCAACTCGTCGCCGCTCAGGGCATCGTCGGATCGTTCTCCTCCGGAGTGCTCCAATTCCTCGACGAAGGATCCGGAACGAAACGTCTCCACCCGGGCTGGGCAGCCAACGCCGGCTTGCACGCGGTGAGTCTGGCGGCCGCCGGCTTCGACGGCCCGGCCGGGATCTACGAAGGACGTTTCGGTCTCTACCGCACCCACATTCAGGACAGCGAAGCACCCGGTACGGAACTCTTCGACAACCTCGGCGAGGTGTGGGAGGTCGACAATGTTGCGGTCAAACCGTTCCCGACCTGCCATTTCACCCATTCCTTCATCGACATTGCCCTGCGTCTGCGCGAGGATCCTGCCTTCGAATACTCCCAAATCGAACACATGACGGCGAGGATCCACGAGGTGCCGGCACGGGTCGTGTGTGAGCCCGTGGAGGACAAATTGCGACCGCGCGGCGAGTACGACGCGAAGTTCAGCCTGCCCTACCTCACAGCGGCGGCCCTGCGACATGGAAAGATCACATTCGATGAACTCAACGAGTCAGCGCGCGGCGAAGAGGACGTGCTCGCGGCCGCTGCTCTGCTCACAGTCGAACACGATGACGAGAGCCTGTATCCGAAGGCCTTCTCCGGAGACCTTGCCATCACCCTCAAAGACGGAACGACCCTGCACGAGTCCGAAAAGATCAATCGCGGTCACGAATCACGACCGTTGACAAACACCGAGGTGGCTGTGAAGTTCTCCGACTGTGCCCTACCCGTCGTCGGAGTTGAGAAAGCAGGCACAATTCAGTCAACGATCATCGATGCGCAGGGCAGTCGACCGGCGACAGAGATCATCGGCACCTTCTGTGGCTGAGCACACCGAGGCCGCAAACGGTGAGGCGCCGCGATGACCACATCAATGACAGCTACGGGCCCCGGCTGGCTCTTCGTTCCAGCGGACAGACCAGAACGCTATGGCAAGGCGATCGAGGCTGCCGACCTGGCAATCATCGACCTTGAAGACGCTGTGCGACCCGAGGACAAGGACACAGCGCGGGAACTGCTGGTCACTTCGCCCCTCGATCCACAACGAGTCTGCGTCCGCATCAATGGCTTCGATACGGCCCATGTTGCCTCTGATCTCGACGCCGTCCGCGAGCGCGGGATCACACGAGTCATGGTTCCAATGGCAGAGGCAGACCATCCATTCGAATCACTGACCGGCCTCGAGGTCATCGCCCTCATTGAGACAGCTAGGGGCGTGATCGAGGCCGACCGGATCGCCGCACATCAGCAAGTCAGTGCATTAGCGCTCGGCTCAGCGGATCTGGCACTGAATCTGCGGATTCGGAGCACGGGAAACTCGACTATGCCCGCTTCCGATCCCCTCGCCTATGCGAGAACTCGAATCCTCTACGCCGCACGCGCGTGTGGGCTATCCGTCATCGACTCGGTCCACAGCACTGTCGACGATGATTCCGGGCTGCGCGGGGAGGCTGATGCCGCAGCAGCCCAGGGGTTCGATGGAAAACTGGCCATTCATCCCCGGCAAATCGACCCCATCCGCTCGGCGTTCGCACCACGTGCGGAAGAGCTCGACTGGGCACAGTCGGTCATGTCCGAAGCCCGATCGCGCAGTACCGGGGCATTCGTCCTCGACGGCGAGCTCGTCGATGAAGTCATCATTCGTCGTGCCGAAATGCTGCTGGCGCATGGCAACTGAACGTTCGTTGCCGAGGACGGTGACCCAGCGTTCAGCCTCGGCGCAACGGACACGGCCTGAATATCGGTTTGCGGACTCTTGACCGTACTCGCATTACGATGGCATCACGGGCAGTCGAGGTCGCCAGAGTGCCTTGGACTACGCGATCGGATATCTGAAGCAGCACTAACAGTTTGGTCATCGGATTACCGAGATCCTGGGGGTTGAAGTTCATGATTGCCGACATCGAGATCGCCCAGTTCTATGAGGGAACCAAGCAGGGGCAGCGGCTCATCATGGGCCGCAGTCTCCTGAACTAAGGAGCTGAAGACGTGCTAAGAGCCAAGACAACGACAGAGACCTGGACTGATATGACGACGATTGCTCCGGCCTGACATGGTCGAATCGAGAACCGCCTACTCGGTGGTCGCAGCCGAGCTGCGACGTCAGATTCTAGATGGCACGTTCAGCCCTGGATCACGGTTGCCCTCAGATGGGCAGCTTCGGGAGACTTTTGCGGTCGGGCAGAGCACGATCCGTGAAGCTCTGCGGACGCTATCGAGCGAGCACCTGGTCCGAAGCGTGCGTGGGGTCAATGGGGGGACATTTGTCACGATCCCCACCGTCGGTCATTTGGGCTCGCAACTGGAGATCGGAGTCACGTTGCTGGCGTCTGCCGATTCGATCTCGATCGAGAATCTCATGGAGATCCGGCACATCACCGAGGTTCCCGCGGTCGGCTTCGCAGCCTCCCGTCGGACGGATGACGACCTCGAGAGGCTGAGGAATTCGGATCCGAGCCTGCGCAGCGAGGAGTCGTCATTCTCCAGTCACTCGACCTTCCACCAGCAGATCGTTGAAGCTTCGCACAATCCTCTGCTCGAAGTCGTCACAATTCCCCTTTTCAATGCTCTGCAGAACGTCGTCGGAGACGCCAATGCTGCTGCAAACATCGGCACCACGGTCAGCCACGACCATTCGGCGCTCTTTGAGGCAATCGTCGACCGGGACTCGATGGCTGCGATGACGCTCATGCGCCGGCACCTCGACAAGGTCTCCGCTTACTACCAGAACTTCGACAAGCGCTGAGAGGCGCGAGACCTCGTCGCCACCACGAGTGTGAGTTCGTGGTGGCGACGAGGTTGAGCCCGCGCAACTGGGTTCAATCGACCATATGATCAGGACCGAAGAGCTGCCGTTGCTTCATCGTCGACGACCCAGTTCTCGGTGTCAACAACGACTCCGTAGTCTCGGATAGCTTCCTCTGCGCTCAGATATTCATCCCACACATCATGCAGCACTGCGAATGTGTCCCTCTCGAATGGATTGCCGAAGCCACCTCCCGATGGCATTCTGATCTCCAAAGTGTCTCCAGCCTTGACGACCTCCTGCGTGACTTTCGAGTGAAGCACTTCTTCGCGAGTTGTGCCCGGGTTGCGCACGAACGAGCCTGAGACTCCGTTAGCTCCGCCAAGTGCCCCAGCTGGCGGATCGCTTCGATTGTCAGCTTCTGAACCGAGGAATGTGTCGGTCATCATCAGCCATCGCCTCACGCTGCCGATGCCACCTCGCCAACGACCCGGGGCCGGCGATTCATCGCGAAGTTCGTAGCGTTCGGCTCTCATGGCGTGGTTGAGCTCGAGCTCTTCGATCGGGTTGTTCCGCGTATTCGCCATCAGAGCGTCGACAGCGTCCATACCGTCTCTACCGTTGCGACCACCATACGAACCTTCGTTGATCTCGATATACACCCAGTAGCTTTCGCCGTCTTCGGCCACCCCCGAATAGGCGATGGCACACAGCGCCGACGACGATCCGGCAATGGCATGGTCGGGGAGGATCGGCGCCAATGCCAAATTGATCGAGTCAAAGACCCGATTGACCTGAGAGAATCTGGCGAAACACGAGGCAGGAAAATCGGGATTGAAGATCGTGCCTTCCGGAGCATATGCTCGCACAGGCCTAAAACAGCCATCATTTTGTGGAACGTATTCTGCGGTCGTCTCCTCATCAAGGAGAATTGTCCGAATAGCACTGACAGCGACCGGCAATACCGATCCTTCGAAGGGAACGTTGAATGCCGTCGGCACTTGCTCGTTCGAACCGGTGAGGTCGATGAGCACCTCATCGTCGTCGATCTCGACACGAACCGCCACCTTGATAGGTACGCCCCTTTTCTTACCGTCGTCGTCCAAATAGCCAATGGGCGCTTCATAACTGCCGTCCGGCAGCTCTCTGATCTTGTTGCGCAACATGGTTTCGGAGTAGTCCATCCACATCTCGCTTGCGCTCATGACGGTGTCGAGTCCGTAGGACTCGAGGAGCTCGAGATATCTCTTCTCGCCGATACGAGCGCATGACACCAGCGCTTCAAGATCTCCGCGGTTCTGCTCCGGTGTCCGAACATTGTCCAGGATGTGCTGAATGAGCATGTCGTTGCGGACGCCGCCGTCGTATATCTTCATTGAGTCCATGAGCTTCCCCTCGGCCCAGACATCCACGACGTCCATACAGAGACCCGGAAAGTTGCCGCCGATGTCGGAGACATGTCCCGTACACCCAGCAAAACCAATGTGTTGTTCGTTCCAGAAAATCGGGATGATGATCCCATAGTCGGGTGAGTGCGCAGCCCCGTGATAGGGATGATTGTGCAGGATGACGTCCCCTGGCTTGTACGTGCCAGCGAGCTTGCGATTGATCCCCTTGATATAGGCAGGGATGGACCCACAGTGCATCGGTGTCGAATCGGATTCGCACAATTCTCTGCCGCTGACATCGAAGATCCCGGCACCCAGGTCCTCGGACTCGCGGATGAGACTCGAGTACGCCATGCGGTAGAGGACCTGCGCCATCTCCTTCGCCATGGAGTCGAGAGCTCCGCCGATCACTCTCAACGTGATGGGATCGACATCGACCGTGTTCCAATTACGCTGTGCTTCGGGCGCCAGTGAGACTCCCGTCTTCGGCATTGCAACCTTGCTCATGCCTCACTCCTTTCGATGATGATGTGCCCGAGTTCGTCCACCGTTGCTCGCTGGCCGATACCGACGATGGTCGTCGAGTCGAACTGTTCGACGATCGCTGGCCCGGTGAATTCATTGCCCGCTTGAAGCAGCTCGCGAGAATAGACACGTGTATCGGTCCATTCGGGTTCGGCGGTATCGTCTGTCCACATGAGCGCCCGCGTCGTTGTAACCAAGGCCGCACTAGCGTCGACGGTCCCGGCTGCGATTCGAGGAAGTTTGATCTGAGGTACGGCTCCAACACCGGTGACTCGCACATTGACGAGCTGAACAGGTTTCTCGTCGAAGCGCTGTGAGTACATGCGCCCGTGCAGTTCGTGAAATGCCTCCGAGACTGCCTTCACCCAATCCGCGTCGACCTCACCATCTGGAGCTTCGACTCGCAATTCATATCCCTGACCGATGTATCGGCAGTCAACACTGCGTTCCAGACTAATCTGTTCTTCGGGCATTCCGTCCCTCTTGAGCTGAGCAACGGCATCTGCGGACAATCGCTCGACTTCATGTGCAAGTAATTCAACGTCTGCGTCCTCGGATGAGGTCCACACCGTGGTCGGCACTTCATACCTGATGTCTGTCGCCAAAAGTCCGGCTGCCGAGGTTATCCCAGGGTAAGTAGGCACGATGATGCGAGGAATCCCGAGTTGCTTCGCAATGTGCCAAGCGAAGAGTGGCCCCGCCCCGCCTTCCGCAACGAGCGAGAAGTCACGAGGATCGTAACCCTTTCTCACGGAGTGCAGTCCAATGGCTTCGGTCATCGAATGTGCGAGCACTGTAAAAATGCCCATTGCAGCCTTCTCCAGGCTCGAACCGAGCCGTTCAGCGATGTGTTTTCGTACGGCCTCTTCTGCCAAAGCAGGTTGCACAGTCATAGATCCCGACAGGAAACTCTCCTCGCGGAGCCACCCAAGGACCACCATCGCATCCGTTGATGTCGGATCCGAGCCACCGCGGCCGAAGCATGCCGGGCCCGGTATCGCTCCGGCGCTGCGGGGACCGACGTGGAACATGCCGCCCTCATCGATTGATGCGATGGACCCGCCACCTGCGCCAATCGTATCGACTTCGGCCATCGGAACCATGGCGTGGTAGTCACCGATCTGTGTATCAAGCAGGTGCTTCATTCGCAACCGCCCATCCGGTGCAACGCCGACGTCGGCCGATGTCCCACCGACATCCAGTGTGATGACGCTTGGGTACCCGGAGGCCTTTCCGATCGCACATCCACCGATGAGTCCTGCTACGACTCCGCTCGTCAGCAGAGAGACTGGCGTCTCCCGCGCGCTCCTTGCGGTGACCAGGCCGCCTGCCGAAGTCATCAGATGCACGTCATCGCTCACTCCAGCCGCGGATGCCTTATCGACTAGACGGGCAATGTAGTTCGAAGTCTTCGGTCCGACGAACGCGTTGAGAGCTGTCGTTGAGAAGCGTTCGTATTCGCGGTACTGGCTGGCAACTTCGCTTGACAGCGAGATGAATGCATCAGGAAATTCTTCCTCGATGATCGCTTTGACCCGCTGCTCATGAATGGGATTTCGATAGGCATGGAGAAATGCGACAGCGATTGCGGCAACACCGCGCTCGCGCAGGAGTCGAACCTCGTCTCGAACTGCACCTTCATCGAGCGGTGTGAGAATCGCCCCAGAGGCATCGATGCGTTCTGGCACTGTGCGCCTGTTCCGGCGTGGCACCAGCTGCCATTTCTGCCAAGGAAGTTCCTGATAGTTCGAGTAGTTGAGAGGTCGCTTCTTCCTCGCGATATGGAGTATGTCGCGAAAACCCTCTGTGGTGATCATTCCGACGTCGTCGCCGTTGTGCTCAAGAACTATATTCGTCGCCACGGTTGTTCCGTGGAAGAACATCTCGATGCTTGTAGGCTCAACTCCCGCTTTCTGCGCAAGTCTCTTGATTCCGTCCATGGTGCCAACGGAAGGGTCTTCGTTGGTTGAGGGCGTCTTGTGGATTGTGATTGTTCCGTCGTCGTCCCACAGAACCAAATCAGTGAAAGTTCCGCCGACGTCAACTCCGAGTCGCTTCATAGAAGTCCATTCGTAGGGTGGGGCAGGGTCAGGATTTTGCCTACCACTTCTCTGTGGTGTGCCTCACGCAACCGAATATACATCAGATCTTTTATGCTGAACAGACCCGTAATCACTCGCTATATTCAATTATTACGATGATTCTTGCTCAATCTGACTCTAAATAGCTGATGTTTAACTGATTGGAAGGAATTCTCTACCTTGGGCACTCCCCGGATGCAAGAGCCCCATTACTCTTCACCGGATCCGAGATGCTTCGGCCGAAAGCCCAGACGACGAGGCCTTCTCAGTTCCTCCCAGCCGCACTACGGCTTACTCTTCGCCCCCAATGCCAACCGTGCGATGTCTTTGAGCACAGCGAGTTCCTCGCTGCCTTCGAGCAGCGATTTGAGCTCGACGGCCGCCTGGCTCAGCAGCGTCCGGTAGGCACCGGCCACATTGTCCGGCTCCCGGTTCAGCGGATAGGACACGCACAGAGCAAGAAGGATCCCGCCGGCAGTGACGGCCACACTCGCCGAGGCTGTGCCCTGGACCCGCGCCTGCTTCGTCGCGTAGAACTCCTGCGGATTCCCGGGCCCGCACAGGGCCAGTGCGGCGGACCCGCCGTCGACGAGCGGCAGCACTGTGCCGACTCCGCGCGAGACACGGAGTTCGTGGTCGGCCTCAACATTGCGCACGCACACCCGGTCCTCCCCGACTCGGACCCACAGCTGCACTGACTCGCTGGTCAGCGTGCGCAGATGCTCGAGCACCGAGTTCGTCGTCGCGATGCTGCGCCGACCGGGGAACGGGCCGAGCCGCAGCAGCCCCGACGAGTCACGGACGATGAACCGGTGAGTGCGCAGATCCGCCAGGAGCCGATACGTCGTCGACTTGGAATAGCCCAAACGACGACAGACCTCGGCGGCGGTCATCGGTGCATCCTGCAGTGCGGTGAGGATCGCCGCACTGCGGTCGATGACGCCGATCTCCTTCGCAGAGCCGGTCTCCGCGGTAAGGCTGCCGGCCTCCGCAGTGAAACCGCCGGTCTCCTCAGCGCCACCGGAGGCAGCGCCACCGGCAACAGCGCCACCGGCAGCAGTGGCAGCATCAGCACGAGCGCTAACCGCATTCTCAGACATCGAACTCTCTTTCACAGGTCCTCCCGAACGCATTTCGGTCACAGCTTTTCTCATCCCACACTCACATCGGCCAGCAGCTGGCGCCGACGCACCCACCAGCGGAAGATGATTGGTGCGATGATGCCGGCGACCATGAGCAGGATGATCGACAGCGACACCGGTCGGGTGAGCAGTGGCATGAACGATCCGCCTGAGATTTGGAGCATCCGCCGGAAGTTGTCCTCGAGCAGCGGCACCAGCACAAGCGCCAGAATCGAAGGAGCCAACGGAATCCCGCCCTTCTCCATGAGATAGCCGATGACACCGAAGATTCCAAGCATCATCAGGCCGAACAGGCTGAACTCGATCGCGTAGGCGCCGATGACGACGAGCACGAGGATCGACGAGAACAGAATCTCCTTGGGCATCTTCAGCAGTTTGACGAAGACTCCGACGAGCGGCAGGTTGAGGATGATCAGCGCCACGTTGCCGATGTACATGCTCGCGATGATCGTCCAGATCAGGCCCGACTCGTCGCGGAAGATCAGCGGTCCCGGCTGCAGCCCGTACATCGTGAACACGAAGAGCAGCAGGGCCGTGGTCGCCGATCCAGGAATGCCGAGGCTGAAGAGTGGAATCATGGCACCGCCGACTCCGGCGTTGTTCGCGGCCTCGGGTCCGGCGACACCTTCGATGGCACCCTTGCCGAACTCGGACTTCCGCTTCGAGATCCGCTTCTCCATGATGTAGGACATGAACGAGGCCAGGGACGGGCCGACTCCGGGCAGGATGCCGATGATGAAGCCGAGCACCGAGCCGCGGGCCCAGGGCATGGCCGAGCGCTGCCAGTCCTGTTTCGTCATCCACGTGTCGTCCCCGAAGCTCTGGATCACGTCTTTGGCTCCGCGTCCCAGCGCGAGGTTGCGGATCGCCTCTGGGATCGCGAAGAGCGCCATGGCGAAGATCGTGAAGTCGATGCCGTCGGAGAGCAGACTCATGCCGAAGGTCTGGCGTGGCAGACCTGTCTGGAAGTCGAGTCCGACGAGGCCGACGGCCAAACCGATGAAGATCGACACGAGTGCCTTTGCCCGCGATCCCGACGACATCGTCGAGGCCAACAGCAGGGCCGTGGCCATGAGCAGGAAGTACTCGGTGGCCCCGAAGACATTCGCGAGCTTCACGAGCACCGGAGACAGGAATGTCAGCCCGACGATCGCGAGGGTGCCGGCGAGGAACGACCCGATTGCGGCAGTCGCGAGCGCGGCCTTGCCCCGACCTCGGCGAGCCATCTCGTAGCCCTCGATGGCGGTCACCGCGCTGGCGACCTCACCAGGGGTTTTGATAAGTGTGGCGGTGATGGATCCGCCGTACATGGAGCCGTAGTAGATGCCGCAGAGCAGGATCAGGCCATGTACCGGCTCCATCCCGAAGGAGACCGGGATGAGGATCGCGATCGCTGAGATCGGTCCGATTCCCGGCAACACTCCGACGACGGTGCCCAGCAGCACGCCCAGGAGGGCGAACGCGAGACTGACGGGCTCAAGTGCGGAGGCGAAACCGCCGCCCAGATCGATGAGTGTGTCCATGCCCGCCGCCTAACCGAGGATTCCGACGGGCAGGTACACGGCCAGCCCGTAGACGAATGCAACGTAGATGATGACCGCGAACAGCACCGAGAAGATGAGGTTGCGGATCCACCGATCCCGCGCATAGATGCTGGTCATCGTCATGAGGAAGGCTGCCGTCGAGAGCAGGAAGCCGACCGGGATGAGGAGCGCCAGGTAGACGAAGAAGAGAGCGAACTGCAGCACGACCTTCTTCGATGGCGGATCCTCGGGGGCATCGAGGACGACCCCGGACGATACGCTCGCCGAGGCGGTCGCACCGTCCCCGTCAACGCTCGCCGAGGCGGTGTCACCGTCCCCGGGCCCCACCTCGGCGGCCTTCTTACCTCGGTAGACCGCCTGGACGACGATGAAGACGCCGAGCAGGATGAGGGCGACGCCCACGATCGCGGGGAAGGTTCGCGGGGTGACGATGTTCTTCGTCTCCTGAATCCAGAACGTCGCGATGTAGTAGACCAAACCGACCACGGTCACGGCGCTGCCGGTGATGACATCACCTTTCAGGGCCGGGCTCATCGTCTTCATTTGCTGTTGCCCAGATCGGTCTCTTTCACGCCCTTCTCGACGGTGGTCGCGGCTTCGTCGACGTACTTCTGGGCGTCGTCGCCGGTGCGGAATTCGGGAGCCCACTGATTCTTCTTCAGCGTGTCCTTCCAGGTGGCGGACTTGCTGACGTCTTCGAGCGCCTTGGCCCAGTAGTCGATGGCAGTCTGGGGCATTTCGGCAGGTCCGAAGACTCCGCGCCAGTTGCCCAGGGTCACGTCATAGCCCGAGTCCTTGGCGGTGGGAACCGAATCGTAAGGTGCAGGCAGCGGCTTCTCCGCGAAGGTCACGAGTGGTTCGATGTCACCTGATTCGAGCACGGACCTGAACTCGCTCATACCGGCGATGGCGACTTTCGCGTCGCCGTTGAGCATGGCAGTGGTCTGCTCGCCGCCGCCGTCGTAGTTGACGAAGTTGATGTCTGCGGGATCGATCCCGGCGGCCTTCGCGAAGAGTGCGAACGGCAGGGTGTCATCGCCCGACGCCGCCACAGTGACCTTCTGCGGATCGTCCTTGAGAGCCTTGACCAGGGAGTCGAGATCCTTGAAGTCGCCGCCTTTGGGGGTCACGACCATGAAGTCCTCGACGTAGAGGGTCGCGATCAGCGTGGTGTCCTGCGGGCCGTACTTGCACAGGCCGCGGGCCTTCATCGTCTGGCTGGCCAGGGAGGTGATGGCGATCTGGTCGTCTTTGCCCTTCTCCTGCTGCATCATCGACGTGATCCATGAGCAGCCGGTGCCGCCGGGGCGGTTCTGCACGGGCAGCGGGGTGGAGACGATGTCCTCTTTCTGCAGGGCTTCGACGAGGGCGCGCGCCGTCGTGTCCCAGCCGGATCCGGGTTCGGCCGGTGCCGTGACCGTGACTGGGCCCTTCGGGTAGTCCTCACCCTCCCCCGGGGCCTTGGCCTTGCCCGAGCAGCCCGAGACGACGAGCGCCAGGGATGCGAGCACCGCACCGACCTTGAGCGAGCCCGAGCGGAATCTGCGGGGTGAGGATGAGGGGTTCCCCGTCGCCGAGGTGGCCCGTCCATTGCGTGTGATCGCCGTTGATCGCATTGCTTCTCCTTCGAATGTGCCTGAGTGGTGCCTGGTCATTGCGGTAGTGCTCACTGCGGCAGTGCCGGTGGTGCTGATGGTGCGTGGTGCGTGGTGCGTGGTGCGTGGTGCTGTTCGGTCCTACTGCGACTGGGTTCGTTCGTCGCCGAGGTGGACGTCCGCCTCAGCCACACCGACGTCCTCGGCGACGTGGGTCGCGAAGTCATCACGGAACTGAGCGTTGTGCTGGCCGGGAGCCGGCACATCGGAACGCAGCCCAAGCCGGTGCCCGTCGAATGTCAGCGGCAGCAGCGGCAGGTCGACGCTCTCACCGGTCGGCAGTCCCGTTGCGGCCAGTGCGCCCGAAGCGACGAGGTGGGCGTCGGTGGTGAGGTCAGCGGGAGTGTTGACCGGTGCCACCGGCAATCCGCGACGGGTGCACTTCTCTTCGATCTCGGTCAGACTCAGCTGTGACAGCGCAGCCTGCAGCACCCGGTGGATCCGATCGCGCTGATCGACTCGGCCCTGATTATTGTTGAGGTCCTCGTCCATCGAGAGCTCGATGAGACCGAACTCGTCGCAGAGGTCACGCCACTGGCCGTCGCTGACGGCTGCGACGAAGACCTGCTTGTCTTCGGCGTCGCGGAAGATGTCGTAGACGGCCCAGGTGGCGCGGCGGGTCGGCATGGGCCGCAGCGGTTCTCCACTGATCTGGGCCTGCGCCATGTGGGTGCCGACGAGGAACGCATTGTTCTCGAACAGGGCCGAGTTGATGATCTCGCCCTGGCCCGTGCGCTCCCTGGTCCGCAGTGCCGAGAGGACGCCGATGACGCCGAACATGCCACCCATGATGTCGTTGACGCTCGCGCCTGCCCGCAGCGGCTGACCCGGCAGACCGGTCATGAAGGCCAGGCCGCCGAGCATCTGCACCACTTCGTCGAGGGCGGCGCGCTCACCATAGGGGCCCGATAGGAAACCCTTGAGCGAGCAGTAGATGAGCCGCGGATTCCGCGCGGCGAGCTCCTCGTACCCGTAGCCCATCGACTCCATCTTCCCGACCCGGAAATTCTCGAGGAGGACGTCGGCGGAGTCGATGAGGTCGAGGACCATGTCACGGTCGGCCGCCTCGGCGATGTCGAGCTGGACGCTCATTTTGTTGCGATTGAAGGCGGGGAAGAGCCCCGACCCGGACCCCGGCAGGTAGCGGGTCTTGTCCCCGGCTCCGCGCGGTTCGACCTTGATCACCTCGGCGCCCAGATCGGCGAGGATCATCCCGCAGCTCGGCCCCATGACCATATGGGAGAACTCGATGACCCGGATGCCCTCCAGCGGCAGCGGCTTCACAGCGGCGCCCGATGCGGCAGCGGCTGCGTTCTGCTCAAGCATGGTAGGCCGCTGGGACCGCTGGAATCTGGGACAGACTCGACGTCAGATCGTGGCCGACGGCGGCGGTCAAGGGGCCGCGCACCTCGGCGAGGGCTTCGACGTCGACCCCGGTGGCCACGCCCTCCCGATGAAGGAGGTGGACGAGGTCATCGGTGCCGATGTTGCCTGCGGCTCCCGGCGCGAACGGGCAGCCGCCCAGCCCGCCCATGGCCGAGTCGAACGAGGAGATCCCCAGGTCGAGGGCCGCGATGACGTTGGCCATTCCGAAGTTGTACGTATCGTGCAGATGCAGGCCGACCGGGGTATCCGGGAAGGCCTCGATGACCGCCGAGGTGTTCCGGCGCACCAGCGACGGGTTGGCATTTCCGATGGTGTCGGCGACCCCGATCGCGTGTGCCCCGGCAGCGACGAAGGGCCGGAGGACCTCGACGAGGTGGTCGGCGTCGGTGATGCCGTCGAAGGGACAGATGAAGCTGACAGCGGTCGTGATGTCGAAGCGAAGACCGTGGTCACGAACGTATGCGGCGGCTTCGAGGAGACGTTCGGTGGCCTTCGCGATCGAGGCGTCGGAGTTCGCCTGGGAGTGTCCTTCGGAGGCTGAGAGCACGAGTTTGACGTTCTTCGCGCCCGCTTCGACGGCACGCTGGGCTCCCTTGAGGTTGAACACGAGGGTGAAGAACTCGATCCCCTGGTCCTCATAGGGCTGCAGGCGGCGCAGGACTTGGTCCGTGTCAGCCATCTGCGGGACCTTCTTCGGATTGACGAAAGATCCGACCTCGATCTCCTTGAGACCCGCGGCGATGAGCTTCTCGGCCAGCGCCACTTTGTCGTCGGTGGGAACAATCGCGTCTTCAATTTGCAGACCGTCGCGCAGCGTCGTGTCGAGGATGTGAACCGATGTAGGCCGAACCATGGTGTGAGCTCCTTCTGTGGCCACTGCCCGTGTTCCCGGCCACCGGGACGACGTCGGCTGCACGCGGCGTTGCATGCTACCTACTACTCACAAGATAGCGTTTCAGCAGATCAGCACAAGCGCTCTGAACAGGAAATGTTCGGAATGTGAGAAGAGGCTGAGAAGTGCAGACCATGACTCCCATTTAATGGGAATGAAAGTCCTGGCAACCTGGAAGGGCTACACGGACACAGCCAGATCTTTCGTCAGTCGTCCGGCTCCCCAAGCCGCATCATTCGCCTGCGGAACCCCCCGGTGCGCCCTCCGGTGTGTCGTCCGGTGCATCGAGGCCCAGCCATTCAAAGATTTCGGTAGTGTGTTCACCCAGGTCAGGACCCAGATGATCGATCGGCAGTGATGAGCCGCCGATGACCGGGGTGATTCCAGGGAAGGCGACATCGGGCAGGATCGATTCGCCGGTCGAGACGTCGAGGTGCTGGATCATTCCGCGGGCGGCGAGCTGTTCGTCGGCGACGAGATCCTCGGCGGTGTAGATCGGGCCGGCAGGCACACCTGCGGCTTCGAGAGCCGCGGTGACCTCGTCGACGTCGCGTTCGGCGCACCACGCGCCGATCGCTTCGTCGAGTTCCTCGCGTCGGTCCCAGCGTCCGGCATTGGACTGCAGTTCAGGGTCGTCGCCCAGGTCAGGCCGGTCGATGGCGGACATGAGTCGTTTGAAGATCCCGTCGCCGTTGCCGGCGATGACGACGGACTTGCCACCGGCGCACATGTAGCCGTTCGACGGGGCGATGCCCTCCATCCGGCCGCCGGTGCGTGTACGGGTCTCACCGAACGCGGAGAAGTCCGGGACCAGGGACTCCATCACAGAGAACATGGCTTCGTTGAGGGCGACGTCGACCGTGCGGTCGGCCAACGGGCCCTCCCCTTCGAAGCTGTGATCGGAACCGACGACCGCCTCGGCGGCGCCCATGATCCTCTGTCGCTGCCGATCGAAGAGCATCATCACCGCACCGAAGGCGGCCTGCATGCCCGCGATCGAATCGCCGATCGAGATGCCCACGCGCACCGGGGGCCGGTCAGGGTCGCCGACGAGTTCGCGGAAGCCTGAGTAGCCCTCAGCCACGGCGGCGAAGCCGGGGCGCTCGGACATCGGCCCGGTCTGGCCGAACGCGGAGATGCGCACGAGGATGATGTCGGGATTGGCCTCCTCGAGGACATCCGGGCCCATCCCCCACTTCTCGAGAGTGCCGGGCCGGAAGTTCTCGAGCACGATGTCGGACCGACGGACGAGTTCGAGAGCCGCCGTCTTTCCCTCCTCGGAGCGGAGATCGAGCACGACGGACTTCTTGTTGCGGTTGATCGTGCGGTAGAGCATCGATGTGGTGCCCTCTTTGAGTCGCCAGTTGCGCAGCTCGTCGCCGGTGCCGGGGCGCTCAACCTTGATGACCTCGGCTCCGAAGTCGGCGAGCATCCGTCCGGCAGTCGGCGCTGCGATGTAATTGCCGAGTTCGAGGACTCGCACCCCTGTCAGCGGAAGGCGACGCGTCGTCATGTCGATGCTCCTTGTTCGTCAATCGGCTTGTTCGTCAATCAGCTTGTTTGTCACTGGGCTTGTTCGTCTATCGGTCTCGGTTGCCTGTGCCGGCCAGTACGGAGCCGTGCCTGTGTGCAATAGTGCCAGCCCCGTAGGGTTAGCCGCGACATTTCACTGCCCAGAGCGGCATCAGACAAGCAGCTGCCAGGCGAAGGGCCATCAGGGCGGCGGCTTCGACCAGCAACGCTGATTCCCTCAGCATCTCGCAGTAATCGAAGAGGGGCGGCTCAGAGTCGCCAGTCACAGCGGCATCAGTCGGTGACGGTCACAACCTGTCGCTGCCGGCCAAGGCCGTCGATCTCGGTCTCAACGAGGTCACCGTCGGCCAGATAGGGATACATCCCCGACAGCGCATCGCCCTGCGGGGTCCCGGTGAGGATGACGTCGCCGGGCTCGAAGGCCATCGACTGGCTGAGCTGGAAGATGATCTCGCCGACGTCGAAGATCAGGTCGGCAGTCGACGAATCCTGGCGAACCTCGCCGTTGACCCAACTGCGGATGCCCAGGGACCCCGGGTCCACCTCGGCGGCGGGGGTGATCCACGGGCCCAACGGCGTGAATCCCGGCAGGTTCTTGCCCTTCGACCACTGCCCACCGGACTCCTCGAGCTGGAGCCGGCGTTCTGACAGATCATTGCCGAGCACATAGCCGGCCACGTGGTCGTAGGCATCATCCGCCGAGGCGACTCTGAAGGCCCGCATGCCGATGACGAGTCCCAACTCGACCTCCCAATCGGCCTTCGTCGCGTACGGCGGCAGCTCCAGCGGGTCGTTGGGGCCGACGATCGTCGAGGGCATTTTGAAGAAGATGACAGGGCGCTCAGGCGGTTCGGCCCCGGCTTCTCTGGCATGTGCTGCATAGTTCATGCCCACGCAAACAACAGAAGATGGTCGGGCGACCGGCGCACCGATGCGCAGTTCTTCAGCACCGTCGAGTGGCTCGAGTTCGCCGTTGTCCAGCGCGGAACGGACCGCGCCGATGCCGTCCTCGGCGAAGAAGTTCCCGTCGATATCATCAGTCAGCGGCCGCAGATCGAAGAATTCGTCGTCGACGCGGACCACTGGGATCTCTTGGCCGATGGGGCCCAATCGCAGCAATTCCATATGGCTCCTCTCCTTCATCCAAGCTGAGCGGCACTCGCGTGAAGCACGATGAACGCGAATCGTCATGCACCCAACCTGACAGCTGGCCTCGTTGCCCGCTGGTGCCACGGTAGTCGCGTCTCACACTCCAGGTTGGAATTGTTCAAGTATTGGACAGGAGCTTTCCCGGCCTTATTCAACCAATGGGTTGACAATAACCAGAACAGGTTTAGAGTTGTATTCAACCTATTGGTTAATGAAGAGAGATGATCGAGTGACCGAGGCACAGGAACAGCACTCACACGGTCCGGATCGGCAGATCTCGGACCCGCTGACAAAGGTGTTCGCCGCACTGGCGGACCCCACCCGCAGAGACATGGTCGCCCGACTGAGCATCGCCGATGCGACGGTCAACGAGCTCGCCGAGCCCTATGACGTCAGCCTCCAGGCGGTCTCAAAGCACCTCAAAGTGCTCGAGGATTCCGGACTGGTCACTCGCTCTCGGGACGCTCAACGACGACCGGTCCACCTCGAAGACAATGTGTTCGACCTGATGACTAAATGGATCGAGAGATACCAGCGACAGGCAGAAGCACGCTACCAACGCCTCGATGCGGTCCTGGAAACGATGGATGCGGACGAGGACACGAACACAGCGGACTCCGCGGCCACCTCGGCGCGAGAATCCGGCACCACCGGCACAACGGAACAGAAATCACGCAAGGGAGCATGACATGACCACCACGAACGACACCACCTACGACACCGTGAAGCTCGACGTACCCGAGGGCACCCAGACCGTCTCGATCACCCGGGACTTCGCAGCCAGCCCGGACAAAGTGTTCCGAGCCCACACCGATCCCGAACTCTTCGTCAAGTGGTGCGGGCCAGATTCGATCACCAACACGGTCCGCGAGTGGGATGCGCAGACCGGAGGGAAGTGGAGCTACGTTTCGAACGACGACGATGGCGAGTACGGATTCTTCGGCTCGTTCCATGAGATCCGGGACAACGAACGCATCGTTCAGACCTTCACCTTCGAGGGCTTCCCGGATGCCGTGAACCTCGAGATCCTCACCCTGACCGACCTTGGAGATGGACGCACCCGTCTGACCTCGACGTCGATCTTCGACTCGGTCGAATCCCGCGACGGCATGGTCGCCTCGGGCATGGAGCACGGAATCACCGAGGGCTACGACAAGCTCGACAGACTGCTCGCGGAAGGCTGAAGCACTCCGGTTCCAGCGCGGTTCCAGCGCGGTTCCAGCGCGATTCCAGCGCGATTCGGGCTCCGGATCCGGCACGATTGAGGCATGATTGCGCTCAGCGCGACCACGGACTGTTCGTGGCCGCGCTGAGCTGTATCTGAAGTGAATTAGAGGACTTCTGCAATGTGTGAAAATCTTGACGAGATGAGGCATCGGTTCGATGAGGAGCAGACATGACTGACACGACCGCACCGACCGGTGAGGACATCAACCGCTACGATCCCCAGGCTCGTCGCTGGCTGACTGAAGCGGTCACAGCAGTGCAGGCGGATGCCAAAAGGTCCTCTGACACCCACTTGCTGCGTGTTCCCCTCCCCACAGAATGGGGCATCGACCTCTATCTCAAGGACGAGTCGAGCCACCCGACCGGTTCGCTCAAACACCGCCTGGCCAGGTCACTGTTCCTTCACGCCCTGTGCAACGGGTGGATCCGTCCGGGACGCCCTGTCGTGGAAGCCTCGAGCGGGTCGACAGCAGTCTCCGAAGCCTATTTCGCTCAGCTCATCGGTGTCCCGTTCATCGCCGTCATGGCGCGATCCACGAGTGCGCAGAAGATCGAGCTCATCGAGTTCTACGGCGGTCAATGCCATTTCGTCGACAACGCGAACGAGGTCTACGAGGTTGCAGCAGGGCTCGCTGAGGAGTCCGGCGGTCACTACATGGACCAGTTCACCTACGCCGAGCGCGCCACCGACTGGCGAGGCAACAACAACATCGCCGAGTCGATCTTCGAGCAGATGTCGTTCGAACAGCACCCCGAACCGTCCTGGATCATCGCGACGGCGGGCACAGGCGGAACCTCGGCGACCTTGGCCCGCTATGTCCGCTACACCGGACGAGCCACCGGCATCTGCGTGGCAGATCCCGACAACTCCGCGTTCTTCGCAGGCTGGCGCGACCACGACCCGGCAGCCGCGACCGACACCGGCTCCCGGATCGAAGGCATCGGGCGGCAGCGGGTCGAAGCGAGCTTCATCGCTTCCAGCATCGACCGGATGATGCACGTACCCGACGCGGCCTCAATCGCATCGATCCAGCTCCTTGAGAAACTCATCGGGCGTCGCGCGGGGGCTTCGACGGGCACGAGCCTGTGGGCCGCTTTCCGCATCGTGTCCCAGATGAAGGCGGCCGGCGAGAAGGGTAGTCTGGTGTCGCTGATCTGCGACCCCGGCGAGCGCTATCTCGACAAGTACTACTCGCAGGACTGGCTCACCGAGGCCGGTCTCGACACCACCGGCTACCGGGCTCGCCTCGACGAGTTCATGACCACCGGCATCCTGGACTGACCGGCGGACCGATCCCCCGGCCAACGACGCCGGATCCTGCCGAAACGAGATCAGTCGGTCTGAGTCGACGTCTCGGCCATCATGGCGAAGTACGAGTCGCGACTGCGGCGGACGTGGCCGGCCATCACCTCGGCGGCTTTCGCCTGCTGCCCGGCATCGATGGCGGCGATGATGTCGCGGTGCTCGGGCCACGCCTGAGGCCCACGACGAGTCACATTGAGCGAATACAGCCACTCGATCTTGCCAGAGATCTGGCGCAGGAGGCTGACGAGGGAGAGGCTGCCGCTGAGCTCGGCGACAGCGAAGTGGAAGCGCATGTTGAGCACCGCGAGGTCTTCGTACCGCTCCTGCTCGATAACGTCGTCGCCTTCGTCGAGGATCGTGTTGATCTCTCTCCGTACGCCCCGCCACCGACTGTCCGGCACCTCCCTGTTCCTCTGCTCAGCGGCCCGCTTCGCCGCTCGTTTCGCAGTCGCAGATTCGAGGACGATGCGGATCTCGAACAGGTCTTCGGCGTCCTCGACCGGTGACGGCGCGACCATGCTGCCGCTGTAGGGCCGGGACTCGACGAGCCCTTCAGCCTCCAGTGATCGCAGCGCCTCCCGGATCGGAATCCGCGAGACCGCGTACTGCTTGGCCAGGGCAGCCTCGCGCAGTTTGCCACCTGGCGGATGGATGCCCTTGATGATGTCGTTGCGGATCTGCGCGCCGACGCTCACGCTGCTCGACGTCGTGGACGTGCCGGCATGACCCGACAGTCCCCCGACACTCGGTGAAGCCTCGGCCGAGGCATCGGAAGAAGAATCCGCGGTGGTGTCCGAATCAGACATTGAGCAGACCGGAACCGGGCACTGCGGCCAGGAGCTTCTGCGTGTAATCCGCTGCCGGATGATCGATGACATCCTTCGTTGCGCCGGCCTCGACGACTTCTCCGCTCTTCATCACAACAACATCGTCTGCCAAGTTCGCGACAACTGCAAGATCGTGTGTGATGAACAGGCAGCTCACACCGAGTCCCACCTGCAGGTCCCGGAGCAGATCCAAGATCTGCTCCTGCACCAGCACGTCGAGGGCGGATACCGCCTCGTCGCAGATGAGGAGCTCCGGTTCGCTGATGAGCGCACGGGCGATCGCGATTCTCTGCCGCTGTCCGCCCGACAGATCCGCAGGTCGCCGTTCGAGCATCGATGCGGGCAAGGCCACCTGGTCGAGCACCTCCGCGACCTTCTTCTCCCGTTCCGATCGAGTGCCGATCTTGAACACGTCGAGCGGTTCTCGGATGATCCGCTCGATACTCCACATCGGATTCAGCGATGAGTACGGGTCCTGGAACACCGGCTGGCTGAATCGCCGCAGGATGCTGCGTTCAGCACGCGAGGTGGCATCCACGTTGCGTCCGCCTGCCAGGACCGTTCCGCTTGTGGCCTTCTCCAGGCCGAGCACGATCTTCGCAACGGTCGACTTCCCCGACCCTGATTCGCCGATCACCGCGGTCGTCTGGCCGCGCTTGGCCGCGAAGCTGACTCCCTTGAGGGCATGGACTTCTCTGCCACGCCCGCGAAGCTTGTACACCTTGTGCAGGTCCTTGATCTCAAGGACATTCGCCGAGGCGGCCTCACCCTCGGACTCGTCCGAGGCGTTCTCTGCCGGTTTCGCCTCCCGCTCCACCACGATGCTGGGAGCAGCCTTGACCAGGGCTTTCGTGTAGTCGTCCTGCGGACTGCCGAGCACCTGTTCCGGTGTTCCCCGCTCAACCACACGGCCTTCGTGCATGACGAGGATGGTGTCGGTTCGCTCGCCTGCAACGCCCAGGTCATGGGTGACGAAGAGCAGTGAGGTTCCTCGTTCGGTGACCAACTCCTGCAGATGATCGAGGATCTGCTTCTGCACCGTCACATCCAGCGCGGAGGTCGGCTCGTCAGCGATGATGAGGTCGGGCTCCCCGGACAGCGCGATCGCGATGAGAACTCTCTGCCGCATGCCGCCCGAGAATTCGTGCGGATAGGACCGACGCCTGTTCTCGGCATCGGGGATCCCAGCCTCGGTCATCAGCCGAGTGACATTTCGAGTCACTTCGGCAGAGTCCTTCATCCCATAGGTCCGCAGAGCATCCGCGATCTGGTCGCCCACTCGCATGCTCGGGTTGAGGCTGGCCATCGGGTCCTGCGGAACAAGCGCGATTGAGCGCCCGCGCAGAGTCTGCAGACGCTGAGGATCGGCGTCGACAAGTTCCTCGCCGCGATACTTCACCGATCCTGAGCTGACCCGACCTGCTCCTGGCAGCAGCCCGAGGATCGCGCCGATAGTCGTCGACTTGCCGGATCCGGACTGCCCGACGAGGGCCAGGCGCTCCCCTGGTGCGAGTATGAAGCCCACATCGTGAAGCACGGGGCTTTCGTAGGAGACCTCAAGCGCGGAGACCTCGAGCACGAATTCAGATGGCGTCACGTCGCCCCTATTCGAAGCGCTCATCATCTGCCTGCCGCATATCCCTGGGCACCACGCGGGTTTGCCCCCGCCGTGACCCGCCCGGTTGCGGGATCCCGGGTGACACAGGACAGTCGTCCCAGCTCCCAATCGCCGGCCTTCGTCACCACGTGACCACGAGCGATGAGCCCGTTGATGACGTCCTCGCCGAGGCGGTCCTCCACGACTGCGCCACCCGGAACCCAGGTGCGGGGCCAGAAGGACCCCGCCAACGACGTGGTGTGCAGAGCAGGCGCGTCGATGGCCTGCTGCGGTGCGTATCCGCCGACGAGCATGCGCAGAATCAGCAGCAGCTGCCACTGCTCCTGCTGGTCGCCGCCCGGTGAACCAAGTGCGATCACGGGCTGACCGTCCTTCGAGATCAGGGTCGGCGTCAGCGTGGTGCGCGGGCGCTTGCCCGGAATCAGCGCCGAAGGTGCCGATTCGTCGAGCCACATCATCTGCAGACGCGTGCCCAGGCAGAAACCGAGCTCAGGGATGATCGGCGAAGACTGCAGCCACCCTCCTGAGGGCGTGGCAGAGATGATATTGCCCCACCGGTCAACGACGTCGATGTGGCATGTGTCGCCGTTGTTCACACCGTTCTTCTGCACAGTCGGCTCGCCGATGCCCGCCTTGGCCATCGCATCCTTGTCCGCCCCCTCGAGCACGAGCGGCGGGACGAAGTCTGAACCGGCCCCGGTGCGGTCGGCTCCCGGACGGAATTCGAGCGAAGCCGTCTCCGCGATCAGTGCCCGCCGGCTGGCGGCGTAGTCCTCGCTGAGCAGCCAGTCGAGGTCGACATCGGCATCACCGTAGTAGGTGTCGCGATCCGCCATGGCCAGCTTGAGCGCCTCCAGGATGGTGTGCGCACCGAGTTCGGTCGAAGGATCGAGTCGTTCGTCGTCGAAGCCTTCGAGGATCTTCAGGGCCTGTAGCAGAACCGGCCCCTGACCCCATGCCCCGATCTTCGCGACGGAGTATCCGCGGAAGTCGATCGTGACGGGATCTTCGAAATGGGCATCGAATCCGGCGATGTCCTCGGCAGTCATCACCCCGGCATGGTCCCCTCCGGTGGAATGGCGATGTGGGGCGGCGATGAACTTCGCGATCGCCTCGGCGACGAATCCGGACTTCCACGCTGTGCGGGCAGCCCGGATCCGTGCAGTGCGTCCGTCGGTGCCGTTCGACGTCGTTTCGTCGACACCCTCACCAGCGGCGATGAGCCTCTTCAGCACCTCGGCGTAGGGGCGGTTGTAGATCAGATCTCCAGCCTTGGGGATCTTACCTTCGGGCATCCACTGCGCCGCAGAGGTCGGCCAGTGTTCGGTGAAGAGCTCCTGGACGCGTTCGATGGTGCCCACGACTCGGCCCAGGGCGGGATGTCCGTTCTCCGCGTAGTCGATCGCGAAGTCGAGGACGTCCGCGAGCTCCCAGGTTCCATGGTGTTCGAGGAGATTGAGCCAGGAGTCGACGGCACCGGGCACGGCCGCGGCGAGCGCTCCGGCACCGGGAACCATGTCGAGGCCCTCGCTGCGGTACTGCTCGATGGTCGCGGCTGCCGGTGCTGGGCCCTGTCCCATCATGATCTGCGGATTGCTCGGGTCTTCGGCCGTGGCGAAGACCCCGGTCATGTCACCGCCCGGGCCGTTGAGGTGCGGTTCGACGACATGGAGGAGGAATGCTCCGGCGACGGCAGCGTCGAAGGCGTTGCCGCCGCGTTCGAGGACAGCCTGCGAGGCGGCCGTGGCCAGCCAATGTGTGGAGGCCGCCATTCCGAAGTGCCCTTCCAAGGTCGGCCTGGTGGTGAAGTTCGCGGGTGGAGTGAAAGACATGTCAGTGTCCCTTCTTCGAGTTGGGGTCGAGGGCGTCGCGGAGAGCGTCCCCGAAGAGGTTGAAGGCCAAGCAGATGAAAAGGATCGCGAGTCCGGGGAACAGCGCGGTCGACGGTGCACGGAAGATGTACTGCTGCGCGTCGGAGAGCATGATGCCCAAGCTGGGGGAAGGAGGTTGGATACCCAGCCCCAGGAACGAGAGCATCGATTCGCCGATGACTGCGGTGGGAATGATGACAGTCGCCTGAACGATGATCGCCGACGCAGCGTTGGGCAGGATGTGCATGCCCAGAATACGTGCCTTGGAGGCGTTCGTTGCGATGGCGGCCTTGACGAAGTCCGCCGACTTCAGACGCATCGTCTCACCTCTGACGACGCGGATCATTGTGGGCACCTGCGAGATCCCCAGCGCAATGGCGGCGTTCGAGAGGCTGGGACCGGTGATCGCTGCCAGGCCGACCGCGATGATGAGGAACGGGAATGCCAGAGTCACATCGGTCAGCCGCGAGATGACTGAGTCGAGTCCACGGAAGTATCCCGCCAGGAGCCCCAGCGGAGTGCCGACGACCACGGCGAGAGCCACAGCCAGGAGTCCCACCTCGAGCGAGGCTCGAACACCGAAGGCCAATCTGGACAGAATGTCACGGCCCAGATCATCGGTGCCGAAGACGAAGCCGACCGTGCCGGGCACCTGGAACGGGGTGTCGAAGTTGGTCTGAGCGAAGCCATAGGGGGCGATGAGCGGGGCGAAGATTCCGATCAGAACGACGATGAGGACCATGACGGACCCGATGAGTCCGAGAGGGTTGGACAGGATCGATCGGAGCAGCCACCACGCCCGGTTGTTCGAAGCCTGGAAAGCAGGATCGAGCCCTTGGGTGTTCTTGTCGGTGTTGGTGATGATGGGAGTGGTCATGATGCGTCCTCGCTCACTCGGATCTGCGGGTTGATGACCGAATAGAGGATGTCGACGGCCAGGTTGATGAGGATGTAGGACGCCGTGATGACGAGGACAACGGCTTGGATGACCGGGTAGTCGCGGGAGAATACGGCGTCAAGTGTCAGTTTGCCCAGCCCCGGCAAGGCGAAGATCCGCTCGGTGACGACTGCCCCGGAGATCAGCCCGCCCAGCTGCAGGCCGATGATCGTCACGAGGACGATGAGTGAGTTCCGCAGTCCGTAGCGGAAGAGAACTCTCGGCCTGGACAGCCCTTTGGCTCTGGCCATTCGAACATAGTCGGTGCCCATGCTCTCGATCATCGAGGCTCTTGTCTGCCGGGTGATGACCGCCGCGAGGCTCGTGCCCAATATCACTGCAGGCAGGGTCAGGTAATAGAGGCCTCGGAGCGGGTCGGACACGACATCGACATACCCGGAAGCGGGGAACCAGCCGAGGCCGACCGCCAGCCCGAGGATGGCGAGAAGGCCAAGCCAGAAGTTCGGCACCGAGAGACCGAGCAGCGCAATGAAGTTGCTGCCGAGCTCCGGCCACTTTCCTCGGAAGCGCTCGGCGATCATTCCCAAAGCGATGCCGACGATGACCGCAACGACAATCGCATAGAGCGCCAGCCACAGAGTCACCGGCAGGGTCGTAGCGATCATCTCCGTGACCGGAATTCCCGTCCGGGTCGAATCTCCCAGGTCACCGGTGACGATGGAGCCGAGGAATTTGAAGAACTGGACGAGCAGAGGCTGATCGAGTCCCAGCCCGGAGCGGATCGCCTCGAGCCTTTCCGGAGTCGCTTCTTCACCGGCCATTGCCAGGGCGGGATCACCGGGGAGCATTCTCACCCCGAAGAAGATGACGATCCCAGAGAGAACGAACGTGATGATCGCATGAAGGATCTTCGTCAGTACGAACCGAGTCATCGCTTTCCTCCAGTTGTCAGGAAGCCAGCTCCAGAGAGGTGAACGACGCCGTCGGAGTAGACCTCGATGCCGGCGACATCGTCGGTATAGGCAGTGAGGTTCTTCTGCCGGTAGAGATAGATGATCGAATTGATCTCAGCGATCCTCTGCGAGGCCTGCCCGTAGAGGTCCTTGCGTTCCTTCATATCTGTGGCTTCACCAGCCCGAGTGAGCAGATCACTGAGCTTGTCGTCGTCTTCGCCGGTGACGTTGTTGCCGGCCCCCGGGTAGTGGAACGTGTAGAGGTTTCCGTGCGGATCGACGCGACCGGACCAGCCAAGCTGGAGCAGTTCGTAATCGCCGCGATCCTGCGCGTCGAGAAGAGCGGTGTATTCCATCGGCTGAACGGAGATCTCGAATCCTGCCTCTTTCGTGGCAGCTTGGATCGCTTGGGCGAATCGAAGGGTGTCCTGCGTGTTCGAGACCTTCATATTCACTTTCAACGGCAACTCAACGCCGGCGTCCTTGAGGAGCTTCTTCGCTCCTTCGGGATCGTAGTCGACGCATTCGTTGCTGGCCTTCGAGGCGAACGGACTGTCAGGGGCGATACCTGAGCATGCGGGTGAGAACCACCCATTGAAGACCGTGTTGACCAGCGCTTTGCGATCGATGGCCATCGACAGAGCTTCGCGCACCTTCGGATCCTGCCCCAGCGGGGTCTTGAAGTTGTCCGGGTTGTCGCCGAAGCCCATGTTCACGGTCAGTCCCTGGTACCCCAAGGAGTTCGACTGCAGCAAGCCGATGCCCTTCTCCTCCTGCAGCGCGTCGACGTCCTGCGGGGAGATGGTGTCCGCGACCTGCACATCGCCGGAGCGGATGTTGGCCGCTCGAATGTTGGCGTCACTCATGATCTGATAGGTGATCGAGTCGAGATGCACCGAGTCGGCGTCGTAATAGTTCGAATCCTTCACGACTTTGATCGAGGTCTGAGCGATTCGCTTCTGGAACTTGAAAGGACCGACGCACACCGGCGCATCCCCGAAATCGTCGCCTTCCTTCTTCAGCGCCGTCGGCGACATGATCATCCCGGCACGGTCGGCCAAGGCTGCGGTGAACGGAGCAAATGGCTGGTCGAAGGTGACTTCGAGCGTCTGATCGTCAACGGCTTTGACCGTATTGATCGGCCCGAGCTCCGCAGACCGTGAGGATTCCTCCAGATTGAGCCCGCGTTCGATGGTCGTCTTGACCGCCTCGGCGTTGAAGTCGGTGCCGTCAGCGAACTTCACGCCGTCCTTGACCGGGATTCGCACTGTCTTCCCGTCTTTCGAGATGGAAGGCATCGCGGTGGCGAGCATCGGTGTGATCTCACCGTTGGCATCGATGTCGTAGAGCTTCTGACACATCGTCTGCATGACGTACCGGGTGTAGAGCGAAGAAGAGGTCGTCGGGTCGAGCCGATCAGGCTCCGACGACAGCGCCATGACGAGGTCTCCACCGTCTTCGAATGTCTTGCCCTCACCACTCACCGACTTCACATCGACTCGTTCGGGAGGGTCTTCCAAAGGTTGGACTGGCACACATCCGGCCAGCAGGACGACGCTGGCAAGCACCGCCATTATCCGTTTCTTCACGCGCACTCCCATACGAGCAGCAGGTCATTCATCGATATTTGCATACAATCTATCTGTTGCCTATCGTTTTGTATACAAACTCTCAGGAAATATCGAATTCTGGGATCGTTCGAGCACACAGTCACCTCAGCGAAACGCAGCGACATACACTCGTGCGGTTAAGCCTCTGAGGCCTCCACTTGCGCTTGACCTGCGAAAGGAACGCGATGACACGTCGACTCGACCTGGCCATGCTGCTGGTGCTGACGTTCTCGACCGGCATGGTCGATGCGATCGGCTACCTCGGCTTCGACAAGGTGTTCACCGGGAACATGACGGGCAACGTCGTCGTCCTCGGCATGGGCTTGGCCGGGGCCGACGACGTCCCAGTCCTCCGCCCCGCGCTGGCGCTGGTCTTCTTCATGATCGGCGCTGCCCTCGGCGGTCGCATCCTCGGGACCATCGGCGAGGACTGGCACAAGCGGACCACCATCATCTTCTCGATCGTGGCTGCCGGCTGTGCCGCACTGTCCATCTACGTCGCCGTCGTGCCCGACCCGGAGATCGGCATCACCGGCACGATCTTCACCTCGGCGCTGTCGGCGCTGATGGGTGCCCAGGCGGCTGCTGCCAGAAGAATGAAGATCGCCGACGTGACCACCGTGGTGGTCACCTCGACGATCGTCGGTCTGGCCTCGGACTCACGGTTGGCCGGTGGCGACAGCACCCGTTGGGTCCGCCGCCTGCTCGCTGTGGTCCTCATCCTCATCGGCGCAGTGAGCGGGGCCGCGACGCTGCTGCTCAATCAGTGGATCGGCATCGCGTTCGTGGCCGTGGCGATCGCCGTCGCGACCGTGATCGGTCATCGCGGAGCCAAGAAGCGCGCCCTCGCCGAGGCGGATGCCACCCCTACGAACGCCTGAACCTCGCATCGGCAGACACGCTGTCTGCGTGTGCTGAGCAGGGTGGCGTCGAAGGCGATGTCCGGCGGGGCAAGGTCTGAGCATCGAAAACCGGGTGCCCCGCCGAAGCTCGACGGGGCACCCGGTTTTCGATGAAGAGCATTGACCGCGCTTGGCTCAGCGCACTCCGAGCTTCTTCCACGCCACGAGAATCGCACTCACGCTCAGCGCTCCCGCCAGCAGCACCCAGTAGGCGGGCGCTTTGGCGTCGCCGGTGATGCCGATGAGCCATGCGGCAACCAGCGGGGTGAGCCCACCGAAGATCGCGACGCCGACGTTGTAGCCCAGCGACAGTCCGGTGCCGCGGACCTCGGTTGGGAAGATGTCTCCCATGACGCTGGCCAGCGGCCCGTAGTAGGCGGCTTTGCAGATCGAGAAGATGGCAACGGCGACGATGAGCACGGAGAGTGCATTGACGGCGACGACCCAGGTGAAGAGCACCCACGTCAGCACCATCACGGCAATGACAGCAGGGATCATGAAGGTCAGCCGTCCGAACTTGTCGCAGAAGTACCCGACGATGGGGGTGCACAGCAGCAGGACGATGCCGGAGACCAGTGTGGCCCAGAATCCGGCCGAACTGGTCATGCCCAGATTGTCGATCGCATAGGTCGGCACGTAGGTGATGAAGTAGTTGAGGCACGTCGAGACGGCGATCAGGCCGATGGCGAGGAGCACGGCCACCTTATGGTGCCGGAGGATGCCTCCGATGGCAGCCGATTCCTTCGGAACTTCAGCCTGTGCTGCCTTGAAGGCCGGTGATTCCGGCACATGGCGGCGAATGTAGAGCCCGACCGGTCCGACGAGCAGACCGACGATGAAGGGCAAACGGAATCCCCAGGTCTCAAGCTGCTCCTGACTGAGGTTCGTCGTCAGCGCGACTCCGATGACCGAGGCGAGAACCGTCGACATCGCCTGTGAAGTGAACTGCCAACTGGCGGCGAATCCGCGCTTCTGGGGGAGGTGCTCGACCATGAGCGAGGTGGCTGATCCGAATTCCCCGCCAGCGGCAAAGCCCTGGATCAGACGGGCGAGGAGGATGAGCAGCGGTGCAGCCAAGCCGATGACATGGGCAGGAGGCATCACGACGATCATGAGCGTGCCGAGGAACATCAGCCCGATCGTCATCGTCAGTGCCGGTTTGCGCCCCTTCCGGTCAGCGAAGCTGCCGAGCACGATGGCGCCAAGCGGCCGGATGAAGAACGACAGCGCGAAGGTCCCCAGAGCCAGCATCATCGACACCGAGTGGCTCTCCGCCGGGAAGAAGGCGACGGAGATGTACACGGAGAAATAGGCGTAGACGGAGATGTCATACCACTCGAGAGCGTTGCCGATCGACGCGGCGGCGATCACCTTCCACGTCTTGATCGGTTTCGCCTCGGCGGCGGTCTTCGGTATCAGCTGTTCAGTCATTTCGCGGCTCCTTTGCCTGCGCCATCTGTTCCTGCGCCATCTGTTCCTGCGTCATCTGTTCCTGCGTCATCTGTTCCTGCGTTATCTGTTCCTGCGTTATCTGTTCCTGCGTTATCTGTTCCTGCGTCACTGTTCTTCGAGGTGAACCAGTCGTCGGGGTTCGCGCTCATGTCCCAGAACATTCCGGCCATGATCTGGGCACCCTGATCGAGGATCGATGACAGGGCGTGTTCGTTCGGGGCGTGCTGGTTGCAGCCGGGGTACGAGTGCGGCACCCATACGGTCGGCAGGCCCAGCACCTCGGCGAAGACGTCGTTGGGAATGGTTCCGCCCAGATTCGGTTCGATCGCCGCGTCGATTCCGGTCGTGGCCTTGATCGACTCGGCGGCCGCTGCGACCACCCGCGCGCTCGGGTCCAGACGGGTGGCCGGCATGCAGTGCTCGGCGACGACGTCGACTCCGTGGATCCCCTGCCCCTCGAGGTAGGTGCGCACTCGGTTCTCGAAATCGCTGACGTCCGTGCCGACGACGAACCGCAGCTGCATGTGCGCCTGGGCCTTCCCCGGGATCGCGTTGACGACCTGTTCGGGGTTTCCCGCCTCGAGCGCGAGCACCTCGATGACGTTGAAGGCGAAGATTTTCTCTGCCGGGGTCAGCCCGGGCTCGCCCCACTCGGGGTCGACGTCGGGTGATCCGGCTTCGACGACCTCCGGCAGTTTCGCGACGGCTTCGAGCACCGAGGCGGGTGAAGCCTCCGGTCGCAGCGCTGGGATCCGGATGACTCCGTTGCCGTCGACGAGTGCGTTGACCGCGGCGGCGATGACGGTGGCGGAGTTGCGCAGCTTGCCGCCCCAGTTTCCTGAGTGATGGTCGCCGTCACGATCATCGGCGACGAGGCGGAAGTTCAGTGCGCCGCGGGAGCCGAGGAAGAGTGTGGGAACCTCGGCAGCGATCCGCGGTCCGTCTGAGGCGAGGAAGAGATCGGCGTCGAGTTCGCCCTTGTGCTCGGCCGCGAAGGTCCGCAGTCCCCGCGAACCCGCTTCTTCTGCTGTCTCCATGAGGATCGTGACGTTGTAGCCGAGCTTGGCAGCACCAGCGCCAGCACCAGCACCGTCACCGGCACCAGCGCCAGCACCAGCACCGTCACCGGCACCGGCCCCGTCCAGCACCTCGAGCACCGTCGCCAGGGCAAGCGAGTTCACCGTGTGCTGACCCTTGTTGTCTGCACTCCCTCGCCCGTAGAGCCGGTCGCCATCGCGGGTGAGCACCCACGGGTCGAGACCTTCGGCCCATTGCGAATCATGGGCGAACTGGACATCTCCGTGACCGTAGAGGAGGACGGTCGGCAGGTCCGGGGATTCGGTGCGGGTCGCGATGAGCAGCGGGTGCTCAGCGGATTCGGGATTGTCGTGGATCACCGATTCGAAGCCGAGCGAGGCAAGCTCGGGAACGACCTCCTCGGCGAGGTATGCCCGTTCGGCCGCCTCATTGCCGTCGGCCTGACTCTCCGTTCGGCGCGCGACACGTGCGGCGAGACGATCGAAGAACGCATCAGTGCGAACGAACTCACCGGCGGCGCGGGTGATGGAGTGACGGGTGGGCTCTGGCGCGACGTCGCGGGCGGTGCTGTCAGTGGTCATGGGTCCAGCGTGTCCGAGCGCGCTCCGCACAGGAAGCCCGATCCGTCCAGCTTCCGGTGCGGATGCCGCACGGATGTGGTGCAGATTATGCACCACAGACATAGCATGGCCCCATGACCGATCTCCGCAGCTTCAAGACACTGCTCGCCGTCATCGAGTACGGTTCAATCCATCTGGCTGCGCGAGCGCTCTTCGTCTCCCACTCAACGGCCAGCCGCCAGATCCGCACACTCGAGGACGACTACGGCACTGCACTGTTCGACCGCTCAACCACGGGGGTCACTCCGACAGGGCCGTGTCTGGCTCTCGCTGATTTCGCACGTCGAACCATCGTCGAATCCGAACTCCTCGCAGACTCCTTCGGCGGCTACTCTCACGCGGTTGAGACCATCACCATCGTCACGAGCACCGGTCTGGGCCAGACGCTCGTCGCCGACGCCATCAATGACGTGATCAGGGTCAGCGATCGCGTGCAGTTCTCCATTCTGGATCGAGGATCGCTCGAGGCACTGCAGGTGCTGAAGAACCGGCAGGCTGACCTGTGCGTCAACTTCTCCGTCGGCGGCCACGATCACGTCTCTGTTCCCGGGGTCAGGCGCATCGATCAGGTCGAGGCCAGGAACCTCGCGGTCATGGACCGGAACCATCCTCTTGCCGGCCGGGCCAGCCTCCACATCCGCGAGATGGCCGACTACCCGATCGCCACTCTGCCCGCCGGGAACACCGCACGGATACGCATCGAGCAGGCAGTCCGCGCCCAAGGGCAGGTGTTCGCGCCCACCGTCGAGGCCACCTGCCCCGTCCTGCACATCAGGGCTGTCGCGGGGACGACGATGATCGCGATGATGGCCGAACGGACGATCCCGGACAACCTCGCCGAGGTGGGGTGCACCGCCGTTGCCATCGACGACCCCGGCATCGACGCCAGATACATCCAGATCCTCGCGGCTGATCCCCAGCGAGAGTCGCAGGGAATCGATCTGACCATCGATGCCCTGCGCCGGCATTTGGCGGCCGGGTAGCGGCGACCGGAGAGCTCACCGAATCTCGTTCCACATCATGGATTTCCGTTCGCCACCCCGCTGACCTGGGCAATACTGAAAAATATGAGCAACGGAGCCGAATCGCAGAACCTTGACCCCGGCTACCCGCTCGGCGGACCTGGCCAAGCCGTTGTCCATGTCGGGCCACAGTTGAAGCCCAGGATCGTGTCGGTGCCGACCCGACATTCGGTGCACGAAATCGACCTTCCCGAGGGCACCGACCTGGTCGAGTCGATCGCCGGCCTGCTCGGCTCGCTCGGTGCTGAAGGGCTCATGGTGGAGTTTCTCGCCGGCGAGTTCGGACACATCAGCTTTGTTCACCCGGCCTATGGTCCCGACGCCGAGCATCCGATGTCGTTCACCTCCGAGTTCGAGTCCCCCGGTCCAGCGCGGCTGCGTCATGCCTCGGCGACCGTGGGGTTCAAGGACGGTGGCCCATTCAGCCACATCCATGCCTCCTGGGATGAGGAGGACGGTCGTATCCGTGGCGGACACCTGCTGCCGGGAACTCTTGCCGGACCTACCGGTCTGCGACTGCGCGTCTTCGCGCTCCACGACGCTCGGCTGCTCAGCGACCACGATCCCGAGACCGGGTTCTCCGCCTTCGCGCCTGCACCGAGGGCAACCGACGGCGACTCCCCCAACGTCGACGCGGCCGAGGTTGACGCGGCCGATGCATCCTCCGACGGCGGCGCGGCCGATCTGCCCCGCGAATTCGATGCAGTCATCTCACGGGTGCGTCCCGGTGAGATCCTCGACGAGGCGGTCGTATGCGTGTGCCGAGACGCCAGATTCGATTCCGCCGAGGTGCGGGCCAGTCTCGGCAGCACCACCGGTGCCGTGTTCACCGACGGAACCGCGCCATGGCCTGCCGTCGAATTCACCCACCTCAAAGGCACTGTGTCGGGTGCGATGAGCGATGACCCGAGCGTGCAGCTCGAGGGTGAGGTCGCCGACGTTGCCGGTGAGATTCGCTCGGGTCAGTTGGCTGCCGGCGCGAATCCGGTGGCCGTGACGTTCGAGCTCCTCGTGCGGCGGGTCTAGACCACGAGCGGTTCCTCTGTCCTGTTCACGACCTGCGCATACATGCCGAAATGAGGTTCACCCGACTTGTTCCTGGGACGGTAGGCGGCGAGGGACTTCATGACTCGCGAATTGCGCTCACCCGTGATCGGGTCGAGGTCCATGACCGCGCAGCGCGGGATCGGCTCTCCGATCCGAATGCGGGTGCCGCCGTATGTCATCTCGCGGCCGAACCATGTCTCCTCTATATAGGGGACGTCGGTGTCGACGAGCAGAGTCGCTCGGAACCTCGACGCCTCGGCGAGGAGATCAGGGCGCCCCATTCGAACCCCGAGATCGCGGATCGAGGCGGTGGCCACGAGTGAAATCGGGTCTCCGAAGACGACGCCCCCGCGCGGGGCCGCAGCCAGACGCACGGGCGTGCCGAGCCACGAGGACATCAACTCAGAATGCGGTCCGTTCAGGAGCGACATCTCCAGAGGCCTTCCCCAGTATTCGCAGGTCAGCACGTCACCAGAAGGCTCCGGGGCCGAGCTGACCGACCGACCGTCAGGCAGCGCCATCTCCAGCTGATCACCACTCAACTGGGCGGCCACCGCAACCAGCGAGGGATTTTGGACAGTTCTGAGGACCCGACGCTGCTCAGCGTCGATGAGGCAGAAGCGGCGATCGCCGACGGGACCGTGCTCGTCGAACTCGGCATCTGGCTGGGAACGATGCCGCATCCCTTTGACCGGAGTGAAGCCGACGCAGAGGACGTCAAGAACGGCAGCCGACGCCCAGCCTCGATTCTCCATCTGCTCAGACTACCGATCAGCCTGCGGTCACGACATCACGGCCCCGCCGTCGATGCGCAGGATCTGACCCGTCGTGAATGCGGCACCATCGCTGGCCAGGTAGGCGACCGCCTCGGCGATCTCACTGGGTTGACCCATCCGGTCGAGCGCCTGACCGGACGTGTCATAGGACTGTCCGGCGGTGAGCGCGGATTCGACCGGGCCCGGCGCCACCGAGTTGCAGCGGATCCCCTGCCGTCCGTACTCCTTGGCCACCCATTTCGTCAGCGCGATGATCCCGCCCTTGCTCGCCGCATAGGCAGGCCCGGACCGAGCTCCCGCATCACCCTCGGACACGGCGCCGCCGTTGATGCCCGAAATCGAGGAGATGTTGACGATCGATCCGGTCCCCGCGTCGAGCATGTGCGGGTGGATGGCGGCCTTGATGAAGTTGAACGTCCCGCCGAGGTTGGTCTCGAGGTCGCGCTGCCACTGCTCGGCGGTGATCTCATCGATCCCGACTCGAGCAGCCGTGCCAGCATTGTTGACGAGGATGTCGATCCCGCCGCGAGCCTTCGCGAACGAGGCGACGGCAGCGGTGACCGCCTCGGCGTCCCGGACGTCGAGTTCGAACCCGGAGAACGACTGCTCCGGGAACTGCTTCGACAGGGATTCGGCTGCCGCCTCGGCGCCCTTGAGGTCGACGATGCCGACCGAGGCTCCGCGCAGTGCCAGCGAGGTTGCGATGGCCAGCCCGATGCCCTGGGCGGCACCCGTGACCAGGGCCGATTTGTTCGTCAGCAGATAGGGTTCCATGGTTCTCCTGTGATGTGTGAAAAATGGTCAGTGAGCAGCACTGCGCCTATCCGACCCCGAGGAGGTCAGGCAGCCAGTTCGAGATCGCCGGGATGTAGGTGATGAACAGCAGGGCGATGATCGCGCAGATGAGGAACGGCATGATGCCGCGCACCACTTCCTCGAGCTTGACCTTGCCGATGCCGGCACCCACGTAGAGGTTAAGTCCCACCGGCGGCGTGAACAGTCCGATCGCGAGGTTGACGGTCATGAACACGCCGATCGTCGTCATGTCGACGCCCACGCCCAGCAGGATCGGGACGAGGATCGGGATGAACAGGTAAAATGCGCTGATCGCATCGACGAAGGCACCGACGATGAGCAGGATGACCGTGATCACCGCGAGGATGACGAACTTGTTGTCCGTGACCCCGAGCACCGCGGTCGAGACCCGCTCCGCGATGCCTTCGACCGTGATGACGTAGGAGAAGAGGCTGGCCACGCCGACGATGAACATGATGACCGCCGTCGAGACTCCCGATTCGAGGAACACCTTCGGCAGATCGGTCCACTTCAG
Source organism: Brevibacterium sp. ZH18 (assembly GCF_022748595.1). Classification (GTDB taxonomy): domain Bacteria; phylum Actinomycetota; class Actinomycetes; order Actinomycetales; family Brevibacteriaceae; genus Brevibacterium. The sequence continues at coordinate 39,974 of NZ_JALDSX010000007.1, read as the reverse complement.
TTCGCGGTAGACGAAGAGTCCTACCAGCAGGGCGAACACCGACGCCACGGCTCCCGCCTCGGTGGGAGTGAAGATTCCGCCGTAGATGCCGCCGAGGATGATGACCGGAATCAGCAGACCCGGGATGGCTTTGACCAGCGCGGACAGGAACTCTCCGAACCCGCCCTCCGGATCGACCGTTTCCGTCGGATCCGCAGCACCGGTGCCGACGGCGAGCAACTGAGTCGTTGTAGAACCGTCACCGGCGGTGGCCCCGACGGACGCGCCCGAGGTCACGGCCGCCTCGGCGGTGGGCTTCTGGCCCTTGGTCAACAGACCCGAATCGGACGTGCCGGACTTCGCCTTCGTCGGCAGGCCCGCCAGCTCACGAACACGCGGGACGAACAGGGCCGCGACGAAGAACGCGACGGCCATGATCACGCCGGGCACGATGCCGGCGATGAAGAGTCGCGAGATCGAGATCGACCCGAACTCGGAGGCGACGACCGCGAAGATGATAAACGCGATCGACGGCGGCACGACGATTCCCATCGAACCCGAGGCCGCAACAAGGGAGACCGCATGCTTCTTCTGGTAGCCGTTGCGCACGAGTGCGGGGATGAGGATGGCACCGATCGCGGCGACGGTGGCCGGTCCGGATCCGGAGATCGCGGAGAAGAAGAACGCGGAGATGATCGTCACCGCTGCCAGACCGTGGCTGAACCTGCCGAAGACGAGGAACGCGAGGTCGATGAGGCGTTGCGAGATGCCCGTGTACTGCATGATGATGCCCGCGAGGACGAAGAACGGGATCGCCAGCAGCGTGCCCGAGCTCATCGACGGGAACATCACCGAGGGCACCACGTCGAGAACCTGCAGCCCATCGGTGGTGATGAGGACGGTGACCGCGGACAGGCCAAGTGAGAACGCCACCGGGATGCCCAGGGCGAGGAACAGGAAGAAGCTTCCGAACAGCAGTAGCTCGATCATTTGCGGCCTCCCTTGTGGTCGATACTGGCACTTCCGGCGGCGGTCGCCGTGTGCGAGGACGTGTGTGAGGACGTGTGCAGCTCAGCGTCGTCAATGTTTGGAACTGCTTCCTGTGCCAGGCGCGCAGCGACCGCCTCGGCGGAGGTGTCCTCGTGTAGGGATTCGCGTGCGGCCTGGATGCTGCGAATGATTCCAAGCAGCCCTGCCAGCGGAATGGAGAGCGTGAATAGCCACTGCGGGATGCCCAGCGACGGGGTGGCTCGGCCGCGGATCGCCTGGTTGATCATCATCTCTCCGCCCCAGATCAGGAGGACGGCAAGGAAGACGATCATGAGCGCCGAGCCGATGATGATGAGGCTTTTGCGGGCGCTGCCTTTGACGTTCTCGACGATGTAGGTGAAACCCAGATGCGCGCCGAGGCGGATCCCCACGACCGCGCCCATCATCGTCAGGACGACGAGGAGGTTGATCGTGATCTCCTCGGTGAAGGCCAGCGAGGCTTGGAAGATGTAGCGGGAGAGGACGTTGATGAAGGTGACGATCACGATCACCATGAACGACAAGATCACGACCCAGTCTTCGAACCATTTGACGATCTTCATGTCAGAGTCCTTCCGGGATGAATGCGTCGGACATGTCTTTGCCCCAGACAGCGCGATATTTCTTGTACAGCGGTTTGAGGTCGCTGCGGAAAGCGTCCTTCTCCGAGTCGCTGAGCTTGTTGATCTCCATGCCGGAGTCCTTGAGCTCGCCGATGATCTTCTCCGCTCCGTCGCGGTTCGATTTGATCTGGAACTTGTTGGCGTCAGCGGCCAGTCGGCTGACGAGCTTCTGGTCCTCTTGATCGAGCGAGTCGTAGAGCTTTTGGTTGATGCCCAGGACCAGCGGGTCGTAGGAGTAATCCCACATGGTCAGGTACGGCTGGACCTCCTGCAGATTGGACGAGTAGATGACGTCGAGGGGGTTCTCCTGGCCGTCGATGGCGCCCTGTTGAAGTGCTGTGAAGACTTCGCCGAACGGCATCGTCGTCGGGTTCGCCCCGAGCGTCCGATACAGGTCGGTGTAGAGGCCGAATCCGGGAATGCGGAACTTCAGCCCGTGCAGATCGTCGGGAGTGTGGATGGGGCGGTGCGTGTTGGTCAGCTGTCGCATGCCCGACTCGCCGAAGCCCAGGAGGTGGACACCGCGCTCGGACAGGTATTTCGCGTAGACCTTGCCGCCCTCACCGGCGAGCGCCTTCTGCCCGTCCTCGACGGAGTCGAAGATGAAGGGAGCTGTGACCGCACCGAAGCGCGGATCGACGCCGGAGTAGATGATCGGCGAGTTGTAGGAGAAGTCCTTCGCCCCATCCATGAGCTGTTCGACTCCTGCGGTGGCCTCACCTGCGGAGAGTCGTTCGTTGCCAAAGACCTTCATCGTGATGCGACCGTCGGTCTCGTCTTCGAGGTCCTTCGCGAACTTCTCGGCTGCGAGGTACCACGTGCTCGTAGAGCCGGTGGTCACCGTCATCTTCCACCGATAGCGCTGCTTGCCGTCGTCGGTGGTGCCGAAGTTCGTTCCGCACCCGCTCAACAGCAGGGCCAGTGTCATCAGCACGGCGAGCCAGCTGAGCACTGTCCTCTTCGTTACCGTTATCGGCACCATTGCCTCCTTCATTCTGTTTTTCTTGCTGAGTTATGTGTCTGTCGTCGCGGTTGGCCAATCATCCTTTCGGCGGCGAGCCGGCGAAGTGCACGAGTCCCCCGTCGACCGGGATGAGCGTGGAGTTGATGTAGCTCGAGTCCTCGGAGGCGAGGAAGACCGCGAGCTTCGCAACATCCTCGGGCTGGCCCATCTTCCCTGTCGGTGAGAGTGCGTGCCGCGCCGCGAGCATCTCCTCGACCGAGCCGTAGTGACCGCTGATCGAGTTGTGGATGAGCGGAGTTTCGATGAGCCCGGGAGCAATCGAATTCGCCCGGATGCCCTCGGACGCGTACTGCGCACCGACAACCTTCGTCAGTTCGATCAGCCCCGCCTTCGACGCGGCATAGGCCGGATAGTCATAGCCCATGTAGCGCATCCCGCCCACCGAGGAGACCGTGATGATCGACCCGCCGCCGGCCTTTCGCATGTAGGGCAGAGCCTGCTTCATCGCGGAGAACGCCCCGGTGAGGTTGATGTCGAGGGCCGTGGCGAAGGCAGTCGTCTCGAGGACATCGAGGCCGCCGTTGACGACGATCCCGACGTTGTAGTGCAGGACAGTCGGATCACCCAAGGTCCGCGCGCAGTGGCCGAAGGCCGCCGAGAGCGAGTCCTCGTCCCCGACGTCGGCGACGACCGTGGTCAGCCGTGAGCCCAGATCAGCGCCATCACCTTCGCCGAGGCGGTCCGAGGTAAGTGCCGCCCGAGCCTGGTCGAGGGCGTTGGCGTCCCGGTCGACGATGCACACGCGCGCACCGGCGGCAAGGAATGCCTGAGTTGCGGCGAAGCCGTTGTTGACCTGCCCGTCAGGCGTGCCGCAGCCGATGGCCATGATGACTTTTCCGCTCAGATCGCTCATCGTGCGGTCCCTCGTCCCTGTGAGTATTCAGCTTTGATCTCTTTGCGAGCGAGCTTCCCGTACGCCGTCACCGGCATCTCCTCGACGAAGTGGATTTCCTTGGGCACTTTGTACGGTGCCAACGCGGACTTGCACAGTGCCCGCAACCTCTGCCGACGCTCTTCGGCGACCGGCTCCGCAACTGCCTGTCCGTCTGCACCTTCAACGGAGGTGCGCTCGCTCGGCTGGCCTCCCTTCGACGACGCCCCTGCGGTTCCAGGCACGATCGCCTCGATCACGGCCACGCCGATCTCTCCCCACTGCGCATCGGGCACACCCACAACAACGGCCTGAGCCACCTCGGTGTCGGTGAGGAGGAGCTCCTCGATCTCGCGGGGGTACACGTTCGACCCGCCGGAGATGTACATGTCGGACTTGCGCCCGGTGAGGAACAGGAAGCCGCGCTCGTCGAGGTAGCCGATGTCGCCGGTGTGGAAGACCCCGTGGGCGAACGATTCGGTGTTCGCGTCGGCCCGCCCCAAATAGCCGGAGCAGACGGTGGGTCCCGCGACGCAGACCTCGCCCTGCTCACCTGCTGCCTGCTCGGTGCCGGCATCGTCGAGGATGATGATCTCGACCCCGGTCCGGGCGCGACCGCACGTGCCGATGCCGGCCGAGTCGACCGGAATCATCCCGTGCTCCTCGGGGCGCAGGATCGTGATCGCACCGGTCACCTCGGCGAGTCCGAAGTACTGCACCAAGCAGGGACCCAGCCGATCGAGCGCCCGGGCCTGGTCGGCGGCGAGCATCGGAGCGCCCGCGTAGATGACCCGATTGAGGGTGTGATCGTCGGGGCCGCGATCAGCCGGGTAGCCTGCGACGATGCGGTTGAGGATGGTCGGGACGGTGAACGCATTGGTGATCCCGTAGTCGTCGATCGAGTCCCACAGCGTGGTCGGGTCGACCTTGCCACCAGGGTGGATGACCGAGGGAGTGCCGCCGAAGACCTGCCCCAGCATGTGGATGCCGGCCCCGTGCGAGAGCGGCGCCAGCACGAGCGAGGCACCATTCTCATCCTCGGTGGGGAAGAGATCGCAGCGATGATTCATTAGCACGGCGCCGAGGTGGCGGTGCGTGAACGTCGCCGCCTTCGGTTTGCCCGTGGACCCCGAGGTGAAGAAGTACCAGCAGGGATCATCCTCCTCGACCGCGAAGTCTCCCGCAGCGCCCGTCGAGCGGACCACTTCTCGTCGAGGGGACCGGCTATAACTGGTCCCCTCGGCGGTAAGTGGTCCGCTCGATGAAGACGGCTCATGTGGCAGGTCGCCGATCCACAGGACTGCTCCCGTAAATCCAGCACTCTGCAGCTCTTCGACGAAGTCAGCATGCGCCCGATCCGCGATGACGGCTGCAGGGGCGACATCGGCGCAGATGCTCAGCAGCTCTTCGTTCGACAGAGCGGCATTGGGTGGGGCGATGACGGCTCCGGAACGGATGATGCCCCAGAACGATTGGATCACCTCAGCGTGGTTGGCCGAGACGAGAAGGACCGTGTCGCGGCGGCCCACGCCACTCGACTGGAGTTCGAGAGCCAGTGCTTCGGCGCGCTCTTCGAGGTCTTTCCAGGTCCAGCGCACGCCGTGGTCGTCGTCGATGACTGCTGTGTGATCGGGGATTCGGCGGGCGGTCTGGGTGAGGAAGTGGGCGACGTTGACTCCGCGCCGAGGCGTTGGAGTGAAGCCCTTCGCCGGCGACGCCGGGGAGATGGCCCGCATCAGCGCGTGCGCTCGAGGATGGAGGCGAAGTTGGACACGGCGGCTCCGCCCATGTTGAACACGCCGGCGAGTTCGGCGTCTTGGATCTGGATGCCAGGTGAGCGGCCAGTGAGCTGGGCAGCGGCGAGTGCGTGCATGGAGACTCCGGTGGCGCCGATCGGGTGGCCCTTGGCTTTGAGTCCGCCGGAGGCGTTGACCGGAAGGCGGCCGCCGACTTCGGTGGCTCCTTCGGCGAGGAGGCGGTGACCCTGGCCGGGTTCGGCGAGACCGAAGGCCTCGTATTCGAGGAGTTCGGCGATGGTGAAGCAGTCGTGGGTCTCCAGCAGGTCGAGGTCGAAGATGCCGATGCCCGCAGCAGTCAGTGCTTGGTTCATGGCGGCGCGGCTGCCGGCGAATTCCAACGGGTCACGCCTCGACAGGGGCAACACGTCGTTGGCATTTCCCATGCCGCGCCAGGTCACGGCCTGGGGCGCGGAGGCGGCGACATCCTCGGCGGCCATGACCAGGGCGACAGCCCCGTCGGAGACCATCGAGCAGTCCGTGCGGCGCAGGGGTTCGGCAACGTAGGGGTTCTTTTCAGAGACCGTGTTGCAGAACTCGAAACCGAGGTCCTTCTGCATGTGGGCGAGCGGGTTGTGTGAGCCGTTTGCATGATTCTTTGCGGCAATCCTGGCCAGGGTTTCCGAGTGGTCGCCGTAGCGGTCGAAGTACTGGCGGGCGATCTCGCCGAAGACGCCGGCGAAGGATTTGTAGTGCTCTTCCTCTTCCCGATAGCTGGCACTGAGGAGGACTTCATTGACTTCATGGCCGGAGACCTGGGTCATACGCTCGGCCCCGATGACCAGAGCGGTCTTATGGCGTCCGGCAGCGATGGAGTCGTGCGCGGCGAAGACTGCGGTGGAGCCGGTGGCGCAAGCGTTCTCGTGGCGGTGGGCCGGAGTGAGAGCGAGTTCGGGGAAGATGACGCCAGGCAGTGCTGCTTCGAATCCCTGGCGGTAGAGACCATTGTTGTAGACACCGACATGGATGACGTCGATGTCGGAAGGTTCGAGCCCGGCATCTGCGATCGCGCCGCGTGCGACGTCGGCCATCATCTCCGGAAGCGGTGATTCGGAGCGCCCGAACTTCCCGTGGGACCAGCCGATGATCGCAGGCTTGGGCATGGAAACTCCTTCGGTTCACCCGCCTCGGCGGGATGTCTGTGATGAAACTCTCCTTGCCATACTTTCCCCAGTCCCAGCTATTGGTCAAAACGAATCCACCATATGGAACGATGAGTGCGCGAGGGTGTGTGCTCGACGAGGCAGCCTCGCGACATCAGGCGAGTTACAACGCTCCGCCAGGCTCAGCCCACCTCATCCAGCAGCCGCGCGAACGCGAGGTGGGCGAGCGCCGCGGCCTGATCGCCGAGGAGACCGTCGTCGAACTGGACTCGGGGCGAATGGTTCGTCTCAGCGTTCGGGTCGATGCCTTCGGGGGTCGCGCCGAGGAACACGAACGTACCCGGCACCTTCTCGAGGACGAAGGAGAAGTCCTCCGAACCCATCCGCGGCACCTCCATCTCCTGCACCCGGTCACTGCCGAACACCTCGCCGAGGCGGTCGATGGCCGTCCTCGTTTCGGCAGGGTTATTCATGGTCACGGGGAAGCCGACCTGGAAGTCCACCTCGGCGGTGCACCGGTGTGCCCGCGCGATGTTCTCAGCGATTTCGGGCACACGTTCCTGCAGCAGGGCGATCGAGTTGGGAGAGAGGAACCGGATCGAGGCGACGAGCTTCGCCGTGTCTGGGATGATGTTGCTCGCCTGGGATCCCTCGAGCTGGGTGACTGAGACGACGACCGGGTCGAAGATGTCGAAGGACCGTGTCGTCATGGTGTTGAGCGCCAAGGCAATCTCGGCGACTGCCGGAACTGGGTCGCGGGTGGCCTGCGGCTGGGAGCTGTGGCCGCCGGCGCCGTGGACCGTGAGGTAGAGGTCGGCGAATCCGGCCATAAGCGGCCCGCCCTTGGTGCTGAATCGTCCGCGCTCATCGGCCTCGACGTGGATGCCGTAGGCCGCGACGACCGGCACACCGGCAGCATCGAGCAGACCTTCGTCGATCATCGGCTGCGCACCACCATCGACCTCTTCGGCCGGCTGGAACATGAAGATGATCGAGCCGGGCAGCTCATCCCTGTGCGCGGCGAGGAGACGAGCGGCACCGACGAGGCCTGCGGTGTGCATGTCATGGCCGCAGGCGTGCATGTTGCCGTTCGTCGAGGCGAAGTCGAGTCCGGTGTCCTCGACCACGGGCAGGGCATCCATGTCCCCGCGCAGCAGCACTGCCGGGCCGGGACGACCGCCCTTGAGTACGGCGACGACTGAGGTCAGCGACTCCCCCGTCGTGATCTCCAAACCCAAGCCAGCCAGCTCATCCAGAACAGTCTTCTGCGTGAAGGGCAGTTGGTAGCCGAGTTCCGGATTCTGGTGCAGGGTGCGGCGCAGGGTGACGAGATCGTCTTGGAGGCTCTGCGCTTCGGTGCGGAAATCGGGGGCAGGTGCGGCAGGTGTTGCGGGCATGGACACGGTTCTCCTTCGGGCCGAGAGTGCTGTGAGTCCGACTCTACTGAGAAAGCCACGGCCGTGCCCTGGGGTTTCGACGCCAGAGCCGAGCGCGAGCATCGAACCATGGACCTCGAGCCCCTCCGTGCGTAGCGTGGTCGGTGACACCGCCACTCAACGAGGAGCCCGCCGTGCGCATCATCATCACCCAGAACATGACACTTGATGGTCGAGTCGAAATGCTCGACGACTGGTTCGATCCACAGGCCCAGGACGAGGAGCTCTCCGCCGAGCTCATGCGGCAGTCGGCCAACGAGGATGTGCTGCTGCTGGGTCGGCAGACCTTCGAGGATTTCCGTGGCTACTGGCCGCTGCAGACCGATGACGTCACCGGGGTCGCCGATCATCTCAACCGGATCGACAAACGCGTCGTCTCGACCACCCTGACCGAACCCGATTGGGAGAACTCGAGCATCATCGACGGCGATCCCGTCGACGCGGTCGCCGCCCTGCGCGAGGAGCCCGGACGCGATGTGATCGTCACCGGCAGCATCACCCTGGCGCATGCGCTCATCACCGCCGAGGTGGTCGATGAGTACCGGATGTTCACCTACCCGGTGTGGCAGGGACGTGGCCGCGGCTTCTTCCCTGATGACACTGATGTCACCCACCCCCGACTGCAGCTGCTCGACTCGAAGTCCTTTGTCAGCAGCATCGTCTATTCGGCCTACAGCCCACAGGCGCGAAGCGACTCACGCACCTAAAGAATGCACCTAATGAATGCACCTGGTCATACGGGACTCGAACCGCATCGGTCATCTCACTCCGTACCGAACATGACCTTCCGACCTCGGCGTCATCGACCGTCGCACCCCGCTTGCCAAGCGACATTCATACTCCACACATACTCCGGTGACATCGGACTGTTAGCCTGACAGGCTGATCCCGATATCAGGAGTGAATGTGCAGAAGAGCAAGTGGCTGCTGGGCCTCACCGTGTCCGTATCCATGCTGAGCGTCGCCGCCTGCGGTTCGCCCCAGGGCGAATCCAAGTCCCCGGAGACCTCGGCCGCAGCCGAGCAGAGTCCCGGTCAGGAACAAGGCCAGGGTCAGGACTCCCAGCAGGGCAAGCCGAACACCGACAACATCCCTGATGTCGTTGCCAAGGTCAACGGCGAGGAGATCACGAAGGACGACTTCATCCCTCTTTACGAAACCCAGTACCAGCAGATGCAGATGCAGATGCAGTCACAGCAGTCAGGCCAGCAGGTCGATGACGACCAGCTCAAGAAGCAGACTGTTGAGAACCTCGTCAGCACCAAGCTGCTGAGCCAGGAAGCCCAGAAGCGCGACATCAAGGTCTCGGACAAGGACATCGATAAGGCACTCGGTGAGTCGGCCGAGTCGAGCCAGATGAGCAAGAAGGACTTCCTCGCAGCGATGGAGAAGCAGGGAATGGACGAGAAGAAGGTCCATTCCGAGCTGAAGACCCAGCTTGAGATCGAAGATCTGATCAAGGACGAGTACGGCGAGTTCAAGGTCTCCGGCGAAGAGATCGGACAGGCCTACGAACAGGCGAAGACCCAGCAGGAGCAGCAGGCCCAACAGGGCGGTCAGCAGGCCCAGGAGATGCCGCCGATCGAGAAGATGCGCCCCCAGCTCGAGAAGCAGGTCAAGAGCCAGAAGTCCACCGAGGCGACCCAGAAGTACGCAGAGAAACTGCGTAAGCAGGGCGACGTCACGATCAACCTCTGACGAAGCCCACCGGCCATGGGGCTCCCGACTGCGAGGAATTTCTGGGAAATTGTCGCGAAAACACTGGGAGGGCTCTACTCTATAGGGGAACATAAGCGCTTCTGACAGAGGCGCTCATCCACTCGACCGGTGCCGCCGCTGATGGCGCCACGGCGAGCCCTCAGTGTTAGGAACCTCCATGGCCCCCGTGCTCACACGATCGGCGATCGTCGCGCCGAAGAACTTCAACCGGTGGCTGATCCCACCGGCTGCCCTGGCCATCCATCTGTGCATCGGCCAGGTCTACGCCTTCAGCGTGTTCAAGATCCCGTTCATGGCGCACTTCGATGCGGGCGAGGTCTCGATCGGCTGGATCTTCTCGATCGCGATCCTCATGCTCGGCATCTCCTCGGCCGTCTTCGGCCCTTGGGTCGAGAAGAATGGGCCGCGCGCCTCGATGGTCGCCGCCGGCATCTGCTGGGTCGTCGGGTTCTTCATCGCCTCGCTCGGCATCATGTCCGGCCAGCTCTGGCTCGTCTACCTCGGTTACGGCGTCATCGGCGGAATCGGCCTGGGCATCGGCTACATCTCCCCGGTCTCGACCCTGATGAAGTGGTTCCCGGACCGTCCGGGCCTGGCCACCGGCCTGGCGATCATGGGATTCGGCGGCGGTGCACTCATCGCCAGCCCGATGTCGAACCAGCTGATGAGCTTCTACGGCGGCGGTCAGGATCCTGAGAACCTCGTGGCCGGACTGACTCCGACATTCGTCACCCTCGGCATCGTCTACGCCGTGGTCATCGCCGCCGGCGCCTTCGTCATCCGAGTCCCACACCCCGAGTGGACGCCCAAGAACTTCGACCCCGCCAAAGCGACGACCAAGCCCATGCAGACCAAGGGCAATGTCTCGGTGCGCAATGCGATCCGGACGCCGCAGTTCTGGTTCCTGTGGGTCGTCCTGTTCCTCAACGTCACTGCCGGCATCGGCATCCTCGAGAACGCCGCTCCGATGATCCAGGCCTACTTCGGCATCACGGCCGCGGCTGCCGCCGGTTTCGTGGGACTGCTGTCGATCGGCAATATGGGCGGCCGCTTCATCTGGTCGACGACCTCGGACTACCTGGGCCGGAAGAACAACTACATGATGTATCTCGGCGTCGGACTGGTGCTCTATCTGATCGTGGCACTCTTCGGCGGCAGCTCCATCGTCCTGTTCATTCTCGCCACCTTGGTCATCATCTCGTTCTACGGCGGCGGATTCTCGACCATTCCCGCCTACCTCAAGGATCTCTTCGGCGTCTACCAGGTCGGCGCCATCCACGGCGCTCTGCTCACCGCATGGTCGGCAGCAGGCGTGGCCGGACCGCTCATCGTCAACTCGGTCGTCGAGGCCGGCGAGAAGGCCGGCAAGTCGGGCCCTGAGCTCTACACACCCGGCATGTACATCATGGTCGGCGCCCTGGCCATCGGCTTCATCGCGAACCTCCTCGTCCGCCCGGTCAAGGAGAAGTACTTCGAACGCGAAGAGTCCGTCAAGGCCGAGCAGGCTGCCGCCCTCAAAGGCAACGACTGAAGGATAGGGAAGACATCATGAGCAGCAGCACACACATCGCCCAGATCCCGCCCGAAGGCTCACCGCAGTCGCCCGTCGGCGGAGCGTACAGAGCCGTCGGCACGACCCTGTCCGTCGTCGTTGTCGGCGGACTCGTCTGGGGCCTGTCCCTGACGGTCATCAAAGCCATCGCGATCTTCACCGGCTGAACACAGCCTCGGCGAACAGGACTCACATGAGCCTCAACGACCCTGACCTCGGCTTCTTCAAACAGAAGTCCAAGGTCAGGGTCGTTTCCATTGCCCTGTGGTGCCTGGTCATCCTGCTCGCATTCCTCACCACGTGGATGGCCGGCGTAGCCTCGACCGGCACGGGCGGAACAGGCGCGGACCGGGCCCCGGCTCTGCCCTTCCTGACGGTCGGCGCGTTCACCCTCGGCTTCGGCGCAATGGTGTTCGACTTCTTCACCGCCGAGGTACGTGATGACCTGGCAGGGTGGGGCGCGACCCGGTTCCTCGGATACGTCGTCCTCGGCCTGGCCGCAGGTGCGTGCGCGTTTGCCATCACCCTTGGAGATGCCCCTACCTGGGGCTGGATGATCGCCTTCGTCCTCGCCATCGGGGTGCTGTTCCTCCCGCAGGCAACCGCGTACCGCATCCAGCGACGCGAAGTCGAGCGGGCGCGCGTCCAGTCGGAGTTCTCGCCGGTGACGGGCACAGTGACGAACATGAAGCTGGTCCACGAGATGGACGTCTACAAGTACAAGACCACCGTCACGTTCCACGACGATGCCGGTCGTCAGCGTTGGCACGTCGTGAGGATCCCGTTCCGTTCCTCCAACGTGCAGGTCGGCGACACCTGCCGGGTTCATTTCGATCCCGCACGCCTGCCCAAGCGCAGCGCCATCGTCGTCACCTTCCGCTGACGCGAATCGCCTCGGTCCACCCTGGGCGGAATCATCACCACGCGCTGCAGAGAAGTCTCACGCGGCTCTTGCCCTCGACTAACTTAAGTGCTTAACTTACTTCATGGACCTGGCACATGAACTCCACGATCTGGTACGCACCCTTGATAAATGGGCAGAGAAAATCCTCCGCCCCGAGGGCCTGACCTACAACCAGTACGTGGCTCTGGTCATCCTTTCCCAGCACCCGGGGATCACCGGCCGCCTGCTCGCCAAATCGCTCGGAGTCACCGAGGCGGCCGGCAGCGGCATCGTCAAAGTTCTGCTGACGAAGGACTTCGTCACCAACCACGCGGCGATCGGCTCGGGCAATCGGCGCGAACTCCACATCACGCCTGCAGGTCAGGAGAAGACCGACCGCTGCGGGCACCTACTCGGCCATTCACTCGACGACAACGCGCGCGCGATCGGCCTCGACCCCAGCGGGTTGGCCGCGACCGTCCGCTCCCTGCACGACGAAGTGCGCACGGTTCGCCACCCGGGCGAACATGCTGACCCGGCCCCGTAGACGTCGCCTTCCACTCCCCCGGACGCACTTTCGCATTCCATCCCTCCACACATCTTCACGTTCATCGCCTTCTTCAAGGAGCACTCATGACTTCCGTCCTCGCCGCCCTCGCACTCGTCTTCGGTCTTGCCCGTCTCGTTGTCTTCATCAGCCTTCACGTCGTCAAGAGCGAGTACGGCATCGTCGAGCACGCCGTCAGCGACTACGCTGTCGGCAGCACTCGGCGTCTGAGCAACATCATGACCTGGCTGACCGTCCCCTTCTGGGCACTCCTCGCCGCGGCTGTGGCCACCGGGCTCTCGTCCTGGTCGGATGCCACCTGGGTAACGATCGCCCTGGGGGCGCTGGCGCTGATCTTCCTCGTCCTGCCCTTCGCGCCCACGAACCTCGAAGGGCAGAAGCTCACTCGCATCGGCCGACTTCACTACCTGTTCGCGATCGCCTGGTTCGCCCTCAGCTATGCCTGCATGGGCAACTTCGTTCGCCTCTTCACCGCCGAGGCGGTCCAGCCCCTGGCCGGCATCCTCAACGCGCTCTCGTGGATCGCTCTCGTCGCCCTCGTAATCAGCGTCATCGTCCTCATCATCACCAAATTGCGCCCGAAGGTCTTCGGCATCTCCGAGCGGGTCTTCATCCTCGCCGTCAACCTCTTCTACATCGGCGTCGCCGCCGGCATCATGATCATCGCCGCACACTGACGCTTCGCGGCGCAGAACCGCAGAACCACAGGACCGCAGAATCACCAGAGCGATGAGGCTGTGAGGGTTCGGGCACACAGCGTCTCGGCGAGTTGAGTGCTCACTCGAAGCACAGAACCAGCAACGGCACAGCCCTGCCACAGGATGCGGAGAGTCAATAGAGGAAAGCACCACAGACCGACATTGACAAGGTGAGCGACGATGAATCATCCACAGCAGAATCCCGAATCCAACCAGAACCCGACGCCGAGGCGGCCCTCCGTTTCCCCGTACCCCGCCGTCAACTCCCCGCAGGCCCCCAACCAGCCCCCGCACCCCGGGATGAACTTCACGTCCGCGTCAGGTCAGTCGCCGATGAACGAGGCGACAACCTCGGCGTCGGCATTCGGAGCAGCGGTCGCTCAGGCGAACGGACAGGCGAACGCCACGTCCCACCGTTCTCGGGCACGCAGGCGCGGACTCATTGCTCTGGGCACGGCGGCCGGACTCTCCCTCATGCTCGTCGGCGGCGGATTCGCCGCTCAGTTCGGTGCGAATGCCGTCTCGGCGATCACTGCGCAGGAGGCACCGCTGTCGGCCGCTGGCAACGGCGGATCGGCTCCGCTCCAGGGCCAGACCGGTGGCAGCACCGGCGGCAGCACGGGTGGCGGCAACGGCTCAGCCGGCGGCTTCGGAAACGGCGCGAATGGTGGGACAGGCAGTTCCGGAGGCACAAGCAATGGCTCCGGCGGCGGAGCCGATGGAACGATGCCGGGCGCCGATTCGACGCAGACCGATGCAACCCCCGCGAGTGCGAAGGAATCGACCGGGGTCGTGCTCATCGACACGAAACTCGGCTACCAGAGCGCCGAGGCGGCGGGCACCGGCATCGTGCTCAGCAGTGACGGACTCATCCTCACGAACAATCACGTCATCGCCGACTCGACGGAGATCAAGGTCACCGTGGCCACCACGGGCAAGACCTACACGGCGAAGGTTCTCGGCTCAGATTCGACGAAGGACGTGGCCGTTCTCCAGCTCAAGGACGCCTCCGGGCTGCAGACTGCGAAGGTCGACAACGGTGACGTCAAGGTCGGTGCCGATGTGACGGCAGTCGGCAATGCCGGCGGAACCGGCCAGCTGGCGGCTGCCGACGGAACTGTCACCGACCTCAACGCCTCGGTCACGACCACCGCTGAGTCCTCCGCTGACTCCGAGTCACTGAACAACATGATCGAGGTCGACGCGGACATCGTCGCAGGTGACTCCGGCGGAGCACTGCTCGACAGCGACGGCGACGTGATCGGCATCGATACCGCCGCGTCCTCGGGCTCGGCGAACATCACCGGCTACGCGATCCCCATCGACAGCGCACTGGCCACAGCCAAGAGCATCGTCAGCGGCGAGCAGACGCAGACGAACACCTTGGGCTATCCGGCATTCCTGGGCATCGGCGTCCAGTCGGCGACCGATTCCCAATCCGGAAGCACTATGACCCCGGGCGGACAGGGCAGTGACCAGAGCAGCGGCCAAGACTCCTCCGGTGCCTCCAGCGGATCTGCACGCACCAGCTCCTCAGGTGCCGTGGTCTCCGGCGTCTATGAGAACACTCCTGCGGCGAAGGCGGGTCTGACGGCCGGCGACACGATCACGTCGATCGACTCGACGACGATCTCCGACCCCACCACGCTCTCGGACGTCATCGCCAAGCACAACCCGGGCGACAAGGTGGGGCTGACCTGGATTGACGCGTCCGGACAGAGCCATTCGGCAACCGTGACCCTCACCGAGGGGCCCGCCTCCTGAACGAGTCGCATCGGACCGGCACCCATCGTTCCGGACGAAAAGACGCAGAAGCACTGATCGCGCCGCACAGTCACCACTGTGTGGCGCGATCCTGTCGTGGTGGCAGTGGCCGGCCAGTGCGGGCAGACAAGTAGGATCAAGCCATGCCGAACGACGAGAACTCCGACCCGCGCCCGAAGCCTGAGGGCTCCGGACGCATGCCCGTCTCGTCGATTCTGCGCAATGTCGCACTCGCCCTGGTGATCCTCGTCTGCCTCTGGCTGGTCTTCAACGTGCGCCTGCCTTCACTCGACTCACTGCAAGACGAGATCGCCCAGGCAGGGTTCTGGGGCTTCAGCATCTTCATCGGCCTCTACGCCGTTGTCGCCGCCACCCCGATACCGGTGACCATCATGGCCGTCGCCGGAGGCCTCGTCTTCGGCTTGCCGTTCGGCACTCTGCTGTCGATGATCGGCGTGGTCGCCGGCTGCTATGGCGGCTACTGGATCTCCCGCGGCCTGGGCCGCGACACGGTGATGAAGCTGCTGGGCAGTCACGCCGAGGCGATCGAATCACGACTGACCAACGGCGGCTTCTACGCGGTGTGCATGCTGCGCCTCATGCCGGGCTTCCCCTACTGGCCGGTGAACTACGGCAGCGGGGCGCTGGGCATCAAGAGCCGCACATTCCTCTTCGCCACCGTCGTCTCGGCCCTTCCAGGCCAGCTCTCCCTCGTGGCAGTGGGAGCCTTCATCGGAAATCCGGGAATCGTCAACGGCATCGCCGTCGGCATCTCCTGGGCACTGGTCATCGTGCTGACGATCATCACCTTCCGCCGCTGGAAGTTGACCCGAAAGAGCTCGAAAGAAACAGAGACCAAAGGCGCATCCGAAGTCGAGGACGCGTATGAGATCGAGGACGGGCCCGACGTCGAGGGCGAGTCCAAGGCGAAGCCCGAGGGCTGATCCGGCCCAGATGGCTGAGGCTTCAGATCAGCTGAGCCGAAGATCGGTGATGCAGGTCGCACCGTCATCCGCAGTTGAGAATTCGACAGAACCGGATTTTCCTTCATAGGTGATCCCAATGGTTCCTTCGATGTCGCTTGGAACCCAGAACCCAACGAAGCCGTTGTCGAACGTGGTTACCTGATCGTCGACGACACGTTCGCCAGTGGCGCTGTCAGTGATCTTCACGTCGAGTTCCTCGTTTCCGAGCTCTCCGCGACAGGTTGTCAGGCTGTGGTAGAAGCAGTCATGAGTGGTGTTCACGTACGGAGCAATCGAGACATACGCTGTCTCCTCCGGAAGATCGAAAGTCACCTCTTGCGCTTCACCGGCCAGCACCAGCTCATCGGGGTAGACCGATGCCATGAGATCACTCGGGCGATCAGCCACTGCAAGTCGGTCAAGATGGTCAATGGCTTCAACGGCGTCCATCCCATCCAATCCGTGTTCGGAGAGGAACTCTTCCGTCGATACCTGATCGCGGCGTGGCCCAGAGCCCGAATCGTCGGTCCCACAAGCTGCCAAGAGCAAGGTCAGAGCCGCGATGGCGATGGCTCGCCTTAGCATCGCCACACGCATCGTTTCTATCTGAATCACGTTGACAACTATACCCCCTCTAGGTATATCGTCGGCGTCGGGCGCCCCCGTGCAGCCCGCGATCGGACCGCAATGGCCAAGGAAATTGCAGGAGAGAAATGAATACATCCACTCTGTCGACGACCATCGTTGCGATTGCAGCCGCATCGGCGCTGGTACTGTCGGGATGTGCCAGCTCTGAAGGCGACGAGGCTGCTCAGCATTCACAGCATGAGAAACAGTCCGAGTCGGCATCGAGTGAGAACCACGGAGAAAGCCATGAGCACGCCGCGGACGGCGGCCAGCCGCCCAAAGGCATCGAAAAGGCATCCGATCCCACATACGCCGTTGGAGATGAGGTCACTCTCGCCGCTGACCATATGCCCGGAATGAAGGGCGCGAAGGCGACGATCTCGGGCGCCTTCGAGACCACCACATATTCGGTCAGCTACACGCCCACCGACGGCGGCGACCCGGTCAAAGACCACAAATGGGTCGTCCAAGAAGAACTGAAGAACCCCGGCAAGGCTCCCCTCAAAGACGGCGCAAAGGTGATTCTCAAAGCAGACCACATGCCCGGGATGAAGGGCGCCGAAGCAACGATCGACAGCTCGACCGAGGATACCGTCTACATGGTCGATATCGACATGGATGGCATGACGATGACGAACCACAAATGGGTCACCGAGGACGAGGTCCAGCCAGTCAAGTGATCTCAGCATTGGAGGCTGAGCCCCCACGGCGGCTCACCCGAAGTTCGGCGTCCGACGCTCCTGAAAAGCCTTGAACCCCTCGGCATAGTCCGGGGTCTGACGCGCGGTCTCCTGCAGGTCGGCCTCCTTTGCCAGCACCTGCCCCAGAGTCGGTCGCTCGTCGGCGAGCTCCTGCACGAAACCCTTCTCCATGGCGAAGGCTTCGGCGGGTCCGCTGACGATCTTCGCGAGCTTCGCCTCGACGAATTCGGACAGGTCCTCGGCAGGAACTGCACGGGACACGATGCCCGCAGCAGCCGCCTCGGCGCCGGTCATGAAATCCCCGGTGATGATGAGGTCCATCGTCCGGTGGTAGCCCAACCGGTCGAGGAACACGTGGTGCGCACCGGAGTCGAGCATCGCTCCGATCGCGGCGAACGGCGAGCCGAACTTCGCGTTGTCGGCGGCATAGATGATGTCCGCGGCGGCCGCGATCCCGAAGCCCAGCCCCAGCGCGGCCCCTTGGACCTGCGCGATCACCGGGATCGGCAGGGCACGGATGGCGTTGAAGACAGGTGTAAAGATCTCGGCGAGGAACGCGTGCGCATCATCGGTGTCGACGTCGACGGCCGAGATGTCGCGACCAGAGCTGAAGACCTTGCCCTCTGCCCTGATCAGGAGCGCGCGCACGGTGGGGATCGCCTCGGCGACCTTGGCCACGGCCGCCGCGATGTCCCGGAGGTCATCGGCGTCGAGCGCGTTGCGGGACTCGGGCCCGTCGAGGATGATCTCGGCGATGCGGTCACGGCTGGTCAGTCTGATCTCGGTCATGCGTGCTCCTCTGCAGATGATGACGCGGCGGTCGGGCGCGGAACTGATGGGATCGTCAGGCGCGGAACTGATGGGATGGTCGGGCGCGGAACTGATGGGATGGTCGGGGCGGGACCCTGAGGACGGTTCACCGGGTCCGAACGGTCACCACGTATAGAATCCCTGGCCGGACTTACGGCCCAGCTGACCTGCGGCGACTTTGTCCTTGAGCAGCTGCGGCGGGGCGAATCGGGGGCCGAGTTCGCGTTCGAGGTGCTCAGCGATTCCGAGACGCACGTCGAGGCCGACGATGTCCGTGGTCTTCAGCGGCCCGGCCGGATGCCGGTAGCCCAGGGTCATCGCCCGATCGATGTCCGCAGGCTCGGCGACCTCGTCCTCGACCATCCGAATCGCTTCCAAAGCAAGGGCCACGCCGAGGCGGCTCGACGCGAATCCGGGCGAATCCCTGACCGTGATCGCCGTCTTCCCCAGACCCGCCACCCAGTTCTTCGCGGCATCGACGAGGGGCGGTGCTGTATGCGTGCCGACGACGACCTCGACGAGGTCGCTAACCGGGACCGGGTTGAAGAAGTGCATGCCGATGAGCGCTTGGGGCCTGGGCAGGGCTGCGGCGAGCTCGTCGATCGACAGTGCGCTCGTGTTCGTGCCGATGGCTGCGGCCGGAGCGTACTTCGCGATTCCGGCGAGGACTTCCTGCTTGAGTTCGACGATCTCCGGCACCGCCTCAACGACGAGGAGTGCCTGGTCGAGCAGGGTCGGGTCGCGGACGACTTCGACGGTGCCGGACACGACGATGCCTTTGGATTTCGATTTCTCGATCGAGGCGTCAATGCGCTCCTCGGCGGCTGCCACGGTGTCGTCGGTGTTCTCGATGACGATGACTCGGGCGCCGGCCACCGCGAAGGCGTGGGCGATGCCCGCGCCCATCCGGCCGCCGCCATAGACGCCGACAGTGTCGGGCACCTGTGCGATCTGCTCACTCATTCGGTGCGACCTTCCTGATCGGCACGGGGATCGGTACTGGAAGTGGCACGGGGATCGGCCTGCTGGGCCATCGCCTCGGTCGCCGCGGCGTGGGCCTTCGCCCGCTTCTTCACTTCCCTCTTCGCGAGGAACGCATCCATCCGGGCGTACTTCTCCTCGGTCTCGAACAGCACGGCCTGGGCCAGGTTGTCGATGAGCGGGTGAGCGTCCTTCGGTGCGTGGAACGCTGATTTGCTCAACCGCACAGCCAACGGCGCGAAGCTCGCGATCCGGTCGGCCAGTGCCCCACCGGCGAGCTCGAGGTCCTCGGGATCGACGACGTCGTTGAGCAGTCCGATGGCCTTGGCCTCCTCGGCCTGGAGAGTCCGGCCCGCGAGCAGGATCTCCTTCGCCCGCGGTTCGCCGATGAGTTCGCGCAGGCGCCACGCGGCACCGGCTGCGGCGAGGATGCCCAACCCGGCCTCGGGATTGCCGATCTTCGTCGTCGGCGTGCCGATCCGGAAGTCACAGGCGAACGCGAGCTCAGCCCCACCACCTAGGGCGAAGCCGTCGACGAGCGCGATGACCGGCATCGGCAGTTCCTGGATACGGGTGAAGAGCTTCGAGTTGATTCCGGCCAGAGCCTCGTCGCGACCGCGGTTGCGCAGCTGCTCGATGTCGGCTCCGGCAGCAAAAACGCCGCTCGAGCCGGTGAGGATCGCGACCTTCGGGTCGGCTTCAAGCTCAGCGCACACCGCGTGCAGGGCATCGACCATCGACTGGTCGATGGCGTTGCGCACCTCGGGACGGTTGAGCCGGATGATCACGCGATCGGCAAGGCGCTCGACGACGACCGGGGACGACGCTGCGGCGGCGCCCGCGCTCATGCACGCTCCAACAGCAGTGCCGAACCCTGGCCGACGCCGACGGCCTTGAGCGTGGTCGCAACTACGTCATCAGGTCGCTGATCAGCAAGGATTGCGCCGCAGCGACCGATGGGTGGGCGCAGTCCGTCCAGGATGAATGCCTCTGGCATGAGTCTCCTCAGTAGTGGTGTGCAGGCGGTGTCGGTGATTCCCGATCCTAGCGACCGAGGCCGGCGAGCGCTCGGAAGTCTCGCTGATCACGAGTCGTAGTCGACCGTGACCTCGTCGCTGACAGGGAACGTCTGGCAGGTGAGCACGAAGTTGTCCGCGACCTCGCTGTCCTCGAGGGCGTAGTTGCGCACCATGTCGACTTCGCCGCCGCAGATCTTGGCCCGGCAGGTCCCGCACACGCCGCCTTTGCAGGCGAAGGGCAGATCCGAGCGCGATTCCTGTGCGGAGTCGAGGATCGTCTTGCCCTGCGACATCGCCGAGGTGGTCCGCCGTCCGTCGAGCACGATCGTGACGTCGCTGGTGGCACCCTCGAGTACCTTGTCCGCGTGGACGACCTCCGGCGGCGGTTCGTCGACGTAGAAGAGCTCGAAGTGGACCTTGTCCTTGGCCACTCCGAATTCGGCGAGGACCGCGCGGGCGTCGCTGAGCATGCCGAAGGGACCGCACAGCCACACATGGTCCATGTCGCCGATGGGCACCAGCGAGGTCAGCAGCGCGCGCAGCTTTGCCTCGTCGAGTCGACCGGAGAAGAGTTCAACCTCCCGGGGTTCGCGGGAGAGGACGTGGATGAGGTCGAGCTGCTGGTTGCGGGCATCTTTGAGGTCCGCGAGCTCCTCGGCGAACATCACGGTGTTCGTGTTCCGGTTGCCGTAGAGCAGGGTGACCGAGGCGTCCGGATTGGACAGCACGGTCGTGGCGATCGAGAGCATCGGGGTGATGCCCGATCCTGCGGCGATGCACAGATGTCGCCCGCCGAGGTTGGGGTCGGCTTGGAAGCTGCCGCTGGGTGGCTGGACCTCAATGGTCTCACCCGGACGGACGTCGCGGACGAGCCACCTGGAGAAGAGCCCCTCGGGGATCTCGCGGACACCGATGCGCGGGTCCGTTCCGGCCGGGGCGCAGATGGAATAGGAGCGGCGGTGCTCGGCACCCTCGATCATCCGACGCAGAGTCAGGGACTGCCCTGCGGCGAAGTCGAAGAGCTCCGCGTACTCATCCGGGACGTCGAAGGTCACTGCCGCCGAGTCCTCGGTGAGATGGTCGACGGACTTCACGGTCAACGGGTAGAAGCTCGACCGGGAGGCACCCACGCCGGAAACGGTCGGGGCGCTCGGCTGGGTCGTGGGAGCCGCCTCGGCGCTCTGATCGATCGTTTCGGTCATCTCAGATCTCCTTCACGTGTTCGAACGGCTCGAGACAGTCACGGCACTGATACATCGCCTTGCACGCCGTCGGTCCGAATTCCGAGGACAGGCGCACATTCGTCGATCCGCACAGGGTGCATGTCAGGGCCCGCTTGGTGGGCATCAGAGTCAGAGCCACAGGCCCCTCCCGCCGAGGCGCCTGCCCGGGTGGGGAGATCCCGGCACCTTTGAGTGCCTTCCGCCCCTCTTCGGTGATCCAATCACTGGTCCAGGCTGGTGTCAGAGACACCCGCACCTCGGCGTCGGAGAATCCGGCGTCCTGGAGTTCACGCTGCAGGTCATCGCGCATCGTCGCCATCGCCGGGCATCCCGAGTAGGTGGGGGTGATGGTCGTGACGACGCGGCCGTCCTCGATCGCGACATCGCGGAGCACGCCGAGGTCGACGAGCGTGAGCATCGGCATCTCCGGATCGGTGACGCGAGCGGCGGCGGCACGGGCACGATCGAGCACCTCGGCGGCACGGGCACGATCGAGCACCTCGGCGTCGGTGCGATGAATGTCGCGGCCGTCGGGGGTGGCGGGGGTGCGGGTATCGAGAGCTGCAGTCACCATCGTCCTTCCGGGTACTGGCGGGCGACGACCTGCATGTCGGCGACCATCTTCGACAGTGCTTCGGTGTGCAGTCCGTCGCGGCCCTTCTTCCCACGCACGCCTGCGAGCACGCCCCGTTCGGGACGGTCGATGCCGGCTGCGGCGAAGACCTGGTCGAGGATGACTCCGGCCTCGTCGGCCACCTCGGCGGGGTCGACACCGATTCCGGCCGCCGCCACCGAGGCTTCGGTCGGGTGGGTCTCGAACAGCTCCTCCCACAGGGGCCAGAGTCCGTCGAGTGCGCTGAGGAGTCGTGTCTTCGACTCATCGGTGCCGCGGGCCAGGGTGAGCACCCAGCGGCCGGCGAAGTCGCGATGATAGGTCATCTCCTTGACGCCTTTGACGGCGATGGCCGAGAGCACGGAGTCCCTGCTGGACTGGAGGCGTTCGAAGATGGCCAGGCGCCAGGTGGAGTAGATGAGGATCTTCGCGACCGCCTCGGCGAAGTCGCCGTTGGGCACCTCGGCGAGCCGGACATTGCGGAATTGCAGGTCCTCGCGGAAGAACGCAAGGCGATCCTCGTCAGGAACCGGCGAGCCTTCGGGAAGCTGCGGCACGAGCCCGGGGTCTGCGGCAGCGGCACGCGCGAGCAGCAGCCGAGACTGACCGAGCAGGTCGAGGGCGATGTTCGCCAGCGCGATGTCCTCTTCCAGGTCAGGGGCATTGGAGCACCATTCGGAGATCCGCTGAGAGAAGACGAGAGCATCGTCGCCGAGCATGAGGCAGTATGCCGCGAGGTCCTTCGGGTCGACACCCTCAGGGACGGTCGTGTCGACGCCGGCCAGGGGGTCTTCGAAGTCTGTGCCGAAGGCCCAATGCGCGTCATTGACGAGCAGGCCCGAATAGGCGTTCTCGTGGTCGCCGTGCTCGATGTTGGCTCCGGCTTCGTCGTGGTCGACGTTGATGGAAGGTTCGTTGCTCATCGTCAGGCCCTTCTCACATGTGGGGGACATCGTCGGGGATGTCGTAGAAGGTGGGGTGGCGGTAGACCTTGTCGCCGGCAGGGGCGAACATCGGGTCCTTCTCGTCGGGGCTCGAGGCCGTGATGTCCGAGGAGCGGACGACCCACAGGCTCACACCTTCGTTGCGCCGGGTGTAGACGTCGCGGGCATGGCGCAGCGCCATCTGATCGTCGGGCGCGTGCAGCGATCCGACGTGAACGTGGTTGAGTCCGCGCTTGCCGCGCACGAAGACCTCATAGAGGGGCCATTCGCCGCGAGTCGCTGGTGTCTGTGTCATTTCGTGGCCTCCTCAGCGGCGGATTTGTCGGCGAAGGCGAGTGCGGCTTCGCGGACCCAGGCACCCTCGTCCCAGGCGCGCTTGCGGTGGGCGAGGCGCTGTTCGTTGCAGGGGCCGTTGCCCTTGACGACGGCCCAGAACTCGTCCCAGTCCGGGGTCGAGAAGTCGTAGTGACCGCGTTCCTCGTTCCATTTCAGACCGTCGTCGGGGAACGTCACCCCCAGTGCCTCTGCCTGCGGGACGGACATGTCGACGAACTTCTGGCGCAGCTCGTCGTTGGTGTGGGTCTTGATGCCCCACTCCATCGACTGCTCGGTGTTCGGGGAGTCGTCATCGGGCGGGCCGAACATCATGAGCGAGGGCCACCAGAAGCGGTTGACCGATTCCTGGACCGAGGCGCGCTGTTCGTCGGTGCCGCGCATCATCGTCATCAACAGTTCGTAACCCTGACGCTGATGGAAGGACTCTTCCTTGCAGACGCGGATCATCGCCCGACAATAGGGGCCGAAGGAGGTCCGGCACAGGGGCACCTGGTTGCAGATCGCGGCGCCGTCGACCAGCCAGCCGATCGTGCCGACATCTGTGTAAGACAGCGTCGGGTAGTTGAAGATCGAAGAGTACTTCTGCTTGCCGGCGATGAGCTTCTCGGTGAGCTCGTTGCGAGTCGTGCCCAGAGTCTCTGCGGCCGAGTACAGGTAGAGACCGTGACCGGCTTCGTCCTGGACCTTCGCGAGCAGGATCGCCTTGCGGCGCAGCGAGGGTGCCCGCGAGATCCAGTTGCCCTCGGGCTGCATGCCGATGATCTCCGAGTGAGCGTGCTGCGCAACCTGCCGCACGAGGGTCTTGCGGTACTTCTCCGGCATCCAGTCGCGCGGCTCGATGCGGTCCTTGGCTTTGATCGTCGACGCGAACTGCCCTTCGAGCTGCGCTTCGTCGAACTGGTTCTCATTGACCTGCGTTGTCATGACCACTCCACCCTTGGATGTGCCCTTCCGGCTCCTGCGTTCGGTCCGCCCACCGTACGACCGACGCACCGGCGAACCATCCACTGACCATCATTTACTGACCATTTGTTCTGTATTGTTCACTCTCAGTGTGGCATACCGCACGCCGAGGTGCAATGCACCCGCCGCGGCGAAGCGCACAGGACGCTCAGTGCCTGCACCGGACTTGACAGAGACGCCGATCACTACGATATTTATTGACCAGACGGTCGTTTATTCTCCGAAGGTGCCGACGCCGGGATCTTCGGGCGCTCAACTGCCATCGTCAACATGCGGTCACCACTGCCGAGCGAGTGATCACCACAGCAATCAGCGACTCGAAGAGGAGCCTGACATGGGAGAACCCAGTCCCGAGGCAACGACGACCACTCGAACTGCGGAAAGCGCCGGCAGTGAACCTGCCACCGGGGCCGCTGCGATGTTCGCCAATGATCGCGCCTCACAGCACTTGGGCATCACCGTCGACGACCACGGTCCCGGCTGGGCGCAGTGCTCGATGACCATCACCGACATCATGGCCAACGGACACGACATCACCCACGGCGGCTACGTCTTCCTCTTCGCCGACACCACCTTCGCGATGGCCTGCAACTATCCGGGTTCGATCACCGTCGCCTCCGGCGGTGACATCGACTTCCTCACGCCGACCTACGTCGGCGATGAGCTCGTCGCCCGCGGCAAGGAGATCGTCAAGCAGGGCCGCTCGGGCATCTACGACATCGAAGTCTCCCGCGGGGACGAGATCGTCGCGGTCTACCGCGGCCGTTCCCGCACTCTGCCCCCGCCGAAATGACGCCCCACCTCGGCGCCCTAAGAATTGCGAAGCACACCAGGTTCGACCAAGGAGACAACGATGACTGCCAATGATCTCGACGCCGGCCAGCGCATGAGCCTCGATGAGCTGCGCGCCGATCAGCTCGCCAACCTCAAGTCGACCGTCACGAAGGTCTACGAGAAGGTGCCGTTCTACCGGAAGGCCTTCGACGACCTCGGTGTGACTCCGGCGGACATCACCAGCCTCGACGACATCGCGAAGCTGCCATTCACGAACAAGCAGGACCTGCGCGACAACTACCCATTCGGGATGTTCGCCGTTCCCCGCGAAGAGGTCGCCCGGGTCCACGCATCCTCGGGCACGACCGGACTGCCGACCGTCGTCGGGTACACGCTGGGCGACCTCGACACCTGGGGCAGTCTCATCGCACGCTCGATCCGCGGCGCAGGCGGCAAGCGCGGCCAGATGATGCACAATGCCTACGGCTACGGGCTGTTCACCGGCGGCCTGGGCGTCCACGGGGCGGAACGCCACGGGTTCACCGTCATCCCGATCTCCGGCGGGCAGACGCAGCGCCAGGTGCAGCTGATCCAGGACTTCAAGCCCGAGATCATCACGGCCACGCCGACCTATCTGCTCACGATCCTCGACGAGTTCCACAAACAGGGCGTCGACCCCACCACGACGAGCCTGCAGACCGCGATCTGCGGTGCCGAGCCGTGGACCGATGAGATGCGCAAGGAGATCGAGAAGTCCTTCAACATCAACGCCGTCGACATCTACGGACTGTCCGAGGTCATGGGCCCCGGCGTGGCCAGCGAATCCGTCGAGACCAAGGACGGTCCGACAATCTGGGAGGACCACTTCTACCCCGAGATCGTCGACCCCTTCACCGGCGAAGTCCTTCCCGACGGCGAGGAGGGCGAACTCGTCTTCACCTCGCTGACGAAGGAAGCGCTGCCGATCATCCGCTACCGCACGCACGATCTGGCGAGCCTGCTGCCCGGGACTGCAAACCCGAACTTCCGCCGGATCTCGCGCATCACCGGCCGCTCCGACGACCTCATCATCATCCGCGGTGTCAACGTCTATCCGGCGAACATCGAGTCCGTGCTCTTCGAGTTCGAGCACCTCAGCCCGCACTTCCAGCTCGTGCTCACCCGCCCCGGCCGCATGGACGAGGTCACCGTCGAGGTCGAGTCCCGCGAAGGTGCCGGCGCTGTCGAGCTCGAGGGGCTGGGCCAGCAGGTCGCCGCACGGATCAAGGAGCGCCTCGGCGTCTCATCGACCGTGTCCGTCATGGCACCGGGCGAGCTGCCCCGCTCGGTGGGCAAGCTCAAGCGCATCATCGACCACCGCGAAGGCATCCGGTGATCGACCTCGTGACGCGGGCTGCGGGCCCCGCACTGCAGGCTGGCTAGACTGGTGCGCATGCCGAAAACGACTTCACCTGCGCCGACACCTGACCTTGAGTCAGGTGCTGATGCTGCCGTGGGCGCACAAACTGGAGCCACCGGCGCCGAGGCGAGCGCTGGGTCCGAGGCAGGCGCTGGGCCCGAGGCGAACGCATCGGACCAGCCCAAGCGCAATCGTCGCGGGCGCCCGGGCTACGACCGGGAGACGCTCATCAACAAGGCCACCGAGGTGTTCGTGGCCCGCGGCTACGACGGAACCTCGATGGACACCGTCGCCCGCGAACTCGGGATCACGAAGTCCGCGATCTACCATCACGTGAAGTCGAAGGAGGAGCTGCTGCACCTGGCGATCAATCGCGGCATCAGCGCCCTGGACTCCGCGGTCGAGGACGAACGCCAACGCACCGGACTCACCGCGCTCGAGCGCCTGCGCGCGGCCGTCCATGCCAGCGTTGTCATCCTCATCGAATACCACCACTCCGTGACCCTGCTGCTGCGGGTCCGCGGAAACTCGGACGTCGAACGCGAAGCTCTCGAGCAGCGCCGCATGATCGACGACAAGATCAGGGTCCTCGTCAAGGAAGCGATCGCCGAGGGCGGTCTGCGCTCGGACTTCACGCCCGGCCTGATCACCCGCCTGCTCTTCGGCATGGTCAACTCCATCACCGAGTGGTATCGCCCGGGCTACCCCGTCGACCCCGAAACCATCGCCGACGCAGTCACTTCGATGGCCTTCAACGGCCTGGAGGCCTAAAGCACCGGGCTTCCGCTCAAGACGATAGGCTCCTGCTCGACGGCTGCCAGCACCCACCCCGAGGTCGCGTCGCCTCTACTCCTTCGCGACGAGCGTGAGCACGTCGTACTTCGCGACCGGCTCGTCCTTCTGGTTGACCACCTCGGCGTCCCAACGGACCTCGCCGTACTCATCGGTCTCACGGGGAGTGATGCGCTTGGCTGTCAGGGTTACCTTGAGCGAATCGCCTGGTGAGACGGGCGTGATGAAGGTCAGTCCTTCGAGGCCGTAGTTCGCGAGGACCGGGCCGGGGTCGGGCTGGACGAAGAGACCCGCGGCGAAGGACACGATCAGGTAGCCGTGAGCCACGCGTCCGGGGAAGAACGGGTTCGCGGCCGCCGCCTCCTCATCGGTGTGGGCGTAGAAGGTGTCTCCGGTGAACTCGGCGAAGTGCGAAATGTCCTCGAGTGTCACCGTCCGCCGTTCGGATTCGAGGGCATCGCCGACGCGCAGATCGGCCAGCGTCTTCGTGAACGGATGCTGTCCTGTCCGACGTTCGGCGCCGGCGACCCATTCGCCGCCGATCGCGGTGAGCATGTCCGGGGAGGCCTGGATCGCGGTGCGCTGCATGAAGTGCTCGATGCCGCGCAGCCCGCCCATCTCCTCGCCGCCGCCGGCACGTCCGGGGCCGCCGTGGATGAGAGTGGGCAGGGGCGAACCGTGCCCGGTCGACTCACCGGCGTCGTCGCGGTCGAGGACGAGGATGCGTCCGTGCCAAGGGGCGACCTGGCGGACGAACTCGGTGGCGAACTCACGGTCATGGGTGACGACCGAGCCGACCAGGGAACCGCGCCCGAGAGCGGCGAGTTCGACCGCCTCGGCGGTGGAGGAATAGGTGATGATCGAGGTCACGGGGCCAAAGGCCTCGACGTCGTGGACGGCGTCGGCCCACGGATCATCGGCCTGGAGGACGGTCGCGGCGACGTAGGCTCCGCCAAGATCACTGGCCAGTCTGTCGGAGGCTTCGCGGCCGCCGGTGAGCAGATGCGCACCGCCGGCGATGATCTCATCGATGGCATCGAGAACGTCGGAGCGCTGTTTGGTCGACACGAGCGGTCCCAGGCGGGTGGACTTCTCGCGGGGGTCACCGACGCCCTGAGTCTCCAGCTTGGCGATGAGGGCCTCGGCAACGGCCTCTTTGTGCTGTTCAGGCACGAACGCACGGCGAATCGCCGTGCACTTCTGGCCCGCCTTGATCGTCATCTCGTCAACGACCCCGGAGACGAAGAGGTCGAATTCCTCGGTGCCGGGAGCGGCATCGGGACCGAGCAGGGAGAAGTTCAGGGAGTCAGCCTCGGCGAAGAAGCGCGTGCCGCGATCGCGCACGCAGTCCAGGCCGCCGAGGTGCTTCGCCGTAGCAGCGGAACCCGTGAAGGCGATCGCATCCTGTTCAGCCAGTTGGTCGAAGAGCGGGGTGACGTCGCCGCTGATGAGCTGGATGGCGCCAGCCGGCAGAAGGCCAGATTCGATCATGTCGGCAACCACCGCGCGGGTCAGGTGGGCGGTGTCGGTAGCAGGTTTGACGACGACGGGGACACCGGCGACGAACATGGGACCGAACTTCTCCAGCATGCCCCAGACGGGGAAGTTGAAGGCGTTGATCTGGACCGCCAGGCCCTGCCTGGAGGTGAGGATATGGCGGCCGACGAAAGTGCCGTTCTTCGACAGACGCTCGACTCCCCCGTCGAGGTGGACCGTGGAGTTGGGCATCTGCCGGCGGGCGACGCCGGAGTAGGTGAAGAGGGTGCCGATGCCGCCTTCGATGTCGACGAAGCCATCGCGCTTCGTGGTGCCGGTGGAAAACGAGATCTCGTGGTAGTGCTTCGCGCGCTCCATCAGGTAGGTGCCGAGCTTCTTCAGGATGACGCCGCGCTGGTGGAAGGTCAGCTTCTGCAGTTCGGTGACACCGGTGGTCCGGGCGTACTCGTCGACGGCGGCGAAGTCGACGTCAGCCGAGGAGACGTAGTGGAGGAGCTGCCCGTTGGTTGCGTCGTGGACCGCCCGAGCGCTGTCCGGGCTCCCACTGGGGGTGTGCCAGTCGCCTGCCACATACGAACTGAGAATCTCGGTCATGTCTGGTCTCCCTGTTCAACGATGTCTCCCGGTGCACGGCGGCCATCTTCGGCACCGCTGCCGATTCCTGACTGCAATACTAACCACTTGGTCGGTTAATGTCATTGATCGAGAGATCGAGTGACAGCAGTCACCATCTGCACTATGCTCGAAACCAATTACTGACCGTTCGGTCACCCGGGCGGAGACAGCGGCGATCACTCAGAGTCGAGGATCACTCAGAGTCGAGGATCACCACAGCCGCAGCGCAGAGCTCAGCACAGCACCACACAACACAGCACAGCACAGCACCAGCGACGGAAAGTTCACCCATGACTTCAGCAACGCCTGCCGCGGCGGCTCCCACTTCGATCACCCGCGAGGAACGCAAAGTTCTGGCCGGGACCCTCGTCGGCACCACCATCGAGTGGTACGACTTCTTCATATACGCTCAGGCTGCGGGACTCATCCTCTCGGTCCAGTATTTCGGTCCTCTCGCCTCCGACAACCCAGCTCTCGCCCAGATCATGGCCTGGGCCTCTCTCGGAATCTCCTTCCTGTTCAGGCCACTGGGCGCGATCATCGCCGGCCACCTCGGCGACCGCATCGGACGCAAGAAGATGCTGGTCCTCACACTCATCCTCATGGGTCTGGCGACTTCGCTCATCGGGCTCCTGCCGAACTATGCGGCCATCGGAATCGGCGCACCCATCCTGTTGACGCTGCTGCGGATCCTGCAGGGCTTCTCCGCGGGCGGAGAATGGGGCGGCGCGGCCCTTCTCTCCGTCGAGCACGCACCCGTGAACAAGCGCGGACTCTTCGGCGCCTACCCGCAGATCGGCGTGCCCGTCGGCATGATCCTCGCGACCGGCGTGATCTGGATCCTCACCACGATCCTCACCCCTGAGCAGTTCGCGAGCTTCGGCTGGAGGATCCCGTTCCTGTTCTCGGTGGTGCTGGTCGTCGTCGGCTATTACATTCGCCGCCAGGTCGAGGAAAGCCCCATCTTCGCGGAGCTCGCCGAACGCCGCGCAGAATCCTCAGCCCCACTGTCGACGCTGTTTCGGAAGAACACGAAGGAAGTCGTCCTCTCGGCA
The DNA here is from genome assembly GCF_022748595.1 of Brevibacterium sp. ZH18. GTDB lineage: Bacteria > Actinomycetota > Actinomycetes > Actinomycetales > Brevibacteriaceae > Brevibacterium. Next base: position 9,615 of record NZ_JALDSX010000007.1, on the reverse strand, counting down.
CTGATCTTCATCGGCAACAACGCCGTCGGCTACATGATCATCGCGTTCTTCGCCGCCTACGCCTCGCGGCCTATCGAAGAGGGCGGGATGGTCGGCCTCGACCGAGCTCCCGTACTGCTGGCGACCACGCTGGCGAGCTTCGGCTGGCTGATCTTCACGATGTGGGGCGGAGCCCTGTCGGACAAGCTCGGCCGCGTGCGGACCTTCCAGATCGGCTACATCTTCCTCATCCTGTGGCTGGTCCCCACGTTCCTCATGATCGACACCGGCAGCATCTGGATGTACGGCATCGGCATCTTCGTCCTCACCGTCGGCATGGGCCTGTCCTACGGCCCGATGTCCGCGATGTATGCGGAGATGTTCCCAGCCCAGGTCCGCTACTCCGGGGTCTCGATCGGCTACGCATTGGGTGCGATCCTCGGCGGCGCCTTCGCTCCGACCATCGCCGAGACCCTGCTGGCACGCACCGGGTCGTCACTGTCGATCGCGGTCTACATGATCATCGTCTGCGTCATCTCGCTCATCGCCGTCAGCCTGGTTAAGGAGACGAAGGGCGTGTCGCTGGGCATCGCCAAGCACACGAGCTGAGCGGGCAGCCCAAGGGGTCTAGGCTGGAGGAACAGCCGAACCGCAAACCTCAGGAGGCACCAGTGACAGAGTTGTCCTATCCCGATATCGAAGCGGCCGCCGCACGGATCGCCGGACGCGTCCGTCCGGTCACGGTCGCCTCGGCCCAGCCCGGGAATCGCCCAGAGGCACCGACGCCGACGGCCGCCACCTGGAGTGCCCCGCCAGCAGACGACCCCGCAGGTTCGGGCGTCCACTTCGCCCTTGAGTTCATGCAGTACACGGGCACATTCAAGGCCCGCGGAGCGCAGAACTTCATCCAAACCCACCTCACCGAGGGCACCTTCCCCGAGGCGGGTGTGACCATCGCATCCGGCGGCAACGCGGGCTTGGCCTGCGCCTGGGCTGCTCGGGACGCTGGTGTTCCGGCGACCGTGTTCCTGCCGGCCAACGCTCCCGCCGTCAAGGTCGAGCGGCTGCGCAGCTACGGTGCCGATGTGCGTCTGATCGGATCGGAATTCGCCGAGGCGGCCCTGGCCTGCCAGGAATTCGCCGAGTCCTCAGGGGCGTTGGCTTCGCATGCCTACGATCATCCGCTCATCGCCGCCGGTGCCGGGACGATGATGACCGAGATCCTGTCCCAGATCCCCGACCTCGACACGGTTGTCGTCTCCGTCGGCGGAGGCGGGCTGTTCGCCGGCGTGGCAACGGCCGCCACCTTCCATGGGGTGCGCACCGTCGCGGTGGAACCGAGGAACTGTCGAGCGTTGAATGCTGCACTGGAGGCCGGCGAGCCCGTCGACGTTCCGGTCGATTCGGTGGCCGCGGACTCTCTGGGTGCACGTCGGGCGACGCCCCTGGCTGTGGCTGCAGCGCAGAACGACCTGGTCACCTCGGTGCTGGTCGATGACGAGCAGATCATCTCCGCTCGCCGTCATCTGTGGGGCGAACACCGATTGGCCGTCGAGCATGCCGCCGCGACTGCACTGGCGGGGATCCACGGTTCAGCCGGCTCCGGGAGCTATGTGCCGGCACCAGATGAGAAGGTCTGCGTCGTGCTGTGCGGAGCGAACACCAGCCTCGGCGATCTCTGAAGCACTTTCGCTTCACGTGCGCCGACGCAGCGGTTGATGCGTACCGGCGCGCAGAGTCAGTCGCGGGTGCGCTGCTTGTCCTTGGACCGGAAGGCCTGCTTGATGAGGGCGAAGATGACGGCCGCGACGACGACGGCGATGATCGCCTTGACGAGGAACCACGCGATTGAGAACGCGACGTTGACCACCCACCACGCGATGATGATGGCGATGATCGCGCCAACGATGCTCCATACGGTACTCATCTTCATGCTTCAAGACTATGCCGCGTGGTGTGAGTGCGCAATGACGCGGGTCCCGGAATCGAACCGGCCGAAGCGGCCGACCCGCCAGAGCCCGGTCAGGCAGGTCTTCGCCGAGGCGGCTGCGTAGCTGAACGGCTGACAGATTCCCTCAGACCGTCGCCGCCACTTACACCGCTGCTGCCCGCGGACGAATCGCGCGGGCCGAGAAGCGGCCGTCGGCGAAACCGACGTCGATCGGGTGCTCGAAGGCAGCACTGACCTGGTCGGTGGTGAGCACCTCGGCGATCTCACCTGCCGCGGTGAGTCGACCGTGGGAGATCAGCATGGCGTGGGATGTGGACTCCGGGATCTCCTCGAGATGATGGGTCACCAGCAGCGTCGTCAGCTGAGGTGAGGTCACGGACAGCGAATCGATGGTCTCGAGCAGCTGTTCGCGGGCGGCCACGTCGAGGCCGGTGGTCGGCTCGTCGAAGAGGAGGAGCTCCGGATCGGCGATGAGGGATCGGGCAACGAGCGCCCGTCCCCGCTCCCCCTGGGACAGCACCTTCCAACCCGCATCCGCACGGGCGCTCAGCCCCACCTCGGCGATGAGATCGTCGGCCTTCGCGATCTCGTCCGGTGCAGGCTCCCACCGGAGGGGGCGTTCGATCGTGCCGGTCAGGCCGGTGAGGACGACCTCGCGCGCGGACAGATTTGAGCGCAGAGGGTGACGCGGATTGACGTGTCCGATGTGGCGACGCAGGGCCTGGAGTTCGACGCGGCCCATGCGCTGACCAAGGATGTCCACCGTTCCCGAGGTGGGGAAGACCTGCGCCGAGGCGAAGCTGAGGATCGTGGACTTGCCGGCACCGTTCGGTCCGATGAGGACCCAATGCTCGCCCTGTCCGATTGTCAGATTGATGCCGTGGAGGATCTTCGTCTCCCCACGTCGGAAGGTCACATCGTCTAGCTGCAGAACCGTCGTGTCCACCTCGTTCACACTCGCTTTCCTCATCGTGGCCGCCTGCCCCTCGCTCAGGCAGGCCCCTCGGCGAGGGGTCGAGGGCTTTGGGCCGATCCGATTCTAGGCCGCGTCCGCACCGAGGTGGGCGATCCCGGGCAGAAGCATGTTCCACATCCTGGATCGCACGAGTGTGCTCACCAGTCCTCGTCCTCCGGTGCGGAGATCTCGCGACGCAGAATCTTGCCGGTAGGCCCCTTGGGGAGCACGTCTACGATCCAGATGGCGCGCGGATAGGCGTTGCAGCCACCGCGGATGATGAGGTCCTTCTTCCTGTCGACGATGAAGTAGTAGCCGTCCTCGTCCTGCTGGGCCAGGTCGCCAGAGAGCAACCACCCGTCACGGATGCTCTCCTTCGTCGCGTCCTCTCGTTCCCAGTAGGGTTCGGGCTCTGTGTCCAGGTCCCAGTCCCACTCACTCTTGAACAGAGAGCCGAAGGCCGCCGGGATGTGGATCTCATCGGCGGTGTCGGGCGCTCCTGCCTCGATCAGCGCCACGTGAATGTTCGGGTCCTCGGTCAGCCGTGCGGCCATCACACATCCGGCAGAACCTGCTCCTACAACGATGTAGTCGTACATGGTTTCCTCACTATCGCTTGTGCATGTCCTTCGAGTGTGACCTGCGACACATACGCCCAGCTTCGTGGACGGGTCCAGATTTTTCGACACACGATTGTGGCTGGACCACAAGCGGACCTTGCATTCAGCCCTTCGACTCCGTTTCCCAGCAAGGTGCGCTCAAGCGCCGAGCGCTGGCCCATAATGGAGTCATGCACAACCGCGCTGATCCCACTGACGAACACCGCGTGAAGATGCGCGGGAAGATTCTGCGCCGCTCGGCGTCGTTCAATGTCGCCCACGCCGTCGACGACCTCGAGCCGGGCACCGGTGCCCAGAGCATCCAGCGCGCCCTCACCCTGCTCAACCTCGTTGGCCTCATCGCCGGCGAGCGCAGCAGCGGGGCCAGCCTGTCCGAGGTCGCCTCCATCAGCGGCCGCCCCAAGGCCAGCGTCCACCGAATGCTCCAGGCACTCATCGCCATGGGCTACGTGGAACGCTTCGACGAGGGTGGCTACCGCCTCGGCGTGCAGTCCCAGATCTTGGGTCAGCTTGCGCAGAAATCGGTCGACCCCTTGGTCACCGAGTCGGAGTCGAGCCTTCTGCGACTGGCCGAACTCAGCCAGGACACCGCGTTCCTCACCCTACGTACGGGCAGCTATTCGATCTGCGCCCGCCGCGAGGAGGGCTTCGGCAAGATCCTGAACAACGCCCTGTCCGTGGGTGATCGCCACCCGCTGGGCATCGGCGCCGGCAGCCTCGCGATCCTCTCGGAGCTTTCCCCCGCCGAGGTAGATGCGCAGTTCGACGCGAACGCGCAGATCTACGCCGAGCGCTACCCGAAGGTCTCGGTCACACAGCTCCGCGACGTCATCGACCAGGCCCGCATCGACGGATTCGTGCACAACCCCGGCCTCTTCGCCCAGGGGTCATGGGCCGTGGGCGTGCCGCTGAGGATTCGCGGCAGCCGTCCCCGCGCCGCCCTGTCGATCGCGAGCATCGCCGACCGTGTCACCGGCGCCCGCGTCGAACGCCTCGTCGCCCTGCTCCGCCGCGAAGCCAAGGCCATCGCCGAGGCGCAGAGCGACCACGAGGATCCGATCGAGGACTCCGAGCCGGATTTCACCGACGACACCCCGGTCACGGACGAACAGCTCTGAACCGCACAGTCATCGTGGCGGCGCGCACCGCCACCGGCCCGCACCCTCATTTCGCCGAGGCGGCTCCCCGTCCCGCAGCAACCGATTCCAGAATCGTCCCCAACCAGTTCACGGCGGCAGGCACTGCCCCGGACCGTTTCACGAACGACACCCGCCGCTGGCCCAGGTCCTGCTTCGCCGGCCTGAGGACCACGTCGAAGTCCGTGTCGACAGCAGCCTCGGTGGTCAGGGCGCAACCAAGGCCTTCGGCCACGAGCCCGTGGATCATATAGAGGTCGTCACTGCGCATGAGCTCGCGCAGCTCGAAGCCCAGCGCCCCGTAGATCCGGCGCAGCACCCGCACCGAGGCTTCGGATTCGCTGCGGCTGAGCACCCAATCGATCATGCTCATGTCCTCGAAATCGAGGATGTCGTGGGCGGCGAGCTCCCCGTCACGGGCGACCATGACCCGATAGGGCTCCTCGAGGAGAGTGCGCAGCCGCAGGTCAGGTCCGGTGAATTCGGGGAGATCGGGAATGTCGTAGATGATGCCGGCATGGACTTCGCCGGTGTGGAGCATGCGCACCACCTCACTCGGCTCAGCCTCGACGACCTCGACTCGCACGGATGTCCGATGCTGCAGCTCGGCGATGGCGGCTGGCAGCAGACGTGAGCCGAGCGAGGCGAACGATCCGATCCGCAATGACACGACACCGGCATCGCGTTGGGCGGTGACGATCTTCTCTGCGCGGTCGATGCGCTCCAGCACGGGCGCGATCTCCTCCACGAAGGACTCTCCCAGCGGCGTCAGACGGGTCCCGCTGCGCGCTCGTTCGACCAGCCTGACCCGCAGATGCGATTCGAGCGTGCGCAGATGATGGGTCACGGTCGGCACTCCGAAGCCGAGCGCCTCGGCGGCGCGGTTGAGGCTTCCTTCGTCCCGAATGGCCAGCAGGACGCGGAACTGCTGCAGGTTCATCATGATATAGAGACTATGTCAACGTGAACGATTTCTTGCTATATCGTAGATCGATTCGAGTCCCTAACGTGGGACACATGCTCGCCGAAACTCACCTGCACCCAGACACCACGATCGACTCTACACCTGCACTTGCACCTGCACTTGCACTTGCACAGGCACCTGCACCTGCACAGGCGGGCAGCGCCATCGACCCCCGCCAGCACACTGCGCCCTACGCAGATGCCGTGCGCTCCCTGGCAAACGAGGACTGGCTGCGATTGCACGTGCCCGCCCATCAGGGCAGCAGTGACCATGCACCGGGCTTGGGCGGTGTCGTCGGCGAGGACGCCCTGCGCATCGACTTTCCCATGCTCTTCAGCGGCATCGACCAGGACAACTGGCGGATGGTCAACCACTCACGCCAGACTCCGATCGTCCAAGCTCAGCAGCTCGCCGCCGAGGCCTGGGGTGCGTCGCGCGCCTGGTTCATCACGAACGGCGCCTCGGGCGGCAACCACATTGCGACGACCGTCGTGCGTGGGCTCGGCCGCGAATTCGTCCTCCAGCGCAGCGTCCACTCCTCGGTCATCGACGGCATCACCCACGCAGACCTGCGCCCGCACTTCGTCCACGGTCGCGTCGATGCCGGACTCGGCTCCTCCCACGGCGTCACCCCGGATCAGGTCGAGGCCGCCTTGACCGAGCACCCGGACAGCTCTGCCGTCTACCTCGTCTCCCCCAGCTACTTCGGTGCGGTGGCCGATATCGCCGCCATCGCCGAGGTGGCCCACCGCCACGATGTTCCCCTCATCGTCGACGAGGCCTGGGGCTCCCACCTGGGCATGCACTCTCGGCTGCCCGTCAATGCCGTGCGCTGCGGCGCCGACCTCGTCATCTCGAGCACGCACAAGGGCGCCGGCTCACTCACCCAATCCGCGATGGTTCAGCTGGGCCACGGACCGCAGGCCCAGCGCATCGAGACCCTCGTCGATCGGGTAGTCAAGTCCTACCAGTCGACCTCGACGAGTGCCCTGCTGCTGGCCTCCCTCGACGAAGCACGACGTCATCTCGTCACCCACCCCGAAGCCATCGAGGCAGCGCTGAACACCGCCGAGGAGATCCGCACCCGAGTCCAGAACGACGCCCGGTTCCGCGACGCGACCCCTGACATCCTCGACGGCCATGATGCGATCGCCAACGACCCGTTCAAGGTCGTCATCGACACCCGCGGCGCCGGGATCACCGGGTCCGAGGCGCAGTACCAGCTCATCCGCGATCACCGGATCTACTGCGAACTCGCGACCCCCTCGGCGCTGCTGCTGCTCATCGGCGCGACCTCGCCGGTCGACGTCGATCGCTTCTGGACTGCGCTTCAGTCGCTCCCGCAGTCCGAGGTCGAGCCGGAGCGTCCCATCGTGCTGCCCGGCAGCTGCGAGAAGGCCATGGAGATCAGCGATGCGTACTTCGCCCAGACCCGGACGGTTCCCTTCGCCGAGGCGATCGGCCGGGTCTCCGCTGATTCTTTGGCCGCGTACCCGCCCGGAGTTCCGAACGTCCTGCCCGGTGAGGTCCTCAGCGCCGAAGTGGTCTCCTTCCTCCGCATGACCGCCGATGCTCCGTCGGGCTACGTCCGCGGAGCCCAGGACTCGACGATGGACACGTTCCGCATCGTCGCCCACGATTCCGGGTACCGTAATCTGAGGTGACGACAGACTGAGAAGATGTGTCGTCGTCACCGGACGAGCACGCACCCGGCCCACGAGCTGCGACTGAGCGCGGCAGCGACTGAAGCGCGGGAGGAGGAGATGACCATGGCGAACGCGGACGCCGGCACCACCTCGGCGGTCGAACGGGCCTATGGCCACATCCGTCACGGAATCCTCAGCGGCGACCTGCTCAGCGGCACGATGCTCAGCGAATCGGAGCTCGCGGCAAAGCTCGGCGTCAGCCGCACCCCCGTGCGATCGGCTCTGGCTCGACTGCAGGACGAGGGCTGGCTGACGATCTTCCCCAAGCGCGGAGCACTGGTGCGTACGCTCAGTGAGCGCGACATCGATGAGCTCGCCGAGGCGAAGACCATGATCGAGTCGAACTCGGTGCGCCGGACAGCGGACTCGGCCCTGGTCAGGCTTGCGCGCGAGCTCGAATCGCATTTGGACGAGCAGCAGACCGCACTCGAGACGGGTGATGTCGGGACCTTCGTCGAACTCAGCGTCTCGTTTCACCGGTCGTTCGTCACCGCGGCCGGAAACTCAGTGGTCCTCGAGCTCTACGACCGCCTGGCCGACCGGCAGCGGTTCCTGCTCTACAGCTTCGGCGACAGGCTCCTCGAGCGCTCTGCGTCCATCGTCGACGAGCACCGGGAGCTTCTCGCCGCGGTCACCGCGGGCAATGCCGACGAGTTCCGCGATCTGCTCGAGGGTCACCTGACGAACACGTACCACGGAGGTCCGCGAGACTGAGGTCGAACGCCGAACCTGGCGCAGCTGGCGAAGTTGGCGAAGTTGCCATTTGACCGGCGACCTCAGCCGGAAAGTTCGGTCCTCTCAGTCCGACGCTCCGGCGCTGACACGGTCACGGTCGACAACCTCGGCGGGTGACTGCCATGGCCAACGGATCGAGCGGGCAGCGCTTGCGAAGACGATCACCGTGATCACCAGGACGCCGGTGGCCATGAAATTGATGGCCAGGAAGCCCCCGGCGCCGAGCACCGTTCCCGCCATGGCCGCCATCAGCGCGCCGCCGAGGTTCATCGCAGCGTCCGAGGCTCCCTGCAGCGGAACGCGGGCCGGCTTCGGCACCGATGACGACAGCAGCGCGGAGCCCCCGATGAGGAACATCGACCATCCGATGCCCAGGAGCAGCAGGGCCAGACTCAGCAGGACCATGGAATCCTCGGGCCCCACGGCCGCGATCATGCCCAGGGTGATGCTGGCGGCGAAGACGACGATGCCGCCGAGAATCACGGTGGCCGCGCCCCACCGGTCGGCGACCCACCCGAAGAGGGGCGACAGGGCGTACATGCCGGCGATGTGGACGCTGACAACGATGCCGATGATGCGCAGATCGAAGTGCTGATGATCCATGTGCACCGGGGTCATGACCATGACGTTGGTCATCATCATCTGGCCCGCGATGATCGTGATCATGGCCAGCCGCGGCAGTGGGTGGGACAGGGCAAGGCGCAGTGCCGGGCCCAGACGCAGTGTCGGCTCATCGGGTGACGAATCCGTCGGTGACGAATCCGTCGGTGACGAATCGGCCGGTGACGGGTCTGCCCCCGAGGCCTCGAGCTGCTTCGGCGCGTTCACGAACGTTGAGGCGGCAAACATGGCGAGGAGGAACGCCACCATCGAGATGAGGTAGGGGCCGACCAAGGAGTTGAGACCCAACGCCTGACCCAAGTGAGCGCCGGGAGCAGTGAAGCTGGGGCCCAGCACCGAACCGACGGTCGTGGCCCAGACGACCAGTGACATCGCGCGACCGGAGTGGGCCGAGGACGCGAGCTCGGCGGCGGCGTAGCGAGCCTGCAGACCCGAGGCGGTGGCCGAGCCGCACATCATCATCCCCAGCATGAAGATCGGCAGCAGCTGGAGGGTGACTCCGAGGAGGACGACGAGTGCACCCGCCGCACCGATGCTGAAGCCCAAGGTCAGAGCCGTACGTCGACCGCGCTTTCCGGCCAACACGGCAAGCGGATAGGCGATGAGGCCGGCGCCGAGGATGACGCTCATCTGGGCGAAGCCGGCCATCGCCGTCTTGCCCGTAATCTGCTCAGCGAGCAGGCCGCCCACCGCGTAGCCGGAGGCGATCCCGGCTCCAGCGAAGAGCTGGGCGATGATGAGTTTGAGCTGCGATCCCACCCGCGAGTACTTCACTGCCTGAGATTCCCTCTCGTCAGACGACTGTGTCTGGTCGCCCTTCAGTGAGCGCTCCGCATCTAGGATACATGTTGCATCCTAGATGGAACCGCGCGTGGGCGCGCCTCCGCGCCAGCCTGCACGAAACAACATCGAGCGGACCACTTACCGTCGAGCGGACCAGTTATAACC
>NZ_JALDSX010000079.1 GCF_022748595.1 Brevibacterium sp. ZH18 | reverse complement strand
TTCGGCCTCGGCCACGTTGCGATGTCGACTAAACAGGTAATGAAGCCTCAATCGAATACATGTGAAACTTCGCAGCGCACCCTTGGCAAGGGTGACGTAGCTGGAATCAATCTCATCTATTAGGGGCACCTGTGAAGCATGCTTTTACTCGAACTGCGGTGGCTCTCTCTGCGGTACTGACACTGGGCTTCACGGTTGCCTGTAGCTCTGAGCCGGAAGGAGGCCAGGTGGTTTCGTGCGGGGCATATGCACAAGATCCTGATGTTGAAGCCTTAATTGATGAGTCAGTTGCAGTCATCGTCGGGGACCTCAATGAGGCCGGTGAGAGTTCGGCAGAAACTCATGTAAAGGATGTTTTCAAGGGCTCGATAAACCCTGGTGACACGATCTCTTTCTCGTGGGACAACGCTTGCGGAAGCCCGACGGACTTCCTCACCGCGCCCCCCGAGGACAAGGAAGAATTCGTGTACTTCCTTGGTAAGCAGGGAGAGCAGTACACGCTCGTTGAGGGCGCTTACGGCATGTTTAATGCATCTGATGCTTTCCTCGGTGAAGTCTCTACCGCAACTCGCAAGTGAGCACGAGTCTATGAACAACCCGTCCGTGTCGACGATGGGGACACATGGGATCCGACGAGGACGAAGCAGCTAACGGTGGATGTCTATCGGGTATACCCTCTTACCGAATCTGTCTATGGCCTGGGCCAAGGTTCGAACAAAACCGTCAAGGACGACACCGCCTTGACGCTGGAAACTGGCCCTCTCTATCTACGACGCCGGTTTCAGTAGTTGTCTGCGCAAACGTCGAGACCCACACGCGCAGAGGCGAGGCCACACTATGCGTGGCCTCGCCCTCGGCTGGAGCGCACCGCCACAGGTGCAGAATCCGGCTATCCCTCGGATTCTTCCTCAGTGTCAGCCTGGGACTGCAACTCAACAAGTTCATCCGCACGCCGACTCAGCTCGCCTGCAACCTCAGCCAGTGGTCCTCGTGCCAGCTCGACGAGTTTCATCGCGTAACGCCTATTAAAACTCGTATCAGGACTATTCGCGTCGCCCTCTGCGTATGTGAGGGTGTCCGCAATCTCTTCAAGACTCGACGCCGCGAGCCGGAGCATCCGCTCCCAGCTACGATCTTGGGCGTGTGGCAACCACACCAGACCTAGGGAATAGAGCCCATCGAGTCTTTCCGCTGCAACGAACCGTTCAACTGTTGATAAACGATCCAGCCATGCGCTGATGAACCTGTCGCACAGCTCGGAATGATCAAACTGCAGATCGGGCTTATTATTGTACAAGGTCTCGGCCACGTCAGTGATCGACATGCGCTCAGCGATAGCCAATGCCTGCGTTAGATCATCGTCCTTCGACTCCAGTATCGCTGCGGCCAGCTTCTTCCTACTTGAGAGGGTATCCCCACCATCCATTACTAATCTGACCTCCCTTCTTCGCACAGGTCACCACAATGTACTTCCCCTTATAGGGCATAGCCGCTTGGCGGCCTGATCCCTTTTTATATGTTGAGTGTTTGCCGTTGGCCATTGCGCGGGACATGGGATTCGCGATTTTCCCCCGCGACGTGGCACCAATCTTGTCTCAGTTGTGCCTCTTCGCCCGGATATGCTTCCACTTGTTCGCGTTCTGCTTCAACAAGTACTTCGACGCAGCCTGCTTGATCTTCGACTTCCCTATTTGCTTGATCGCTGCTTTAATCCCGACACGGGCGAGGAGGCCAAGAACCCACAGAATCGGGAATGCCTGCGCATTCACCTGGGCAGAAGAAACCTCAATGGTTTCTCCTGACTGAGCATCTTCGAGAGTTGCAGCGAAGGCTTCATCACCTAAATAGGTGAAATCACGGACGAGTAGTTCGCTTTCAATGTCTTCACCATCGACGACTGCTTCAACCGTCACCGACTGGATCAGCTCATCAAGAGGAGCATCGGAATCCGTGGCGACATCCACACGCGAATCAATACCTTCAGCCTCAACCGAGGTGGAGACTGTGCCACCGACCGCGTCGACGTCTACAGTCGTATCTAGGTTGTCGCCGCCCTCATCAAGCGACTCAACACCTGAGGTCGCCTCATCAGGATCAACAGAGACACTATGTGTGCTGACGCTTGGTACTTCGGTTGGCTCGTCGGCCGCGACCGGTGAAATATTTGCCGTCGACAGCCCCACCGCTAACGCGGTCACCGCTGCAACAGCAGCGACGCTCTTCCTTAAAGAGACTTGCATTCCCTCGGGTCCTTTCCTTGTTCTTCAATGGATTCTTCTATCGCTTGATCGACAGGAGTGTTCCTGCGGGTCTGATCACGAGTGTGTGGAGCAATCAGTGGCCAGCACGCGGCAATCTTTCCCGCGGCAATCGCTGTTGCAGGAGACGTCCCTGAATACGGCTGGGTCCCACCTCCCGGGCTCTTAACGTGGATCTCCTCACCGGAAGCAAGGAGATTCGTGGCTCGAGTATTCGTGAATCTCAGACGGTGGCCTGATTTGTTCAGTGCCCCCACTGAGATCACTCCCTCATATTGGGCTGGGTATGAGGCGAAATCTCCAATACCGTTCCCGGCAGCGGAAAAGATGGTCACGCCATCGTTTTGAGCGTGACGGACCGCTTCCTTCAGCTCTGGCGCGTCCATTTCGGTCCCGAGCGCGGCGACGATCATATCCACATCTTGTTGTGTCGCAGTCGTGATCCCAGTCGCCAAGTCTTCAACTTCCCCGACACCAGAAATATCAAGAGCCGGGACGTCGACGATCTCGATCGTCGGAGATCGTGTAGATGGTTTTGCTGACGCGCTTTCAACCATGATCGCGGCCATGGCTGACCCGTGTTCGCTCACTCTCGACGGGGCGCCCGGCACCGAACGAACCTCGATCTTCGCCTTATTCAATGCTGGGTAGGTGGGATCAATTCCTCCATCGATGATTGCGATCCGAACCTTCGAAACAGTTTCTACTGGCGTGAAAACGATGACAATGGCGACCATGGCGAAAACGATGACGACGGCTGCCACCAGGGCACGCTGGACCCACCGGCGGGGATAAACGGGGGCCAGGGCCATCCGGGAGTCTTCTCGCATGGTCTCGCAGTCTGTGAAGAAGGGTGGGGACGATCTTTCAGGGGGATAAGCCGTCCTTAAACCTAACAATCCCTGAGTTGGCTTCCGGGGTCGCTCGTGTGAAAGCAATCAAACCGTTACCTGCCGCAGGTCCGGGCATACAGTGTGGGCGCCGCGGGCGCCTCGCACGAAAGTATGAAATTTCGAGACAACTTCGGCCCAGCAGGCCGGATGAGTGCGATCATGTCAATCGAGTATCCCTGCTCACCGAATCTGTCCACTGATTGGGGTTAGGTGCGAACAGAACTGTCGAAGTTCGCACGGGATTGACACTCGAAGGCCGCGGACTCTGCATCTGCAGCGTGTCTCCCTGGTGGCCGAGCCGACATATTGCCGTGGTTTAATGGACTTTCCAGATCCGGCTTGGAATGACGGACCATGCAAGTACGTGTCATCATTCGCTTGTGAAGTACCGGAACATCATTGCGGTATGAGCGCGAGACCATGAGGAGACGGTCACATCGATGGGAAGCAGATACTTCAGCCATACAGAAGAGTTCTTCGTCGAAGCTGACCCCGAAGCAGTCTGGAGGGTTCTCGCCGATCCGACTGCTCTTGCTGGATCACACCCGATTGAAGTGAAGCCTGAGGGTCACATAGCATTGACCGCAGGTGACCGTTGGATTGAATCGCATCGGCAGTGCGGATGTGGAGGCGACGATGTCATATGGACAACACTGGTTGCTGAGAACCCAACAACTTACGTGAAGCGCGGCAGGCAAGCCGGGACTACAATGACCGACACGGTGCGCCTCCGACCAAAGGGATCCGGCTGCATCCTCCGAAACCGCCTGGCCTTCTCCCCAAGCTTTGTCGGCAGGTTCCCAGAAAAACTCGTAACCTGGAGGCGGATCGCGACGGGAAAGCTCCCAAAAATGGTTGTTACTGAGGAATTTCTCGACCGCTTTGCTTGTATTCTGAGCGAGCATCTTGGATGCAGGGTCACCCGCTTGTGAATCTTCCTTGTTGACGTGCAAATATCACCTTGTTGCTCCACAGGTACGGGAAAACTAGAGTAGCTACGATGGAAGCCCGTAGGCCGTAGCAGATCCTAAACTCGCGCTGGGGAAGCACTACAACATCAATAAGCCTTCCGCCCGATCGCAAATCAACTGTCCAAAGCGACGATGATGGCGAGGAGGAGCATGCTTCGTAGTAGCAACCGTGCGCTTACGATCGCGAGCACAGTATCTAAAGATTTCTGTCAAAGGAGTATACCCCTTTGACAACCGCGATCTTGCCCTGAAGAATGCTGTCAAACGGGTTGCGATTCCAGTGATTGGACACATATGCCTACCGACTCCGAGAACCCCTCAGATGCCCTGTTCGGACAGACACTCGGCTATGTGCGAGTCAGCAGCGCCGATCAGAACCCTGGCCGGCAGTACGAGATCATCGGTTGGTGCGATAAGACGTTCGAGGACAAGGTCAGCGGGAAATCACGCGCTAACCGCGCGGGCCTGAACAAGCTCATCGACTATGCGCGCGAGGGCGATCATATCCGGGTGGCCTCGTTGGATCGCCTGGGCCGAGACGCCCGAGATCTCTACTCGCTCGTCGACACACTGACCGGGAAGGGCTGCACGGTCACGTTCGTCTCGGAGAACATCACCGTCTCCAAAGATGGCAGCTCCCCGATGCAGGAACTCTTTCTCACGTTTCTGTCGGGGATGGCCCAGTTCGAGCGCGCGCGGATCCTTGAACGCCAGCGGGAAGGGATCGAGCTGGCGAAAGCTCAAGGCGTCTATCAGCGCAAACTCACGGACGAGGATGTGCAAGCCTGCAAAGCGATGGTCGACATGGGGATCTCCGTGGCGGAAGTCGCCCGCCGCTATGGGGTCTCTCGGCAGACTCTCTACAACGCACTCAAAGGAGCAGGGGCCTACTCCCCCTCCGACCGCGGTAGTAAGTGGACATAATAAAGTGGCAGCGACCACGCTCTTCAGGCGCGTGGCCACTGCCACCCAATAATTGGGCTCTAGAGCCGTTCTATGCAGTGTGAAGCGCGGAGGGAGACGCCGACTTCCGTGATTTACCGATCTTCTTGATGCCGAGAGTGTAAATCAGTGCCCATGCAATCCCGGCAGGTGCCGCTATGGCGAACGTCAGACCCGAGAGGTACATGGTTGGGAACGGCCATCGAGGACCGGACCCGTCTAGCGTTGATACGTTGAACCCGAAAATGGTGCCAAATACGTACAGGTATGCGTACACGGCCAAGAACACCGCGGCGGCAAGGCCGGCGATCGCTAGGGGCGCGAATGCGATAAGGACATCACGGCGTTTCATCACAACACCTTCTTTCGTTCACAGAGTGACTGATTTTACCAGCTTCACTTAGGGTTGCACTGGTGCTTAAGGTTGAGCTGCTTCCTCCTGGCTATGTCAACTAGAACTGGCCCCACCCTGACGGCCTGAACTGGCCCCACCCTGTGCCCCCACTCCCTCCAGCCGGTCTGACTGAAACTGCCCAAATTTCATATTTACGGGGGATGCGCTCAAGGCCACAGCCGACATAGTGTCAGTCCGTTCGCTGCTAACAGTGAACGGACTCTACCCACAGCGAAAGGCACCACTATGAGGAGATTCAAACCAGCATTGGCTTGTACGACCCTGACATTCCTCCTTCTCAGCTTCGTAGCCACCCCAGCCACGGCTTCCGAACCAGACGAAGTCAGCGAAGAAGAAATCACATCTTCGCAGGGACCATCTCCCTATGTTCAGGCCGACACCGAAGAAGAAGCGATGCGGAAACTCGACGCGATCGAGAAAGAACACCCGCAGGGCATCTCGGCCCAGGCTGCGTACAAGCGGTACGGACCCTGCACCTTGCACCCTGCCGGATTCCACACCCGAAAATCAGCCGGATACAAATACGGTGGAGTGAAACCGGTCACGGTGTGCACGAAGAAGGTGACCGGAATCAAGATGGCCTCCCAACTGAGAGTGAAGAACGGTCTCATGTGGGTCAAGGCTGGGATCGAAATCCCACAAACCGCTAACGACAAGGACCTGCGTACCGGCGGCAAATACAAGAAGAAGTACTATGCGGTGAAATTCACGCAGACGAACATGAAGTATAAATGCAAGGGAACGAAGAAGCACAACTGGTCGGCCAGCTCGATCGGCCGACTGCGGTATCAGGGCCGGACGCTTTGGGCGCGGGTGACTTCGCCGATACTCTCAGTGCAATGCGGTCCGCACTAGAGCCCGCTGACATGTAGATGAGGTGATTATGGGTAACCAGAAGGTATTTTTGCTCTTCGCTAAACAGTCTTCCCCGTTTGACTCGGAAGAGATGATCGATCCGTTCATAGGGATTGTGACTGACGAGCGAGATTGTGAGCGGTTCGAGGCCGAACACTCAGAGTACGAAGTCAGCTGGGAAGAACGGTTCATCAATGATTCGGAGGGGCATTGGGTTGAGCCTGGCGACACCGTGTATGGCTACTTTTACATGTCGACGATCAGAGAGTCCCCAGAGGGAGAAGTCCTCGACCTGTTGACTGATGCAGCTATCGAGTCCGTGATCTATCAACAGGCTAACGCCCGCAAAATGCTTGCGATTGGCCATATTCAGGTCGTTACCGTCGGTGACATTCGACTGGATGGCAACTTCCCAGTCGTCGATGATCCGGCGGACTGGGAGAAAATCAACAACTAAACGAGGAACACACGCTTCTCCTTAGCCGATGGACGGGGCAGAACCGCAGGCGGTT
>NZ_JALDSX010000078.1 GCF_022748595.1 Brevibacterium sp. ZH18 | reverse complement strand
GATGGAGTCTTGAACACCTACATCATTGCACCCAGGGTCCCGTTTCTTGCGCTGCTTGAGGGTGGCTATCGCACCGCCCTATTTATGAAGAGCCGCATTACGAGCACCCCGATGACGTTGATGAGCAGGAGGGCGATTCCGATCGTGATGATGCTCGCTGTGGCGAAGACCATCGTCGGCTGGCTCCGGTTGAGGGAGAAGACGAGGGCCGAGATCATTGCCATGATGAGAACGAGGACGGCGATGACCCTGGCCACAGGGAATCGGCGGGCCAAGGATCTGGTGCGCACTCCCAGGGGCGAGATCGTGATCTTCCGCAGCCCGATCAGCGCCGAGAGCAGGCAGATGGCGAGCAGCCCGATGACGACGAGCGCGAGCAGCCAGACCGGCATCATCAGTGCCGAATATCCGAGTGGCTCTCCGACGAAGACGAGGAAGCTCAGCGGGTAGGCGAGGAGAAAGTAGCCGGCGATCCCGGCGAGGATTCCTGCGGCGGCGGGGACGAAGGGCTCGGCGACCGCGATCGCGCGGATCGTGCCGCGCTCGGCTCCCAGCAGGGACAGCGTGGACAGGCGTTCGTCCTGACGTCGGGCACTCAATTTCGCCGAGGCGACCCCCAAGCTGATCGCGGGAACGACGAGGAAGACGGTGGCCATGATGGCGAGCATCCGGTAGAGGCCTGCCACCTCGGAATATCCGGAGACATCTGGACGGTCCATGAACGCCCAGGCTCCTCCGGTGACGGTGAGGAACAGGGTCGAACAGGCGAAGAAGGCGATGGCGACGAGTTTCGCAGTCGTCGAGGTGAAGGACTGTTTGGTCAGGACGATGGGAAGGATATTCATGGTTCGCCTCACCGGCCGTTCTGCACGTACTGGGTGGCCTGCTGGTGTGCCGAGTCTGAGACGATCCGACCATCGGCGAGGCGAACGACGCGAGAGCAGCGCGCGGCCACCGTCTCATCGTGGGTGACCACGACCAGGGTGGACCCCCGTCCCGTCGTGGACGCGAGGAGTTCGGAGAGCACCTCGGCGGACGTGGCCGAATCCAGGGCGCCGGTCGGTTCGTCGGCGAAGGTGACCACAGGCTGGGTGACCTGGGCACGGGCGATGGCCACACGCTGCGCCTGCCCGCCGGAGAGCTGGCCGATGCGTTTGCGCAGATGATCTGCCAGGCCCAGTCGCGTCAGCCATGCCCGGGCATGGTCGGTGGCCGCGGGGCGAGTCATGCCCGAGAGCATCGCGGCGAGCGCAACATTGTCCTCGGCGGACAGTTCGGGCAGAAGCAGTCCCTGTTGGAAGACGAAGCCGAAGACCTCGCGGCGCAGGGCCGTGCGACCTGCTTCTTTCAGTGAGGTGATCTGTGCGGCGGCGCTGCGGTCGGTGGGCAGAAGGCGGATATCTCCGTCATCGGGTCGGATGATGCCGGCCAGGCAGTGCAGCAGCGTCGTCTTGCCGGAGCCGGAGGGCCCCATGATGGCAAGGGATTCGCCGAGGCCGATGGTGAGATCGACTCCGGCGAGCGCATAGGTCTGGTTGTAGTGCTTGGTCACGGTCGAGGCGGTGATGATCGCGGGAAGCTGAGAATGTGTCATGAGTCCATGTTTTCGCAACCTGCCCTGTTCGACTATGAAGTCCTCCCGCCTGCTGGGCAGGGAAAACCCGACAGGTGGAATGGGGGTTAAGAGCTCAGCACGCGACTACGCAATGGACCCGCGGGCGCTCACGCGCCTATTGTGAATGAGCAGCGGTTTCCCCGAGGGCTCCGCTTCTGATGAATCGCTCTGCGTGTGCCGCTCCGGGTGCACTCACGACGAAGACCAAAGAACAGACGTGTACGACTGAGGAGTCATCATGAAGGCACAGTGGATCAGCATTCCGGTCGACGACCAGGCTCGCGCGCTGAAGTTCTATACAGACCGGCTCGGCTTCATTCCCAAGGTCGACGTTCCTGTAGGCGAGGACTTCCGCTGGCTGACAGTCGTCTCACCCGAGGATCCCGACGGCGTCGAGGTCGTCCTCGAGCCGAAGGGCCACCCAGCGGCAGACGCCTACACCAAGGCTCTGGCCGCAGACGGCATCCCCATCAACCAGTTCGCCGTGGCTGATGTCCAGGCCGAATACGAGCGCCTGACCAAACTCGGCGTGACCTTCACCCAGGAACCGACCTCGATGGGTCCAGTCACCACCGCGGTCCTCGACGACACGGTGGGCAACCTGATCCAGCTCGTTCATCAGGACGAGGACACCGAGCCGGACCTGCTCTGAGCAGGTCCTTGTCAGCTGCGAGCGTGGACTTCGAACTGTGACTCGAGGAGTGTTTCGAGTGGAATGTGCACAGTAGCCTGCTCGAGACGGCTGCTGATACCCTGCAGCGCAGGGAGGTGCCGGGTCAGCGTCGAGGCCTGATCAGAGGCGACGACGAGTCCGAGTGCAGCACCGATGCGACCGGTGTGGAAGACCGGCACCGCGATCGAACACGTTCCACGACGCTGCTCTTCCACGGTGATGGCATAGCCTTCTTCGGCAACGGAATCGAGCTGTCTCGACAGGACACCGGGATTGATGACCGTTGCAGAGTGGTCACCACTCAGACACAGCAGAAGCCTGCCCGTAGCAGACGGGGCACGGGCAGCTATGACGAGCGCCGGATCAAGCTCGCCGAGTCCGCGCTGCGGACGCTCGGCGAGCTCGGCTACGCCCGAACGAGCCTGCGCAATATCGCCGCGAACTCCGAGTTCAGCCACGGGGTTGTCCACTACTACTTCCGCGACAAGACCGAACTCATCGTCTTCTGCGTCCGTCACTACAAGACGCAGTGCATGCACCGTTACGACTCGGTCGTGGGGGAATCCACGACGGCAGCCGAGCTCCTCATCGGATTTGCGGACAAGCTGGTGCAGACGCTGACGGCGGAGCCGTCAATGCATCGCCTCTGGTACGACCTCCGCTCCCAGAGCATGTTCCAGGAGGTGCTGCGCGACGATGTGCATGACATCGACCGAGGCCTCGAGGACATGATCTGGCACATCGTCTCCCGCTATGCGGAGTTGAGCAGCGCCCGCCCGATGGTCGAGTCGCGTGCCGCCTACTCGATGTTCGACGGCATCTTCGAAACCGCTCTGCGCGATTTCCTCGCCGATCGACCAGGCGCAGTCGACTGGATCAGATCCCAGGTGACAAGTCTGCTGCCGGCACTGTGCGCTCCCGTGGAGTCATTCACAGGCTGAACCTCTGGTTCCCGAACTGACCATCTGCCCCCGACCTGACCCTCCGGCCCACAGACTGACCCGCCTGCCTCGCGGACCGGCGACAGCTCTCACCCTGGCAGCAGGACGATCACGGTGTGGATCGCGAGTCCTGCCAGCGCACCGATCACGGTGCCGTTGATGCGGATGTACTGCAGGTCCTTGCCGACGTAGAGTTCGATCCGCTCGGACGCTTCCTTCGCATCCCACCGCTCGATCGTATCCGAGATGACACTGGCGATCTCAGGGCCGAAGCTCTCTGCCAGATCGCCGGCCGTCGTCGCGATCTGGTTGTCGATCTTCCTTGCGAGCTCACTGTCGGTCTGCAGACGCTGGGCGAATTCTCCGATGAGTTCGGAGATGCGGCCGCGGACCTCGCCGTTCGGGTCGACGATGGCCTGGCGCAGAAGCTGCTTGAGCGAACCCCAGATCTCAAGCACTGAATCGACGACTCCGGACTGGCTGAGGAGATCGTTGATGATGACTTCGGCCTTGTCCGACAGCGGAGTATCGGAGTTGAGGTCGTCGGAGAGGTCGACGAGCCAGGCATCGAGAGCTTGGCGTGCCTTGTGGTATTCGTTGTCCCGGACGTCTGCGACCCAGCCGAGGACTTCGCGCTGCAGCCGATTCGACAGCTGCTCGTTGACGAAGTCGGGAACCCACGACGGGGCACGGTTGTGGACGATCTCGTCGATGACCTGGGGGTTGTCGCCCAACCAGGTGTACGCCTCGGCGACGATGAGGTCGACAAGTCTGTGGTGAGCGCCGTCAAGGACGATCTGTCGCAGCAGCTGCGCAAGCACGGGTGTCTTGCGGGTGGCCACAAGGCGCGGAATGATCACGTTTCTGGTCAGAGCTTCGACCGAATCGTCGTTGATGCGGGCGAGGACGTATTCGAGCCCACCGGCGGCGCGGTCGACGACGAAGTCCCGGTTGGCGGACTTGCTCAGCCATTCACCGCCACGACGGGATACCTCGGCGGAGCGGATCTTCGTGGACACCGCCTCGGCGTGGAGGAAGTTCGTGGCGACGAATGCGGACAGGCTCGCGCCCAGGGTGTCCTTCTTCCGAGGGATGATCGCCGTGTGCGGGATCGGCAGGCCGAGGGGGCGGCGGAAGAGCGCAGTGACCGCGAACCAGTCGGCGATCGCACCGATCATCGCGGCCTCGGAGGCACGGGAGACGAAGCCCCACACACCGGTGTTGTCGGTGAAGATGTGGGTGGAGAGGAAGATGAGCGTGGCGAGGATGAGCAGGGAGAGTGCGAGCGTGCGCATCTTGCGCAGACCTCGCGCGCGCTCCTGATCCTCCGCCGTCAGTTCGCTCGGTCCGCCGAAGCGCGGCACGGATGGTGCGTTTTCGATCGACATCGTTTCCCCCTTGTCACCTGTCACCGACTTTAGCGAAGTCCCGCGCCGAGGCGGACATCGGCAGGCTGTGCCGTGCCTGGGAACCTCCGGTGGTGCCCGCACTCGGCATCGCACACGGATCCGGTGACTGCACCAGCAATCGGCGATTGTGGCGAGCCTGAGGCCACGGCCAGACCCTGACATCCACGGCGCGAACATGTTTGTATGGAGGGAGAACCGTTCGACGATTCGAGGAGGATGTCATGGCGCAGCAGTTTTCCGTCGGCGACCACGTGGGCTGGAACTCTGAGGCCGGCGAGGTCTCGGGCACGATCACGAAGGTCCATACCGCGGACTTCGAGTACAAGGGTCACAATCGCCGAGCGTCGAAGGATGAGCCGCAGTACGAGATCAAGAGCGACACGACCGATCACATCGCCGCGCATAAGGGCGATGCGCTCCACCGGGTCGACAAGAAGTGACTGATCGCAAGTTCCTCACCATCGGTCATTCGAATCATTCCCTCGTGGAGTTCACTGACCTGCTCGCCGACAACGCCGCCGAGGTGGTCGTCGACGTCCGCAAGCTCCCCGGGTCGAACAAGAATCCCCAGTTCAACGCCGATACCCTCGCCGGTTCCCTCGCCGAGGTGGGCGTGGAGCTGCGGCGGCTCGAAGGGCTGACGGGCAGGAGACCGGTGAGCAAGGAGGTTCCATTCGAGGTCAACGGGTGGTGGAAGAACCGCAGCTTCCACAACTATGCCGACCATGCTCTTTCCGAGGAGTTTCGCCACGACTTCGACCAACTCGTCGAATGGGGTGGGAAGAAGCGCTGCGTGCTCATGTGTTCGGAGGCCGTGTGGTGGCGTTGTCACCGGCGCATCATCGCGGACAACCTGCTCGCCCACGACTTCGTCGTCACGCATGTGATGGGCAAGAATCAGACCGCTGCCGCCGAACTCAGCGCCGGAGCCGTAGTCGGTTCGGACACGACCGTCACCTATCCTGCGGAGGTGGCTGAGTGACCCTCCACCCTGACTCGCAGACTCCCGGGTAAGTGAATGTCGAAATCAGTCCCCGGATTCAACGGTGATCCACCTCCGAACCCGGATCACCTGAGTAAGCTCGGCCCATGGCATTCTTCGAGGAGCGTCACCGAGCTGAATCCTTCGGACAGATCGCGCACGACTACGACAGGTATCGGCCGAGATATCCAGAACCTCTCATCGCGGAGATCCTCAGCCATCCCAAGACTCCAGCATCTCAGTCTCCCCGAATCCTCGATGTCGGATCCGGTACCGGCATCCTCGCAACCCAGCTGCTCGCGGCAGGCGAACACATCTTCTCGACGGGATGCCAGATCCTCTCCGTTGAACCAGACACCGAGATGGCCGGCATTGCACGGTCGAAGGGACTCTCCGTGGAGGTCACCAACTTCGAGGATTGGAACCCGGGCGACCACATTTTCGACGTCGTCACCTTCGGGCAGTCCTTCCACTGGGTGGATCCTAGTCTCGCCCTTCCGCTGATCCGCACGATCCTCACACCAGGTGGAACGTTGGCGTTGGCCTGGAACGACATCTCAGCGGACGGCGACGTGGGCGACGCTCTGGCATCGATCCTCGAATCATTCCACCCTCGCCTCCACTCACCAGACGCTGGCCAGGACGACAGCATGCACGAGCATCCCGTCATAGCCGACCTTCGGGCCAACGGCTTCACTGCCGAAGAACTGTCATTCATGGAGACCCTTCACTATTCGAGGGAAGATTGGCTAGCAATGGTCTTCACGCACTCAGCACAGCTGACGATGCCGCCGCAACAGCGTGAGGCGATGTTCTCCGAGATGTCCGCGGTCATTCCGGACGAGGGCCTCGCAGCTCGCAACTGAGCACAGCTCATCCTTGCCGGCGTTGATATCCTGACGCCATGCACAGACCCCTGACGCCGCGGGAACACGAAGTTGCACTGGCAATGATCCGCCACGCCCACACTTCGCCTGACGAGCAGGAGCGGGCCACGTTCACTGAGGAACAGAGAGATAGCTGGGATCCTCCATTCCCTATCTCACCTCAGCAGCGCATAGCGTGGGAGGCCAACCTCGACGAGGTGGTCGTGACCAATCCGTGTGACTGCGGGTCCTGTCCGTCGATCGGTATGCGGCCGTTGGCTCGTGTCGATGACGAGTCCAGTGACGATGCAGGTGGGCTGGGGGACTTCGAGAGCCGATTCATTCTCGATGCCGGAGTCGACGGGTGCATGCTGCTGCTGTTCATCGGCGACGACAGCCCCAGCTATCTCGAGCTGGCCCCGAGCGACGAACACAAAGTGTTCAGCGAGTTCCCGCCACCCGAACGAATTCGTTTCTGAGGTCACGGCGCACAGCGGGCGAAGCCCGGTTTCACACGGCTCTGCCCCAGTACCCCCACAGCGCACAAAAACGTCGAGGGGACACTGTTTCCAGTGTCCCCT
>NZ_JALDSX010000077.1 GCF_022748595.1 Brevibacterium sp. ZH18 | reverse complement strand
GGTTGCTGCCCGACATTCGGGTATCTTTATGCTCCGCGGCGCGTCAGCTCCAGCCCTCGGGTGGCCAGGGCTGTCCGTCGGCCTGGGCGTTGAGCTGATAGGCGATCGCCCCGTCGATGGACTCACGGATGATGTCCGCATGACCCGCATGGCGAGCAATCTCGGTGCTGAGGTTAGCCAGGATCCAGCGGACATTCATCACGAAGTCCTTGGGCATCCACGGATTGGAAGGCATCGGCACAATGGCGCCCAGGTCGGTTCCGTTGTCCTCGACTGACTTGCGGGCGGCCGCGATTTGGGCGGTGGCCGTCTCGAAGATCACGACCACCTCGGCGATGTCGAGGTTCGGAAGCGCCGAGCCGTCGAACATCCCGTCGAGACCGATGTCATCGTTGAACTGCGGATATTCCGCTTCAGCGATGCGCCGAGTCGGTTCCTTCACCTGCTGCAGCCAGCCGTTGATGACCTACGCCGCATGTGCCAGAAGCCCCGAGATGCTCATTGCGCTCGCGGTCGGAGTGCTCCGAGCCTGCTCGTCGGTGAGTCCGAGCGCAGTGACCTTCAGCTGGGTGCACTGCTGTTCGAGGAAGCTGAAGGCGGCATCGGCCTCTGTTGTGACGGATGGGGCGAAGAAGGGCATGGTCTCTCCTGAATGTGATCGATTGGATGTACCGAGCATCCACTTAAATGCGGTCATATACTGTCCGCAATGAGCATTGACTGCAGAGAAGGCCGGCCGCGATGAGAACTGTTGGACGATGACTGCTGATTCCCGACTGCTGTCCCTGCTGGGCATGCTTGCCGCGGGACGGACGTACACGGCCTCTGAGCTGGCTGCGCATTTCGGCGTCACGCCGCGGTCGATTCGCCGAGACATGGCGAGCCTTCGCGGGCTGGGCTACTTCATCGAATCGCTTCCGGGCGTTGCCGGCGGCTACCGCGCGGAGTCGCGGACGGTGCTGCCGCCGCTGCAGCTGCAGACGGGGGAGGCCATCGCCACAGCGGTCGGACTGGCGCTCCTCAACGGTGCCGGGCTGAGCACGTCGGATGCGGAATCGGCCACGGCGAAGCTCCGGGGGATGCTTCCGCCGACTGTCCGCGAATCCGTCGGCGAGATCAGCACGGCGGTGACCGTGCTTGCCGGTCACGAACCCGGGGTCGACATCTCCGTGGTCATCACCACGGCCTCGGCGATCGCTTCGTCGGTTGTGCTCACCTTCGACTACACAAAGAGGAGACGACAGGATCTGGCCGGTCGTGCCACGGCCGATCGTCGGTCCTCGGCGCCCAGCGTGCGTGCCTCGACATCGAGACGCAGGGTCGAGCCCGTGCGACTCGTCGTCTTCGGTGCTCATTGGTACCTCTATGCGTGGGATCTCGATCGCGCCGATTGGCGCGTCTTCCGCCTCGACCGGATGTGTTCGGTCCATGCGACGACGTTCGGGTTCTCATTCAGAGAGCATCCCGACGCCGAGGCGGCCGTGAGTTCCGCCGTCACCACCGCTGCGTACCGGCACCGGGTGGTGCTGCACGTGGCCGCCTCGGTGGCCGAGGTCGAAGCCTGGTTCCCGACGAGGTCCGCGACGATCGTTGAGATGGGAGAGGCTGCCAGAGTCGAATTCGGCGCCGACGACCTGCGCTGGGCGGCGGTCATCACGGCCAGCACTCCTGTTGACGTTCGCGTCGTCGAACCGCCGGAACTCCTGGTCGAACTACGGGAGCTGGGAAAGCGTGCCAGCCGAGTGGGTGAGACCGGGGTGATGAGGAGCTCTGCTGGTGCGAGTGAGGTGACCGCGATTTCCACGGACACCACGGGCACTACCGGGGTGACGGCCGATTCTGCGCCCACGCTGGGCGACTCTGCGCCCGCATGAAGTGAGTGACGAGGATGGGAGATGGCGCTCAGATGATACCCGAATGAACGAATCCGGTGACTGACAATATACTGGGAGGCATGACGATTCTCATTGGCTACCTTCCTGCTCCTGAGGGTGAGGCGGCTCTGCGTGCGGGTTTCGCAGAAGCCAGACTTCGGTCGAGCAACGCTGTCGTGATCAATTCCCAGCGACGCGGTGCCAGTGGGACGCCGACCGAAATCGACCAGGATGAGATCGATCGCATCATCGACCTCGGTAAGGAGTCAGAGGTCGAGGTCGAGGTTCTCCAGCCCGATCACGAGGACGACCTGCCCGGAACCCTCAACGAGCTTGTGGCCGAACACGATGCCCAGCTCATCGTCATCGGTCTGCGCAAACGCTCGGCGATCGGCAAGTTCATCCTCGGCTCTCAAGCCCAGCGGATCCTGCTCGAAGCCGAAGTCCCAGTCCTCACCGCGAAGGCCTAAGGCGCTCGGTCTACCAGACGGGGCTGAGCCTCCACGGTCTACCTGCCGGGATTGAGTCCCCAACCCCAGGCGAGCAGCTCAGCCAGAGACACACCCTGCGCATCGCTGAGATCGGCGATCTGAGTCCGGCACGAATAGCCGTCGGCCAGAACGATCTTCGTCGTGGGGGCGGGATCAGCACCGACAGCCGCCCGGCCGGTATTCGTCGAACTCGATGCCTGCTTCCGCAGTGCGGGCAGCAGAGCAACCTCGGCGACCGCGACCGAAGTCTCGTAGTGTCCTTCTTCGACGCCGAAGTTTCCCGCCAGACCGCAGCACCCGCCCAAGAACGTCGTCGCCGCACCGGTTCTGGCCAGCAGTTCCTTATCGGCTGCCACTCCGAAGATTGCCGACTGATGGCAGTGCGGCTGGACGAGCGCCTCAACCCCGTCGAGAGACGGCAGCTCGGCGCCGATGCTCAGCAGATACTGCGCCAAGGTCTGCACTCGAGTGGCCACCCTGGCCGACGCCTCATCGGCGAGCAGTTTCTGCGAATCGTCCTTGAGCGTGGCCAGGCAGGAGGGCTCGACTCCGATGATCGGCGCATCGCCGGTCTCGTCGAGCGCGGAGATCGTCGCTCCCAGGTTCGCCCGTGCCGCATCCAGCTGACCGGTGGAGATCAGCGGCAGACCGCAGCACACCGTCTGATCGACCACGCGGACCGTGACCTCCGCACGCTCGAGAACGGCGACTGCCGCTGAGAGGATGCGCGGCGCGAAATGATTTGACCACGTATCAGCGAAGAGGACGACCTCGCGCGTGCGCACCCCTGAACCTGCGCGCACCCCTGAACCCGTCCGCTCGCCTGAACCCGTGCGAACCCCTGAACCTGTCCGCTCGCCGAGGCGGTCCGCCGTCCCAGCACCAGTGCCGGACCCCGCGGCACCGGACCCATCGTTGACGCGGTCCCCGGCCCCCGCCTCGGCGGTGGTGTTCCACCATTTCCGGAACGTCGTCGCCGCGAACTGCGGGATGGACCGGCGGACGTCGATTCCGGACATCTTCTTGGCCACGGTCGTCAGTCCGGGCAGCCCCGAGACCCGGTTGACCACGGGTGCCAGCGGGGTGATCAGTCGTGCGAGCTGCGGCAGGAACCCGAGCGAGTAGTGCTTCATCGGGCGCAGCTTGCCCTTGTACGACTGGTAGAGGACCTCAGCCTTGTACGTGGCCATGTCCGTGCCGGTCGGGCACTCGGTGGCGCAGGCCTTGCAGGACAGGCAGAGATCGAGGGCTTCGGCGACCTCGGGGGAATCCCACTTCGGCTCGAGCAGATCCCCGGACACCATCTCCTGGAGCACTCGGGCTCGGCCCCGGGTCGAATGCCTCTCATCGCGTGTGGCCTGGTAAGAGGGGCACATGGTCCCGCCCCCAGCCGCAGAGTCCGCGCGACACTTGCCGACACCCGTGCACCGATGGACCGCCGAGGCGAAGCCGTCGGACTCGTCCTCATAGGCCATCGCCAGGGTTCCGGGCAGGATCTGACGCAGCGGCAGCTGGGTCAGGCGCAGCGATTCGGTCAGTGAATCCGGGTCGACGATGACTCCGGGATTGAGCAGGTGCTGCGGGTCGAAGAGCTCCTTGACCGCCTTGAACAGGTCGATGACGTCGGGAGGATAGACGAGGCGCAGCAGCTCGGATCGGGCTCGACCGTCGCCGTGCTCGCCGGAGACCGAACCGCCGTAGCGAGCTACGAGCTTCGTCGCTGCGACCATGAACTCCCGCATGATCCGCGGACCCTCGGGGTCTTCGAGGGGGAAGTCCACGCGCATGTGCAGGCAGCCGTCCCCGAAGTGTCCGTAGGGAATGCCCCACAGCCCGTGCTCGGTGAGCAGTTCCATGAGATCGTGCAGATAGTCGCCGAGGTGCTCCACCGGAACCGCGGAATCCTCCCACCCGGCGTGGGCGTCACGACCATCGGGTGTGCGCGAGACCAGCCCCGCGCCGTCGGCGCGGATCGCCCACACCTCGGCGGCAGCCTGGGGGCCGAGCACCGCCGAATCCAGGGCATTGGACTCCCTGATCAGGCGCTTCGTCTCGTCGACCAGTTCGGCTTCATCCTCGCCGGTGAGCTCGACGACGAGCCAGCCGCCGCCCTTGGGTAGGTGGGGGACAGCATCGGCGCCCTTGGTGTCGATGACTCGGTCGAGCATGCGCGAGTCGAGGCCCTCACAGGCTGCGACCGGGAAGTCCTTCAGCAGGGGCGCATCATGTGCGGCGGCGACCATGTCCTCGTACCCGAGCACCACCGCCGAGGTGTGGGTGGGGTCCTTGACCAGGCGCATCTTCGCGGCGAGGACGATGCCCCACGTGCCCTCGGTCCCAGCAAAGGCCCGGCGCAGGTCGAAGTCGTTCTCCGGCAGCAGGGATTCCAGCCCATACCCGGAGACCTGCCGTGAGAAGGTCCCCAGATTCGTCCGGATGGTGCCCAGCTGCCCGGCGACGAGTTCATGCAGACGCGGGAACTGCTCGGACGCGTCGGTCTCATCGAGCGTGACGATGGTTCCGTCGACGAGCATGATGACCAGAGCGAGGATGTTGTCGCCGGTGCGCCCGTAGCCCAGAGCGCGTGGCCCGCAGGCGTTGTTGCCGATCATCCCGCCGATCGTGCAGCGGGTGTGAGTCGAGGGGTCGGGGCCGAAGCGCAGCCCGTGCGGTTTGGCCTGGGACTGCAGATGAGCGTGGATGCAGCCGGCCTCGACCCAGGCGGTCTCCGCTTCAGGGTCGAGGTCGATGACCGTGTTCATATGGCGGGAGAAGTCGATGATGATGCCCGTGCCGATCGCGTTGCCGGCGATCGAGGTGCCCGCACCTCGGCTGGTGATCGGGATGGACAGACGTCGGGCGATCGACAGTGTGCTCGAAACATCGGCCTCGTCGTGCGGGAAGACGATGGCCTGTGGGACCAAGCGGAAGAGTGAGGCGTCGGAGGAGTAGGCCGCACGGTCGGTGTCCTCCACGCTGAAGTCGCGGACGCCGGCGGCACGGAACTCGGCGGTGAGCATCGCTGCGGGGGAGTCCTCAGCCGAGGAGGACGTCGCTGTCCTCGCTGATGGTCTCGGTGCGCTGGAGCTGGGAGCCGAAATCGTCATGCCTGCATTCTGCCACTCGGGGAGCACATGGCGAGGCAATCCTGCGGAAAACAAGACGGAACAAGGCAGTCTGTCGTCGGCCTTGGGGAATCGGCAGTCAGAACGTCGGGAGAAACGTGGTTTTTGTCCGCACTGCACCTGAAGCCTCTGAAGTCCGGAAAACCATCGTTTCCGTTATCGATCTGTTACATAGAATGACCCGAATGGCAGTTTAGGTTCCATGATTCGGGAATAGTTGGCATACCGTCATATTCGTGGTATCTAATGGGACTACACCATTTTGTGGCAATGAGCCACACCTGTATGCAAGGGAAGAAACCATGTCGCGTCGAGCTCGTGAATTAACAGTCGATCAAACAGCCTTAGTTGGTGCGGTTCGCAAGGTTTCCCGGCAGCGCGCCAAAATCAATACCGATTACGTGATGGCGATTCTGCGGGCGCGTGAAGAGGGTGCGACTTTCGGTGCCATCGCCGAGGCGGCGGGAACCTCATCGCAGGCCGTGCAGGAGATCGTCCGGAGGCACGGACGGGTGCAGCGGCCCGAGGGCGGTTCGGCGTCCGTGCCCGCGAATGGCACCGTGGGCGCTGCGGCTGCTGTGTGATTTCAGTGTGATCGGGACCGTTTCCGCTCAGTGACCCAAAGGCGAGTCAATGAGCGGAAGCGGTCCCGTCTGCGTCGGCGTGACAGCAGCCGCTGACCGGCCATCGATTCGGCCCATTTGGTCTCTCTTTGGTAACAAGAATTCCTTATTGTTGAAATCCTGCGAGAAGCATGTATAAGTCATTCGGGGAAGATTGGCGTCTCTTTATATCGAGCTTGATTCTTCCTCATTTTCTGTTCTCTAAAGTCACTGCTCTCCAGGCTCGGAATTTCCCTGTTTCGAGCGCTCGTGATTGCCGTCGACTGCGTACGCGGTTGGTCTGATTCGCCGGCTTCGGGTGCCTTTGATACAAGAAGTACATACCTGCCCAGGTATTGCAGTGTTGTTACATGAGTCCAGTTGAGGCGGGCGGTCTAGAGTTGAAGTATGAGTTCTGAGACCGATCTTCTGCCCCACGACTTCCTGCCGGAGACCCTCGTCGATCTTCCGCTGATTCGAATCGCGGCTGACCTCTCCGCGATGGCGTGGAAGCAGATGATCGAGTGGCGCAGTTCGCTCGGTGCACACCTGGATGCGACGGTCGTGGACACGAAGACCTCGCCCAACGACCTCGTGACTCGTGCCGACGCACAGATCGAGTCTTTGGTGCGCGGATACCTCGCCAAGGTTCGCCCCGCTGATCAGATGGTCGGCGAGGAGGATGCTCCGGCGATCAACCCGGCCCAGTTCTTCGACGCTGAGTTCCTGCAGGGGCTCAACTGCTTCGATCCGTCGTCTGGGGACTTTGCCGAGGACAGCGATGAGGGTCCGCGGCTGGAGTGGCATGTCGACCCCATCGACGGGACCGTCAACTATGTCCGCAACATCGAGCACTACGCGTTCTCGGTTGGAGTCTGTGAAGCCGCCGGGGCCGCTTCCGGAGTGGACGAATCTCCTGCCGCGGACGGTTCGCCTGCTGCGGACGGTTTGTCTGCCGGCGGCAATGCGGCCTCGGTGGACGGCTCGCCCGGAGTCGGTGAAGGGCGCTGGCTCATCGGCCTCGTTGCGTCGCCGGGCCTCGGCGCTACCTGGTTGGCGGCCGCAGGCCAGGGGGCCTACCGAGTCGAAGGGCGACTCTCGGACCATGTTCCTGCGGCTGAGGCCGCATCGGTGGCCGAAGCCTCTCCGGCGGCTGAGGTCGCTTCGGCGAACGTCCCTGGACGACGTCTTCGCGGAACACCTGCTGGATTGTCGGGGAGACTCCTGGCGACCGGCTTCGCCTATGTCGGTGACAATCGAGAGCCGCAGCTGGCGAAGCTGCACGTCCTCATGGAGGGCTACGACGACATCCGGCGCTGCGGCTCGGCTGCGATCGATCTCTGCATGCTCGCCGAAGGTAAGGTCAACAGCTACGCCGAGCGGGGGATCGGCATCTACGACTACGCCGGCGGCGCGCTCGTCGCGGAAGAGGCCGGAGCGCACGTGCGCCGCGGCGGATCCGGCGGCGCGACGGCTGCTGCCGAGTCCGCACAGGAAGTCGAACGACTCATCCGCGTCATCTGACGCGAGCTCACGCTGACGCAAGCTCCCGCCGACGCGATGTCCCGCTGACGCGAGCTCACGCTGACGCAAGCTCCCGCCGACGCGATGTCCCGCTGACGCGAGCTCCCGCTGACGCCTGCTCCCGCTGACGCCTGCTCTGCTGGACGGCGATCGCTTCGGCATGCATCTGACATCGTTGTGGCTCCCGGCTCCTTGCTCCCGCCTC
>NZ_JALDSX010000076.1 GCF_022748595.1 Brevibacterium sp. ZH18 | reverse complement strand
CCGAAGAATCCCATATCGGCCATCTGCTTGATCATCGAGTCGGGGAACTGTCCCTCAACGGGGTCGAGTTCATTGGCGATCGGCAAGACAACATCGCGGGCGAACTCGCGTGCCAGTGCTTGGATCTCCTGCCTTTCCTCGGTCATGAAGTGCGGGGTATCCGGGCGTGGCCTGGGCTGATGCGTCATGGTCAGTCTCCTTGTTCTAAAGTCACTTCTGCGTCTCGAGCGGCTTGGCCGCCCATTCGCGCAGGACGGCTGCTTTGATCTTCGACCCGTTCGTTCCGGCGGTCACAGGCATGGCCTCGACGAGGCGGACCTCCGTGGGCACCTTGAAGCTGGCCAGGCGCTCCTTGCAGTACGCCTTGATCTCCGCCGGGTCCGGATTTGTGCCCGGCACCGGCTGGACGAAGGCGACGACTTCGGGTGCACCCGCCTCGTTGTTGCGTCCGACGACCTTGACGATCTCGACCTCGGAATGGGTGATGAGGTGAAGTTCGATCTCTGCGGGATCGACGAGGAACCCGCGCAGACGAATGACGTCGCCCATGCGGCACACGTATTCGAAGGAGTCACGTCCCTGCGCACGGCCGAGGTCACCGGTGCAGAACCAGCCTCCGGTCGTGAAGTTCTTCGCGCCCTCTCCTTTATCGCCGAGGTATTTGTCGACGATGTTCGCGCCGCGCAGCTGCACTTCGCCTTCGGACCCTTCTGGGACGTCGAGGTTCGAGAGCGGGTCCACGATGCGGTACTCGTACGCGGGATCGATGAGACGGCCACCGCCCGAGTAGCGAAGCTCCTCCGCCGTGTCGACGGGCCAGAACGAGGTGAGGGCGAAGACTTCCGACGAGCCGTAGACGCCGACAGTCTGTGTTCCGAAATCCTCGGCGGCCCATTTCGCGATGTCTGCGGACATGCCCTGGAAATCGGCCACGCCTGCCCACTTCCAGGAGCTGATCGTTGTGCCGGTCTCTTCGCACACGCGGCGAACCCGAGAGAGCATGTCGTCGGCGCCGACGAAATGCGAGCCGTTGAAATGATCCCAGGCTGAGACGAGTACGCGCTCGTCGAAGACCGGGTGGAGAAGGACGGCAGCCCCGCCGAAGAGCGCGCCCATACCTGCGGAGAATCCGAAGACACCGGAGTAGGGAAGCGGCTCGACGAGGACGTCGCCGGGGGCGAACCCGGCGCGGGAGGCGACATGCTGCGAGTGGGAGACGACGGCGGCTTCCTTGTGGGCTGCCAGTTTCGGCATGCCTGTGGATCCCGAGGTTGTGAACGCGACCGACAGTTGGTCCGCGCTGGGTTCGACTGCTGACGTTCTTGCCGCAGATGCTCCCGACGCCGAGGTGGCGGCACCGACAGGGGGTATGACCACTGCCCCTGAACCGAGGTCGTAATCGGCGGCGACCGGTTCATCGGATGCTCCCGGCACAGCCCAGACGGCGACCGTGGGTGCGTGGAACGGCTGCGGGGAATCGGCCGGAGCGTCTTCCTGCGACTCGGCGACGGCCTTCGTGGCTGTGGTGAGGAAGTCGATGCCACGGAATCCGTGGGCCATCACGAGGAGTGTGGGTCGCGCTTTCGTGAAGACGTGGCTGACCTCGGCGACGTTGTAGCGCGTGTTGACGCCGATGACATGGGCACCGCGTGCCGAAGCGGCGAACTGCCAGGCGTAGGTGTCCGCCCAACTGGGCAGCCAGACGGCCACGCAGTCACCTTCGCCGACTTCGTGCTCGGCGAGGAGTGCAGCGAACTGGTTCGTCCGGGTCAGGAGATCAGTGACGCTGACACGGATATGCCCGTGGTCGAGGTCGTCAGTCTGGGCGGCGGCAGGCACCGGGTCGATGAGCGCCAGTCGCTGCGGGTCGGAATCGACCCACGACGTCAGATGGCCGTAGAGAGTGCTGGGCTGTGCAGTCATGATCGCGTGGTCTCCGTATCTTCGTCGCTGGATTCCAGGGTGCGCACCCAAGCGTCGACCTGGCTGGCGAAATCGCTCATCTCCTCCATCGGATAATGCCCGATCCCGGGGAGGAACGTGAACGATCCTCGAGGGATGGACGCAGCGTCACGACGGATTGCCTCGGCGTCGATCCAGAGGTCATCCTCACCGGCGACGAGGATCGTCGGGCACACGACCTCGGGCAGGCTTGCGCTGACATCGTGTCGACCCCAGCCGATGAGGTCGGAGTTCGAGATGATCGGGTCCTCGCGGCAGTGCATGCGGGCGATGAGCGAGCGGCGTTCCTCGCTGACGGCGGAGCCGACGACGGCGCGTGTGCCCCAGTAGGTGCGGTCGCTGCGTGAAGGTGTCGAGATGTCGTTGAGTTCGCGGGTCAGCCCCCGGATCGAGACGTGACCGCTGCTGGCTCCGGCGGCCATCGCGATCGCGGCCCGGATACGGGATCCGGCCCGCACCGCGAGGTCGATCGTGATCTTCCCACCGATCGAACAGCCGACGACGACGAATCGGTCGATGCTCAGCTGATCGAGGACGGTGAGCGCGAACTGGGCATACTCGCCGAGGTCGGTCACCGGCCCGTGGGCAGAGGGTTCGCTGCGTCCGTGGCCGGGGAAGTCAGGAACGATGACGCGGTAGCCGAGAGCCGCAAGGTCGGCGGCGACGTGGGCGTACTGGACGCCGCTCTGCCCGGCGGTGTGCAGAGCCAGCAGCGGGATCGCATCGATGTCGCCCCAGTCCTCGACGAAGGCGAGGCGGTCGTCGATGACGAGCTGGTGTGCGCGCAGTGTGGTCACGGCCGCGGTGGAGGTGTTCGACGCAGCGCTCGTGTCGGTCGTCTCAGTGGTTTCGGTCAGTGTCGTCATGCCAGGCCACCTGCAGGGTCTCGATGGAAGTCGTCTGTGCGCCGCCGTAGCCGGCGGTTCCCGCGAGGGCGCGGGCGTTGTCGATGATGCGGATGAGGGCGCTGGTCATGCGCAGATATTCGTAGCCGGATCCCGAGGAGCGCATCTTTCCCAGCATGGCTGTCTCCATAAAGCTGTTGTCGCTCGAGGACATGAGGTCGACGAAGACCTCGCCGGGGATGTCGAGGACGAAATCGGCGCCCTTGATCGCACGGGCCACGACCTCGAGGACCTGGCCGCGGTAGCAGCGGATGTGCACGGGGCGGCCGCCGATCGACAGGCCGATCGTTCCGTCGTAGGTCTCGATGAGGCGGGCGAACGACTCGTCGTCGTTCAATCGGTGGTGGAGGTCGGCGTTCCATTCTCTGCTGCCGGGGCACAGCAGGCCGGACACGGCCTCGGAACGGTCGACAGCCTCGGCGCCTGCCGTCGTACTGGTGAACGCGAACCGCAGCACGGCGGCGACTCCGGTGTCGTCGTTGAGGAAGGCTGTCACCTCGGTGCGTACGTGAGCGTCGCGCTCGGACAGGACGGCTGTGACGACCGCAGTCGGTGCTGAGGGGTCTGTGATCGAGGAACTGTGCTGCCCTTTCAGCTCGAGATCCACGGACGCCAAGTTCGCGGTGGCCAGGTCGGAGAAGTCGACGATCTCATTGCCGAGCGCAGTGGCTACGCAGTCGGCCAGAGTCAATGCGGAGCCCGGTGCGAGTGTGGGGGCAGCAGCGAGCAGTCGCTGTCCTGGGGCGAGGAGCGGTGTCATGTCGATTCCTTCCGAAGGGGCTTATGAGATGATTGGTGTCAATGGACGAGAATGTGGACAAGTCAGGCAGGCGGCGAGCTGCGCCACGATTCATCGACCGCGAAACGGTCGTCGATGCAGCGCTCGAAGTGCTCGCCGCGAAGGGATTCCACGGGGCGTCGACGCGTGAGATCGCGAAGGCAGCCGGGACGTCGCTGTCGAACCTCTACAACTACTTCGGGTCGAAGAGCGAGATTCTCGAGGTCGTCCTTGAAGACACCGCCCGCACGCTCGCCGACTCCCTCGAAGCGGCAGTGACCGCGGCCGGTGAAGCGCCGCTGGCCAGGCTCGATGCAGCGGTGCGGGCCTACGTCGACTTCATCGTGGAGAAGCCGCGCGCCTCGGTGGTGGGCATCACCGAGTTCCGGTACCTCGAGGGCGAGAACCGCGCCGAGGTGGTCGCTCAGCGCGATCGGACGGAGAAGGTCTTCCGCACCGCCATTGCAGACGGCGTCGAGGCCGGGGCCTGCGATGTGCGCAACATCGGTTCGGCCACGCGTGGTGCCGTGACACTGTGCGATTCGATGTCCACCTGGTATCGACCGGACGGCAGGCTCTCGGCTGTCGAACTCGCTGATCTCCAGGTCGACCTCGTCTTCGGCCTCGTGCGTGCCGCGAACCGACCGGACAGCGCCGGTCGATAGCACGGCGTCGCACGCTGCTGCGCCGGAGGAAGCGGCGAGCGTGACCGGGGCAGAGAACACGTCAGACCGTTCGACCATGATCGGTTCTCTCCACAGTGCGCGCATCCGCGGCGTCAACGGCAGGCGGGAATGAGAACCGCGCTGCGTCCCATCCGGCCTCGAGTGAGGACCAGAAGAAGAACGAGACTTTGCGCTCGGTGAAGCGCCAGCCGTTCGCGGTGCGGACCATCGTATCGTCGTAGCGACCCGCGGCGATCTGCGATTCGCCCTCGACGACGCAGGGCTGGAGCAGCCAGGTGGTCCCTGTCGCTGAGTCTCCGTCGAGGTCGACGGTCTCATTCGAGCTGAAGTGCCACCATGAGGTCACAGTCGTTGAATTGAGCTTCGGGAAGAACTCGAGCATCTCGTCACGGCCGCGGGCGGTCGAGAGTCCGACGAATGCCCCGTCCTCAGTGAACGTATCGGCGAGAGCGTCCCAGTGACCGTCATCGAGTGCCTGGCAGTAGCGGGCGCGCAGCTGTCCGATCTCCTGGATGTCCTCGAGACGGGTGATGCGCTCCTCGAGATTCTGCGATGTCGAAGTCTGCTCAGACATGTGCGGCGGTCTCCTTCTCGCGGGCCTCACGTGCTTCGACTTCGTGCGAGGTCTCGTGGAGGTTGGCCTGGAAGCGCTCCTTAATCGTGAAGACTGCGATGAAGGTGATCGCGGCCATGACGATGATGTAGACGGACACGCTGGCCGAGGTTCCGGTCGCCTCGATGAGGGAGACCATGATCATCGGGGCCAGGCCGCCGGCGAAGACGCTGGCGAGCTGGAAGCCCAGCGAAGCACCGAAGTAGCGGACGTCGGCAGGGAACATCTCGGCGAACAGGGCGGCCTGCGGGCCGAACATCATGGCGTGCAGCGTGAGTCCGACAATGAGTGCAAGGGCAATGAGGAACGGATTTCCGGTGTCGACCAGCCAGAAGAACGGGAATGCCCAGATGGCCATGAGTACGGCGCCGAGGAGGAAGATCTTGCGGCGACCGTGGCGGTCGGACCAGGAGCCGAAGAAAGGGATCGTGAAGATCTGCGTCATGACCGCGAGGCAGACGATCATGATCATCATCGTCTGTGAGAGCCCGACGTTGGCAGTGCCGTAGGAGAGCATGCCCGAGATCATGATGTAGAACGTGCCGTTGACGACGAAGAACGCTCCGGTCGCCTGCAGGATCTGCTTCCAGTACTTGCGGACGGCTGCCAGCAGCGAAACCTTGGGGATGTCCTGGTCAGCGGTGGCGGCCTGCGCCTTGGCCTGCATCGTCTTGAAGACCGGAGTCTCTTCGATCTTCATCTGGACGAAGATGCCGACGATGACGAGGAGGATTCCCGACAGGAACGGCACGCGCCAGCCCCAGGCGATGAAAGCGTCTTCGTTGACGAACAGCAGGATGCAGAGGAAGAAGGCGTTGCCGATGATGATGCCGGCGACTGTGCCGAGCTGGACCAGGGAGCCGAAGAATCCGCGGCGTTTGATGGGCGAGTGTTCGGTCAGCAGCAGTGTGGCTCCGCCCCACTGAGCGCCGACGCCGAGACCCTGGATGAGGCGTGCGGTGATGAGGAGGATGGGTGCCCAGATTCCGATCGTCTCGTAGCCGGGCAGGAGGCCGATGGAGGTCGTGGCCAGGCCCATGATGATCATGGAGGCGACGAGTGGACCCTTGCGTCCGAACCGATCGCCGAGCGCTCCGGCGATGATACCGCCCACGGGACGGGCGATGAAGCCGACGGCCAAGGTGCCGAATGAGGCGATGGTGCCCAGCGCGCCTTCGAGTGAGGGGAAGAAGATATGGCCGAAGACCAGCGCCGAGGCTGTCGAATAGATGAGGAAGTCGAACCATTCGAGGGCTGTCGCGAGGATCGAGGCAGTCGCGAGCTTCGTCATCTTGCTCTCCTCAGGGAGGTCAAGATCGACGGGGGCGGGCCCGGAGCTGTCGACGGGCGGTTCAATTGTTGAGGCCATAGCACTCTCCTTCGAGCAGGGAAGAACGTTCGTTCTTGTATAGTGAGTATGGCAGATCACATTAGGGGCTGGCAAGAGTAGGCGACAAGACTACCGGCGGGTACCGGCAGTCGCGGGCAGGTGTGGGTGCGATGGTCAGCGAGAGCGCGTGCTATCGGGCCTGGTCAACGGCGGCAAGCATCGACATGACGAAGGAGTCGGCAATGACTGAGGAATCCAAAAGAATTTACGAGGAGCCGCGCGATCGGCGGGCTGAAGGGGCGCAGGGGACTGAAGGGACTCGGCGGGCTGAAGGTGCGCCTCGGACTGAGGGTGCGCCGCGCCGAGTCATCTCCGCCGATCACAGCCTCTACTTCGAGGATATGGATGCCGGTCAGGTCTACCGGTCCTCGGCGCGTACTCTCTCGGAGGCCGACCTCACGATGTTCTCGATGCTTTCCGGCGACTGGAACCAGGTGCACTCCGACGCCGAATACATGGCGGCGACTGGGGGCCGCCTTCTTCACGGAGTGCTTGGAATTGCAGTGATCACCGGGCTCATGGATAAGGCCGGCTGGTTCGCGCGCTCGGCGATCGCAATGACCGGGATCGACGACTGGAAGTTCCTGTGTCCGCTCTTCATCGGCGACACCGTGACCATGGAGATGGAGATCCTCGGCAAGCGGTTGGTCTCTGCCGGCGACAAAGGCTTCCTTGATCGGCAGTTCACCCTGTTTAACCAGCACGGCGAGATTGCTCAGCAGGGCAGATGCGGGCTCCTCATTAAGCTTCGGGATGAGGCAGCGCTCAACGTCCCGCGCCGATGAGGCGCCCCGCGCTGGCGTGGCGTGCCGCTCTGGCGGGACGCGCCGCGCGGGTGGGACGCGCCACGCTGGCGGGCAAGCGGCTAGGCCAGGCTGCACCTCAGGCTGCTCCCGCCGAGCGGACCACTTGTTGTCGAAAGCACCGGCTATTACTGGTTCGCTCGATGGCAAGTGGTCCGCTCGGCAAGGGTCGGGCGTGAGTACCCAGGGCTTCTATGTGTTAAATGATGGCAGATGATTGCGTTTGACAATCAATGATGTACATACTTGTACTATGGTGTCGGTTTTCAGTTCTCGGGGGCTGCATGACCTCGGGCTCAACGAATCGAGTATCCGAGTAGCATTAGGCTGCTGTCTGCAAAGAGTTCGACGCGGTCATTTCGTGCTTCACCACGCGTGCGCGATCGCCGAACACGCGCCACTTCATCTACTGCACAACGAATCAGCGACTCCTTATCCCCGGCAGTACGGGGATATTCGTGACAATTCCGAATGGCTGAAGATCCTCATTCGCTCGTATGCCGACGAACTCCTCCCTGGGACTGTCTATTCCCACATATCCGCGGCGCTGATCCTTGGTCTCGATCCGCCGTTCCCGGCAACAGATGTCGCCGAGGTGATCAGGCCCGGCTTCCACCGCTCGAAGCCGACGATGAGAATTCGCGAGCGTCAGTTGGCGCCCGACGAAATGACGACTGTGGGCGACCTGCCGGTGACCACGATGCACAGGACGCTTCTCGATATCGCGTGCGACTATCCGCTTGAAGTGTCGGTCCCGTTCATCTCTGAAGCTCTCCGCCGCGGGCAGGCCTCTCAACGTGCGCTTCGAGAAGGAATCGAGCCGGGGAAGCGTGGGTGCAGAAGAGCGGCCCAGGCAGTGGATCTTGCGCATCCGGATCACGAGTCCTCAGGTGAGGCGATCTGCGCGGTTAAGTTCCACAGATTCAACATCTGGGGGATGATCCCTCAGGTGGACACCTTCGACGAGTTCGGCAACTGGATCGCACGCAATGACTTCAGGCATGAGTCTCTGCGGCTGATCGTCGAATTCCACGGGGTGGGCAAATACTATCTCAATGAAAACGGTCCCGACCGGGCGAGCAGTGAGAACCACGAACGGCACATGAAGCTGCTCAATGCCGGCTACCGAGTATTGAACCTCGTTTGGGCCGACTTGTTCCGAGCGCGGGAGTTCAAGAGGATCAAGGCAGTGCTCGACGAGCTCAGCAGTTGAGGCGCTTCCCTGGGGATGGGGCCGCCGAGCGGACCACTTGTCATCGAGCGGACCAGTTATAGCTGGTGC
>NZ_JALDSX010000075.1 GCF_022748595.1 Brevibacterium sp. ZH18 | reverse complement strand
TGGTGCGGCCCGCTTCGTCGTGTCTGCAAGCTGTTGTCTGCAAGCTGTTGTCTGCAAGCTGCTGTCTGCAAGCTGCTGTCTGCGTGTTCCTGTCCGCGGATTCAGCGCTCGAGAGCGTAGGCCAGGCATATGTACGGCAGTTCGACCTCGCCATCGATCGGATGTTCGTGTGTCAGGTAGCCACGCAGGTTGTCCTCGACCCGCTGTCTGACCGCTTCGTTGGATCGCAGCCAATAGGAACGAGTGCGTGCCAGATCGACGATTCCGTCGACCGTGATCGAAGTCGTGAACTCGACGAGGGCATGGTCGACGAGTTCGAACCCGGCCCCCGGCTGCGGTCGGTACTGCGGGCGGTAGACATCGCCGGCATGCATAATCCGGCTCAGACGCAGGACCCAGTCGACGCGCACATCGAGCTGGTTGATGAGGATGAGCAGCCTGCCGTCAGGGGCGAGGATGCGAGCGATCTCCGGTGCTGCTCTCGACTCGTCGAACCAGTGCCAGGCCTGCCCCACGGTGACGATGCTGACGCTGCCGTCGGCGAGTCCGGTGGCCTCAGCGGTGCCGACCAGGCTGGGCGCTGGATTGCGTGCCAATGCCGCCTCGTCGGGATCGACCGCGACTACATCAGCGCCCGCATTCAGCAGCGTGCGGGTGAGGATGCCGGTTCCGGCCCCGAGGTCGCAGACGGCGGTGCCGTCCCAGGCCCGCCCGGCGAGTTCAAGCGCCTGAGCAGGATACCCCGGTCGGACTTCGTCGTAGAGTTCTGCGAGGGCGCCGAAGTTCATCCCATGCGCCGATCGTGCACGTGGTCTCACCGGCTCACTCCCCCACCCGATTGCACTGTGTGTCCTTCGATCCGGTCCAACTCTAGCCGCCATGCCGGCTGGACGAGTTTCCGGGCCTGCGTCCTGGCCTGCGTCCGGGCAGCGTCGCAAACAGACAGCGGCAAGCGACAGTGACTAGGATGGAGGCACCGGCCGATCCACTGCGACAAGGAGCATCGATGTCCCACACTTCAGAGCTGCAAGCAGAGCTC
The DNA here is from genome assembly GCF_022748595.1 of Brevibacterium sp. ZH18. Lineage (GTDB taxonomy): Bacteria > Actinomycetota > Actinomycetes > Actinomycetales > Brevibacteriaceae > Brevibacterium. The sequence continues at coordinate 7,485 of NZ_JALDSX010000075.1, read as the reverse complement.
GACAGCGCCGCCAGGGCCTACGAGGAATTCGCCTCTCGAGGCCTCAAGCTCGACATCACGCGAGGCAAGCCCTCCAGCGAACAGCTCGACCTGGCTGCCGGACTGCTCGATGCGGTGAGCGGAGACGACGTCAAGACTCCGAGCGGGATCGACACGCGCAACTACGGCGGCCTCGAGGGCATCGTCGAACTCCGGGAGCTCTTCTCTCCCCTGCTGAAGGTCCCGACCGATCAGCTGCTGGCCGGTGGCAACGCTTCGCTGTCCCTCATGGCCCAGACCTTGACCTTCGCGATTCTCCACGGGACCGCGAACAGTTCGCGGCCGTGGGGCCAGGGCCCGCACAAACTGCTGTGCCCGGTGCCCGGGTACGACCGGCACTTCACCCTCGCCGAGTCGCTGGGATTCGAACTGCTGAGCATTCCCATGGACGACGAGGGTCCGATCGTCGCTGAAGCGCAGCGCCTGGCCGAAGACGAATCCGTTAAGGGTATGTGGCTCGTACCCATGTACTCGAATCCGACGGGAATCTCCATCTCTGCGAAGCGGGCGGCCGAGCTCGCCGCTATGCCCGCAGCCGCACCGGACTTCACCCTTCTCTGGGACAACGCCTACGGCCTCCACCATCTGCGCCCCGAACACGCTGAGGTCATCGACATTCTGTCCCTGTGTGCCGAGGCCGGCAATCCTGAGCGTCCGTGGATCTTCGCCTCGACGTCGAAGATCACCCATGCCGGCGCCGGTGTCTCCTTCTTCGGGGCCGGTCCTGACACGATCGGCTGGGTGCGCGCGAACCTCGGCAAGATCTCGATCGGACCCGACAAGATCAACCAGCTTCGCCACCTGCGGTTCTTCGGCGATGCAGCCGGCGTCGAAGCCCACATGCGCAAGCACGCAGAGGTCATCGCACCGAAGTTCGACGCTGTGCTCAGCACCTTGGAGTCCGAACTGGGCGGGCGCGACCTGGCCCAGTGGACACACCCCGACGGCGGGTACTTCATCACGCTGACGACGATGGAGGGCACCGCGGACCGAATCGTAAAATTGGCCGCCGAGGCGGGTGTGAAGCTGACACCGGCAGGCGCCACCCATCCCTATGGTTTGGATCCGCTCAACAACGTCATCCGTATCGCACCGACCATGCCGACCGCCGATGAAGTCGAGTTGGCTGCGCAGGGCCTCGTCGCGTGTGTGAAGCTCGCGAGCTATGAAAAGCTCCTGGCCGGCTGAGACTGACCAACCGGCCCATGCCGAGGCCGCAGCGCTGACACAGACGAAAGAACCCCTGATCGGTTCCAATGGAACTGATCAGGGGTTCTCTCATGTCTCAGGCAGAGCCTCAGTAGTCGTAGAAGCCGCCGCCGGACTTGACGCCCAATCGACCGGCATCGACCATGCGGGAGAGCAACACTGGAGGCTTCGTCGCGGGATCGCCGGTCTCATCGAACATGCTCTGCGCTGCGTACAGGCAGGTGTCGAGTCCCACCAGGTCGGTGAGCTTGATCGGCCCCATCGGGTGGGCGCAACCGCCCACCATTCCGGCGTCGATGTCCTCCTTCGTCGCGAATCCGGACTCGAGCATGCGGATCGCTGAGCACAGGTACGGGATGAGCAGGGCGTTGACGATGAACCCCGGGCGATCGTTGGCCTGGATCGGGCTCTTGCCGAGCACCTCGGCGACGAAGTCCGTCACTGTTTCGCGAACGGAATCGGCGGTGAGCACCGATGACACGATCTCGACCAGCGGCTGAACAGGTGCGGGGTTGAAGAAGTGCACTCCCAGCACTCGTTCCGGCCGCGAGGTCGACTGCGCGAAGCGGACGATCGGCATCGACGAGGTGTTCGAGGCAAGGATCGCTTCGGGGTCGGTCACGACCTCATCGAGTTCCTTGAAGATCGATTTCTTGATCTCCTCGTTCTCACTGGCCGCCTCGATGACGAGCTGGCGGTCGGCGAGGTCGGCGATGTCCGTGGTGAAGCGCAGGCGACCCAGCGCAGCGTCACGCGCCTCGGACTCGAGCTTCCCCTTCTCCACCGCTTTGGCGAGGGACTTCTCGATGCGGGCGCGGCCTGCGGCCGATGCCTCGTCGTTGATCTCGCGGACGATCACGTCCAGGCCCGACTTTGCGAGCACCTCGGCGATGCCGGCTCCCATGAGCCCGCTGCCGATGACTGCTGTGCGTTCGATGTTCAACTGATGCTCCTTCTTGGGCAGGTGACACGGTTGTGCGTTCACTGTAGTGGTGCGGGGCGGAGGGTGCGGCCCCAGGGTCTACTTGGCGAGGAACCAGTCCGCGGCGCGGATGGCCTTCATCGCCTCTCGGCGACGCTCCTTGGGCAGAGTCTGGACGTAGACCCGCCCGTCGAGGTGCGCGACCTCATGCTGGAGCATCTGGGCGAACACCTCGGTGCCGGAGATCTCGATCGGTGAGTTATTCGCGTCGACTCCGCGCACTCGAGCGAACTCGTAGCGCGGTGTCGGGAAGAACAGCCTTGGAACGGACAGGCAGCCCTCTTCGATGTCTCGCAGCTCACCGCCGACCTCGACGATCTCGGGGTTGATGACATAACCCGTGCGACCGTCGAGGTCATAGCCGAATGCTCGTACTCCGACACCGATCTGGGGCGCGGCCACAGCGGCCCGCCCCTCGGGCAGCGAGGTGTCGACGAGGTCCTGCGCGAGGGCGGCAAGACCCTCGTCGAATGATGTGGCCGGTGCGCACGGGCTACGCAGCACCGGATCACCCCACAGACGGATCTGGCGTTCAGCCATCGATGACCACGACGAGGTCGCCGCCCTCGAGTTGCTGGACATCGCCGATGGCGATGCGGGACACGGTGCCTGCGGTCTGGGTGGTGATGGATGCTTCCATCTTCATCGCCTCGATGGTCGCAATCGTTCCACCGGCTTCGACCGTGTCACCCTCCTTGACCTGCAACGTGACGACACCCGCGAACGGACTGGCCACATGGGCAGGATTGGACGGATCCGCCTTCTCAGCGGTCTTGACATCGCTTTCGACCGCACGGTCGCGCACCTGCAGCGGCCGCAGCTGCCCGTTGAGCGTGAACATCACCGAACGCATACCGCGTTCGTCGGTGCCGCTGATCGCCTGGACGCCGATGAGCAGGTCCTTGCCCTTCGAGAGCTCGACGGCATGCTCTTCGCCGGCAGTGAGTCCGTAGAGGTATTCCGAGGTCTCGACGACGGAAAGATCTCCGTAGTTCGCGCGCATCTGCTCGAACTCCTTCGTCGGTCCGGGGAAGAGGAGGGAGTTGAGCTTGACCTGACGTTCTCGCCCCGGCTCTACGAGTGCCGCAGCATCCTCGGGATCGAGGTTCTCTGACACAGGCTTGTGGGTGCGTCCCGCCAGTGCCTTCGTGCGGAACGGTTCGGGCCATCCGCCCGGAGGATCACCGAGGTCGCCGCTGAGGAATCCGATCACCGAATCCGGAATGTCGAACCGGTCCGGGTTCTCTGCGAACTCCTGCGGGTCGACGCCAGCACCGACGAGGTGCAGGGCGAGGTCGCCGACGACCTTCGATGATGGTGTGACCTTGACGAGGTGGCCGAGGATCGAGTCGGCCGCGGCATACATGCGCTCGATCTCCTCGAACCTCTCCCCCAGTCCGAGGGCTACAGCCTGCTGGCGCAGGTTCGACAGCTGCCCGCCGGGGATCTCGTGGCGGTAGACGCGTCCTGTCGGTCCGGCCAGTCCGGATTCGAAGGGCGCGTAGACCTTGCGGACCGATTCCCAGTACGGTTCGAGGTCGCTGACCGCGGCGAGGCTGATCGTCGTGTCGCGTTCGGTGTTCTCGAATGCGGCGACGAGGGCTGAAAGGCTCGGCTGGCTGGTCGTCCCGGCCATGGCCGCCGAGGCGGCATCGACGGCATCGGCACCGGCAGCGGCTGCCGCGTACAGTGTCGCGAGCTGACCGCCTGCCGTGTCGTGCGTGTGCACGTGGACGGGCAGGTCGAAGTTCGACCGCAGTGCGGACACGAGCTTCGTCGCGGCGGCCGGACGCAGAAGACCTGCCATGTCCTTGATCGCCAGCACATGGGCGCCCGCGTCGACGATCTCCTCGGCCAGCTTGAGGTAGTAGTCGAGGGTGTAGAGGTCCTCACGCGGATCCAGGATGTCGGAGGTGTAGCACAGGGCCACCTCGGCGACGGTCGAGTTCGTGGCGCGGACGGCGTCGATGGCCGGACGCATCTGAGCGACGTCGTTGAGGGCGTCGAAGATGCGGAAGATGTCGATGCCGGTGCGGGCCGCTTCGTCGACGAAGGCGTCGGTGACCTCGGTGGGGTACGGGGTGTAGCCGACGGTGTTGCGCCCGCGCAGCAGCATCTGGAGGTTGATGTTGGGCACAGCCGAGCGCAGAGCGGCCAGGCGCTCCCAGGGGTCCTCGCCGAGGAACCGCAGGGCCACGTCGTATGTGGCGCCGCCCCAGGCTTCGATGCTCAGCAGCTCTGGCGTCATCCGGGACACGTGGCCGGCGACGGCCAGCAGGTCGCGGGTGCGCACCCGAGTGGCTAGCAGCGACTGGTGGGCGTCGCGGAAGGTCGTGTCGGTCACGGCCAGCGGCGTCTGCTCACGCAGCGCCGAGGCGAAGCCGACGGGTCCCAGTTCCAGGAGCCGATCGCGGCTGCCGGGTGCCGGAGTGGCACCGAGGTCGATGTCAGGCAGCTTCTCTCCGGGGCGGATGCGAACCGAGGGCTCCCCATGGGGTCGATTGACCGTGACATCGGCGAGATAGTCGAGGATCTTCGATCCACGGTCGGCGCTGACACGGGCGTCGAGCAGGTGCGGGCGCTCTTCGATGAACGAGGTCGCCAGATCACCCTTGATGAATGACTCGTCTTCGAGAACTGCCTGGAGGAAGCCGATGTTCGAGGACACGCCACGGATGCGGAACTCAGCGAGGGCGCGCTTGGCACGTGAGACGGCCTGTTCGAAGGTGCGTCCGCGGCACGTGAGCTTCACGAGCATCGAGTCGAAGTGGGCGCTGACCGAGGCGCCAGCGTGGACCGTGCCGCCGTCGAGGCGGACTCCGGCGCCGCCGGCCGAGCGGTAGGCGGTGATGGTGCCGGTGTCGGGGCGGAAGGCGTTGGCCGGATCCTCGGTGGTGATGCGGCACTGGAGCGCTGCGCCCTTGATCCGCATCTGGTCCTGGGTCAGTCCCATATCGGCCAAGGTCGCCCCGGCGGCGATGCGCATCTGCGATGCCACGAGGTCGATGTCGGTGATCTCTTCGGTCACCGTGTGCTCGACCTGGATGCGGGGGTTCATCTCGATGAAGACGTGCTGACCCTTGCGCGGTCCGTCGGTCTCGAGGAGGAATTCGACCGTTCCGGCGTTCTGGTAGCCGAGAGCGGCGGCGAACTTCAGCGCATCGGCGTGGAGGGCCTTGGCGATGGCGGGGTCGAGGTTCGGTGCCGGGGCGATCTCGACGACCTTCTGATGCCGACGCTGAACAGAGCAGTCACGCTCGAAGAGGTGGATCGCATTCGAATCGTTGTCGGCCAGCACCTGGACTTCGATGTGGCGGGGGCGCTGTACAGCCTGCTCGATGAAGACAGTGGGATCGCCGAAGGCACCTTCGGCCTCGCGCATGGCGGCCTTCAGCGAATCCTTGAGCTGCGAGGCCTCGGCCACGCGGCGCATACCGCGACCGCCACCGCCGGCGACGGCCTTGACGAAGAGCGGGTACTGCATGGACTCGGCGTCGGCGAGCAGCTGCGCGATGTCAGCCGAGGGGCGAGTCGAGTCGAGGACGGGGATGCCGGCATTGCGGGCTGCTGACAGTGCCTGCACCTTGTTGCCGGCGAGTTCGAGCACGTCGGCCTTCGGGCCGATGAATGTGATGCCCGCCTCTTCGCAGGCACGAGCGAGATCAGGGTTCTCCGAGAGGAAGCCGTAGCCGGGGTAGATGGCATCGGCCCCGGATTCCTTCGCCACGCGCAGGATCTCTTCGACGCTGAGGTAGGCGCGGACCGGGTGGCCCTCTTCGCCGATCATGTAGGCCTCATCGGCCTTCATTCGGTGTTCGGAATTACGATCTTCGTACGGGAATACGGCGACGGTCGAAACGCCGAGCTCGTATGCTGCTCGGAACGCGCGAACGGCGATCTCTCCACGGTTGGCCACAAGAACTTTAGAGAACATCTGTGTCTCTCACTTCTGTATCGCTCGCCTGAAGGCGAGTGGTCGACGGGCTGTCGAGAGATAACTCTACTCAGTGACCTGGAGCACTCATAGAGAGGGGGGTCCCATTTTCATCGGGTGGGGTCCCCCGGCGTGGTCGAGACTGCTCAGCCCGGTCCGATACGTTAACGTAGGAGAGTGCTTGTCCTAAGTATCAGCAGCCTCAAAGGCGGAGTCGGTAAGACATCCGTGACGCTCGGCCTTGCCTCGGCCGCTTACAGCCGGGGAATTCCGACGCTTGTCGTCGACATGGATCCGCAAGCGGATTCGTCGACCGGCCTCGATGTCCCGACCTCGACGCGGGTCGATATCGCCGATGTGCTCGCTGCTCCCAAGTCCCAGAAGATCTTGTCCGAGGCGATCATCCCCTCGGGGTGGGTGGGCGACAAGCTCGGCCATCTCGACGTGATCTCCGGCTCCCCGAGAGCCGCCGAGTTCGATCGGCCCTCCCTGTCCGAAAGGTATCTGCGTCGTCTCGACGACGCTCTGACCCGGGTGGCCAAGGGCTATCGGCTCGTCCTCATCGACTGCCCGCCCAGCCTCAACGGGCTGACGCGGACTGCGTGGACCGCTAGCAGTCGGGTCGCGGTGGTGACGGAGCCCAGTCTCTTCTCAGTCGCTGCGGCGGATCGTGCGCTGCGTGCGGCCGATGAGCTGCGGCAGCGCGGGACGTCAGATATTCAGCCATTGGGCCTCGTCGTCAACCGCGTCCGAGCCGGATCGACCGAGCATGACTATCGCATCACCGAGATGCGGGAGATGTTCGGTCCCCTCGTGCTCAATCCTCCGCTGGCGGAACGCGCCGTGATGCAGCAGGCTCAGGGTTCGGCTCGTCCGATCCACTCCTGGCCTGGCAAACCGGCCGAAGAGGTCGCGGCGTCCTTCGACTCGTTGCTCGAACGAGCCCTGCGGTCCGAGAACATCCGGTCGCGTAAGACCAACCCGAACCAGTAGCCGGGAGCCAGGTTGGTACCCGATGTCGGGCACCAAGCTGGCACCCGTTGCCGGGTATCAACCTGTACTCTCGTTGCCGGGCGCCGATCCGGACCGACAGCTGGGCGTTGAGGCGGCCAGCTGGAATCCGTTCGTTTCTGCATCCCGTGCGCTCTGCTGGAGCCGGCGGCCTCACATATGTGCAGTCTGTCCTTGTCCGTCCGGCTGCTGTGCAAACAGATCCTGTGCAACCAGATCCCGTGTGCTCAGGCCCTGGATGCGGGTATCCCCCGCCGACGGATATCTCTGCTGAATCTGAAATTCTGTCAGTGAATACGAGTGTGGCCCG
>NZ_JALDSX010000074.1 GCF_022748595.1 Brevibacterium sp. ZH18 | reverse complement strand
GGTGTGAAGAACCGCCGTTCCTCTGTCATGGACGCGGCCAGCGGATCGTTGGTCACCTCGGTGAGATGCTCAGGATCTGCGGACCGTCACTTCACCTTCGAGAGCTCAACCGATTCGTCGAAGTCGGCAAGCACCTCGGCGTCGGGTGTGTACGTGAATCTGCTGACCACGACTGCGACGATGAGGTTGACGACGAAGCCGGGGATGATCTCATAGATCGAATCAGTCAACGGTGTGCTGACCTGTCCCCAGACGAAGGCGACGACAGCACCTGAGACCAGACCGAAGAGGGCACCCCAGTTGCTGAGCTTCTTCCAGAACAGGGTCAGCAGGACGATCGGGCCGAACGAGGCACCGAATCCGGCCCAGGCGAACGCCACCAGGTCGAGGATGCTGTTCGACGGGGAGATCGCCAGAAGCACGGCGATGATCGCTACGACGAGGATTCCGAGCCGCCCGAGCAGGACATAGGTCGTGTCCTGCAGCGTGCGCTTCGATCCGGTTCGCAGAGCCACGATCTTAAACAGGTCCTCGACAAGCGCCGACGACGTGACGACGAGCTGTGAGGAGATCGTCGACATGATCGCCGCGAGCACTGCGGCCAGAACCAATCCGGCGATGAACGGGTGGAACAGGATCTGCGCGAGGTCGAGGAACACGGTCTCCGGGTCGGTCGGCTTCATATCGGCGTGTTCCGAGAAGTAGGAGATGCCGACAATCGCAGTGGCAATCGCGCCGAAAGCCGAGATTCCCATCCAGCCCACACCGATCCGGCGAGCCACAGTCGCATCGGCGGGAGTTCGCAGGGCCATGAACCTCACGATGATGTGCGGCTGGCCGAAGTAGCCCAGCCCCCAAGCCAGAGCGGAGATCACCGCCAGATAGGTGCCCCCGGCCCAGAACGGTCCGCTGCCGAAGATGTTGAGCAGACTGGGATCGATGTCCTTGACGTTGGAGATGACAGTGGCTGGCCCACCGGCGTTGAAGACGGCGACGACGGGCACGGCGATGAGCGCTGCGAACATCAGCAGGCCCTGGGCGACATCGGTGAGAGTGGCGCCGAGGAATCCGCCGAACAGCGTATAGATCATGGTGATCGCGGCGACGATGAGCATTCCGGCAAGATAGTTCAGCCCGAAGCTCGACTCGAAGAACTTGCCGGCCGCAACCATGCCTGAGGACACGTAGAACGTGAAGAACACCAGGATGATGACACCGCAGACGATACGCAGCAGGTGGGTGTTGTCCTTCAGACGCTGCTCGAAGAAGCTGGGAATGGTGATCGAATCGCCGGCCTGCTCAGTGAAGGCACGCAGTCGGGGTGCCACGAACTTCCAGTTCACCCAGGCGCCGACTGTCAGGCCCACGGCGATCCAGGCTTCGACAAGGCCGGAAAGGTAGATCGCGCCGGGCAGCCCCATGAGCAGCCAGCCGGACATGTCGGAGGCGCCTGCGCTTAGCGCTGCGACGCTCGGGCGCAGACCGCGGCCTGCGAGCATGTAGTCGTCGAGGCTGTTCTTAGTCTTGCGATACGCGAACCAGCCGATGCCCAGCATTCCGGCGAAGTACAGGACGATTGCAATTGTGCGGAAAGTGGTTTCCGTCATCAGTAATGGTCTCCTTTGGTAAGCCGTGGAGACCCTACAACATATTCTGCAGAAGGTGTGAATAAGCTTTGAGAATGCTAGGTGTTCAATCGGTGCGAGCGAGGAACCTCGGAAGTCGACCGTCCGACGGAGAACGCCGCGATCGGACGACGGCGGGATCGCGGCGAATTCTGCGGTGACGGGATTTCGGTCGTGGCAGATTCGACGAGACTGCGGCGAGCGAGAAATGCACTCAGTTCAGCTTTTGTCTCCGGACAGTCCTTGAGCTCGGAATGCACGTCGACGCGGAGACCGCAGCGATCGAAGAGCAACCAGATGCGCAGCAGCGTGCGCCCTACCTCGATTTCCTGCGCCGCCCGAGCGTGGGCTTGAACAATATCGTCACGGGTTGAGCGATCGTGGTCTTCTGACCAACCGCCTGCGGTGGCGGTGAGGGCGTCGTCGACGGTCAGAATCACACGGTGTGGGGCTGTGGTTCGGGGCGGTAGGCCCTCGCCCGAACCGGAGTCTTCGGATAGAGCTCGTCGCCGCAGCGAGGCCCTGATCCTCTGTGCAAATCCGACAGGCGTGAGGACCGCCGAGGTGAGCGACCCGATCCAGGGACGCAGGGATGCCGTATTCAACCGTGCCGCCGCTGCCGCGATCATCGGTGGGATCCGCAGACAGTTCGCGCTGAGGCCATCGCGGAAGCAGCGAGGATCGCGTGAGTCGAATCGCAGCCAGTCCAGAGTTTCGCGAAAGATCGCCGGGTCAGACAGAGAGTACAACGATGATCGACCCTGAAGCGGCTTCCACAGTTGGTCGGGAATCTCGACGAGCTCTGCACTCGAGCCCGCACCGGTTGAGTGGAGGGGCCCACCTGTTGCGGATAGAGCACTGTTGACTGCGCGCAGCGCCGATGCGAAGGCGGCGCCATCCCGTCGCAGCGGTCCTCGATCGACCTGTCGATGGTAGAGGTCCGCGACGCCGAACGGGGGCCACGGATCGTTTGCGCCGTTGTCCGCAGCGACTGTACTGGCTGTACTGCTCGGAGTGCCTTCGCCGATCTGGATTCGGACCTCGAGGGCCGATCCGCAGCCACGGATGGAGGTGGTCTCGACGGACAGACCCGCCTCGGCGGCGGCGATGGCGAAGGACTCAACCCAGCACCCCATGGACAGGTGGAGATCCTCGAACGTCGGGTCGCCGGCGGGCAGGGTGCGGAGGGGATCCACGGTCAGCACCACCTCGGCGGGGGAGTGCCCATCACCGGCGACGAACCGTGGGACCCACGGCTGGGTGTTGTGCGCGGACGGGGATCGACCGGCATGCCTGAAGAGCTCGTCGATGAGAGCAGGTGTGAGGGTCATCGTCGTCTCCCGTCGAGGTGCCGGTCGAAGAACGAGAGAGAGTGCATCGGTTCGCCGCCGGAGCGCTCGAACACGGCCGCCGAGGCGGGATTATCCTCAGCGATGAACGTGACCCGAAGCCGTCGGTAGCCCTTGGCGCAGAGTGCCGAGTTGAGATCGCGGATGGCCATTGAGAGGATCCCGCGGCCCTGGAAGTCGGGATCCGTGCCCTGGATGATGAGGACCGCGTCGCGCAGCTCATGACGATGGACGAGCAGGTCGAGGATCGCGCTCGGGCCCAATCGGCCGCCGTGGCGGCGCAGCACCGGAAGCGGGTCGGGGATGACGAGGGCGAAGCAGCGGGACGGCGTTTCGCTCGAGTCCTTGATTCCGGCGATGTCGATGATCAGCTCGGGATCCATGAGAGCGGTGAGTCCCTGCATCTGCGATTTGAGCTGCGCGGTCGAGATCTGAGTGTAATAGGGAAGCTGTGCAAATGCCGCGTTGAGCGTGGGCAGGAGCCTTCGAACGAATGCCGGCAGTCCGAAGCGGGAGATGCGCCGCCGACGCAGACCGGACGCCTCCCATTCGGCTTCAGTCACCGCAGTCGCCCGAGCAGCAGGAATGGAACCGACCTCGACCTCCCACGTCTGCGCCGGACCCCACGACGCGAACCCGGCAGCGTGGAAGCTGTCGGCGTAGAAGGCGGGATTCCATGCGGTGTCGAAGAACCCGGGTCGGTCAGTGCCTGCGGTCAGCATCCCCCCGGTGACATTGGGCAGAGGGGAGACCGGACCGAAGACCCGACGTGCGCCCAGCTGATCGGCACGGAATCCGATGTGCGCGATGAGGTGATCGAGCGCCTCGGCGTCAGCAGCTTCGAGCGCACCGAAGAACAACGTCGACGGTCGACCGAGAGACGCCTCACCAGCTGGGTCGGTGGTGTCGGTGGTGTTGGAGGGCATCACATCATCCGAGGTCGCCCGAGCAGGCCTGTCCGAGGCCGCAATTTTTGCGGCGAGTTCAGGCGAGGAGTGGCAGATCGTGCGGGCCACGGGTGCTCCGGACTCATCGACGATCAGCCACAGCTCGACGTCCTCGTTGAACCACCCGGAGTGCGAATGCCACTGCGCGATGTCTGAAGTGAACAGCGGAACATAGTGGTCCGTGTCTCCTCGGCGAGCTGCGAGTTCGGGCGCGAGGTCGATGAATGCCTTCAGCTCACGCCGGCTGCGCACTCTCTTCGCCCTCATGCGCGCATCATTCCGAACTGAGCTTCGTGAAGGAATCGATCATGCCCAACCTGCCGTCCTCGGCACGGAATTCGCCGTTCGTGTAACCCCATTCCTCGGCGTTGAGGATTCGGATGAAGCCGCCCTTTGCAGGGGACTTGTCTCCGCTGCCGACCAGCCATTTCATGATCTCGACGTGTTCGGGAGTGCGAGCATACTTCATGAGATCGTCGCGGGTGGAGAACGCAACGATGAGGCCGATCCGGTCGGGGAACTCGTAGTAGCTGCGATGCCACAAATAGCCGGGAGCGCGACGGAGGCCCTTTGCGAGCTTCGGCCAGCGGCGCATCTGCCCCACCATCACCAGCGGATTGCGGTACTTGTTGGCACCCAGGAAGTACACCTCGGCGCGGGCCTGCGGCGGGGCCTGCGAGAAGTCTTTGGATTTCACGATTCCACTCCTTGAGGAGGTTCAGGGGGTCTCGCCCCTCGATCAGCTCTTCTGCACATACACGTTCTTGATCTTCGTCGTGGCCTCGGCGAACGGCCCCGTGGCGAAGTCATGGATCTCGATGTGGAGCTCAGCGGTCGTCGGATCCTCTTTCATACTCTGCGCGAAGTCGCGGGAGACCGAGGCGAGGTGGCCAAGCACACCGCGTTGAATGGTCTGTGCCAGGTCGCGCCTGTCGGCCCCTGACATCTCGGGGGTCTCCTCGCGCATCTGGATGTGCAGTGCCGGACGCTGCTCGTGGTTATCGGCCTCACGCAGCTCAATCCGAAACGACTCGATGAGGGGGGCTTGAGGATTGTCCCGGTAGAGGCCGTTCTCGATGTCGAGTGGGTAGATGTTGGCGCCCATATAGGAGATCGTGGAATCGGCTCGTCCGAACAGAAGCACGAACGGCAGCTTCATGCCGTTGTCGGCGAAGGCTCGGGAACAGGCTGCGGCCAGCTCCGGGTGGGCGCGCGTGAGCTCGACCATCCGCGGAAAGTCAATGAGCGTGGCCTCGTCGCCGATGTTGTAGCGCAGGCGCGGACTCATCACCGAGGCCGAATTGATCGTGGCCACGAGTTCGCCGTCGGCGGTGGTCTCCAGATAGGTCTCCAACGGGTTGTACTGGAAAACCATCGGGATCCGGGACTCCTCGGGCCCGAGGACATCGGCACGGAAGTCGAGGTCATGAGCTAGCGCGCGTCGGATGACGACCGAGAGGTCGGACTCACCGGCCATACCGATCGTGAGGTCGCTGGCCCCATACCCCGAGTACACGCGGATGAATCGCTTCTCCAGGTAGTCACGCAGCCCCTCGGTCATGGCTTCGCCGCCGACGAAGCCGGCCAGACGGAAGTCGTCCCAGACTCCGGGTTCGGCGTCCATCCGATCGACGAGGTGCTTGAGGAACGGGGGATAGGCGCTGATGAGGTAGGTGTGGCCAGGACCGAAATGGGCCATCGTATCGAGGATCTTCTCGAGGTCCGGACCCGTGTTCTTGACCATGGCCACCTTCGCCATCGCCAGACCCGTGTTCGTTCCCGTAGCCCACGCGCCCATCGAGAACGCATTGATGCAGAAGAGGTCCTTGTGGTCGAAGAGCATCGTGACATATCCGGCGACATTCTTGTGAACGGTGTCGAGCTCCTTCTTCGACCGCATCCAGTTGTAGGGCGTGCCCGACGAGCCAGAGGATTCGTCGACGACGGTTCCGATGCGTTCGATCCGGCCGTCCCAGCAGCGGTGCTCTTCGCTGTAGCGGCGGACGAAGTCGTCCTTCGACGTCGGAGTGTAGGCCTCGAGGTCCCACCACTTGAAGGTGAATCCAGTGCGAGCCAGATAGTCCTGGTAAGCGGGCACATCGAGCGAAGCCTGCTGACAGATCATCCAGGCATTGAGCTTGGCGAAGGGCTCGAGTCCGGGATGGTAGTGCTTGGCCGTGAATCGCCAGATCGCAGGATGGAGGCGATAGGCGCCGTAGGCGGCGGTGAGGCCGAGATTCGCGACCCGCAGGAGGGCCTGCCTGGCCAGGTTGACCGGACCACGGGGAATCGGCAGGCGTTTGAGGTCGGAGGCGTCTGAAATTTCGGTCTCACTCATACGCCGACAGTAACCCAGGTACTGCCCCGAGAGGAGGCCTCAGTCCCGGTTGTGACAGAACTGCACCACAACCTCGCCGAGGCGCTCGCCTCAATTGAAGACGACCGTGCGGTGGCCGTCCATGAGGACCCGGCCCTCGGCGTGCCAGCGGACCGCTCGAGCGAGGACCGCTGCCTCGACGTCTTGCCCGCGCTGGACGAAGTCGGCGATATTGCGGTTGTGGTCGACGCGAGCCACGTCCTGTTCGATGATCGGGCCCTCGTCGAGGTCAGGGGTCACATAGTGGGCGGTGGCTCCGATGATCTTGACGCCGCGCGCATGAGCCTGGTGGTAGGGCTTCGCGCCCTTGAAGCTGGGCAGGAAGGAATGGTGGATGTTGATGACCCGGCCCTCGAGTCGGGCGCAGAGATCGGGGGAGAGGATCTGCATGTACCGGGCGAGGACGATGAGTTCGACATCGAGGTCGTCGACGAGGCGGCTGAGCTCAGCCTCGGCTCTGTCCTTGGTCTCCTTGGTGATGGGGATGTGGTGGAAGTCATGCCCGTGGAACTCGGCGAGGGAGCGCAGGGAGTCGTGGTTGCCGGCGACGCCGACGATGTCGATGGGCAGTTGACCTGAGCTCTGCTGGAACAGCAGGGTGTTGAGGCAGTGAGCGGCCTTCGAGACGAGCACGAGCGTCTTCGTCTTCTTCTCCGCGGGCTGGAGGCTCACGGTCATGTCGAAACGTCGGGCCACCTCGGCGAGGGACGCTTCGAGGGACTGCGCGTCGGTCCCGGGACCGACTGCTGTGACGAACTGCAGCCGCAGGAAGAACTGCTGCGAATCAGGGGAGGAGAACTGCTGGGACTCGGTGATGTTGGCGCCCAGTGACGCAAGTGCCCCGGTCACGGCATGGACGATTCCGGTTGCATCCGGGCAGGTGACTCGCAGGATCCATTCTCGGTTCATTCCCACGATTGTAATCTCCTTCGCCCGCTCGGCTGGTGAGTATCCGCATGACGATCAGCCGCCTCGGTGGGAACCTGTTCGCTGTTAGCATGGATTCCGAGTGTTCGCGCAGTCGATCGCGCTTTCCCACTCGTCACTTTGGACGCCACAGGAGTGTATAAATGACCGATAACTCGATGCAGGCCTCGCTTGCAGACATCGATCCACAGATCGCTGAAGTCCTCGATCAGGAATTGGGTCGCCAGCGTTCGACCCTCGAGATGATCGCCTCGGAGAACTTCGTGCCGCGCGCAGTGCTGCAGGCACAGGGGTCCGTGCTGACGAACAAGTACGCCGAAGGGTATCCCGGGAAGCGCTACTACGGCGGCTGCGAATACGTCGACGTCGCGGAGAACCTGGCGCTTGAGCGGGCGAAGAGCCTCTTCGGCGCCGAGTACGCGAACGTGCAGCCGCACTCCGGCGCTTCGGCCAACGCAGCCGTGATGCACGCGCTCGCCCGCCCCGGCGACAAGCTGCTCGGTCTTTCTCTGGCCCACGGAGGTCACCTCACCCACGGTATGAAGATCAACTTCTCGGGCCGTCTCTACGATGTGTCCTCCTACGAGGTCGATCCCGACACCTACCGCATCGACATGGACAAGGTGCGCGAGAACGCTCTCGAGAACCGCCCCGACGTCATCGTCGCCGGCTGGTCCGCATACCCCCGCCAGCTCGACTTCCAGGCATTCCGCGACATCGCCGATGAGGTCGGAGCCAAGCTCTGGGTCGATATGGCCCACTTCGCCGGTCTCGTCGCCGCAGGACTGCACCCGAACCCGGTGCCCTTTGCCGATGTCGTGTCCTCGACCGTGCACAAGACGATTGGTGGTCCTCGTTCAGGGTTCCTCCTCGCCAAGGAGGAATACGGGAAGAAGCTGAATTCTGCTGTCTTCCCCGGCCAGCAGGGCGGACCGCTCATGCACGTCGTCGCCGCCAAGGCCGTAGCGTTCAAGCTCGCCGCCTCCGAGGAGTTCAAGGATCGCCAGGAGCGGACCCTGCGCGGAGCCCAGATCCTGGCCGAGCGCCTCCTGGCCAAAGACGTCGCCGACGCCGGTGCCACAGTGCTCACCGGCGGCACCGACGTCCACCTGGTCCTCGTCGACCTGCGCAACTCCGCCCTCGACGGGCAGCAGGCCGAAGACGTGCTCCATGAGGTCGGTATCACCGTCAACCGCAACGCCGTCCCGTTCGATCCGCGCCCGCCGATGGTGACTTCAGGTCTGCGCATCGGCACGCCTGCTCTGGCCACTCGCGGATTCGGCGACGCCGAGTTCACCGAGGTCGCCGACGTCATCGCCGAGGCGCTCAAGCCGGGTGCTGATGTCGAGGCCCTCGCTGCTCGGGTCAAGAAGCTCAGCGATTCGTTCCCTCTCTACGAAGGGCTGGAACAGTACTGATGACAGCTCAGATCCTTGACGGAAAGGCCTGTGCGAAGGAGATCAAAGACGAGCTGCGCACCGTCGTGGCGAACCTCGCCGAACGCGGAGTCGTCCCTGGTCTCGGCACAGTCCTTGTGGGCGAAGATCCCGGATCGAAGTGGTACGTCGCGGGCAAGCACCGTGACTGCGCCGAGGTCGGTATCCATTCGATCCGGCATGACCTTCCGGAGTCGGTGAGCCAGGACGAACTGCTGGCGATCATTGACGAACTCAACGCCGACGACGCCTGCACCGGCTACATCGTGCAGCTGCCGTTGCCCGACCACATCGACACGGACACAGTCCTCGAGCGCATCGATCCGGCCAAGGACGCCGACGGTCTGCATCCGACGAACCTCGGTCGACTGATGCTCAATGTCAATCGTGAGATCACAACGCCTCTGCCGTGCACTCCGCGCGGCGTCATCGAGCTGATGGTCCGCAACGGGATCGAACTCGCAGGCAAACACGTCGTGGTCATCGGCCGCGGCGTCACCGTCGGCCGGTCCATCGGTGCGCTGCTGACCCGTCGTGAGTACAACGCGACGGTGACGCTGACCCACACCGGAACGACGAACCTCGACGAGCTCCTGGCGCAGGCTGACGTCATCGTGGCAGCGGCGGGTTCGGCGCGGATCGTCACCGCCGAGGCTGTCAAGCCCGGTGCGATCGTCCTCGACGTCGGGGTGTCCCGGGAGACCGATCCCGAGACCGGGAAGTCGAAGATCGTCGGAGACGTCGATCCTGCCGTCGCCGAGGTGGCGGCTTGGGTCTCGCCGAACCCGGGTGGTGTCGGCCCGATGACTCGGGCTCTGCTGCTCAAGAACGTCGTGGAGGTCGCTCAGCGCGCAGCCGAGGCGCAGTGACCGTTCACGGCTGAGAAGTCCGGTGCAGCGCCGCTGCTCCTAGCACTTCGCTGCCGCTCGTCGCCGAGAGCTTTCGGGACGAAGCATGAAGACTGAATGCGAAAGCTGAGGGCCTCCCACATAATGTGTGGGAGGCCCTCAGCTTTGGTGCTCGGTAGTCTCGGTAGGCGCTGCGCAGGCGGTCGCTGCCTCAGCCCTCAGCGGACAGTGTTCACTCGTCCATGAGTTTGAGTTCGAAGAAGACCCGGGGGTCGCCTGCGCCCGCGTAGTCCTCGACGAGCTCGCCGGAGAAACCGAGCGAAGAGTGGAACGAGATCGCTCCGGACGAATCAGGCAATGTCGTCGCCTGCACGGACCCGACTCCGAGTTTCCGGGAGTGATCGATGAAGTGCTGGTACAAGTGGCGGCCGATGCCCTTGTGGCGGAAGTCCGTTCGCGCGGCGACCAAGTGGATGTAGGCAGGACCATCGTGGGGAATGGCGCCGAGCAGATAGCCGACGATCTCTGAACGGTACCTGGCGACCAGTCCCGAAGTCACGAACTGGCGGAACCAGTAGGCATCGTGATCGCCGCTCAGATCCCGATCTCCCCAGAAATTCTCCTGCGCACCCAGCAGGAACTCGCGCATTTCACGGGCGTCCACTTCGTCGAGCGGGCTGATGCTCAGCTGCTCGGAATCGAAAGTCTCGTCAACAGCCATTACGCCTCCTGAAATATATGTCTTACGACCACTCTATAACGCCCTGTCCCGTATGAGTAGTGCGCTCATGCCATGATAGGACACATGATTCGGATTGCATCAGTCAACGTCAACGGAGTTCGCGCAGCCTGGAAGAAGGGGATGCCCACCTGGGTGGACAGTGCGAAACCCGACTTCATCACCCTGCAGGAAGTCAGGGCTGCCAACGACATCGCGCTGAAGGTTCTCGAAGACACCGGCTACACGACGATCAGCCACGATGCTGAGGCCAAAGGCCGTGCCGGAGTCGCTGTGATGGCGCGGACACAACCCCTCGAGGTGCGCGAGGGCCTCGGCGACGACGGGTATTTCGACCGGGCCGGACGGTGGTTGGAGACCGACTACCGCCTCGGTGACGGTTCGCTGCTGACTCTTGTTTCGGCGTACGTCCACTCCGGTGAGGTCGACACTCCGAAGCAAGAGGACAAGTACCGTTTCCTCGATCGGATGACCGTACGGCTGCCAGAACTGGCTGAGCATGCCGACCACGCGTTGGTCACCGGTGACCTCAACGTCTGCCACACCGAACGTGACCTGAAGAACTGGAAGGCCAACCGCAAGAAGGCCGGATTCCTTCCGGAGGAGCGCGCCTATTTCGACGGCTTCTTCGGCGATGTCGGCTGGGTTGACGTACATCGGTCGCTCAGCGGCGACATCGATGGGCCCTACACCTGGTGGTCGATGCGCGGTCAGGCCTTCGACAACAATGCGGGATGGCGCATCGACTATCACATGGCGACACCGGGCCTGGCTGGCTCCGCTGTCAAAGCCACTGTCGACAAGGCCGACAGCTGGGGTGAGCGATGGTCAGATCACGCTCCGCTCGTCATCGACTACGACCTGCCCGCTCCGAAGTAGTTCGACGACCGGCTGATTTCCGCTCAGCAACCCTCCGGCGCGTGAGCAACCTGGCTAAAGGTTGCT
>NZ_JALDSX010000073.1 GCF_022748595.1 Brevibacterium sp. ZH18 | reverse complement strand
CACTGCTCATCAGTGAAGACTCGGTGTCGTTGCTGTGTAGTCACGTCTCCACCGTGCCAGTCCTGGAATGGTCAATAAAGGAGACACGCCCTAGTATCGAGGTAGACCTGCGGTGTCTTGTTGATGTCCTTGAGCGCCTTGTACGCCTCGACGTTGCCAGGATCGACTGCTCCGTCGAGAACCAAGCGGCCCACATTTTTCGGGAACTTCTGCGCGTAGACATAGCCCAGACGGGTTCCGTAGGAGAAACCGACGAAGTCGAGCTTCGCATCCTGGCTGGTCGAGCGGATAATGTCGAGATCGCCGACGGCATCCCAGGTGCCCAGGTGCTTCATCAGGTTCTCCTGGCTGCCTTCTCCGAGGTCGAAGAGCTTGCCGGTGTTCTTGATGCAATCGTTGGCGAATCGCTCGTACTGCTTGTTCAGCAAGTCCTCGGCGTCGTCACGATCGCCAGCCCAAGCGTCCTCCGCGCGGTCGTCATCGAGCTGCTCATCGGTCGAGCACTGAGACACCGGCAGGGACGCGCCTGTACCGCGCGGATCAAACCCGACGAGATCGAAATTCGCGGCGAGGTCCGGCTCGTAGAGAGCCCCGACCACACCGAGGTTCATACCCGATCCGCCTGGTCCGCCAGGGTTCCAAGCTACGGTTCCCTGAGATTCGGTCTTCTGGAATTTGCCGTTGACGATCTTTCCGGCAGGCACCTTCATCATGGCGATGGCGATATTCCCCGCCTTCGGGTTCTTCGCATCGACGGGCGCGATGATGTACCCACATTCCGGGGTGCGTCCGATTCTCTCGGTGTAGTCGGGCTGCCCGAGCTTCGTGCAGTTCTCAGCACTCAGATCGACGTCCTGGTTGTAGTAGGAGCCCAGGCCGGAGGGAATGTTGCCGGCCCCTTTGGCGCCTTTCTCCGGGTCGGGGATCGTGTAGGTGCCGTCGTCCTGGCGGAAGAGCTCTTTGGCCAGCTTCGGATAGAACTCGTCGAGATCGGATTCGTCGGCCTCGGAGCCATCAGCGTCGGCGGCATCGACCTTTTCCGAGTCATCGGCGCTGTCAGGCTCATCAGGCTGCGCCGACTCCCCGGAGTCCTCCCCGTCGCTTCCTGCCACAGCGCCATCAGCGTTATCGCCGGCGGCAGTCTCAGAGGGGCTCGGTTCGCCGGACTCCGCACTGACTACAGTGAAGGCGCGGCTGGTCTTGAGCTCGTCATCGGTCTTGACGACATAGGTGCCTGGAATCAGACCAGATCCGTCGATTTCCGTTTCGAGAGACTTCCCCTGTCCCTCGACGATGGTCTCGGTTCCCGCAACGACTTCATTGTTCGAAGCGTGAACGATCTTGAGCGTCGTCGATGCTTCTCCCTCGGTTGTCAACGAGACCGGAATGACGAGATCGGCACCGGCTTCGACGTCACTGTCGATGCCGAGCACGATCTCGAGGTCTTCCGCCTGAGCAGACGGCCCTGTCGCTGGAGCACCTCCCTCCGACGATTCAGAGGAGGTTGAGTGGGTGGACTGGTGAGAATCGGTGGACTCCGACGGGCTTGCGGCAAGAGCAGGCAGACTGCCTGCGAACAGCATGGAAGCGCCGATGATCGACGCTCCCAGAACACGCGAAGACCCCTGAATTGTGATGTGGGTCATGACCGCTATAGTAACGTACAGATAACACTCAGAGATTTTTCATCTTCTTCGTTACCAATTCGTAATGCAACTGAACTTGCCGCAAAATCGACTGAGTCGCCATGTGACGCGTGTGCGACAGCTGTGTCGTCACATGTCGGCCACTCCGCGCAGCGCCCTGCGGCCCTGCTAGCGTGATTGCTGTAGGTACTCTGGGCAATCGCCCGGCGGAGCGGCACAGGAACTCAGGTTCACAATCGTCGAAGGAGACTCATCGCCATGCAGGATTTCGACTCGATCACAGAAGACTCGCTCGTCGCCAAGGGCGGCCGCAAATGGTCGAGCTTCCCCGGCAGCTTGGGCGCCTTCATCGCCGAGATGGACTTCGGCGTCGCTCCGGGCATCCGTCAGGCGCTGCAGGAGATGGACGAACGCGATCTCTTCGGATACGCACCGACTCAGATCGTCGCCGATCTCAAGTCCGCCACCGCGTCTTTCCATGCCGACCGATACGGCTGGAGTGTGCCCACGGAGCACATCGAGCTGGCCAGCGATGTCCTCGCAGGCTTCCTCGGCGTTCTGCAGTTCCTCACTCCCGCAGAGACTCCCATCGTCTTGCCCACGCCTGCGTACATGCCATTCTTCGACGTCGCGAGGGTCACCGGCCGTGAACTCATCGAAGTTCCCATGATCCGGTCTGAGACCGGTTGGGCAGCCGACCTCGAGGCGATCGACGCCGCGCTGGCGCCTGGGGCAACCCTCGTGCTGTGCAACCCCCACAACCCGATCGGCAAGGTGTACACCCGTGAGGAGCTGTTAGCCCTCGCCGAGGTGGTCGACCGCAATGGCGCGCGAGTGTTCTCCGATGAGATTCACGCCCCGCTCGTCTACGAACCTGCCCAGCACGTACCGTATGCGAGCGTGAACGAAACCACCGCCGCGCACACAGCCACAGCAACAGCGGCGTCGAAGGCCTTCAACATTCCGGGGCTCAAGTGCGCGCAGCTCATCCTCACCAGCCCAGCAGACCGTGAGATCTGGGCTCAGAAGGGAAACTTCGTCTCCGGCGCAGCGTCGAATGCCGGCATCCTCGCCACGACCGCAGCCTATACGCAGGGCCGGGACTGGCTGGCGGAAGTCATCTCCTACCTCAAAGGCAACCGTGATCTGCTGACGGATCTCATCAGCGCTCAGCTTCCCAACGCCACGTTCCTTCCCCCTGAGGGAACCTACCTGGCATGGCTGGACCTGCGCGGGTACGGCCTCGAGACCGGCTTGGCAGACCAGTTCAACGACAGCGCGAAGGTCGCCATCACCGAGGGGCGCCTGTGCGGTGAGGTCGGGGCCGGGCATATCCGCCTCAACTTCGCCCTCCCCCGCCCGCTGCTCGCCGAAGCGGTGCAACGTATCGCCGCCGCACTCTGAGCCCGACGCGGACACCCTGAGCGACGCAGGCTCCCTGAGCGACACGGGGATTCCTGACTACAGGGACGCTCAAGGCGTCCATGGTCAGTCCTGCGGTAGCCACTCAATGATGTCGAAGGACGAGGATCCACGTGCGATATCGAGGACTCGATCATTGAACCGCAAGTAGTATTCGACATTGCACCTGTCCATGAGAGTCCGGAATCGCACAGCAGGCTGATTCGCCCCGACCAGCTTCGCCGGCAGTATCGGATGGGTCATCACCGCGCGGGAGACTTCATAGTAGAGGTCGAAGAATTTCGTCAGCGATAGGTCCTGCCGTCCGCCTCCCGGTGTCTGCCCGCCGTTACTCAACGCTGAAAGTTCAGCCTCGAGCGTCGGCAGTACACTCGTCGCTGCTTCGAGCTCGAATGCCTGTGACGTCATCCTCTGTGCGGCTTCGAAGCTGCCGGGCTCGAGAGTCACAAACTCATACCAGCTGGGACCGTCGACATCCGGCAGCTGGGCGGCCATATCCCGCCCTCGGTCAACGAAGGCCAGCATCAAACCGGGGCGCAGCTGCCGGTAGCCGAGCATCCGGCCCACGTACTGGAAGCGATCACGCAGCATCCGCGCCGACTCCGGAATCGAGTACACAGCAGCATAGAACCTGCCGTCGAACTCCGGCGCACTGCGTTCGCCGGCGATGTACAGGAACCCGGAAAGCATCCGTTCACTGAGTCGATAGAGCGAGACGCGTCCGAACTTCTCAGAGGACAGGATGCCGCGGTGCACCATTCGCACGAGCTGATTGTGCACACTCGACGTCGAGTAGCCGTGCTCAGCGAGGACATTGACGATGACAGGGCCCGGTACACCCCGGGCTCTGAGGCATCCGAAGACCGAGACGACGTCGAACGCAATTCGCGTGAGCCGATATCGATCACCCACATCTGCGCCACGTTTCGTACCGCGATGGACACCTGTCATGAGCAGATCCTAACGTGAAAGCACAAAAACCCTGTCGGGATCCTCCCCGACAGACACCATGACCAATCGGTCACGAGCACGAGGAGCTATGCCATGGATGACATGCGGTACGAAAACAATAAGCAGGTCTATCAGATCGCACGATCGACGGCCGTGCTGACCGGAGCAATCACGGCGTTCATTGCGTTCTGCGCGTTCTCGCTCGCGGGATTCGAAATCCAGGAAACCGTGGCCTGGATGTTCGCCTTGAGCCTGATGGCCGCCTCGGCGCTCTTCGTCTTCATGTACATCGTCACGACGAACCAGCTCAAGAACAGACAGCGGACAGCCTAACCGCCGGCGGCCTCAACCGTTCTACTTCAGGCGCCCCGCGGAGGCACAGGCGTGATTCCGAAGGGCGCCAGTCCGGCGACTCCCCCATCCTCAGCAGTGAGTACCCAGACTCCCCCGTCATGTCGAGCCACACTGTGCTCCCAGTGACTCGCCCGCGACCCGTCAGCGGTGACGACGGTCCAGTCATCAGCGAGCGTGACGGTTTCCGAACTGCCTGCAGTGAGCATCGGCTCGATCGCCAAGCACATTCCCGGTTTGATCTTCGGACCATGGGAGCCCGACCGATAGTTCAGAACGTCCGGCGCCATATGCATCGCAGTGCCGATTCCATGACCGGTGAATTCCTCAACCAGTCCCAAGTCGGGAGCCTTCTCCGAGCAGTGGTCATCGATCGCGTCGCCGATGTCGCTGACCTTCGACCCTGTGGCGAATGCTGCGATCCCGACCCACATGGCTTCTTCAGCGGCCCGCGACAGGGCGAGGTCGGCGCTCGACCCTGCTTCTTCGCCTCCGACGACCATGGTGAAAGCTGAATCGCCGTGAAATCCGTCGACGATGGCACCCCCATCGATCGAGACGAGATCCCCGGATTTCAGAACTCGGTCACCGGGGATTCCGTGGACGATCTCCTCGTTGACTGAGATGCACACGACAGCGGGAAATCCCTGGTAACCCTTGAAGTTCGACTTGGCCCCGGATTCGACGATGACGGCCTCGGCAGCAGCATCCACCTCGGCGGTGGTGGCTCCGGGAACCGCAGCCGCGCGAGCCGCCTCGAGCACCGCATGAGTGACGAGACCGGCTCTGCGCATGGCCGCGATCTGATCGGGCGTCTTCAGCTCAATCCGGGGACCGAAGATCATCGAATGGAGTCGAGGATGCGCTCGGTGATGTCGGCAACCTCGCCGAGGCCGTCGACCTGGCGCAGCAAACCGCGTTCGCGGTAGATGTCGGTCAGCGGCTGGGTCTGTTCGGCATAGACGTCGAGACGGTGACGCACGACCTCTTCGCTGTCGTCGCTGCGACCTTCGGTCTGGGCCCTTGCCAGCAGGCGTGCGACGACCTCGTCGACATCAGCTGTGAGCTCGACGACATGCTCGATCTCGTGTCCCTCGGCTGCGAGGATCCGGTCGAGTTCCTTGACCTGAGCGCTGGTGCGCGGATATCCATCGAGCAGAAAGCCCTTGGCGGCATCGTCCTGAGCAAGGCGGTCAGCGACCATCGAGTTCGTCACTTCGTCAGGAACGTATTCGCCCGCGTCCATGTAACGCTTTGCGAGCTGGCCGAGTTCCGTTTCGCCCTTGACGTTCGCTCGGAAGATGTCTCCGGTCGAGATCGCTGGGATATCGAGCGCTTCGGACAGACGCGCGGCCTGTGTGCCCTTGCCAGCGCCGGGAGGGCCGATCAGGATGATGCGTGAGCTCATAAGGTGTCCTTCCAATGGATAAACGAAATCTGTCGACTCTGTCAGCGAAGCAGTCCTTCATAGTGGCGCTGCTGCATCTGTGCATCGATCTGCTTGACGGTCTCCAGGCCGACACCGACCACGATCAGCAGCGAGGTGCCGCCGAACGGGAAGTTCTGGTTCGCGTTGATGAGAACCAACGCGATCAGCGGAATCAGCGCGACGAAAGCCAGATAGAGCGAGCCGGGGAAGTTGATGCGGCTGAGTACGAAGCTCAGATAGTCGGCAGTGGGTCGACCGGCCCGAATGCCGGGAATGAAGCCGCCGTACTTCTTCATGTTGTCGGCGACTTCCTCCGGGTTGAAGGTGATCGCGACGTAGAAGTAGGCGAAGAAGATCGTCAGCAGAGCATAGACCGCGATGTAGATCGGGTGGTCGCCTCTGGTGAAGTAGGTATTGATCCACTCGACCCATTTGCTCTGCGGATCGAAGAACTGCGAGATCAGACTCGGCAGGTACAGCACGGACGAAGCGAAGATCACCGGGATGACGCCGGCCATGTTGACCTTGATCGGAATGTAGGTCGAGGTGCCCCCGAACATCCGCCTGCCCACCATGCGTTTGGCGTACTGCACAGGTATGCGCCGCTGTGACTGCTCGACGAACACGACGAGCGCAACCAAGACTAGACCGACTGCCAGGACGATGATGAAGATGTCCGCACCCTGCTCGCGGAGGATCGCTCCGAGCGAGGAGGGGAAGGCCGAGGCCACAGAGGTGAAGATCATCAGCGACATTCCGTTGCCGACACCGTGCTCGGTGATCTGCTCACCCAGCCACATGATGAGGCCGGTGCCCGCGGTCAAAGTGAGAACGAGAACGGTGATGCCCCACCAAGTGTCGTTCGTGATGAGGTTGTCGCATCCTTCGATCTTGCCGAAGAGTGCGCCTGAGCGCACGGTTGCCACCAGCGTCGTCGAGTTCAGGACGGCGAGTCCGATAGTCAGATACCGCGTGTACTGGGTCAACTTGGCCTGACCTGAAGCGCCCTCTTTGTGAAGAGCTTCGAAGCGAGGGATGACAACGCGCAGCAACTGAACGATGATACTGGCGGTGATGTAGGGCATGATGCCCAGAGCGAAGACCGAGAGCTTCAGCAGCGCGCCGCCGCTGAAGAGGTTGATCATCGCGAACCCGCCCGAATTCAGCTGCGGGGAGGCGACGCATTCCTGGACCTGGGCGTAATCGATGCCAGGGGAAGGAATGAACGATCCGAGTCGGAAGATGACAAGAATGCCCAGGGTGAAGAGGAGTTTGTTCCTCAAGTCGGGCGTTCTGAAGGCCCTCCGGATTGCGCCGATCAAGCGTCCTCCTCGTTGGGGGATGAAAAGTCAGGGTCGCAGATATACGACCCGGCGAATGAGACAAATACCTGCAAAAGACTACCAGGATATGAGTCTCAGGCTGAAACCGAGGCCCCTTGCGCACCGGTGCTCGACAATGGTGATCGTCGGTTGACTCACGTCGACCACTCCCCCGTTGCGCAGACAGACGATCTCGTTTCGCCGCACCTGCCCCGAACCCGACCGCTCTGCGCGCTCGGTCCGAGCCGCGAGGGGTACCTGGGAGGCGTCGACCATTGCACGACAGCGCCTGTTGCACCGCTCCCCTGCAATAGCCTCCGGATCCGTGTGACAGAAAAAACAGAGACGACGAAGGGACGGTCACAAAGTGACCGTCCCTTCGGTGAAACCTCAGAGCCGCTGAGCGGAATCTGTTCAGGCTTCGGTAGCGTTGCCGCCTGCAGCCTTGATCTTCTCGAGCGCAGAGCCCGAGAACTTGTCTGCAGTGATGTTCAGTGCAACGGTGATCTCACCGGTGCCCAGAACCTTGACCGGCTGCTTCGGACGCACAGCACCCTTGGCCACAAGATCGGCGACAGTGACGTCGCCGCCTTCTGGGAACAGGGCCGACAGCTTGTCAAGATTGACAACCTGGAACGTCACCTTGGCGGGGTTCTTGAACCCACGCAGCTTCGGCAGACGCATGTGCATCGGAGTCTGTCCACCCTCGAAGCCGGCAGGAACCTGGTAACGGGCCTTCGTGCCCTTGGTTCCGCGTCCGGCTGTCTTACCCTTCGAAGCCTCACCACGACCAACACGGGTCTTGGCGGTCTTGGCTCCGGGAGCAGGACGGAGATCGTGGACCTTCAGAGAGTCGTTCGACATATCAATCCACCTCTTCCACAGTCACAAGGTGACGTACAACGTTGATCATTCCCCGAATCTCGGGGCGATCCTCGTGCACCACGACGTCGTCGATCCGCTTCAAGCCGAGCGAGCGCAGTGAATCGCGCTGGTTCTGCTTTCCGCCGATTTCGGACTTGCGCTGAGTAACTTTGAGTTTTGCCATCAGGATTTCGCCCCGCCTTCTGCAGCCGCCCGCAGCAATGCGTGAGGAGCGACCTCGTCCACAGGGAGGCCACGACGAGCCGCGACTTCCTCAGGACGTTCGAGGCCCTTGAGAGCCTTGATCGCCGCGCGAACGATGTTGATTGCGTTGGCTGATCCCAGCGACTTGGACAGGATGTCCTGAACGCCGGCAGCATCGAGGACCGCACGCACTGGACCACCGGCGATAACGCCGGTACCCGGAGCGGCCGGACGCAGCATGACTACGCCGGCAGCGGTCTCACCCTGGATCGGGTGAGGAATGGTCTTCTGGATGCGGGGAACGCGGAAGAAGTTCTTCTTCGCTTCCTCGACACCCTTGGCAATGGCTGCAGGAACTTCCTTCGCCTTGCCGTAGCCCATTCCGACCATGCCGTCTCCGTCACCGACGACGACGAGGGCAGTGAAGGAGAACCGACGTCCACCCTTGACGACCTTCGACACACGGTTGATCGTGACGACGTGCTCGATGAACTGGCTCTTCTCTTCGCGGTCACCGCGACCGCCGCGTCCACGGCCTTCGCCGCGTCCACGACCCTGGCCGCCCTGACCGCCCTGGCCGCGGCCACGTGAGGAGCGATCACTGTTGTTATCCGTACGGGTCTCAGCAGTTGCCGGCTGATCCTTCTTCTCTTCAGTGCTCATAGAGCCAATCCTCCTTCACGGGCACCTTCGGCGATTGCCTGCACGCGGCCGTGGTAGGCATTGCCTCCACGGTCGAATACGACGGCTTCGACGCCGGCATCCTTGGCACGCTGAGCGACGAGTTCGCCAACCTTGCGAGCCTTACCGGTTTTGTCATCCTCGAGTGTGCGCAGGTCGGCTTCCATGGTGGAGGCCGATGCCAAGGTCTTGCCGACGGTATCGTCGATGACCTGGACAAAGACGTGGCGCGTAGAACGAGTCACTGAGAGGCGAGGACGTTCGGACGTTCCGCTGACATGCTTGCGCAGACGAGCGTGACGACGCTTGCGGGCCGCAGCCCTGCCCTTGCCGTAGCTTTCCTTTTTGCCAAAGGCCATCTCTACTTACCAGCCTTTCCGACCTTGCGACGGACATTTTCTCCGACATACCGCACACCCTTGCCCTTGTAGGGTTCAGGCTTGCGCA
This sequence comes from Brevibacterium sp. ZH18, assembly GCF_022748595.1. GTDB lineage: Bacteria > Actinomycetota > Actinomycetes > Actinomycetales > Brevibacteriaceae > Brevibacterium. The sequence goes on along the minus strand of NZ_JALDSX010000073.1, from coordinate 2,362 downwards.
GCTTCCGGATGTTGGCAGCGGTCTCTCCGACCAGCTGCTTGTCGATGCCGTGAACTGCCAGCTTGGTCTGTCCGTCGACCGTGAAGGAGATTCCCTCAGGTGGTTCGACGGTGATCGAGTGGCTGTAGCCCAGAGCGAACTCGAGGTTCGATCCCTTGGCCTGGACGCGGTAACCGGTGCCGACGATTTCGAGGGCCTTCGAGTAGCCCTCGGTCACACCGACGATCATGTTGTTGATCATCGTGCGGGACAGTCCGTGCAGCGAACGCGATTCGCGCTCCTCGTTCGGACGGGCCACTGTCACAACGCCATCTTCGAGCGATACAGTGATCGGCTCGGCGATGGAGACGGACAGATCGCCCTTAGGTCCCTTGACGGCGACATCCTGGCCGTCGATCTTGACCTCGACGCCATTGGGGACGGAGATCGGGTTCTTGCCAATACGTGACATATTCTTCTCTCCTTCCTTACCAGACGTAGGCGAGGACTTCCCCACCCACACCCTTCTTAGCGGCCTGGCGATCCGTCAGGAGACCTGACGACGTCGACAGAATGGCGATTCCGAGTCCGCCGAGGACCTTGGGCAAGTTCGTCGACTTCGCGTAGACGCGCAGTCCGGGCTTCGAGACCCGGCGCAGGCCGGCAATCGAACGCTCGCGGTGAGGGCCGAACTTGAGGTCCATGAGAAGGGTCTTACCGACCTGAGCGTCTTCGACGCTCCAGTCAGTGATGTAGCCTTCGGCCTTGAGGATCTCGGCGATGTTGGATTTCAGCTTCGAGAACGGCATGCTGACGTCCTCGTGGTAAGCCGAGTTGGCATTGCGCAGACGTGTCAACATGTCTGCGACTGGATCAGTCATTGTCATTTGGGCACTAGCCCTTCCTCGTTACGGTTTCCGCCCGCAAACTGCGCTTGGACCTGCAACGTAGCGATTATTTTGTCTTGAACGGGAACCCGAGGTGACGCAGAAGTGCACGTCCCTCGTCGTCGGTCTTCGCTGTAGTCACAACGGTGATATCCATACCACGGACGCGGTCAATCCGGTCCTGATCGATCTCGTGGAACATCGACTGCTCCGTGAGACCGAAGGTGTAGTTACCGTTCCCGTCGAACTGACGATCCGAAAGGCCGCGGAAGTCGCGGATACGCGGAAGCGCCAGGGAGATGACACGGTCGACGAATTCCCACATACGAGCGCCACGCATTGTCACGTGGGCACCGATGGGCTGGCCTTCGCGCAACTTGAACTGGGCGATGGACTTCCTCGCCCGAGTCACGATCGGCTTCTGACCGGTGATCAGAGTCAGATCGTTGATTGCGCCTTCGATCAGCTTCGAATCGCGTGCTGCGTCACCCACACCCATGTTCACGACGACCTTGGTCAGACCGGGAACCTGCATGGGATTGGCATAGTTGAACTCGTCCTGCATCTTCGCCACGATGTCATCGCGGTACACCTGCTTGAGGCGCGGTGCCGGACGGCTGGTTGTTGTCTCAGTCATCAGATATCCTCCCCGGTGCGGCGCGAGAAGCGAACCCGAACGGTCTTGTTGCGACCATCGCGCTCGACGGTTTCTTCGCGGTATCCGACGCGAGTGGGCTTGTTGTCCTTGGGGTCAACGAGCGCCACGTTGGACACGTGGATTGGGGCTTCGTGTGTCTCACGGCCACCGGCAGTGCCGCCGGCCTGAGTCTGCGTCGCCTTCTTGTGCTTGATCACGCGGTTGATGCCCTCAACGAGGACCCGGTTGCGCTCTGGGTACACGGCGAGAACCTTGCCCTGCTTCCCACGGTCGCCGCCACGTGACTGGCGTGCGCCGGAGATGACCTGGACGAGGTCGCCCTTCTTGATCTTGAGCTTATTCGCCATGCTCACAACACCTCCGGTGCCAGGGAGACGATCTTCATGAACTTCTTATCGCGCAATTCGCGTCCCACGGGCCCGAAGATACGGGTTCCGCGTGGTTCGCCATCCGTCTTGAGAATGACTGCTGCATTCTCGTCGAACTTGATGTACGAACCGTCGGGACGACGACGTTCCTTGGCGGTGCGAACGATGACAGCCTTAACGACGTCACCCTTCTTCACATTGCCGCCCGGAATTGCGTCTTTGACGGTGGCCACGATGGTGTCCCCGATCGAGGCATAGCGCCGACCGGAACCACCAAGGATCCTGATTGCCAGGATCTGCTTGGCACCAGTGTTGTCGGCGACCTTGAGTCGCGACTCTTGCTGAATCACTATTTTCTCCTGTCGTCGCGCCGGTTCTCATGTTTGCACACGAGCCTTGCGGAACGGATTAATGACATTTCACCCCGTTCCCGGTAGCCGCCCACGACCTGCTTGAGGTCGTGGGCGGGA
>NZ_JALDSX010000072.1 GCF_022748595.1 Brevibacterium sp. ZH18 | reverse complement strand
GGCGTGACCACCCGGCGAGGGGCAGTCACTCATGTGTGGACACGTGATTGTCTTACCAGAAAATAAATGTTTCTGGCATCACTATCTGTTCAAACGAATACGCTATTGGATTCTCAAACCACAAACACACACCCATCACCACACGATCAAAGAGACCACATGTTCACTGGGGGTATCAGTTTTTGTACATTTTGTCTTGCGACTCGCCGTACCAGCGGATTACTACTCTACAGCTTGGCGGTGTCGTTCGCAACTTGAAGTTCATCTTCTCGTTACCCGGACCAGACCTTCTCGAGGTAGCTGCTGCCGTTCCTTTCGGGCTGGCAACTCGGTATACATTACACACATCCGCCGGGCTGTGCAACACGTAGCCGAACGCCCCGCTCTCAACCGATCCCTCAGGTCGACTACTCTGCCTCGGACTATCGCTTCTTGCCTGGTCAGAGGCTCAATCTGCGGTTGTGTCGTCAGCCGACCGGCTGGATCAATTCAGGTCCGTCGTTGCGTACATTTCCCACACTTCTGCCAACCTTGTGTCGTGTCACACTCGCAGGGTCGACCTGACTCAACGTCGACTCAAGGAGTAGGGGAACATCATTGCTCGGCACCGCCGGGTCGATCCACTCGCTGATGTGTCCGCGACTGAGGAAGACAGGCATCCGATGGTGGACGTCCTGAAGATGGCCGGCCGACTCCATCGTCAGAATCGTCGTCGATACGAGCCAGGACTGATCGGGCTGCTTCCAGAACTCGAACAGGCCTGCCATGAAGAGAGGATCAGGCCCAGCGGCCGACATCATCCACGGCTGCTTTCCGTCCTCGGTCGTCTCCCACTCGTAATAGCCAGGGATCGGCAGGGCGCACCGGCGCCGCGTGATCGCCTGACGGAACATCGGCTTCTCAAGCACAGTCTCGGATCGCGCGTTGAATGCTTTGAACCCGATCTTGGTGTCCTTCGCCCAGCCGGGGACCAGGCCCCACGAAGCAGTCTCCAGACGACGGGTGAGCTGAGCCTCGTCATCGAGGCGTTCGACGACGATGGGCACGAACGAGCCGGGCGGCACGTTGTATCGGGGTGCGTAGTCATACGACACGACGTCGAGGCGGAGCTCATCGGCGAGGTCAGCCGGATCGAGTGACATATTGAGTCGACCACACATGCACTTATCTTCTCACTTCACTACACTGTCGACAATGGCGGCCGAAAAGACGACAGCGAGCAGACTCGATCCGATCGAAGAGTCCCGGAAACAATGGCTCGCGCACGGTTGGAACAGTGCGGCAGAGGGCATGACGACAGTCATCTCTGTCATGCGAGTCCATCAGCTCTTCCTCGCCAAGGTCGATGCAGCGCTCAAGCCGTTCTCGCTCACCTTCTCTCGCTACGAAGTCCTCACCCTTCTTTCCTTTACGAAGTCCGGCACCTTGCCGATGTCGAAGATCTCCGCCCGCTTGCAGGTGCACGCGACGTCGACGACGAATTCGGTCGACCGCCTCGAGAAGGCAGGCCTGGTGCAGAGGCGCAGCCATCCTGACGACCGGAGGACGACTCTCGTCGAACTCACTGATGCCGGCCGGGATCTCTCAGCGCGCGCGACGACCGCGCTCAACGAAGAGGTGTTCACCTCCCCTGCACTGGCCGGCACTGATCTGAGCAACCTGCTCCCCCACCTTGAATCACTGCGATCCGAGCTCGAAGACCACGCCTGACGAGCTGTCCCCGACGCCAGACTCGGCGCGGTCCACGTCCCCACCTCCCCGCTTCCACTCCCGTACTCCCCACCTCCCCGCTTCCACTCCCGTACTCCCCCTCTCCCCCTCATGCGATGCTCCGGAGCAGGCGAACGACAAATTAGTTGGACGTCCTAGTATTTTCTCCGTATCGTGGTTCACGTCATACATGTACGCCCAATTCCATTCCCGGAGGAACAATGTCCCGCAGCACAGCGGCTGCCCTGCCGTTCGGTCTCACCGAAGAACAACAGACCATCTCCGGCATGGTGCGCGAATTCGCCGATTCCGAGATCGCTCCGCATGCCCTCGAATGGGATGCCAACCACCACTTCCCAGTCGATGTGATCAAGCGGTCGGCCGATCTGGGCATGGGCGGAATCTATGTCAGCGAAGAATCCGGCGGCACCGGCATGGGACGCATGGACGCAGCCCTCATCTTCGAGGCGATGTCGACTGCGTGCCCCTCAGTCGCCGCCTACATCTCCATCCACAACATGGTCGCGTGGATGATCGACAAGTACGGCAATGCGGATCAGAAGGAGAAGTACCTCGCTCCCCTGACATCGATGGATCACCTCGGCAGCTATTGCCTCACCGAGCCCAACGCCGGCTCTGATGCCGCCGCACTGCGCACCTCGGCGCGGGAAGATGGGGACGCCTACGTACTCAACGGCGTCAAGCAGTTCATCTCCGGAGCCGGCACCTCCGAGACCTATCTCGTGATGGCGCGGACGGGCCAGGACGGGTCGCGCGGAATCTCCGCATTCATCCTCGAGAAGGGAATGGAGGGACTGTCCTTCGGCCCCAACGAGCAGAAGATGGGATGGCGTGCACAGCCGACCCGCCAGGTCATCATGGAGAATGTCCGCGTCCCCAAGGAGAATCTCCTCGGCGAACCCGGACAGGGATTCAAGATCGCCATGTCCGGCCTCGACGGGGGACGGCTCAACATCGGTGCCTGCTCCCTGGGCGGCGGTCAGTCTGCTCTTGAGAAGGCCATCGACTACATGGGTGAGCGCCAGGCTTTCGGCACCGAACTCTCCGGTTTCCAGGCCCTGCGCTTCGACGTCGCGGAGATGCAGACGAAGCTCGAAGCTGCTCGTTCTCTCCTGTGGCGAGCCGCAGGCGCCTATGATGCCGGTGATCCGAACACCTCTCTTCTGTCAGCAATGGCGAAGCTGACCGCCACCGATGCCGGGTTCGAAGTGGCCAATCGGGCACTCCAGTTGCACGGCGGCTACGGCTATCTGACAGAGTATGGAATTGAGAAGCTGGTTCGTGACCTGCGCGTCCACCAGATTCTGGAAGGCACCAACGAAATCATGCGCGTGATCATCTCGCGCAAGAGCACAGGAGTGGGCTGATATGACAGCAGAGACCTCTGCACCACCGACGGAAACGTCGGTCATCACCTCGACGGCCAATGGAGTCGGGCGGATCGAACTCAACAGACCAAAGCTGATCAACGCATTGGGACTCGACATGGTCGGCGCCATCGACGACGCCCTCACGAGTTGGCGCGATGACGATTCGATCAACGCAGTGCTGGTCACCGGCCGCGGTGAGCGCGGACTGTGCGCCGGAGGCGACATCAAGGCCGTCTACAACGACATCGTCGCCGGCAGCGATGAGAACACGCGGTTCTGGAATCGCGAGTACAAGATGAACCACGCGATCTCCGAATACCCGAAGCCCTACGTCGTCATCATGAACGGCATCACGATGGGCGGCGGCGTCGGCATCTCGGGGCACGCCTCGCACCGCATCGTCACCGACTCCACGAAGGTCGGCATGCCCGAGACCGGCATCGGCCTCTTCCCCGACGTCGGCGGAACGCACCTGCTGGCCCACGCCCCCGGCGAGCTCGGCACGCATCTGGCACTGACCGGCCTGCCCGTCGGCCCCGGAGGCGCACTTGCCATGGGACTGGCCGACTACTTCGTCCCCGACGCCGACGTCCCTCAGCTGATCGCCGACATCGAGACCGGCGAAGACATCGAGACCGTCATCGACCGCTATCGTGCCGAAGCCCCGGCCAACGAACTCGCCGAGGCCGAAGCCTGGATCAACGAGTGCTACCAGGGCGATCATGTCGAAGACATCGTCGCAGCGCTCTCCGCACATGCGAATCCCGACGCGAATGCCGCCGCGCAGCTCATCGGCACCAAGGCACCCACCTCGGTGAAGGTGACATTGGCAGCCGTTCGCAACGCGGCGACCATGACCCTCGCCGAGGTGCTCGAACAGGACTACCGCACCGCCGTTGCGATGACGGAGCGTCCCGACCTCAAGGAAGGCATCCGCGCCCAGGTCATCGACAAGGACCGCAATCCTCAGTGGTCGCCGGCCAGCTTCGACGAGGTCAGCGACGAAACCGTCCAGGCCATCCTCACCACAGCCAAGACAGACAAGGTGTTCTCATGAGCGAATTCGAAACCATCATCACGTCGGTCGATTCCGGCGTCGCCACCATCACGATCAACCGCCCGAAGGCCCTGAACGCGCTGAACATGCAGGTGCTCACGGACGTCACCGATGCGGCCACCGCCTTCGACGCCGACGATGAGATCAAAGCGATCATCATCACCGGCAGCGGCAAGGCCTTCGCCGCCGGCGCTGACATCAAAGAGATGTCCTCGCTCGACTTCGCCACCGCGTTCAAGGCCGACTGGTTCGCTGGCTGGACTCGCCTCACGGACGTCCGGAAGCCTGTCATCACCGCGGTCAACGGCTTCGCTCTCGGCGGCGGCTGCGAACTCGCGATGATGGGCGACATTCTCATCGCCTCGACGAAGGCGAAGTTCGGTCAGCCCGAGATCAACCTCGGCGTTCTGCCCGGAATGGGCGGTTCTCAGCGGTTGACCCGCGCGATCGGCAAGGCCAAGTCGATGGACCTGTGCCTGACCGGACGCATGATGAACGCCGAGGAAGCCGAGCGCTCCGGGCTCGTCGCACGCGTCGTCGAACCCGACGATCTGCTCCCGACAGCCAACGAGATCGCCCAGACGATCGCGTCCAAGTCCCGCATCGCCTCGGCGATGGTCAAGGAAGCCGTCAACACGGCCTTCGAAACGACCCTCGAACAGGGCCTGAAGTACGAACGCCGTCTCTTCCACTCGAGCCTTGCCACGAACGACCAGTCCGAGGGCATGGCCGCCTTCGTCGAGAAGCGGGACGCGAACTTCACGGATTCCTGATCCAGCTTCCCGCATTCCAGCGGCGCATGCTCCGACTGATGGCGCAGACGAGACGAACTCGTCTGCGCCATCAGCGTCTGCGGTGCCCATGGCTCCTCGAATCGTCGACGAGCGCCGATGATCGACATGTGAGCCACGACAACTTTTAACAATCGTTCGGTTAGAGTGGGACCAATCACCTATACAAGGAGGCACCGTGAACTCTTTCGCCAATCTTCGCCAGCAGCTGCGACTTCCAGTCGTCGGCTCCCCCATGTTCATCGCATCGGGGCCCGAACTGGTCAAAGCCCAGTGCCAGGCTGGCATCGTCGGCTCGTTCCCCACGCTCAACGCCCGGCCGGCGTCGATGCTCACCGATTGGCTGGACGAGATCACCGAGTCCAATGCCGCGTTCACCGCTGCGAACCCTGACCGTCCGGCAGCGCCGTTCGCCGTCAACTTCATCGTCCACCGCTCGAACAACCGTCTGGAGGAGGACCTCGCCGAGGTGGTCCGCCACCAGGTGCCCATCGTGATCACTTCGCTGGGAGCTCGGGAAGAGGTTAACGAAGCCGTTCATTCCTACGGCGGCGTCGTCCTCCACGACGTCATCAACAACAGGTTCGCTCACAAGGCGATCGAGAAGGGCGCTGACGGTGTCATCGCCGTCGCCGCCGGCGCCGGCGGGCACGCTGGAGCGCTCTCTCCATTCGCTCTCGTCCAGGAGATCCGAACCTGGTTCGACGGCCCGCTGCTGCTCTCGGGAGCGATCGCGCACGGTCGCTCGATCCTCGCAGCCCTGGCCGCTGGAGCCGACTACGCCTATGTCGGTTCGGCATTCCTGTCCACGACAGAGGCCAATGTCGTCGAGGACTACAAGCAGATGATCGTGTCCTCTGCGGCCGACGACATCGTCTACTCGAACTACTTCACCGGAGTCAAGGGCAACTACCTGCGCGGCTCGATCACTGCCTCGGGACTTGATCCCGAGAACCTGCCGGAATCGGACCCGACGAAGATGGACTTCGGCAATCGAGACAAGCCGGATTCGAAGGCATGGAAGGACATCTGGGGCTCGGGCCAAGGCATCGGCGTCCTCGGTGCCACGACCACCACGGCTGAACTCGTCGACAACCTCGCCGCTCAGTTCGAGCAGGCGAAGAAGGAACTCTCGACCCGCATGGGCTGAGACCGCACTTCTTTCGCGACTCCGAGCACGAAATGACCCCTGGACTCAGCTCGTCCAGGGGTCATTTCGATCTGTACGGGGATTCACTGGCGCTGCAACGAAGCCGTGCTGGATCACGGGGTCAGATAGTGGAGACTCCGGAATCAGATGGTGGAGATGATGCCGCGTTCGGTCAGGCGCGATGAGAGTCCCGCGCCGTCTGGAGCGTAGATCCACGGCACACCCTGGCCGCGGCCATGGCGCTTCGAGCGACCACCGGCCCACACGGCCTCGCCGACAGTGAGCTGGCGGATGGCGACAGCCGCGACGTTCTCGGGATGGTTGTCGACGAACTCTCCGTAGATCTCCTCGTCGTTCTGCCCATCATCGCCGATGAGCAGCCACTTCATCCACGGGAACTCTCGTGACATCCTCTCGAGCGCATTGCGCTTGTGCTCCTTGCCGGAGCGGAAGACTCGGGTCGTCGTCGGACCCCAGTCGGTGAGCAGCAGGGGCCCCATCGGATAGAGATTGCGCGAGAGGAACCGTTTGATCGTCAGCGCCGAATTCCATGCCCCTGTCGAGAGATAGACCATCGGGGTGTTGGGCCGCAGATAGGTGATCCGGTCGTAGAGCACGGCCATCCCCGCCACCGGTGAACGCGCGTGCTCGCTGAGGACGAAGGTGTTCCATGCGGCCAGAAACGGCCGTGGCAGCGAAGTGACCATCACCGTGTCATCGATGTCGGAGACGATGCCGAACGTCGAATCCTCACCGATGATCCGCACGGCGGCCGAGTCGACGAGCGAACCATCGGTCCACAGCTCGATCTCCGTCTCCCCCGGGTGGAAGTCTCCGGGAATGACAATGTCGATGATGCCGCCTCGGTCGGAGGTGACCATGTGCTCCTCATCGTTGACCCGGACCCATGCCGTGTCATTGGGCAGCGGCACATTGAGGAATGAGCGCCACCCGCGGATGCTCGCATGCAGGTCTGCGGCAGGCTGTCCGTTCGGAGTCAGGACCATCCGTCCCAGTACGCGCACCCAGCCGGTGCCGCCGTACGTGTCATAGGCGATGACAGTGCGCTGATAGCTGTGATCGGTTGCTCGGTTCTGAACCCAGCCGTTGAAGCGGTCCTCCACCCTCGCCGCAGTGTGCAGCATGTCGGGGGTGAGGTTCAGCGGGCCCTCATCAGGTTTCTTCTTCGCCACGGTTCGTCCTCCACACTCGTCACACGTCGGGTCTCGTAGATCGGGTCTCGCGTATCGGACGCAGCCGAATCGATGGAACGGTCAGATGAAGCCGACCTTGTCGTACACCTCTCGCAGGGTCACCTCGGCGACCGCGTTGGCCTTGGCCGCACCCTCGTCGAGGATGCGCTGGAGCTGGGCCCGGTCCTGTAGGAGCTCATTGGTCCGCTCCCGCACCGGGGTCAGCGCCTCGACGGCGACTTCAGCGAGATCGACCTTGAGATGACCGTACATCTTCCCTTCGTACTCGGCGACGATGTCGTCGACGGGACGAGACGTCAGGGAGGAGTAGATGGTGAGCAGGTTCGACACTCCCGGCTTTGCCTCTGGGTCGAAGGCGATCTCCTTACCGTCGTCGGTGACTGCGGATTTGATCTTCTTCGTCAGCGCCTTCGGTTCGTCGAGAAGGTCGATGCGACCCAGCGGACTCGGCAGCGACTTCGACATCTTCGACGCGGGGTTCTGCAGGTCATAGATCTTCGCGGTCGACTTCAGGATCTGCGCCTCGGGGACGGTGAAGGTTCGGCCGAAGCGGTAGTTGAAGCGTTCAGCGAGATTCCTCGTCAGCTCCAGGTGCTGGCGCTGATCTTCGCCGACGGGAACCAGCTGCGGGTTGTAGAGGAGGATGTCGGCAGCCATCAGTGCAGGGTAGGTGAGCAGGCCCAGCGACACATGCTCCTGCTTGGCCGACTTGTCCTTGAACTGAGTCATCCGGCTCGCCTCACCCATCGAGGTCGTGCATTCGAGGATCCACGACAGCTGAGGATGGGCCGGGACCTGGGACTGGACGAAGATCGTCGACTTCTCCGGGTCGAGGCCCGCGGCGATGAATTGCGCGGCGGTGCGCAGAGTCCGTTCGCGCAGGTCCGCCGGGTCCTGTTCGACGGTGATCGCGTGCATGTTCGCGATGAAGTAGAACGGGTCGTGCGACTCCTGGTGTGCGACGAACTGCTGCAGAGCTCCGATGTAGTTGCCCAGGTGGAGGGAGTCCGATGTGGCCTGGATGCCGGAAACTGTGCGTGGAAGTGAAGAAGTCGTCATAGTCCTATGATGCCACTTCACATAGACGAAACCGCCGACCGCCCGCCCTGATGGACAGCGGCCGGGACAAGGCAGTTTGATTCTGTGACCCCCGCCACCCCCGTGTCACCCGCAACAGGTATAGTGACCAATCAGAGCACATGATCTGCTGAGACTTCTCACAAGGAACGGACAGGCGTTGCCGGCAGTGGTGGCCGATGGCCCCGTGAACGGTCACCGGCCGCTCGCCCTTCGCAGAATCCGGCATTCATGGACCAAGCAGAACACAGGCACAGAAAAGAGCCTGTGCGCACATCGAACTCAATGAGGAGGACATCTTGTCGGTTGAATACGTGAAGACCGAGGAGGGATTGCCGCCGGTCGCTGTGGTGGAGAAGCCACGCTGGACTCCGGCGAAGATCGTTCTGTGGGTGGCCATCGCGGCAGTCGCAGCTGCCGGATGGGCGATGGTGGCGTTCGTACGCGGAGAGGAGATGTCGGCGAGCTGGTTCGTCGCCGCTGCCGTCGGCAGCTACCTCATCGCCTTCCGCTTCTACGCCAAATTCATCGAATGGAAGATCTGCCGTCCGGACCCGAAGCGGGCCACTCCGGCAGAGCTGAATGACAATGGCCGTGACTTCGCGCCGACTGACCGTCGTGTCCTCTTCGGACATCACTTCGCCGCCATCTCAGGTGCGGGCCCGCTGGTCGGACCGATTCTGGCTGCCCAGATGGGCTACCTGCCCGGAACCCTCTGGATCGTCCTCGGCGTCATCGTCGCCGGCGGTGTCCAGGACTACATGGTGCTGTTCTTCTCGATGCGCCGCAATGGCCGCTCATTGGGTCAGATGACCCGTGACGAGCTGGGCCGCACCGGCGGAATCATCGCCTCCATCGGCATCATCCTCATCATGGTCATCCTCATCGCCGTCCTCGGCGTCGTGATCATCAACGCCTTGGCCGAAAGCCCCTGGGGCGTGTTCTCGATCGCGATGACCATCCCCATCGCTGTGTTCATGGGCATCTACATGCGTTACCTGCGCCCCGGCAAGGTCGTTGAAGTCTCCGTCATCGGCATCGTGCTCCTGGTTCTGGCCATCGTCGCCGGCGGCTGGGTCCACACCTCTCCGGTGTGGTCCGAGTTCTTCCACCTCGACAAGATCACCCTGGCCTGGTGCCTGATGATCTACGGCTTCCTCGCCGCGGTTCTGCCGGTCTGGGTGCTGCTGGCACCACGCGACTATCTGTCGACGTTCATGAAGCTCGGCACGATCATCCTGCTGGCCGTCGGCATCCTCGTCGTCAACCCGACCGTGCAGATGCCTGCTGTGACCGAGTTCGCGTTCAACACTGCCGGCCCGGCCTTCGCGGGAGCGCTGTTCCCGTTCCTGTTCATTACGATCGCCTGTGGGGCGCTGTCGGGATTCCACGCACTCATCTCTTCGGGAACGACTCCGAAGCTGATCGAGAAGGAATCCCAGGCGCGCCTCATCGGCTACGGCGGGATGCTCATGGAGTCGTTCGTCGCGATCATGGCGCTTGTCGCCGCGATCTGCCTCGACAAGGGGCTCTACTTCGCGATGAACGCCGCAGAGCCGCTGACCGGCGGCACCGTGCAGGGGGCGTCGGACTTCATCAACAACACCTTGGGCATGTCCGGAGTCCAGACGAGCCCGGAAGTGCTCGAACAGGCAGCCAGGGACGTCGGTGAGGAGAGCATCGTCTCCCGCACCGGTGGCGCTCCGACGCTGGCGATGGGCATGGCGCACATCCTCCACAACGTCTTCGGCGGACCCGCGTGGATGTCGTTCTGGTACCACTTCGCCGTCATGTTCGAGGCGCTCTTCATTCTCACCACGATCGATGCCGGCACCCGCGTCGCCCGCTTCATGCTCAGCGATGCGCTTGGCAACTTCTCCAAGAAGTTCCGTGACCCATCGTGGACACCTGGTGCGTGGCTGACGACCGCGATCATGGTCGCAGCCTGGGGGTCGATCCTGCTCATGGGCGTGACCGATCCACTGGGCGGCATCAACACCTTGTTCCCGCTCTTCGGCATCTCCAACCAGCTGTTGGCGGCGATCGCCCTGGCGGTGATCTTCGCGATCGTGTGCAAGATGGGTCTGGCCCGCTGGGCCTGGATCCCGGGCATTCCGCTCGTCTGGGACCTCGTGGTCACGATGACGGCGTCCTGGCAGAAGATCTTCTCCTCGGATCCGAAGCTCGGATACTGGGCACAGCACTTCGCCTACAAGGACGCAGTGGCCTCTGGAGAGACCTCACTGGGAAATACCGAGGGTCTGGCGGCGATGAACGCCGTCGTCCGCAACACCTTCGTCCAGGGAACCCTGTCGATCATCTTCGCACTGCTCGTGGCAATGGTCGTCGTCATGGCCGCGTGGAAGTCCATCGAAGCCGTCAAGAAGGGGTCCCTGCCCACCTCGGAGGAGCCGTTCACCGAGACGAAGATGTTCGCTCCTGCGGGCCTCATCGCCCGCAGGTCCGAGCGTGAGGTCCAGGCTCAGTGGGACGAGCACCACGGACCGAGACGACAATGACCACCTCGGCAAAGGAAAGAAGCACAGTGATCGATGCGTCCGCGAACCCGCTTGAACGCCTCATCCGGGATCCTTGGGGGTCCCTGCGCCGAGGCGGAGCCGGGCTCCTCTGGTACCTCAAAGAGATCATGGGTGAGAACGCCTACATCCACTATCTGGAGTCCTTCGAGCGCCGTCACGGCACTCGCGAAGGCGCCATGGGTGAGAAGCAGTTCTGGCGCGACCTCGTCGATGAGCAGGACCGCAACCCAAAGGCGCGCTGCTGCTGACAGCACCGCCAGGTGCTCATCGTAGGATCGAGGCCCGGGGCCGAGTGGACAGACAGCCACTCGGCCCCGGGCCTTAATCATGGCCAGAGCAGGACTCAGAATAAGAGTCAGGATCAGAGTAGTCTTCACACTGATTTCTCCGACGGATGCCCATGCTCGATAATGAACTTGTGCGCAAATGGCTCTACCTCGCGAGCGCGGTCAGCGCGGAGGTGACAGGAACTCTGGCCCTCAAAGGGGCACTGGACTCGCCAGCCCTCTACTTAGTCGCCGTCCTCGGCTACGGGGCGGCTTTCATCTTCCTCAGTCTCACTCTCCGTGCTGGAATGCCGCTGGGCATCGCCTACGGAATCTGGGGTGCCACGGGTGTGGCGCTGACTGCCGTTCTCGCACTTGTCTTCTTCGCCGAACCACTCACCCCTGTCATGCTGGTCGGCCTCGCCTGCATCATGGCAGGAGTCATCCTCGTCGAGCTCGGCAACCGCGAGAATGTCATGGATGAGACATCGAACGGGGAGTCTGAATGATCCTCGGCTGGTTCTTGCTGGCGATCGCGATCGTGCTCGAGGTCGCCGCCACGATCTCACTGCGCATGGCCTCGCTGGGCGGTTCGAAATGGTGGTACGCGGCGGTGGCAACCGGATACCTCGTGTCGTTCAGTCTGCTCAGCCTGACTCTGCGGACCGGCTTCCCATTGGGCGCCGCCTACGGGATCTGGGCCGCAACCGGGGTCGCGCTGACCGCTCTGGCTGGTCGGGTGCTGTTCCGGGAGCGGCTGACGCGCATGATGGTCGCCGGAATCGGTCTCATCATCGTCGGTGTCCTGCTCGTCGAGGTCGGCTCCCACTCCTGACGAGCGCGCATGCAGCACACGGGCGCAGGCACAGGCACGGGCGGGGGCAGCCCAGGCGCGCGCAAGCGGGCAATCTGCGCGGGTGCGTGGCAATTCTTCGCCTCATTGAGCTGAGCAACCCTCCGGGGCGTGAGCAACC
>NZ_JALDSX010000071.1 GCF_022748595.1 Brevibacterium sp. ZH18 | reverse complement strand
TGCTTGGCGGAGCCATTTGTTCAGGGTGCCTTCATGGATCCCGAAGTCCTTGGCGATCTGTCCGATCGTCGTCTTGGAATCCCTGGTCTGGACGATGCGGATGACGTCGTCGCGGAATTCTTTCGGGTAGGGCTGTGGCATGGTGTCAATCCTTCCAGACTTGCCTTCAAACAAGCCAGATTAGATGTCACCTAACCCTGCATCAGTCCCCGCCCATCCGGTGACCGGAGCATCAGTAGTCAGTCCCGCTGTCAGCCAAGACGTCCTCTCGGTCATGGCAACCACCGGAATGTACGAAGCGAGCGGGGACTGGCTCTACGAGATCGGCATGCCAGGAAAGAGCGGGGTCGCCGGCGGCATCGTCACAATCGCACCGGGCAAAGGAAGCCTTGCCACATTCTCTCCGCCCCTCGACGCGGCCGGGAACAGTGTGCGCGGAATTCACGCGACTGCCCATCTCTCCCGAAAGCTTGGTCTCAACCTCTTCTCCTCGACACCGCGAAAGCGAGGCTGAACAAGGAGCGCCAGCGACGCCCTTGTCATCAGCGAACTCTCACGGATGCTGACCCGAGCGCAGCGGACAGGAGGCATGTACGAGGTGGTGTTAAATGACACGACCACACAAGCACGAACTTTCAGGAAACGACAGTTTCCGCCTCGGAAACGGCAGCGGCCTCTTCGAGCGCAACGGCCAAATACCGTGCCGAAGCGCTCTCAGACGATGAAGAGACCTCTGCCGGAGTGCCGGTCGCAACAACCTGTCCACCGTTGTCCCCGGCACCCGGGCCGAGATCGATGACGTGATCAGCCTCGGCGATCACGCGCATGTCGAGCTCGACCATGACAACTGTGTTCCCAGCGTCGACGAGCGTTTGCATGTGAGTGACGAGCCTGTCCGCATCAGCACAGTGCAATCCTGAGGTGGGCTCATCGAGAACGTAGAGCGTGTCCCCGCGTTGGGCCCGCTGGAGCTCGCTGGCAAGCTTGACTCGCTGGGCCTCACCGCCGGAAAGCTCAGTTGCCGGTTGGCCGAGACGCAGGTAACCGAGTCCGACGTCGAGGAGCGCGGTGAGTGAGCGCATGATGTCAAACTCTCCGTTGAAGAATTCGTGCGCCTCCTCGACACTCATAGCAAGGATCTGCGCGATATTGCGTCCGTGCCAGAGGATCTCGAGTGTGCTCGACTGGTAGCGGGTGCCATGACAATCCGGGCACTCTGTGTAAACGGAGGGGAGGAAGAGCAGCTCAACCATGACTGATCCCTCTCCCTCGCAGGTCGGGCAACGGCCGCCGGCGACGTTGAATGAGAATCTTCCGGGTTTGTAACCGCGTGCATGAGCTTCCGGGGTCTCGGCGAATCGGCGTCGTACGTGGTCGAACAGGCCGGTGTACGTTGCGACGTTCGACCGAGGTGTGCGTCCGATCGGCTTCTGGTCGATGCTTACTACTCGGCGGACTTCAGTGAGGTCTCCCGCGACAGAACCCTTGAGCTCTTCAGATTCATCGGAAAGCAGCATTTCATCGCCGTCGGGCACTGGCTCATCAGTTTGAATGGGGCGTCCGAGATGCTCGCTGACCATGGTTGGGAGAACTTGGCTGACGAGACTGGATTTGCCTGACCCCGACACACCTGTGACTGCTGTGAACGCTCGTAACGGGATCTCGACTGAGATGTTCCGCAGGTTGTTGCGTGCGATATTCTCAAGACGCAACCATCCTTGTGGCTTCCTTGGCTTATGAAGGGGGAGCCCGCTGCCGCCGAAGAGGTAGCCTCGAGTGGCGGATTCCTCGATTTCGGCCAGCCCTTCGGTCGGGCCGCTGTAGATGACACGCCCTCCGCGTTCACCTGCGGCGGGCCCGATGTCGACAAGCCAATCCGCGTGGTGCATCACGTCGACGGAGTGCTCGACGATGAAGAGGCTGTTACCGCGTTCTTTGAGCCCGTCGAGGACGTCCAACAGTGCACTGACATCTTGCGGGTGGAGCCCGGCGGAGGGTTCGTCCAACACGTACACGACGCCGAAGAGTTCGGAGGTCAGCTGGGTTGCCAAACGCAGACGCTGAAGTTCTCCGCCTGAGAGCGTCGGGGTCGTGCGATCCAACGACAGATAGCCCAGACCGAGATCAATGATCGGACGAATGCGATCGATGAGTCCGGATCCTAAGCGGACGGTTGCCGCCAGTTTCTCGACCGACTGGTTCGGAGTTCGGCGGACATCAGGGGCCGTAGAATGGGCCGACCCTCCGGCTGCCACGCGCTGTTCATCCGCTTCGCGACGCAGGGCCTCTTCGAGTGCCTCACCCGATGAGCGAGACCCGTCATCGGCATCGTTAGTTGCGTCTCCAGCCTCGGCGACTGCGGCTTCGATCAACGACATGAGCTCATGCAAGGGCAACTGTGAAAAGTCGGCAATGTCGAGCCCCTCGAATGTTACCGAAAGCGCCTCTGACTTCAACCGTTTGCCATGGCATGCGGGACACGGGGCCGCTGTGAGAAACTCAGCGACACGGCGTTTCATCGACCCGCTCTTCGTATTCGCGAACGTGTCAAGCACATAGCGTCGCGCTCCTACGAAGGTTCCGGAGTAGGTGGGCTCGATGCCGGCGGCTATGGCTTCACGTGCTTCAGCAAGGGTGAGTCGGGAGTGAACGGGGACGTAAGGCGTCTCCTCCGTGTACAGGATCCAGTCGCGGTCATTCTTCGCGAGGTCTTTCCACGGAACGTCGACGTCGTAGCCAAGCGCAACGAGGACATCTCTCAGTTGGTGACCATGCCAAGCCGTGGGATATGAGGCGATTGCGCGTTCTCGGATCGTCAGTGTCGGATCGGGGACCATCTTGTCCTCCGGCACGTCATAGACGCGTCCGATCCCGTGGCATTCCGGGCAGGCGCCCTGGACCGTGTTGGTCGAGAAGTCCTCTGCATAGAGCATCGGCTGCCCATCCGGATATTGACCCGCGCGGGAGTACATCATGCGAACCAGGCTAGAGAGCGTCGTGATGCTTCCGACCGTTGACCGGGTGCTGCGCCCGCCGCGTTGTTGCTGCAATGCCACCGCGGGCGGCATTCCGGTGATGGAATCGACGTCGGGGACTCCCGCCTGGTCGATGAGGCGCCTCGCATACGGTGCAACCGATTCTAAGTAGCGTCGCTGGGACTCCGCATATAGGGTGCCGAACGCCAGCGAGGACTTGCCTGAGCCGGAGACGCCGGTGAAGACCACCATGGCATCACGCGGTACTGTCAGCTCGATGTCTTTGAGGTTGTGCTCGCGGGCGCCGCGCACTCGAACGTCCGGTTGAATAAAAGCTGAGTTTTCACCAGTCGGTGTGGAAGGCGAGTTCATGAGCCAACGATATCAGCGCATGGGCTACGTAATGTGGTCAGTAAAAGCCGTGCCTGACAACAGGCACGTCACGACTCATTTTTGGCACTCCTGGCAGTCGCCCCAATCTTCTCAGATGGAGGCTTCCTGGGTTCGTATGCCGCGCCTGCTGGATTCGAGCGCCGCAGTCAACGTCCGGGCGTCATAGTCGCCCAACAGGCGCCGACCTTCGACGAAGAAGGTTGGGGTGGCGTGAGCTCCGCTGGCCTCGGCACTCACGAGATCGCGGTTGACTCGTTCTGCGACAGCCTCGCTGTCTATGTCTTGTATGAAGCGATCGACGTTCAGCCCGAGTTCTTCCGCATAGCCTATGAGGTGCTTCCGCTCGAGCGCGTCCTGGTGTGTGAATACGAGGTCGAGCCATCGCCAGAACTCGCCTTGGATCGCAGCTGCTTCAGATGCTTTTGCAGCCAATGGCCCGTGTGGGTGGTGGGGAAGATGTCGCACGACGTAACGAAGATCGTCGCCGAACTGCGCGCGCAGATCTTCCCAGGAGCCAGTGGCGTGTGCACAGTACTCGCACTCGAAGTCGACATATTCGACCAGTGTCAGCTTGGCGTCCTCCGGGCCGCGGATGTGATCAACTTCGGGATCGACCGGAGGCTCGAGCACCATCGGCAGATCCGCGGTTTCTTCACCCCACCGCTTAGCGGCGATCTTGAAGATCAGCCAGCCCAGAGCGACGGCGAGCACCATGGCGACCAGGACACCCACAGTCGCCTGTCGACCGAGATCGGTCGTCGAGCCGAATGCGAGTCCGATGACGAGCAGTGAGACGGTGAATCCGATGCCCGACAACGCGGCACCGCCGAAGACGCTGCCCATTCCCACACCTTCTGGGGGACGGCCAAGGCCCAGCCTGACTGCCAGAAGAGTTGCAATGCCGATGCCGAGGAACTTGCCGAGCACAAGCCCGGCAATGACTCCCCACGTTACGGACGAACTGAAGGAATCGGCGAGCAGTCCACCCCTAAGGTCGACGCCGGCATTGGCGAGGGCAAAGATCGGCACGACAAGCAGTGCGGTGGGATGGCGAAGGATTTCGTGCATTCTCTCGTTCACCGAAATCCCCCGGGCCAGGCCACGGTTGACACCGCGTGCCGAGGCGGCACTGGGAGACTGCCAAAAGTCACGGAAAAGCTGGCGGGCAGCGACTACCTCGTGGCGCTGAGTGGGGTAGGCGGGGATCAGCAGACCGGCGATCATTCCCGCGAGTGAAGCATGCACCCCAGAAGAGACTGTGGCGAACCACAGAATGATCACGATGATCACATAAGGTGCCGCATTCCACTGCCGTGAACGGCCGAGCGCCCACAAACAGATGAGGCAGGCGAGAGCGATCAGCAAGGGAACAAGCTTGATCTCATCGCTATAGACAATGCCGATGATCGATACTGCCAGGAAGTCATCGACCACTGTGAGTGTGAGGAGGAAGACGCGTAACTGACCTGACAGTCGCGGACCCACTATTGCGAGTGCGCCAAGCATGAACGCCGTATCAGTTCCGACGACAGCGCCCCATCCGCCAAGTCCGTTACCTCCGGACATGCTGACGACAAGCACGTACACGAGAGCCGGCAGGGCGACACCCGCGACTCCGGCTATCAAAGCGAGTTGAGCACGACTGCGATCACGTAATGATCCGTGCGCGAATTCCTGTCGCACTTCCAAACCGACAACAAAGAAAAAGATCACCATGAGGCCGTCGTTGATCCAATGGTGCAGATCCATATGCATGCCGACAGGGCCGACGTCGAAACCGACGTCCTGATGCCAGAGTTGGAAATAGCTTTCCGACAACGGCGAGTTCGCCCACACGAGCGCCATCAGTGTGACGAGCGTCAGAAGCATCGCCGATCCGGACTCTGTTCGTAGGCTGCGTGCGATTTGACCGAGACCTGGCCGACGGGCCGTCGAGTTCTGCATGCGGGAAGTCTACCGAAGGGAGAACTCAAGCTGGTAAGAGTGAAGATCCTGGAGTTGTTCGCTATGGGCGAGGTATTGGGGCTGCACAGGTGGTGTCAATCAAAACGAGACGACTCGCGGGGTTGCGCATTGGTTGAGGGACTACGCGAACGGCCAATTGCGGACCCTGATGGTTGCGTCAGTGACAAAGAAGAATCCGCCGAACTGACCTCACCACAATCTGCGAACCGGCAGAAATTCTCACAGCTATGAGCGCCGATTACGGTAACCATTGTCATGAGATACATTCGGATAGTTTGCGTAATCAATAGGCCGATGGGACTGATGCAAGGATCGGTGACAGCGGGAGTAGAGGTCCATGGCCACTGTCAGCTCGGTGTTCAACCAGCGGCCGGTGATTGGTTCCATGGCGAAGACATCCAGGCGAATGGTGTCTAGAACAACGTACTGTCCGGGACGATCTGCTCTTAGCCTCCCCATATGCCCTTGGGGACGTTCCGCTACAGACCGTCTCTGCTTCGCAGCTCCGAAGGTGTAGCGACCTTTATCTAGCTCGTGCAGACGACGATAGGCAGCCGCGCGGGTGGGCTCAACACCGTCCGGATATCGCTGAAGATAAAGGGCATTGGCCTTTCTGATGACCATCCCCATTGTTGGATTCGACAACCTGGTGAAACTATCGAGGACTTCGATGCACGCCTGATCCCATTCCGGAGCAATCGACCGTCGTTTGGGCTTGAGCAGCCGTGCATCAACGAGACCAGAGAGTCCGTGCCGGGTGTATCTTTCTGCTCGGCGCCTGACTGAACGGGCAGATATTCCAAGTTGCTCACCTGCAGCCGTGCATCGTTCCTGGAACGACTCATCATTTGCTACAATGACGACCTGTTCGTAGACGCGTGCTTCGGACTCTATTTGGCGTCGTTGTTTCGGGGTGAGACTTGCTATAACAACAGCATCCGAGCTTTCACCGGAGTCTTCACCATCTCGATCTTCGTCGAGTGGTTGAGCGATTCCGGCTAGCGCCGGAGCATGGACCCTCTTGAACTGTTCCGCCGAACGCAGTGTCACCGCGAAACCATCAAGCTCGACGATTGTCCAAGCTGTTCCTTGGTACCAGAGTCGGGATCCGACAGAGACATCTAGAACTGTCGTGCTCATAGCTGTTCCTGTTCCGAAGGTTGAAGAACCGACTCTGTGCTCAACGGCCGATCCAAATCGACTCCGACAGCGCCAGACCAGATCAGGGAAAGGACAGCGACATACCAGTCGTCCTTGTTGAGACTTCGTGGTCGGCTGTTCAAGATGTCGCTCAGGGAAATTGGAATCTCCGCCCGAGAAGATCTCGTAGTGCCAACCCTTCTCTTCACAGAGAGCTCTGGTCCATTCAAACTGCTTTCGCACCGACGGTTCGTCAAGTAGATGCTGTGGCTTGACGTCGACGAGAGTGACGCGTTGATCGGCGTGAGTCAACAAGATATCGGGGACGTGGGTTCGCTGCGCATTGTCTGATTGTTCAGCGAGCTGGAACGGCTGTGTGCAGATTCCAATCACTGTCTGGTCGAAGTCGGCTAACCAGAGATGATCCAACTCGAGAAGACTTTCGTAAACCAACTGTCGGCGGTTCGTCGAGGACCAGAACAACCCCGGATAATTCTTCTGATCACGAAAAGTCGGCGGGATCCGGATGGGATGGCCCTGGACAACAAGGTCCGCGCGGGCACGAGCCCACGTCGTGGCGACCTCGTCACCACCGGACGTGCAGTATCGGAACGCTACGTTGCGAACGACCATATCCTCATGGTCCTCGATTGACAGGTGCGCGAGAAATTTGACACGCCATGGCCAAGAAAGTGAGAAAGTGACAACTTAATCGAGAACCTACAACAGGTCTTTTCCGAGAAACTTTCGTCTATCGGAATAAAATCTCCCTCAGCAAAGTTGAGTCTGGTGTACGCAACTTTGATGAGGCCGACTTGACGGTCGGAACCTCGAAGAGAATACTTGAGTCCGGTTGGCTCAATGTGTGCGGTCGAGTGGTTCTGACTCAAGAACCGGGGCCGCCCGATCGCACGCATTCGAGTCGAGAGTACTCACGATATGTAAGGAGAAACGTTATGGCACGTGCAGTTGGAATCGACCTCGGAACCACGAACTCCGTCGTCACAGTCCTCGAAGGCGGTGACCCTAAGGTCATCGCGAACGCGGAAGGTGGTCGCACGACCCCGTCCGTCGTTGCTGTCAACAAGAACGGCGACTCCCTGGTCGGCGAAATCGCCAAGCGCCAGGCCGTCACAAACATCAAGAACACCGTCGCTTCGGTCAAGCGCCACATGGGCACCGACTGGTCCACCGAGATCGGCGGCAAGAAGATGTCCGCTCCGGAGATCTCCGCCCGTATCCTGCAGAAGCTCAAGCACGATGCTGAGGAATACCTGCAGGAGAAGGTGACCGACGCGGTCATCACCGTCCCCGCATACTTCAACGATGCTGAGCGCCAGGCCACGAAGGACGCCGGCGAGATCGCCGGACTCAACGTCTCGCGCATCATCAACGAGCCGACCGCTGCTGCTCTGGCCTACGGCCTCGAGCGCGGCAAGGAAGACGAGCTCATCCTCGTCTTCGACCTCGGCGGCGGCACGTTCGACGTCTCCCTGCTGGAAGTCGGCAAGGACGAAGACGACTTCTCCACGATTCAGGTCCGTGCGACCTCGGGCGACAACCGCCTCGGCGGCGACGACTGGGATCAGCGCATCGTCGACTGGCTCGTCGGTGAGGTCAAGAACGGCTACGGCGTCGACCTGAGCAAGGACGCGACAGCGATCCAGCGTCTCAAGGAAGCCTCGGAGCAGGCCAAGAAGGAACTCTCCTCGGCCACCAGCACCAACATCTCGCTGCAGTACCTGTCGATGAGCGAGAACGGACCCATCCACCTGGATGAGACCCTGACCCGCGCGAAGTTCGAGGACCTGACCAAGGACCTGCTCGAGCGCACTAAGGCTCCGTTCCACGCAGTCATGAAGGACGCCGGCGTCTCCGTCTCGGAGATCGACCACGTCGTCCTCGTCGGCGGTTCGACCCGTATGCCGGCCGTCTCCACCGTCGTCACCGAACTCACCGGAGGCAAGGAGCCCAACAAGGGCGTCAACCCCGATGAGGTCGTCGCGATCGGTGCTGCTGTGCAGGCCGGTGTGCTCGTGGGTGAGCGCAAGGACGTTCTGCTCATCGACGTCACCCCGCTCTCGCTCGGACTTGAGACCAAGGGCGGCGTGATGACGAAGCTCATCGAGCGCAACACCCCGATCCCGACCAAGCGTTCGGAGACCTTCACCACCGCAGACGACAACCAGCCGTCCGTGTCGATCCAGGTCTTCCAGGGGGAGCGCGAGTTCACTCGCGACAACAAGAACCTGGGCACCTTCGAGCTGACCGGCATCGCTCCGGCTCCTCGCGGCGTGCCGCAGATCGAGGTCGCCTTCGACATCGACGCCAACGGCATCGTCCACGTGTCGGCCACCGACAAGGGCACCGGCACAGAGCAGTCGATGACGATCACCGGCGGATCCGCGCTTCCCAAAGAAGACATCGACCGCATGGTCCGCGAGGCTGAAGAGCACGCAGACGAGGACAAGAAGCGCCGTGAGGCCGCCGACGTCCGCAACAATGCTGAGAATCTCGCTTACCAGACCGAGAAGCTGCTCACCGACAACGAGGACAAGCTGCCTGAAGAGGTCAAGACCGAGATCACCTCGGACGTCGACGCTCTCAAGGAAGCGCTCAAGGGTGAAGACGACGACGCAGTGAAGTCGGCCTACGACAAGCTCGTCGCCAACCAGCAGAAGATCGGCGAAGCCATCTACAACCAGCAGGGTGGTGCCGAAGGCGCCGCCGGTGCTGAGGGTGGCGAGGGCGCTGCCGATTCCAGCGCAGACGACGATGTCGTCGACGCCGAGGTTGTCGACGATGAGGACGAGGAGAAGAAGTAATGACTACCGAGGGCAACGATCAGTCGTCCGAGGAGCCAGGCTTCACCTTCAGCGACAAGCGCCGGATCGATCCGGACACCGGTGAGCTCCGCCCAGAGACCGACGCGCCGTCGGCCTCGGCGGAGGCCGGTGAGCCCACTCCCGCAGGCGCCGGCGAGGGACAGGCCTCCGGTGGCGGACAGGGCGCCGACGAGGACCTGGCCGATGCCAGCGACCTCGGCGTGGACATTCCTGCCGACGCTTCGACGCTCAACGACACTGAGGCAGCAGCTGACGGCGCCGCCGAACCTGAACCGGGTTCGGAGGCTGCAGCTCACCTGGCCGATCTCAAGCGCATCAACGCCGAGTACGCCGCTTACCGCATGCGGGCCGATCGCGAACGCGAGCGGGCTGCCATCGGAGGCACGATCAAGACCATCGAGGCCATGATCCCCGTACTCGACGAGGTGAGGCTGGCGCAGGAGAACGGCGATGTTTCGGGGCCTTTCGAGACTCACGTGAACAAGCTGATCGAATCGCTGAAGAAGGTCGGCGTCGAACAGTACGGTGAAGTCGGCGACGAGTTCGACCCGGCACTGCACGAGGCACTCATGCAGCAGCCGTCCGACGAAGTCGAGACAACGACGGTCTTCGTGGTCATGCAGCCGGGCTACCGCTTGGGTGATCGCATCATCCGCGCGGCACGCGTCGGCGTGCAGCAGCCGGAGGACTGAGAAACCAACCTCGCCGAGGTGGCCCACCGTCCCCAGCGTCAGTTCTCTGACGCTGGGGGCCGGGAACCACCTCGGCGGCGGTCCGGATCTTCCGGGATCGAGATCCCGGGGGCTGCGGATTGTGAGGAGACAATTGAATCCACTGACGACACGATCTCTGAACGCAGCGCCAGTGCCGATTGGCAGTGGCACGATGAATGACACAGGGAAGAAAGGAGGTGCCAGGTGAATACCGGACCTCAGAACGACTGGTTTGAGAAGGACTTCTACAAGACCCTCGGCGTCTCCAAGGATGCTTCCGAAGCAGACATCAAGAAGGCCTATCGCAAGCTGGCACGCAAGTATCACCCGGATGCCAATCCCGGTGATCCCAAGGCTGAAGACAAGTTCAAGGAACTCGGCCAGGCCCACCAGGTGCTGGCCGACAAGGAATCCCGCGAACAGTACGACCAGGTCAAGGCCATGGGCGGCGGCGCACGATTCAGCGCCGGCCAGGGCGGACCTTCCGGTGGAGGCGGCGCAGGATTCGACGATGTGTTCTCCGACCTCTTCGGCGGACGCGGTCGTTCGCGAGCCCGCACAACCTACGGCGGGGGCGGCGACGTACCTCCCGACCTCGCTGACCTGCTCAACGGCTTCGGCGGCGGTGCCGGTGGCTACGGTGGAGGATATGGCGGCGGTTACTCGCCGCCGGTCAAGGGCGGCGACATCAAGTCGAACACCACTCTGTCGTTCACCGAGGCGATCAACGGTGCTTCGGTCAAGCTGAATATGCCGGGAGGAAAGCCGCTGACCGTGCGGACTCCCATCGGAGTCAAGGACGGGCAGAGGATCCGCCTCGCAGGCAAGGGCAAGACCAGCCCGAACGGCGGAGAGACCGGCGACGTGATCCTCACGGTCCACGTCAAGGCTCACCCCGTGTTCACTCGTGACGGCGACAACCTGCGGATGGATCTGCCGGTCAGCTTCGACGAGGCGGCTCTCGGTGCCGAGGTCAAGGTGCCGGTTCTCGACGGCCTGCCCGTCACGGTCAAGATCGCACCAGGAACTCCTTCGGGACGGACGCTGCGCGTGCGCGGCAAGGGTGTGAAATCGAAGAAGGGCACTGGCGATCTGCTGGTGACCGTCGAAATCGTAGTTCCGCAGAACCTGTCGAAGGATGCCAAGGCCGCAGTCGAATCGTTCAAGTCAGCGACTGAGGACGAGGACCCGCGCTCCGGGCTCATCGACAAGGCCAAGGCCAGTTGAGGCGGTGAAGCACAATGCATATTTCTTCGAGTGCAGCGGTGTACGTCATCTCGGTGGCGGCCGATCTTGCGGGAATGCACCCGCAGACGCTGCGGCAGTACGATCGCTTGGGACTCGTCACTCCTGAACGCACTGCGGGCAGGGGCCGGCGGTATTCCGGGCGGGACATCGCAAAGCTGCGGCTGATCCAACAGCTCTCGCAGGACGAGGGTGTGAACCTGGTCGGCATCAAGAAGATCATCGAGTTGCAGAACCAGGTCGAAGCGCTCACGGGTCGCAATCACGAGCTCGAGAAGGAAGTCCGGTCGCGCATGTCCGCGAAGGAACGCGAAGCCCGCGTCTTCGCGGCAGGAGCCGCCGGCGATGTCGTCTCGATCTCGCGGGGCAGGCGCCCACAGGGGAAGCCCGAACCGGGAGCTGTCGTGCTCTACAACAAGTACCTGCGGCGTTGAACGTCTGAGGGCGGAGGGTGCACAGGGCACTTTCGCTCGTTGCCGTCGTCGTAGGCGTTCGCCACCGTTGAACTGGACGCCATGCGTGCTGTGCCAGACTGTCGTCTATGGACGAGACTGACAAGATCAAACGTGCTGCGGACTCGGCGGACGACGCCGCCCAGGAAGCTGCGGACAGCAAGTGGTTCGAGCGGGTCGCGCGAGCCGGGTTCGTCGCGAACGGAATCGTGCACATCATCCTTGGAGCCACCGCGGTTGCGGTGGGGTTCGGCCGCGGCGGCGAGGCAGACCAATCGGGTGCGATCCAGCAGATGGCGGCACAGCCGTTCGGAATGGTGCTGATTGTCCTGTGCCTGATCGGCTGCGGGCTGATGGCCCTGTGGTGCGTGTTCAACGCCTTCTTCGGTTCGGCTTCTCTGCGTGGAGCCGGAACAAATGACCCTCAGCATCGGCAGGGTCGCCGCAGATGGGTCGAATTCGTCAAGACGATCGGTTCCGCTGTCGCCTATGCTGCAGTTGCGCTGACATTCTCGCAGTACATCATCGGTGGCGGTTCTGACTCGGGCAAGACCAGTTCTCAAGCGTCGACGACCTTGGCGAAGGCCCCTGGTGGCTTGTACATCCTCGCGGCGATCGGGGCGGTGATCGTCATGATCGGCATCGGCTTCTGCATCAGCGGGATTCGCGGCAGGTGGAAGAACGATCTGAGAATGCCCCGGAAGCGTGCGATGCGCCTGCTGCTGATCGCCACCGGCGTCATCGGATATCTGGGTAAGGGGGCGACGCTGCTGGCAGTGGGAGCTCTTGTCGTCGTTTCAGCGATGACCGGCGATCCCGAAGAATTCACTGGAATCGACGGCGCTCTCAAAGCAATGCGCGACCAGCCGTTCGGCACTGTGCTCATGCTCGCTGTGGGAGCTGGACTTGTGCTCTACGGAGTCTTCCTCAGTCTGCGTTCGAGGTACGACCGAATGGATTGAACGACCGGATGGATTGAGGGCTCGGATGGATTGAGGGCTCAGGCCGAAGAGTGCTTCGTTGTGCCCTTCCTCGTTGCAGGGCAGAAGGTTGCCCAGCGGAACCTCCAGCCGCGTGAATGTGAGAAGAGTGCG
>NZ_JALDSX010000070.1 GCF_022748595.1 Brevibacterium sp. ZH18 | reverse complement strand
TCACCCTCGTGAATAGAACCTACAGTCACCTGTCAGTCCGCAGCCGGTGTGCGCCCGGACTATCACGGTCGCCTATAGGGCATAGAGTAACTTGATGGCCTACGCACTGAACAGTAGAGCTCGCAGGCGGTCGGTCAGAGCCCTCGCATAACGAATTGGATACTAAATCAGTAGTCGCAGGTTATTTGAACTCTCAACCTCTTATGATCCGATCATGCCCAAAACACTCCTCGCCACCCTCGTGGCCGTCACTCTTCTCATTACCGCTTGCGGATCCGGCGAACCCGCCCAAGCAGCCACCATGAACCAGCTACACCAACAGGTACTCGACGCCGGAGGAATCTGCGACGACTACGAAGACCGCGGCGAAGCTCCGGGCATTCCCGGGTCCGAACTACGTGCGTGCAATGACAAATTCGTCCTCGCTTGGTTCGCCAGCAATGAGCTCGCCGAATACTGGTCAGACGGTCTCCGCAGCTTCGGTCAAGAAACTCTCGTCGGCGACAACTGGGCTATCCTCGCCAAAATGGAAACCCTCAAAACACTTCAGGACTCCCTTGGGGGAACGATCAAGGACGGCAAAGGGTAATCAGCGGCGACGCAGTCATCATCGTCCTCTTCGTGTCGATCTTTGTCATCGAAGAGGGTGTGCGCCGTGGCATGCGCAAAGCCCAAGCAGACGAACGCGCCGAGCACGAAGAGTATGCGCGCTGGGAAGCAGAGGAAGACACCAACTAGGCCGGCTTCCCCTCCCACTGCACATCGTCCGGGTGCAACCACACACCAGTGAACTTACACCGCGGGTCCGAAAGCTCAACGAAGATCGCCGGACCAGCAGGATCCAACCGCAGCGCGTGACCATACTTCCACTCTTCCCCGTCCCGCTCCCATACGAGGCGAGCGCGGACGGGGAGTTTTGTGCGGGCGGGGCGGTCTCTGGCGGGGAGGCTGTTGAGGACTCTCTGCCATTTGGGCGGGTCGCCGGTGAAGTGGACGGGTGATTCGGTCATGGGTTTGATTGTGCTCTCGGGGACGGACATAGAAAAAGCCGCGCCGCTCAGACTGTGCGGCGCGGCGATGTTGTTATTCGGAGTCGTCCGGTCGACTACTGAGTCTGAACGCATTGCCACGGTAGACGCTAGTCGTGAGCCCACGTATGAGCAGGAACGGCTGAACTCCAAATGCGGCAATTGCTGCAACCTGACCAGTGGGCGGAAGTTCAAATATGCCCAGTCCGAGCAACGTAATGAGGACCCCGGTCACTAGGAAACTGACGCACACCAAGACACTTACTATGCCGAATAGCCATTTCTGCTGACCGCGTCTCTGTTTCTCACCCTCGGCGACCTCGTCGACTAACCTCGATGATCCAGCCTTTCGCGGGAGGTCCTTGCCAAGGTCCTCCGCTGGAAGTTCTGCCAGATCATCGTTCTGACTCTCCGATGTCACTTGGGGTGCCTCGTGAGGCGTTTGAGTCGCTTCTCTACTGCATCAACTGAGACATCGAAGAATTCGGCCATGTCGATGGGAGAATAGTTCCATCGTTGTAGCTCTTCGATTTTGTCCTTCGGCATCAACAGGGAGCCGGCGAACTCGTCGGCGAAGAACTCGTGGAGATCATAATCTTGCCCACGACTCAGCTCTTCAAATGAGTAGTCGTCGTCTTGCGCTAGTTCACGGCGTTCCACGACATGCCCTAGCTCATGCGCCCAGGTGAACCGATTTCGGCGATCGACGTGCCGAGAGTTGAGGACAATTTTCGCAGGTTGTCCGCTTGCCTTAGAAACCACACCTGAGAGTTTGTTCCCGAGGTCCGCAGCGTATGCTTCGGCGTTAAGCTCGTCGTTGAATGGACGGAGTCGCACTGGGTAACTTCCGTCCCAGCAATTATCGAGGAGCTTCTTCGCCTCTCGACGTGCGCTTTGGTAAACAAGTTCAGCCATGGCCGCCCCCTCTCCTGTGTGTATCTCTAAGAGCGCTCTGGAAGATGCAAGTATTCCACGTACCACTGACGTGAGTCCTCTTATTACCATACGTCACCTCACTGTTCCAATGTTTTCGACCCGCTGCACAAGCGCGGAAAAGCCCCCACCGCAGTAGCAGTGGGGACAGATTCGCCGCGGTAAGTGCCTCAGCTCGAGGCTGTCGCCAACGACCAAAGCCCCTACCGCTCAGCGCATGCTGAGCATAGGCTGACTCAGTGAAACAAATTGCGGTGGTGACCTCATCATCGGCATCGGCGATATTTACCAGTTGCTACACCGACTACGCAGAAAGCAGATACCTATGTCAATGCCACGCGATCTGATCAAACTGACTATTGTTCTCGCCGTCGTTGCGGCTGTAGCGGCTGGAACCACCGGCATCGTTACCTGGTCGCGGTCGCGACGAACAGTTGGTGACCTTGACTATCACCCCTGGGACCACACTGTTGACCCCTCCGACAGTGCCAGGTAACCCCTAGGTCACATTGCCAAGAACGTCCCAGGGGATCCCGCTAGAATTAGTCACCCATCCAATTGCAGGGGCGAATCATGGAACTGACCCAGGACAGCCAAGACGATTGCACCCTCCGTAACGACGTTGACACTGTCGCATATCACGTCGCGATCACCGGGGATGTCACCAACGATATTAACGTGCCCGAGTTGCAACCTTTCCAAGACATCCAGTTCGAACTCGCCCCTCCATCCCAGAGGCGTTCGGGCCAGTTGCAAGTGACCTGGGAGAACCACCTCGGTGAGAAACAGGCGCTCACCGAGCCACTTCGCTGAGGCACAAGAAAATGCCCCCACTGCCGTAGCAGTGGGGGCAGTTCCGTCTCCGAGGTCAGTGCTTCGGTTCGTAGTCGTCGGGCACGGGTGTCTCATCGTATTCTTCAACGAGCTCGACGTCTTCGTCTTGGTCGTCGAAGAATGCTTCCTCCCCGATGACGTTGGGTCCGCCGTCGTCTGCGACCCAAGACTCCATATCCTCAGTATTGCCATGTGAGTATCCGTCGGGTGTGGCCGCCCATCCGAGAAGGGCGCCCATCCATGGGAACTTCTGTTCGAGGAACCGGATGGTGAGGTAATAGAGCGCTGCGGCAACGAACCCGAGGACCGTGGTGAACGCCGCTTCCTGGTCTGGTGACACTTCGATGCCGAGCGTGGCGAAGAACGCGACGATCTGCCCGACGGCGAGGGGGATGATGGTGCGGACGATTGACGGTGCTGCTGGTGTGCTCATAGTCAGTCCCTTACTCCGGAGATGTAGACGTTGTGTGCGGTGGCGGTTTTCGAGCTGGTCTTGAAGATCAGGCGCAGGCGCGGTGACTTCCCCTTGTGGTCCTTCGGTAGCGTCCAGGCGCCGGCCACGGACCACACAGTGTTCGCGGTAACCTTCACTGTCGCGATCTCGCGGGAGATGACAGTGGGGTGGCCCTTCTTGTACATGACCTCGGCGAGGATGAGGAACCCGTGCTCGCCCTTCTTGAGTCCCCCAATGTCGGCTTTCGCAGAGACGACGAATTCTGCTGGGCCGGCCACAATGGTGTAGTTGCCTTTGTCGTCGATCATCAAATGGCGGGTGCCGGTGGCCTTCTGTTTGCCGGTCAGGTAGGCGTTAATTCTCTTGGTCATGCCAAGTACTCCCTTCGGGGTTGCGGGTTCGGTTGCTGCAGGGACTGCTGTGCTGCCGCCTTTGGCGAGACGGACGATCTCTGGGATCTGGGAGATGCGTTTCTTGCCTGGGCAGACCTTGCCGGGATACTTCGACCATTGATACTTGGTGCCCCGCAGTGAGGCGGGTAGTCCGTTGTTGGGGACGCCTTGAGCGTGATAGCCGACGCCCTTCTCGGTGACGGACTTCGTCGCGACGAGTGGGATACCGTGTGTTTCGTGGACCCATTGGAGGATCTTCACGATGGAGACGATCTGCTTCGCGTTCCAGTACGGGACGTTGTCACCATTGGTGTTCCAGCGTCCAAAGGAGCCACCGTAGTCTGCGGTCTCGATCGAGATGACGTGTCCGGAGCCGAGATAATTCGCGTCGGCCGTGTAAGCGGTATCTACCCACTGGTAGATCTCGCCGTTCTCACCGACACCGAAGTGGGATTCGGTGCCGGTGGTGCCATCCTTCTGGAACATGGCGTCGGTCCCGGCGAGGCTGCCCACCATGGTGTGGAGACATACGCCCTGGTAGGACTTCATGCGGCCTTGTCTGGATTGGTTCGCGAGTAGACGATTAGTCGCCCCTGGCATCATGGCCATGAGTTACCCCTTCCGGGTAATAGAAGAGCCCCTCACGGGGCTGTAGTTGACGGTGGTTCTGCCTGTTGTGCTCGACAGGGGCCGGTGACGGTGACAGTGGTGCCGTCTGTGAACTCAAAGAGCCAGTCGCCGTCAGACGTGCACGTGACGTCCTTGATTCCACGTCCAGACGATCCCGGGCTACCCGATTCGCCCTTCTCTCCCTTGTCACCTTTCGCGCCGGGAGGGCCGGAGTCGCCTTTGTCTCCCTTTTCGCCTTTCGAGCCAGGTGCGCCAGCGGGTCCGGGAACGGATGAGTCCTTGCCGGGTGCGCCAGCTTGACCAGCTGGTCCAGGAACCGTGGAGTCCTTTCCGGGAGCACCATGCTCGCCCTCATTGCCGGACTTGCCCGGCTGTCCTGCGGGGCCGGGAATGTTCGAGTCCTCACCCTTGCCGCCGGTCTTACCTACAGGACCAGGAATGGTGGAGTCCTGACCAGGTACGCCCTTTGGGCCGGGAGGGCCGGCAGGTCCCGGCTGGGATGGTTTCACATCCTCTTTGACCTGCTTGGCTTTCGTGCAAATGTTGCGGCCGTTGACCTTCACCTCACCGTTGGCGCACGCCTGTGTGACTTGCTCGGCCAATGCCTTCGCGTTTGTGTTCGCGTCATCGGCTTCTTGTTGTTTGCTGTTCAACGACCAGATCGTCCACAAGAGGCAGCCGATGACGAAAATGACACCGACTGCGATCGTCCACCGTGGAGGGAACTCTCGATCCCGACGGGCATCGTGCTTGTTCCTCACGAGTCACCGACCGTCCTGGCATCGACCATCACACTTGCTGAGTATGAGACGCAGGTCGGCGATCTCCTGGTCCTTGTCTCGTAGCGCTTCACGGAGCTCGCGGTTCTCTTTCTGTTCCCGGTCGATGTCTTCGCGCAGTTCGGCTCTACGTTCGGCACTGAACTTCCTGTCCGAGATCGTCCACCACACGGCCGCGACCGCGAGCCCGCCTGGTCCGCCGTAGGTGGCGAGGAAGGATGGAATATCCACACGTGGCTACCTCCCTTTAGTGGCCGGAATCGTGAACACGGTGGACCCAAGTGCGCGTGATGTTCTGTCCATGGATCTTCCTCAGTTCGTGGCGAGCCAGTTGATGTACTGAGATGAACCAGCTGGACCACGCACATTGAGTGTGATGCTCGTTTCGCTGACGTCGGAGGCCGCTATGAACACGTCGTTCACAGCGACTGTCGCCGACCTGACCGCGACGACCATTGGTTCCTGCGAGAACGGGCGGGGGAACGTCACGACTGCTGATGCGGTGGTGTTACCGGATGGGATGACGATTTTCACCCAACCTGTCTGTGATTCTTCGAACCTGACCGGGGCTGACGAGGCAGCAGCGGAGAACTTTGTGAACCCGGAACCGAGGTTGCCGACGACACGGCCCGTGGTAGTCCCCGCTGCGTAGATGCCGCGTGCACCAGTTCCCCGGAGAGTGTTGCCGAGGATCTGCACATCGGTGCAGTTCTTCGCGACCAGAACCCCGTCCGTGGTCGAGACTGGCCCTTGGATGTGGTTCCCTGCGACGGTGAGCATGTCGCATCCGTCGAACCACAACGCGGCACGAGCTGTGCGCGTCCCACCGAAACCAACAATCCGGTTTCCGGAGACAGTGACCCTGGCCGGTTTCATCTGGGTGATGTCGATGTAACCCGACGACGGCAGGTTCGGGTCCGCCACTGCGGAAAACGCCCTGGCCGCGACGACGAACGAGATGATCGGTGTGACCGGCACCGGAGTGGTGCCCGTGGTGCGGAACGTGTTGTGCGTGAT
Source organism: Brevibacterium sp. ZH18 (assembly GCF_022748595.1). Taxonomy (GTDB): domain Bacteria; phylum Actinomycetota; class Actinomycetes; order Actinomycetales; family Brevibacteriaceae; genus Brevibacterium. The sequence continues at coordinate 7,520 of NZ_JALDSX010000070.1, read as the reverse complement.
CTCTACATCGCGGGCACATGAGAAGTGGATGACACCCGGCAACCAATCACCCTCGATGGGCGGATTCGTGATGGTGTTGTGGGTGAAGACAATGTTCTCGAACCACACCTGGTCGTATTCGGCATGCGAGCCGATCGGCTGTGGGCACGGGTACGTGGTCGACCCGACTTTCAGCGGTTCGAAGGTGCACCCGTCGACGAGAACATTCCTCGTAGGCAACAGATCGTAAGCGTCGCCCTCCACATGGGCGGAGGTTGACGAGTAGGCGGACACGTCGATTTGGATGCACTCGTGTGATCCTGTGTCTCGGTTCGATCCGGAGAAAATGCAGTCACGGATTGTGATGTTCTCACACCCGGCAAGATCGAAGACGTGACCCTTGGAGGAGAACTGCTCGAACCGGCAGTCGGTGACGAGCACATTCCGGGAATGGTGGAGTGCGAGTGCACACGCATCAACACTGGTGGAGAAGTTCCCCCGGAATGTCAGCCCTGTCATGGTGATGTTCGACGCTCCGGCACCGTACCCGGTGACACCGACTTGGGAGCCGGAGATGAACACCGAGTAGGGGCCGGTGGGGTTTTTGCGGGTGATGACTGGGTGGCCTTCACCGCGCAGTGTCACATTGTCGCGCAACAGAATCGGGGTGAGGGTGAGGAACTCTCTGCCGCCGTTGCTATTCGGCGAGAACACGACCTCGCCGCCACCGAGGGCGAACGCCGCATCGATAGCGTCCTGGATTGCGGGGGCATCATCGACTGCGCCGGTGGCTTTCGCCCCGTAGTCGATGACCTTGAAGATGCCCTTCGATTCGCCGCGCACATGTTCAAGAGCTGCGGTGGACTGGTCGATCGCCTCATTGGATTGGGTGAGGGCGGTATCCGACTTCGTGATGCTCGTCGAGATGAGTTCGCCCATGTCTCGGGCCATGATCGCCCACCGCTGCCCGGTGCCACTGTCGAGATAGAGGATCGTGTACGAGTCAGGGGCATAAAAGAACACGCGCCCCACATCGGTAGCGTTGCCGACGTCGCTGAGCGTGGCGGACGTGACGACTCCTGGCAGGGGTGTGGTGCCGTCAGCATCCCGAAGATCAGTGACCCTGGCCCCACCAACCATTTTGGAGTAGACGTGGAATTCGGCACCGCTTATGACACGGCCATTGTTGTCGGTGGCAATATCTGATGGTGTTGCACCAAAACTGCGGTATGCCACGGCTCACGCCTCCTTGTCTTGGAAGAACGACATGGAGAACTGCAACCATTCGCCAGTGGCGATGACCGAGCCTGGGTGGGCGTCACGCAGGTGGATGGTCCCTGACGATGTCAGAGACATGGTTCCGCCGGTGACGTAGGAGAGGAAGGAGTCCACAACAGTGGTAGGGGCGTTGGGCCAGAATTGGGGCGGGATCGAGCAGACCGCAGTGTCGGCGATGTTGCCAGGGTTGGTCGACAGGTTGGCTGTGATGTCGTTCCCGGTGCGGGTAAGTTGACCGCGAATCTCGACGGACTTGTTGACCCGCCTGGCGGTGAGGTGCGTGTTGATCTCCCACCCGGAAGCGATGACGAAGCCCTTGTTCACCCAGCCGGTGTCTTCGTGCACAGTCGTCCACTCTGTTGGGCCAGGACCGTGCTTGAGCCACACAGTCTTCGACGGGCCTGAGGTGACCAACGTTCCTGTGGGGGCGTCAGCATATTTGGAGTCCCGGTCTGCGGCGTCAATGGCTTTGAGGACCACCCGGTCATCAAGGTTCATGAACGCAGCCATCATGTCGGCAGCAGCGGCGGGCGCATCAGAACCAGACGGGTAAGGGATCTTCGCGATTGGTGTGTTCGGCATTGCGGGGGCTCCATTTCAGGGGACAAGAAAAGGCACCCACACTGTGAGTGCCCAACGATTGGTGAGGCTTATTTGAAGGTGATGCGAACTTCGCCGCTACCGGATGTGGCGATGAGGTAGGTCGAGTTCGATACACCAGCACTGATGCCGATGCCCTTCATGGCACCGGAGGCGAGCTTCGCGGCCTGCGACGATGGGATGGTGATCCATTTCGATGACCCGAACCCCAGACCAGGTCCGTCCCACTTATTCGACAGTGATGGTGTCGACGAAGGCGGGGAGGTCTCGTCGTGGAGGCCGAGTTTCGGTTTCACCTTTTTCGACGTGCCATGAGGTTTGCTGGTTCGGGCGACCCTGATCTGCATGGTGTCGACGGTCTTGCCATTGCAGGCTGCGGCGATGCGGTTGCCGAACGTGAAGATCGCCGACCAGGCTTTCGGATAGGACGGGGAAGCGCCCTGTGCGATCCGCTGACTATCCTTGCGCCCAGACCGGTACCCCTGTCGTGAGGAAGGATCCAATGTGACTGGTTTCGGTTTAGATGCTTTCGGGGGTGAGGGCGGGTCCTCCGGGGAAGGTGGTGGGCCTTCGCCTGTCTGAACATAAAGGCGGCCTTCCTGAACCCACACCGCAGCAGCTTGAACGTAGTTGCCGCCCGGGTTGGGTGGACCGAACTCCAAATCGATCGGTTCGGGAACATCAATCTCAACAGGGTTGCCGATCTTATCCATGACTCGCCACCCTGCCGGATGGTTGAGGACGAGCACCACGTCACCCTCGGCGCGTGGGTTGTACGACACGTTCGCGGGAACATTGTTGATGATCGCCTCACCCCATGCGAGGTTGACCGTCCCGTCGTCACTAACCGAGTCCACCGCCATCAACTGGAATGGGCTCATCTGCCTCTCGACCTCGGCGCGCACGAGAGCGGCGAGACTGTTCTCAGCATCACTCATAACTGCCCTCCCCATCTCCGTAGTCGTCTTCGCTGGCTTCCACTGTGATCCGTCCCCCTGCCGGAGAACTCGTGGACCTGGTCTGCAAGTTCATGGCACCACCAGTCAGGGGAAAGGACACAGAGTCAACAATGTGGTTCTCGACTGTTTCGTCGGGCATGGTCACGGTGATGATGTCGTCGGGTTCGATCGCATAGTTCACGAGCGCCGATACAGACACGGTCTGCTTGAGACCCAGCCGCGGAGCCAGTAGGGACAGCGCTGCCTTCTGGCATTGCTGGAACGTCGTCAGCATCTTCGACGTGTAGAACAGTGGAACTGCACCAAATGGGCCCTTGTAATAGGTGGGTGAGATCGGGTCGTCGTCGGATGCGATCGCGGGACCGACTGGGGGTTTCCCATTCTCCGTGGCACCTTGGGCAACGATCTGGTTATACACGCCGTCACGGGAGAGAGTCTGCTGTGGTTCCACGAGGGCACCACCGGGTCCAGCAGCCAGAGCCCAGGCTGGTGTGTCTTCGAGTGTGGGGACGGGGGCTGCGACGAATGATCCGCGGGAGTCACAGAACACACGCCCGCCGAGGGACTTGGCGATGGACGGGTCACGAGACCTGCCGTCGATGAGTCCCCACCTGTCTCGCTCCTCGACGAGTTCCGGGATAAGAATGTCATCGAGTCTCCACGACAAGCTGACCTCGGGAAGAACTTCCTTGATGAGTCGCTCCACCCAATACTGACCGGGGCCGATCGCCAGGGACCTCGGTGATGTGAATCGTTCATCCTGGACCTGCGCTTCAAGGCTCAGCCCGTCCAATGCTGCACGGCCTGGCCGGAGACCCTGCTGGGAGACTTCCTCGACCCGGTACACGCCGAGCGGTACTTGCTCGTAGTTGCCTCGGTCGTAGTGCATGCGCATGAAGACGCGGACACGTGAACCGTAGGGCGAGAGTGCGCGGCGTCCGATCTCGGCGCCGGAGACGATGATCCCGCGGGCGGACCACCGGACTTGCGAGGTGGAGGCGGCACTGATGGACCCGTCATGCACGGTCAGATCCAACCACGTGTTGCCGCGGTCGGGTGACCATTGCACGACGGGTTCATACCGGGCCAGGGACAGCGATTCGAGCCAACGATCGGAGACGGGGAACATCAGTCCTCCAGGGCGGCCGGGTCGCCACCTGCTTCCAGGTACTGGTCGCGCAGTGCGGTGATCTGTTCGGGGATAGCGTTGATCTTGGCTCGTCGTTCCTGCTCGGTGAGCACGTCGATGCGATGTGCTTCGAGTTCTTCGTCTGTGAGTGCGCGGAGGTCCATGATTGTCCTTTCAATCAAGCGGGGGTGCCAGGCAAAGTAGTTGGGGCCGGATCCTGCGTGAGGTAGGACAAGCTAGTCGAATCAATAGACGATCCGGGGCTCCCGACCTGCAGAACACCAGAAGCTGTGATCTGCGCAGACTTACCTCTCGATGTGTACGCATAGGCGGTAGTCGGCGGGCGAAACCCCTGCGGAAGAATCAACACGCTAATCGTTCCCGTCCCTGCTCCGGAGTACGAGAGATTGGTGAGATGCAAGGTGACGCTTGGGCCCTTCCTCAACAATCGCACCCAAGCAGCAGTGAAACCGGAATACAACGATGAGTCGATGTTGCGCAATCCGGAATCGAACATGAGAGCCGGCAGCCCGGCGGTTTTCGTGTCCGTGTAGCTCTTCGCGCTTGCGAAAGTGCCCGCATCGCCCGCATCCGAGTACGATTTGGCTGCCGTGAGAGTGGCGGTATCGCCGTCATCGGCGTACTCTGTTGCATTTCCTAGTGCTGTTGCGGCAGCGGCAATCGCCCTATCGTCGACATACGGCAGGTTCGTCCATGCAGTGGTCCCGTCACCGATCTTCGACCGCAGACCCGCCCCAGTGTTCTCAACCCCGACTTCGCCGAAGGCGAGCACCGGGTTAGCGGTGTTCCACTGAGATGTAGTGCCGCGCCGGTGCTGGATTGTGTACTTCACGGCTGACCTCCATCAATGACGATTCCGGAGTCATCGCTCGGGTAGCCGCCGTCCCACACAATCGGGTCGTTCTCGTCGCCAGCGGTGAGCAGGTCGTTATACGAGTCCACTGTGGCCTCCAATTGGTCGTAGGTGGTCCAGTCGCGTTCGACTGTGTCGTAGGACAGATCCGGGATCCGTAACGGGCTGTCACTGGTGTCGGGTCGGTCGATGCTGATGACGTCCCACTGATACCGGCGCCAAGGGTAGCCGTCCCAGTGGACGTGTTCGAGGTCGACTTTCCCGCGGATGAAGTAGAAGTCCGGGAGTCCTGCACACGCGGGGAATTGCGCGAGCACTGGGCCTTCGTCGAGTAGGGCCATGAGCTGGTCGGCGACCGGCTTCTCGCGCACGAGGGACCGCAGCTGGGTTGTGAACCCTTCGAGCACGTCCCATGTCGCGGCGGGGCGAGCAGATCCGGCGATGCTGGTCGTGTCCACGCGACCGTCGTAGGACAGGTCTGGTGGTTCGACTTTCAACAGCATCGCCTTGTTCGGGTCAGCCACGGGTTTCAGCCATGCCCACCCATCGGAGAGTGCGGGGATGACGGCTCCCACGTATTCGGACGGTGTGCCCTCAGTCCCGTCGAACCGGATCGGCACGGCTCGCCACAACGTTCCACCACCCAACGTGGCTTCGTGGTCGTAGGCGTGCGCGTACCCGCCCGGTGCCCAGGCTGGGTTACCGGACCGAACGAGGCTGCCGTCCTGCCGTTCGAAGCGAACGCGGGCAACCGTCGCGCCATGGCCGGGAATGGACGGTGAGCCGGAGATGTATTCCTCCGAACCGCCCGACACTGCCCGATACCTCTTGCTTCCTGACGCCGCAGTCGACCCGTCGAAATAGGGCGACAGAGCACCGAGCGCAACCATCTCAGCATCAAGGTCCAGAGTGTCACCAGTCTGTAGCGACGCGGAACGCAGATACGTCTGGTGCCTGATCGTGGTCGCGTCTCCTATCGCTGTCATCGACAGATGGATGCGAGTCCATTGATTTGCGGGGCAGAAGGTCGCGGGGCCGGCCTGCGATACTGGACCGACAGCACCTGAGCTATTCCGGAGCTCACCTTGCGCCTGCATAATGAGGTCACGTGACGGCCGAACATGGATTGAGACGGTCCAAGTTTCGCCTGACTTCACTTCCACCGGGTGATCAACGTATCGACCTTTTGCACCCGTCAGCGATCCAGTAGCGGCCAGCCGGAAGAACCACTGACCTACTGCGCCCTGGCCCTGGGTTCTCGTGCCGCTTCCGGTCCACGAGTAGGCCGACCATCCGGTGCTGTTCGTCTCCAATGAAGGGTTTGCGGCGCCATTCCTTCTGAGAATGGTGTCCGGCACCGCTGGGGTGTCTGGGACCGAGTCATCGAAATCAGCCCGCAACAGCACCCCAGCATGGGCAGGGTCGACTATCGCCGTGATCCGACCATCCGGTGACACCACAGGGTCTACCTCGGGCGGCCACACGAATGACGGATTCACGACGATAGGCATTAGTGAGCCCTCCCAGCTGCTTGGTATGTACGACTGTTGTGCGCGGAGATATACGCATCCATCGGCTTGTCACCAACCATGAGAGTCAGGCCCAGCCCGTCCAGTGTTTTCGTGATCTGGTCGGGCGTGAACTGCGCATTCTTGATTGCATTCGCGATGGAAGTTTCGAACGATGACTGATCGAACCCACCACCCCCTGTTGAGGGAATGTAGGTGCGGTTCGCGGACATGAACTTCATGGAGTCGGTGGTGGACATGACCTGCTCGCCACCCTTGAAGTTCACGAGTTCAGGGCCACGCTCCCCCACCACAGCGAGACCGGACTTGGCGTTTTCCGTGCCGCCCTCGTACCAGTGGTGTGAGTTCCAGAACGACTTCGCGCCCTTCACATCCCCGTACCGCTGCTTGATGTACTTCAGGCCGTACTCGAGCTGCAGTTTCGGATCCGAAGTCTTATGACCTCCAACACTCCCCCACGTTGAGTTGAGGAACTGGAACAAGCCGTAAGCCGACGACGACGGGTTCTGAGCATTCGGATTCCAACCCGACTCCCTTGTGAGGAGCCAGTTGAGGTCACCGAACTGGTCACCCCAGCCCATCTGCTCGAGCATCTGCTTGGCCATGGTCTTGACCGGCCCGGACGCGACATTCGAGAGGTCGCCGGTGCCGGCGTTCTTCCCGTAGTCCTTCGCCTTACCGATGAGGCCTTCGGAGACTTGGGACATGATGCCCTTGCCCAGTCCGCCCATGAACCCGTCAGGGAGCATCTTCGAATGCTTCGCGTAGATGTCCTGAGTGAGCTTTTCAGCAGCCTTGGCGTAGGACTTCGCAAGGTCATCTCCAGGAGACACACCAGCCTTGTCGAGGAACGGGTGAGACATTCCCCCACCCATGCCCGGCAGACCGCCAGCCATCGCCTCAGACAGAGCCTTGCGTGCGGCAATGTGGACGTGGTTGAAGTGCATGCCCCGGACCGCACCGGTGTAGTAATGGTTCTTGCCGTTCTTGATCTGCTTGCCGTTTGCAGGCGAGTAGATCAGTTCGGCGAGATCCGCACCGTAGGTATTGCGCCAGAAGTTGAAAATGTCCATCGACGGACTAGGGCATGTCTCCTTTATTGGCGGAGCCATGTCAGGATCGCGCTGATCACGACGGCCGCTCGATAGGTGATGGCGAGCTTGTCGTATCTC
>NZ_JALDSX010000006.1 GCF_022748595.1 Brevibacterium sp. ZH18 | reverse complement strand
TGCTCTCGACGCTCGAGTCGGCTCTCGACGGCGAGGTCGACGCTGAGGTCGGCTCTCGACGCTGGGGTCGGCTCTCGACGGCGAGGTCGGCTCTCGATGGACGCCGGACGCCAGACGACTGCGGGCCGCCGACAAGGGCCGGGTGGATGAGGGTCAGTACATGACTGTGGAGAACGTGCCGACCTGCTCGAATCCGACGCGCTGGTACATTCGCAGCGCAGTTTCGTTGTAGTCGTTGGCGTAGAGGCTGACGGTCGGATGACCGGCCGCCCGCGTCTGGGCGATGACTGCGGCCATTCCGGCGGCACCCAGCCCCTGCTGACGCACCTCCGGATGGACCCAGACGCCCTGGACCTGCACGATGCGCGGTGCTCTGATGCCGATGTCTGCTTTGAACAGCACCTGTTCCGGCTGGTTCGTCGCAGGCCACTGCGGCACCGCACCGCCGCGGGGAAGGGTGTCCGAGATCCGCGCAAAGCAGTTCCCGCCGCGGACGATACTGCGCACACGGGAGAGATAGCCGGATTCGCCGGACTCGATCGGAGAGAAGCCGACTTCCTTGGTGAACATGTCCACGCTCGCGGCGAAGACAGCAGGCAACTGCTCGAGCGTCGCCAGGCTGACGGCCTCATCAGGCTCGATGAGCGGGTCGGAACTGATCGCCAGCAGCGGCTGTCGCTCCCGGATCCCGCGCGGGCGTCCCCAGTTCAGTCGGCTCTGGAGATCGAGGATGACGTTCCGGCTGCCGATGAGAGAGCACGAGTAGCGACCGTCGGAGTTGAGCTTGTCGGCCAGTGCCTGGTTCGTCCCGGGCGTCGCCGCCACAGGGATGATGTTGCCGCCCGTCCAGTAGGCAGCGACCGGTCGGTCTCCGTCGAAGACGCCGAGCAGCGACCCCGCCGGAGATCCCAGCCGAGCCGTGCCCGTGATCTCGAGCAGCGACAGCAGGTAGACGTTCTCACAGGGATTGAGCGCCAGCAGACTCTGCAGCCAGTCCGTGTGCTGATGCCCCAAAGGGGCGACTCTCAACATGTGGGAGCCTCCTGCCTCGGGAATCTGTCACGCACTGGAGCACTTTCGCGGTATCGGTCGGCGTTGGACGCCGGCCATCGGTTGTCTGTCGGGACTCAGCCGACGACGACTTCGGGCGGTCCGGAGGGAGTGTCGCTCTCCTCCGCGATGCGCATGGCCTCTTCGATGAGAGTCTCGACGATGTCCGCCTCGGGCACGGTCTTGATGACCTCGCCCTTGACGAAGATCTGTCCCTTGCCGTTGCCGCTGGCCACACCGAGGTCGGCCTCGCGGGCCTCACCGGGGCCGTTGACGACGCAGCCCATGACGGCCACGCGCAGAGGAACTTCCATGCCCTCGAGACCAGCGGTGACCTTGTCGGCCAGCGTGTAGACGTCGACCTGTGCGCGTCCACATGACGGGCAGGAGACGATCTCGAGTTTGCGCGGCTTGAGGTTGAGACTTTCGAGGATCTGGTTGCCGACCTTGATCTCCTCGACGGGAGGAGCCGAGAGGGAGACGCGGATCGTGTCACCGATTCCCTGCGACAGGAGGGCACCGAAGGCGGTGGCGGATTTGATCGTGCCCTGGAAGGCGGGCCCCGCCTCGGTGACGCCGAGGTGCAGCGGCCAGTCGCCGCGTTCTGCCAGCATCTCGTAGGCGCGGACCATGACCACGGGGTCGTTGTGCTTGACGGAGATCTTGAAGTCGTGGAAGTCGTGCTCCTCGAACAGCGATGCCTCCCACACGGCGGACTCGACGAGAGCCTCCGGGGTGGCCTTGCCGTACTTCTCCATGATCCGCTTGTCCAGCGATCCCGCGTTGACGCCGATGCGGATCGAGGTGCCCGCATCCTTCGCGGCCTTCGCGATCTCCTTGACCTGGTCGTCGAACTTGCGGATGTTGCCCGGGTTCACGCGCACAGCAGCACAGCCGGCGTCGATCGCAGCGTAGACGTACTTCGGCTGGAAGTGGATGTCGGCGATGACCGGGATCTGCGATTTCTGCGCGATCGCAGGCAGCGCCTCGGCATCGTCGGCGGACGGACAGGCCACGCGCACGATGTCGCAGCCCGACGCCGTGAGCTCGGCGATCTGCTGCAAAGTGGCGTTGATGTCAGTGGTCGGAGTCGTCGTCATCGACTGGACGCTGACAGGGAAATCGGAACCGACGCCGACCTTCCCGACCTGGATCTGCCGCGTTTTGCGACGCGGGGCGAGGACAGGAGGAGGTGGGGCTGGCATTCCGAGGTTGACCGATGTCACGAAGACGATCCCTTCATTCTGACTGTTGACCAGCCATCGCGGCCGTTGACCGGCCTGATTGTTCAAGTCATTCACATTGTAGGACTTCAAACTGTGTCGCGGACCGCCGAAGCCGGTGTGATCGCTCACGACCTGGACGAATCCCTATAGTGTGGAGAGCGTCCGCCACACGGCGGCGGGCGTCAGCCCGATGAGAGCAGCGATCCGTGAGCAGAGGAGACCGAATGGCATTCACATGCCCTGACATCGAGGTCATCACCCGGGAACTCGAATCCGCCGGAGACGCGCTGAGCGCGCAGGGCGGGTCGCTGGCATGGGGCGTCTTCCGCCGAGGCGGCCCCGGGCTCACGTCGAACGCCGACGTCCCGTATCGGATCGCTTCGATGACGAAGTCGTTCACTGCCGCTGCGATCGGATCGCTCGCCGCCAAGGGCCTCGACCTCGACATGCCGCTGCACCAGCTTGTGCCCGGCCTGGTAGGCACGAGCATCGCCGATCGCACGTGCCGGCAGGCACTGACCATGGGCACAGGGTTTACGAAGGACGATCCGTGGGCGGACCGGATGGAGGCGATGACGAGTGCCGAGCTCATGGCCTATCTGAACCGCGGAGCCACACCGATCGCGCCGGCCGATACGGGATTCGAATACTCGAACCTCGGCTACGCCCTGCTCGGGCTCGTCGCCGAATCCGTCACCGGAGAACCCTTCATCGACACCGTGACCACCGAAATCCTGCACCCGTTCGGGCTCAGCAGCACCGGGTTCGACCATGCGGACTTCCCTGATCTGGCTCCAGCCATCCGCCTCGACCGCCATGGCCGCGGCCATGCCGCGGAGCTCACCGGTCCCGGCGTCTTCTCTCCCATCGGCGGAGCCATCTCGACTGTCAGCGACATCCGCACTTGGATGGACGCCCATCTCGACGCCCTCGATCGACTCAGCACCGACCACGCCGATTCCTGGTCGCGCATTCTCTCCGACAACCAGCAGCCTCATCGCCTCGTCGAGGTGGCGCGCAGCGAACACCATGTGGAGACCGTCTCCTACGGATTCGGGCTGCAGCATCGACTCGACTCCCGCCTCGGACGAGTCGTCTGCCATTCGGGCGGCTACCCAGGCTACGGCTCGCACATGCGCTGGTTCCCGGACCTCGATCTGAGCATCGTCGTGCTCGGCAATACGACGTACTATCCCGCCGAACGCGTGGTCAGGGATGTCGTCGACGCCGGGTGGACGGCCGCGGCGGGCACACCTGGCGCACGTGTGGAACGGACAGCCACCTCGGTGCCGGTGCCGTACTTTCCGGCCCAGCCGGCCCAGGCCGAAGCCGTCCTGCACGCGGCGAACCTCGTCGTGGACTTCGACGAGACACGCGCCGATGAGATCTTCGCCATGAACATGGACCTCGACGAACCACGAGACGAACGCCGTGAGCGCTTCGCCGCCTGGCGCGACGATCGCGATCTGTCGCAGGCATTCACGCTCGACGACGTCGAGATGGTGACACCCTTGCGCGGCACCGTGACGGTGTCGGGAGATGAGTCGACTCAGGTGGGATCGTCGGCAACGATCACGGTCAGCTTGGACCACCTCGGCGCGGTGCAGACGATCACCCTCAGCAGCTGAACGCAGCTGAATGGGGTGAGCGTGAGCGTGAGCAGGCGGCCGCTGGGTCCGCCTACCCGGCTCTGCCCTGCGTCTACCCGGAGTTGAAGATCGCGTCGAGCGTGATCGGTTTGACGAGGTCGACGTAGACGAGCAGCGCGGTCATGCACAGCATGAGCCCGATAACGACGTATGTCAGCGGCAGGAGTTTGGCCGTGTCGAAGGATCCGATCAGGCCGCGTCCGCGGATCCTATTGATCTGCCGCCTCGCGCCCTCGTAGAGGCCGACTGCGATGTGCCCGCCGTCGAGTGGCAGCAGCGGGATCATGTTGAACGCGAACAGGAAGATGTTGAGCGAACCCAGCATCCCCAGGCCGAGCTGCGCCTTGTCGAGGACCTCGATCTTGTCGGTGGAGACGATCTCGCCGGCGATGCGTCCGACTCCGACCATGCCCACAAGGCCCTCGGCGTCGCGCGACTTCGACCCGGTGGCCACCTCGGCGATGTCGACGAGTTTGACCGGCAGTGTCACGATGGCGTGGAACACTCCGCTGACCTGGTCCCAGACTGCTCCGGGGAATTCGCCGATCGGCAGCGGCTGGCGTTCCTGGACGGGGCCGACGCCGAAGAATCCCTCGGTCACGGTCTGCGGCGTGCCGTCGGCTTTGGTCAGCGGCTTACCGCTTGCGTCGAGCTGCGGCCGTTCGTGCGCGATGATCGGCACGGTCACGGTCTGGGCCTTGCCGTCGCGGATGTAGCCGACCTCGACGCGCTCACCGGCGTGCTGCCTGATGACGGCCGAGAGTTCGTCCCAGCTGTCGGTGGTGACACCGGCGACGGAGGTGATCTCGTCGCCAGGCTTGATGCCGGCCTCCCACGCAGGGGTGAGCGGGTCATCGGATTGGCACGAGTTCTTCTCATCGGCAGGGCGCTGAGCCGCCTCCGAGGCGGGGACCGCGCATTCGACGACGGTCTGCACAGTCGTCGTCGGGGTCGTGATGCCGATGCCCAGCAGTGAGATCGCCATGATGATGATCCCGAGCACCAGGTTGACCAGCGGACCGGAGAACATCACGACGAGGCGTTTGGGCACGCTCAGGGCGTAGAACGTCCGGTGCTCCTCCCCCGGCTCGATCTCCTGGTTCGAGAAGTCCCTGGCATCGGCCATCGTGTTCTCGAACAGGCGCCCACGTCGCTGCCGCCCACGACGCTGACTTCGCGGACGGCGCAGCTCGGACTCCGGTTGGCCGTGCGGCAGCTCCGAATGGATTCCGGCGTCGTTCGGGACGGCGGTGCCCGTAATCGGGTCGACCTCGCCGAGGTGCTGCTGGGCCGAGTTCGCCTGATCGCTCCCAGCCCTGTAGCCGGAGGCGGCAGTCGCCGGCTCGCCGAGTCTGCGCTTCGTCGCTTCGACCGGCGGGTACATGCCCGGCATCGCAATGAACCCGCCCAAGGGCAGGGCCTTGATGCCGTACTCAGTTTCGCCGCGACGGAAGGAGAAGATCGTAGGGCCGAAGCCGACCATGTAGTGGGTGACCTTGACGCCGAACTTCTTCGCCGGGGTCAGGTGACCGAGCTCGTGCAGGCCGATCGAGATCGAGATCCCGACGAGGAACAGCAGGATCCCGATGATGTAGAGGACGACGACCATCTCAGGAGCCGCCGGCCGTCGAGTTCTTCGCGCTCCGGCCCTCGCCCTGAGTCTGCTGGCCCTGAGTCTGCTGGCCCTGAGTCTGCTGTTCCAGGTCGGCACGGGCGAACTCCCGGGCCCAGGCGTCGGCGGCCAGGACGGTTTCGACCGTGTGCTCGGCCGCAGGTTCGTGGGCCTTCAGCGCGCGTTCGATGCCCTGGTCGATGCCGGTGAAGGGAATCGTGCCCGCAACGAAGGCCTCGACGAGGACTTCGTTGGCAGCGTTGAATACGGCCGGGTAGCTGCGGCGTCTGCGTCCGGCTTCGACCGCGAGGCCCAGCGCGGGGAACGCGACATGGTTGACGGGTTCGAACGACCAGTGCATGGGCTGTCCCCAGTTGTTGGCCACTCCGCCCGAGGTCAGACGACGGGTCTGACCGTCGGACTGGGTTCCGAGAGCATAGGCGATGGGAAGCCGCATGTCCGGTGGAGAGATCTGCGCGATCGTCGAGGCATCGGTGAATTCGACCATCGAGTGGATCTGGGACTGCGGGTGGACGACGACCTCGATGTGATCGAAGTCGATGTCGAAGAGCAGATGGGCCTCGATGACCTCGAGACCTTTGTTGACCAGGGTCGCAGAGTTGATGGTGATCATCGACCCCATCGACCATGTGGGATGCTTCAGCGCCTGGGCGGGTGTCACCCGACGGAGGGCATCACGGGTCATCCCGCGGAACGGTCCGCCCGAGGCCGTGATGATGAGTTTCGCGACTTCGCCGTGGGTGCCCGATCGCAGAGCCTGCGCGATGGCCGAGTGCTCACTGTCGACGGGGATGAGCTGGGCGCCGTTGCGCTCAGCGGCATCGAGGACGATCGATCCGCCGATGATGAGGGACTCCTTGTTCGCCAGAGCCACATCGGTGCCGCGTTCGAGGGCCGCCAGCGTCGCACCGAGACCGGCGGCACCGGTCACCGCGTTGAGGACGATGTCGGCAGCGGCACCGGCGACCACCTCGGCGGCGTCGGACCCCACATGGATCTGCTCGACGGGATCGCTCACGCCGCGCTCACCTGCAGTTTGGGTCAGACGTCGGCGGATCTCCGTCTCTCCGCCCTCGGGCGGACTGGTCAGACCGATGACGGGAACCGCGAAGTCGAGGGCCTGCTCGATCAGCAGGTCGATCTGAGTGCCTGCGGCAAGTCCGATGACCTCGAAGTCCGCCGAGTTCTCAGCGAGGACGTCCAAGGCCTGGGTGCCGACCGAACCGGTCGAGCCGACTACAATGATTCTACGTTTGCTCACGCCAACCGATGATGCCAAACTTCTCTGGGAAATGACTCGACATGGGCACCATCTGAGACGCGAGCAACACCGATGATTCAAAGGCGAGAGAGGTTTTTATGAGTGCAACGCTGACCCCTGACGACATTTTGGGACTGGATTCGGTCTTCGAGGCCGATGACCTCGAATTCGCATCGATCGTGAAGAAGTGGCTGGACGAGAACGTTCGCGAGCAGATCGGGGACTACTTCCTCGACGCTACGATCCCGGCGCGGGAGCTCGCGGAGGGGCTGGGCGAACTCGGACTCCTCGGCATGCATCTCGAGGGATACGGTTGCGGCGGATCCACCGCTACCCAGTACGGCCTTGCCTGCCGTGAGCTCGAAGCCGTGGACTCCGGTCTGCGTTCCCTCGTGTCCGTGCAGGGTTCGCTGGCAATGTTCGCGATCCACCACTTCGGCTCAGAAGAGCAGAAGGAAGAATGGCTGCCGAAGATGGCAGCAGGCAAGGCCATCGGCTGCTTCGGCCTGACCGAACCCGATGTCGGCTCGGACCCGTCGGGTATGAAGACGACCGCGAAGAAGGACGGATCCGATTGGATCCTCAACGGCGCGAAGATGTGGATCACGAACTCGCCCGTCTCCGATGTCATGGTCGTCTGGGCCAAGACCGAAGAGGTCGATGACAAAGGCAAGCCGGTCGTCCGCGGCTTCGTCGTGCCCAGCAGCACCGAAGGTGTTCAGACTCCCGAGATCCACCGCAAGATCTCCCTGCGGGCCTCGATCACCGGCGAGATCGTCCTCGACAACGTCCGCCTGCCCGAAGACGCGATGCTGCCCAAGGCCAAGGGACTCAAGGGACCGCTGTCCTGCCTGTCCGAAGCACGCTACGGCATCGTCTTCGGCGTCACCGGCGCTGCTCGCGACGCCCTGCAGTCGGCGCTGGAGTACACCGGCACCCGCATCCAGTTCGATCGCCCGCTGTCCTCGTTCCAGATCACTCAGCAGAAGCTTGCGAAGGCCTTCGGCCAGTACTCGCAGATCACGCTGCTGGCGGCCCACCTGGGCAAGATCAAGGACTCTGAGAAGGGTGTGCGTCCCGAGCAGATCAGCCTGGGCAAGATGGTCAACGTCGACACCGCAATGAACGTGTGCCGCGACCTGCGCGCGCTCTTCGGCGGATCGGGCATCACCAGCGAGTACCCACCGCTGCGCCACGCGGTCAACCTCGAAACGGTACTCACCTACGAGGGCACCCATGAGGTCCACCAGCTCACCCTGGGCCGGACCATGACCGGGATCAACGCCTTCGCGAACTGATATCGAGCGTCGGCGCTGGGAACCAGCGCCGACCTCGTCGCTCACTGTCGCGAGGTCGCGGGGTCGCGAGACCCCAGGCCCGCGGGGTCGTGGGCCCCGGCCCGCGGGCCCCGATCACCGCAGCTCGAGCACCGTCGTCTGCTCGTCATCGCCGAGAGTGCTGCTGGCGTTGTATCCCCAGGTCCGCGCGCATTCAGCGGCTGCGTGTCGCTGCTCGCGGCCGAGCTCGATGAGCACCGTCCCGCCCGGCGCCAGCCACTCACGCGAGTCCCGAATGAGGCCACGAACCATGTCCAAGCCGTCGACTCCCCCGAATAGCGCGGTCGGCGCCTCGTGGTCGATCGCCTCCCTGGGCAGGAACTCCGCAGCGGCGTCGGGAACGTAGGGCGGGACGGCGGAGATGACGCCGAAGCCGCCCGGCAGCAGCGCTTGCGGCAGCCCCGTCAGGCATGCGAGCTGGTGGCTGTGGGCCCTCGGTCCGACGTTCTTCCTGGCACACGCAAGCGCCGTCTCGTCATGATCGCCGAGGTGGATCTCCGCTCCCGGGACCGACCTGGCCACCGCTGTGGCGACTGGCCCGACCCCGCAGAAGGCCTCGAGAAACCGGGCCGAAGGCCCTGCCTCCTCCATTGCGCGAATCGACCGTTCGGCCAGCAGCACTGTTCTCTGGCGGGGAATGAAGACTCCGGGAGCGACGTGCAGCCGCAGATCACAGAACTGCACCCACCCCACGACCTGTTCTAAGGGCTCGCCACCGATCCGGCGGGCAACGAGCGCGTCCAGAAGGTCGGTCACATCACTGGACGGAGATGGGCGAGAAGCATGTGCCGCTTGCTCATGTGCCGCGTCGAGCAGAATGCGCGCCTCGTCTTCAGCGAAGACGCAACCCGCCCCGCGCAGGCGATCGATAAGGGTCGAAATCAACGATGGTCCTGCCGAAGATCCGTCTGGATCTCTCGGGCCACGGGCAGAGGCGTCGTCAGGCCTCAGGAAGAGCCTCCCGGGACAGCCAGGCAAGGCTGGCTCGGGCATCCAGATGGCCGTCCTCGGTGAGGATCAGAGGGTGTCCCGGGGACAGAGCTGCCACCTCGGCGGATTCGACACGTGAGTCCCGCATCGCCTGATCGAGGTTCGCGGTCTTGCCTGCGACAGTGATGCCGATGCCTTCGAACCGGGAGCGAATGACTTTGACCGATGCTCGGCCTGAATCGATCGGTGCGGCATCGATCGTGTGGATGACAGCGGTGACCTGTTTCTGGCTCTGCTCAGCGCCGGCGGATCTGAGGTCGACGTTCACGCCGATTCGGATAGCGGCGAGGATGCTCAGCGTTCGCGCGATCGGCGGCACATCCTCGGCGATGGCGATGGCGATCGTCTCTCCGTCGCGGTCGACGAGCCCCATAGCTCGAAGGATCCCACCGAGTTTCGCGCTCCGGTCGAGCACCTCGGCGCGGTCGAGTGTGATCGGCTTCGACAGCGCCTTGACCAGCCGCGGGTCGGTGACTTTGCGCCCGTCGACCAAGGGGGCCTCTGGGGCAGGGCCGGTCAGAACGATGTCGTCGGCCTGGCCCATAACGATCGGGAAGTCGAGCAGTTCGTACACCGGATTGAGTGTGCCCGAAGACGTGTCGCTGGGCTGCTCGAAGTAGTGGAAATCAGTCAACTGAAGCCATCACTTCGACGACGCGGTCGATGAAGGCGTCGACCTGATCCTCGTCGTAGGCCTTGTTGCCTTTGGCGGTCTTGAACAGGACTCGGCGAACCTGGTCGACGCTCATGGCCACACCCTGGGTGAAGTAGGCGTTGACCTTCTCACACATGTCATCGACCTGATCGATGTCGTAGCCGATGACTCCGGGAGCCGGATTGTCGAAGTGCTCGCCTGGTTCGCGGACAAGGCGTCCCCGCAGGGACGAGGCCACACGGGTCAGTTCGGACACCCAGGCATCCTGGCCGGACTGCGCGATGAGCCGGTCGCGAGCCTGTTTCGCGAAGGCATCTTCCAAACGGTCGAGTGCCGCATCGACGACAGCGACGTGGTATCCCTTGCGCACCAGGTCGAAGCCGACGGTCCTCACTGCACGGGAGTCCAGGTCACCGGGCTGCGGCGTCGGACGCTCGAAGGATTCACGCGCACGTTTGAAGAAACTGTCGACCTGTTTCGGGTCGTACCCGTTCTTCCATCCGGACATTCGAGGGAAAGTCGTGTCCGCCATGTTGCCTCCAGAAGCGAATCGTGGGTAAGTGTCGTTTCCACCATGATAAATGGCGGGAGCAGAAATTGTGTGCTCGCGACGTGTCAGTCCGCGGCGGCGAGTTGGCCGCAGGCCCCGTCGATGTCCGAACCGCGGGTATCGCGGATGGTCGTCGGGATGCCTTGGTCGACGAGGCGACGCACGAATTCGTTCGCCACGGCAGGATCCGAGGCGGTCCAGACCGACCCGGGAGTCGGGTTGAGCGGGATCGGATTGACGTGGACCCAACCACGACCGCGAGCGTTGAGTTTCTTCGCCAGCAGCTCCGCACGCCAAGGATGATCGTTCATGTCCTTGATCAGCGCGTATTCGATGCTCACGCGGCGTCCGGTGACTTTGTAGTAGTTGTAAGCGGCGTCGATGGCTTCGTCGGCCTTCCATCGGGTGTTCACCGGGATCATCTCGTCGCGCAGTTCGTCATCGGGTGCGTGGAGACTGAGTGCGAACGTGACAGGGATGTCCTCGGCCGCGAGTTTGTTGATGCCCGGGACCAGTCCGACCGTGGAGATGGTGATCCGACGGGCCGACATGCCCAGTCCCTGCGGCGCGGGTTCGACGAACCGGCGCACCGCGTTCATCACGCGCTTGTAGTTGGCCAGGGGTTCCCCCATGCCCATGAAGACAATGTTCGAGACTCGTTCGGGTCCCGTCGCCGAGGTGGACGCCTCGGTCTCATCGACCGTGTCCTCGGGCGTGACGCCCTGTTCTTCGTCGCTTTCGGCGCCGAGCGCGGTCTCCCCGTCGTCAGGCATGTCTCCGTTGGGCGCGGGAGCGAGCTCGCCGGCTGCGATGACCTGGTTCGCGCGGATGACCTGTTCGACGATCTCTGCGGCGGACATGTTACGGGTCAGCCCCTGCTGCCCGGTGGCGCAGAATGGACAGTTCATGCCGCAGCCGCACTGGCTGGAGACGCAGAGGGTGACACGGTTTCGGTAGCGCATCAGGACTGATTCGACGAGGGCTCCGTCGTAGAGTCGCCACAGGAACTTGATCGTGTCGCCGTTCTTCGTCCGCAGTCGACGCACCTCGGTGAGCAGATGCGGGAAGAACCGCTCCTGCAGATCTGAGCGCAGCTCCTTCGGCAGATCCGTCATCGCCTCGACGTCGGTCTGATAATGAGTGAAGTAGTGAGTGGAGAGCTGCTTGGCGCGGAACGCGGGCAGGCCCATCTCCTTGACGGCGGCGATGCGCTCGTCCATGGTCATGTCCGCCAGATGCTGCTGCGGCTGGCTGGCTCGCGGCGATTTGAAGTTGAGCAGGGGACGACCGTCGCGCATCGGGGTCTTCGATGTCGTGCCGTCGGGATGTTCGACGACGGGTCTGGTCTGCCTGCTGCCTGCTTGAGAACTCACGTCACCATTGTCTCACGGCGGTCGAATCAATGGGGTGTGCGTGCCGCCACGTCGGTGGATCCGACTCTCGCGGGTGAGTCAGCTCCCGCGGTGACCGGGATCCGGGAGTGACTGGGGTCCGGGAACTGCTGGGATCCGGAGATGGCCGGGATCCGGGAGCCGCTGCGGCTTAGAGGTAGCCGGGCAGGATCGAGAACATCACGAGAGCGACCGGCGCGGTCGGCAGGATCGAATCGAGACGATCCATGACTCCGCCGTGGCCTGGAAGCAGTGTTCCCATGTCCTTGAGCTCGAGATCGCGTTTGATCATCGATTCGCTGAAGTCGCCGAGGGTGGCGAAGGCGGGAATCACGACACCGATGACCAGCCCGGTCCAGAACGGGGCGCCGACGAGGGTGACCGCGAGGATGGTGGCCACCGTGGCCGCGAAGACGACCGAACCCGCGTAGCCTTCCCAGGACTTCTTCGGTGAGATCCGCGGCGCGATCGGATGCTTGCCCCACAGGACGCCGAATACGTATCCCCCGGTGTCCGATGCGACGACCGAGGCAAGGAACACGATCACGTAGAGATTGCCGTCGGGCTGCGTGATCATGTAGACCACGAAGCAGGCCATCAGCCCCACATAGGTGAGGGCGAACAAGGAGAGTGAAACGTCTTTGACTGCATTCTTACGGCGCTCGATCATCGTGAAGAGCATGACTGCTCCGGCACTGGCCGCGAAGGTCACCCACAGGGCCTCACGGCCACCGAAGTAGGTAGCCATCACCATGCACGCAGCCGACACCATGGTCGGGACCCGGGACACGAGCGAGCCCGAGCGCGACAGCGCGTTGGCTAGCTCCCACATCGCGGCGACGATGGCGACGAGCACGAGAACAACGAATGAGACAGGCAGGAAGATGAGGGACGCCAAGACGATTCCGCCGATGAGCAGTCCGATGCCGATGGCGGCAGGCAAGTTCCTACCCGCCTTGCCGTAGTCCTTAGGCGCCACCTCGGGGATGGTGTCCTCGGTTCCTTCAGCCTCAGCGGCGGCTGCCGCCTCATCGGGCGAATAGCTCTTCCCCGAGTTCCGCAGATCTCTGCGCTTGGGGAAGGGTGTCTCGGAGCTCTGGGCACGCGGCGTCTGATCCGGCTCCCCGAGGGAAGCCGGATCAGACGCTGGAGAATCGGGCCCGGTCAATGCGATCATCAGACTTCGAGAAGCTCAGCTTCCTTCTTCGACAGCAGCGAATCGATGCTATCGACCTTCTTCTTGGTCAGTTCATCGAGTTCGGAGATGCCGCGAGTGACTTCGTCCTCACCGGCGTCGCCGTCCTTCTTGATGCGCTCCAACGTCTCCTTCGCATGGCGACGGATGTTGCGGATCGAGACCTTGCCGTCTTCGGCCTTGCTCTTGACGATCTTGACGTATTCCTTGCGACGCTCTTCGGTCAGCTCCGGGAGCACGACGCGGATGACGTTGCCGTCATTGGCGGGATTGGCGCCGATGTCCGAGTTGCGCAGAGCAGTCTCGATGTCGCCCAGTGCGCCACGGTCGTAAGGTGTCACGAGGATCGTGCGAGCTTCAGGAGTCTGGAACGAAGCCAGCTGCTGCAGCGGCGTCGGCGCACCGTAGTATTCGATTTCGATGCTGGCGAACAGTGCGGGGTTGGCACGACCAGTGCGGATGGAAGAGAAGTCATCCTGTGTGAATTCCACAGCTTTGTCCATCTTCTCCCTGGCCTCGGCCAGTGTTTCTTCAATCACGACTCACTCTTTCCGTCGATAGGATCTTTGGTTTCATTCTATGGGCCATAGTTCACAAATGCCGCACCCAGCAGTCCCGGAGTGGTTCTCCGGCTCCACCGGCGGCGGATTCTCAGCAGCCGATCGCCCGCGTTCGCCGGCACGCATTCGGCCGCCTCGTCGCCCTGACCGGATGCTCGTCGAGCGTTACTTGACCAGTGTGCCGATCTTGTCTCCGACGATCGCCCGGCGCAGGTTGCCCTCACCCTCCATGCCGAAGACGTGCATCGGCAGCTTGTTGTCCATGCACAGCGAGAAGGCGGTGGCATCGACGACTTTGAGTCCCTTCTGCAGAGCCTCCTGATAGGTGATCTCGGTGATCTTCTTCGCGTTGGGGTCGATCTTCGGGTCGGCGGTGTAGACACCGTCGACACCGTTCTTGGCGATGAGCACTTCGTCGGCGTGGATCTCCAGGGCGCGCTGTGCGGCGACAGTGTCGGTGGAGAAGTAGGGCAGGCCGGCTCCGGCGCCGAAGATGACCACGCGGTTCTTCTCCATGTGGCGCATGGCACGGCGAGGAATGTAGGACTCTGCGACCTGGGACATCGGGATGGCCGTCTGCACGCGGGTGTCGACTCCCAACTGTTCGAGGAAGTCTTGCAGAGCCAGGCAGTTCATGACGGTTCCGAGCATGCCCATGTAGTCGGCACGGGTGCGGTCCATACCGCGCTGCGAGAGCTCGGCGCCGCGGAAGAAGTTTCCTCCGCCGACGACGATGCTGACTTCGACGTCTTCGACTGTCGGGGCGACCTCACGAGCCACCGCTGCGACGACATCGGGGTCGACACCGATCTTGCCTCCGCCGAATACCTCACCGGAGAGTTTAAGGAGGACGCGGCGCCGGTGGGTGCGGACTGGTCGGCTGGCATGACTGGATTCGTGAACCGGGGTGGATGTCATAAAGTCCTTCTTCCGTACGGGCAGGTTGAAGCCCGGATGAGTCGTCGATGTCAGTTTAGCGAAAACGGGGTCGGACCGATTGGTCCGACCCCGTCAGTCGCTGAAGAGTTCCCTCTCAAGCGAAGTGACTGCTGAACCGATCCGTGAAGACCAATTCAGCGGTCAATGGTGTTTCAGGCTCCGACGCGGTAGCGCAGGAAGCCGGTTGCCTTGACTCCGGCAGCTTCGAGGACCTTGCCCACGGACTGCTTGGGATCCTTGGCGAATCCCTGGTCGAGCAGGCAGTTCTCCTTGAAGAAGCCGTTGACGCGGCCTTCGATGATCTTGGGCAGAGCCTTTTCGGGCTTGCCTTCGTTCTTCGCGGTGTCTTCGGCGATGCGACGCTCGTTCTCCACGAGGTCAGCGGGGACCTCTTCGCGGGAGAAGTACTTCGGGGCCATCGCTGCGATGTGCACGGCGACGTCGTGGGCGACAGTCGAGTCGTCACCTTCGTACGCGACCATCACGCCGACCTGCGGAGGCAGGTCCTTGTTCGTGCGGTGCAGGTAGGACTCGACCTTGGCACCCTCGATGCGTCCGACGCGACGCAGGGCAACCTTCTCGCCCAGGGTCGCTCCGCTCTCGGTGATGAACTGCGAGACGGGCTTGCCGTCGGCTTCGGCGGCGAGGAGAGCCTCAGCCGAATCAGCCTTGTTCGACACAGCCAGTGCGAGGACTTCGTCGGCGAGGGCGATGAAGGGATCGGACTTCGCAACGAAGTCGGTCTCAGAGTTGAGCTCGATCATCGTTCCGACTCCGCCGTCCACGTGAGAGGCGACGAGACCGTCGGAAGTCGAACGGCCTTCGCGCTTGGTGGCGCCCTTGAGGCCCTTTACGCGAAGAAGCTCGATAGCCTTCGACTGATCGCCGTCAGCTTCGTCAAGAGCCTTCTTGACGTCCATCATTCCGGCGCCGGTCTTCTCGCGCAATGCCTTGATGTCAGCGGCAGTGTAGTTTGCCATTCTTTCTCCTAAGGATGGTGGAGGTAAAGGAAATCAGGACTCAGTCGACTCGGTCGAGTCTGCAGCGGCAGGCTCTTCCGTCGCTTCGGCAGTAGGTGCTTCAGCCTCGGCTGGCTTCTCATCAGCAGCATCAGCGGTAGGAGCGGCTTCAGCAGGCTTCTCAGCAGCGTCAGCGGCAGGAGCAGCGGCTTCTTCCGAGGCCGGCTCGTTGCCCTCGAGCAGTTCGCGTTCCCACTCGGGCATCGGCTCGACTGCAGAGACGTTCTTCTCTCCGCTGTCATCGTCCGAGGAGTGGCGAGCAATGAGGCCTTCGGCCACGGCGTCGGCGATCACGCGCGTCAGCAGGGACACCGAGCGGATGGCGTCGTCGTTGCCCGGAATCGGGTAAGTGACTTCATCTGGGTCGCAGTTGGTGTCGAGGATCGCGATGACCGGGATGCCCAGCTTCTTCGCTTCGTTGACGGCGAGGTGTTCCTTCTTCGTGTCAACGATCCAGACAGCCGAAGGGGTCCGCTGCATGTCGCGGATACCACCGAGGGTCTTCTCCAGCTTGTCCTTCTCACGACGGAGAATGAGCAGTTCTTTCTTCGTGTGCGAGGAGCCCGCAACGTCGTCGAAGTCGAGCTCTTCGAGTTCCTTCAGGCGGCGCAGACGCAGCGAGATGGTCTGGAAGTTCGTGAGCATACCGCCGAGCCAACGCTGGTTGACGAAGGGCTGGCCGACGCGCTTGGCCTGCTCGGCGATCGATTCCTGTGCCTGCTTCTTGGTGCCGACGAAGAGGATCGATCCACCGTGGGTGACGGTTTCCTTGACGAATTCGAATGCAGTGTCGATGTAGCCCAGCGACTTCTGCAGGTCGATGATGTAGATGCCGTTGCGCTCGGTGAAGATGAAACGCTTCATCTTCGGGTTCCAACGACGGGTCTGGTGTCCAAAGTGAACGCCGCTGTCGAGCAGCTGGCGGATGGTGACGACGGCCATGCCGACGCCCTCCTTTCTATTGCACCCGGAGGTGCTTTTACGTCACTGCGCAACGACAGCATGAAGCTGACGGCAACAGAGACCTTTTCGGTTGATTCCTGGTATCCGGTTCGTCCGCCCCACAAGTTCGCCCTGACGGGCCACTTGCACCATGGGATGGAGAAGAAATCGGATACGCGTAGTCAGAAGACACGCTTCTGCTGGGGCTAGTCTATCCCCGTTGCCCAAGCCTTTTCCACTTGGAGACCACTCGCTCACGTGGCGTCCGTCACAGCGGTGGACCACGCCGCACTTCGTCCATGGCCTGCACGCCGCACTTCGTCCATGGCCTGCACGCCGCACTTCGCCCGTGGACGGCACGCCGCACTTCGTCCATGGCCTGCACGCCGCACTTCGTCCGTGGACTGCACGCCTTCCGGCTGGACAGCTGACTTGAGCGTGCCGGGCGGTGGACAGACGGAGCAACGAGCGGGCAAGGCCGAGCATTCGTTCGCACGACCATTCACGTCTGAGATCGAGGCAGCCCGTTGACCAGTGCAGACCTCCGCCCACTCGAGAGTGATGCGCTGTGGACGAATCTGCCACTCATGCGTCCCTGAGGTGTGGAGAGCGCACCGTTGTCCACAGCCGGTTTTCGCACCCCTGACTTCCGTGGTCTGCTGCGTTTCGATGAGCCTATGCATCCCTTCGCTGTTCCCTCTCGGACCGTCCAGGCAATTCGGAGTGCCCAGATCGCTCACCGCATCTGCACCGTCATCACCGCATGCCTGATGGTCGCGGCGTTCACCATCACCGAGGTGGGAATGCCCTTGGCAAGTGCTGCGGAGAGGGCTGCCCCCGGTGTCACATGGGCCTCCCCTATTCCCGCGATGGAGATCCTAGAAGCCTTCGACCCTCCGAAGGAGGCCTGGTTGGCCGGGCACCGCGGTATCGATGTAAATGCGATGAGCGGCGAGCCACTGCATGCCCCTGCTGCCGGAGTCCTGCGGTTCAGAGGGTCGGTGGCAGGCGCCGAGACTGTCAGCATCGAAACGGACTCCGGATACATCGTCTCCTTCCAAGCAGCGACGTCTGATCTCAAGAAGGGCGACGAATTCGCAGCCGGAGAGGAGATCGGCGAGGTCGGTGACGGTTCCCATTGCGACACGTCATGCCTGCACATCGGAGTGTGGAAGGCAGGCGGCAACAAGGTCTACATCGACCCGGCGAAGTTCTTCGGACACGAACAGTCGATCCTGCTCCCCCTTGCCAGAAAACCTGCGCGGGAACCTGCTGAGGAACCGGGTAAGGACAGTACGACCTCAGGCGCCGGCGCCTGGGGCGGTCACCGGAACGGTCGGATTCCCGACTCAGCGATGTGCGTACTGGGATCAGCCCCCGGCCAGATGCTGCGCTGTGACGCGCAGAAGTCATTCGACCGGCTCTCTCATGCGTACGAAGCTCGATTCAATGCTCCGATCTCTGTCACGGACGCCTACCGTGACTACGCCACTCAGGTCATCCTCAAGCGCCGCAAGGGCCGAATGGCGGCGACTCCTGGAACGTCGAATCACGGCTGGGCTCTGGCCGTCGACCTCGGCGGCGGGATCAATTCCTTCGGCAGCGCCGAGCACCAGTGGATGCGCGCGAACGCACCGAAGTTCGGATGGATACATCCGGGGTGGGCTCGCCAGGGCGGTTCGCTCCCCGAGCCGTGGCATTGGGAGTTCCGAAAGTGACAGACGATCGGCACTCGGCATGGTCGGTGCCAGACGAAATGCGCTCCGGTCACGCCCTCGGATGGGCCTGGCGATAGGTCTCCTGCAGTCGCTGCATCGAGACATGCGTGTAGATCTGGGTGCTGCTCATTGTCGAGTGACCCAGCAGCTCCTGGATCTGGCGCAGATCAGCGCCCCGGTCGAGCATGTGCGTCGCAGCCGAGTGCCGGAGACCGTGCGGACCGATATCGGGTGCGCTCGGATCGTCCGACCCGTATCTGTGGACGAGCTCTCTGACCTGTCTGGCCCCGATACGTCCCCCACGCAGCCCGAGGAACAACGCGTCGTCACTGGAATCGGAAGCGAATGTCGTCCTCACGGCCAGCCATTTCTCCAGTGCCAGCTGTGCCGGTTTGCCGAATGGCACTCGACGTTCTTTGTTTCCCTTGCCCAAGACTGTGATCATCGATCGCTGTTGATCGACATTGCTGCGGTTCAGCCCGGTCAGCTCCGAGACGCGCACGGCCGTGGCGTAGAGCATCTCGAGAATGGCTGTGTCACGAATGAATTTCGCGATCTCCGCAGGGTCGGTCCCGCCATCTTGGGGCACCGGGGCTCGAGCGATCGAGACGAGGTCGGCGGCCTGCTGAGGTTTGAGCACAGTGGGCAGGCGGGAGTCCTTCTTCGGCGTCCGCAGGCGGGCTGCAGGGTTGTTCTCCAGCCCCTGGTGTCGGACGCAGTAAGTGAAGAAAGATTTGAGGGCGGCGATCTTCCGCGCCACTGTCGACTTCGCCGCACCGGCATCGTCGAGGGCGATGAGCCATGAACGTAGATCGTTGAGACCGATGTCTTTGATGCCACGACCGTAGGCTGCTGGTTCTTCGTCCCTCGCGGGAGCCTCGTCCGCCGCGGGACCCTCGCCTGCAACTGGAGCGTCCCCTGCGACTGGAGCATCGCTCACAGTAGGCAGGTGTTTCGCGTGTTCGAAGAAGTCCGTGACATCGGAGAGGTATGCCCTCGCGGTATGCACGGAGACGTCACGCGAACGGAGGTGGTCGGCATAGCCGGACACCACCTCGGCGATTGTCGTCGATAAGGTCACAGTCCCAGGCTACGTGGTCTCCCGCAGCATTCTTCGGACTGTTCGCGTCCGCAGCGCTATTTTCTGCGCAGCTTCACCCACCCGGAGTCTCGGCGAATGCTGAGACCTGCAAGTTCGAGGACGGCGAGCGCCGAGAGCGTGTTCGCAACAGTCAGTCCGGCTCGGCCCGCCACAGTTCCGACGTCCAGTGCCTTCGTGGCAGACAGGGCATTCAGGCAGATCTTCTCCCGTTCGTCGAGGTCGTCGATCGGGTCCTCGGCGTGACGATTGTGCGTGTCGAAGAGCGACGGCTCTTCGTCGTCGATGAGTTCGAGCACGTCATCACAGCTGGTCACCAACTCTGCCTCGTGGAGTCGGATCAGCCGGTGTGTGCCCGTCGAGGACGCCGAGTAGACCGACCCGGGGAAGGCTGCGACCACTCGCGAGAGTTCGAGCGCGTGCCGCGCGGTGTTCAGCGCCCCGCTGCGCCATCCGGCTTCGACGATGACGGTGACGAGAGACGCAGCTGCGATGAGGCGGTTACGCAGCAAGAAGCGGTGGCGCATGGGTGTCATACCCGGAGCTGTCTCGGACACGATGGCTCCGCGTTCGAGCACCTGTTCGAACAGTTCGCTGTTCGCCGCGGGGTAGAAGCGATCGACTCCCCCCGCCATGAAGGCAATGGTGGTCGCGTCCCTCGCGATCGCGGCCCGGTGAGCTGCTGCGTCAATTCCGAAGGCTCCGCCGGAGACGACGGAGATGCCCCGAGCTGCCAGATCCCAAGCAAGATCTGAGGCGCATTTGGTGCCGTAGTTACTCGCAGCCCGCGCTCCGACGATGGAAACGGAGCGGGCCAGAGCAGCATCCAATCGAGCATTTCCGCGCACCCACAGTCCCAGCGGTGCCGCAGGTCCCAGGTCGGACAGCGGCGTGGGCCATTCGTCATCACTGGGTATGACCAGGCGACCACCTAGCCGTGCGACACTGTCGAGGTCGCGAGCGCCGGCCGCGCTCTCACCCCGAACGGCCCACCTGTCGAACGCCTCGCCGATTTGTCCGCTGACCGGATCCGTATGGATGATCGTCGCCAGGCTCGCGGCTGCCTCCGCCGCCGAAGTGCGTCCGTCTCCCACGGCCGTCACGAGCTCAAGGACGGCGCTCGGCCCGATCTCATCGACCAGTCGTTTGA
Organism: Brevibacterium sp. ZH18; assembly: GCF_022748595.1. Classification (GTDB taxonomy): domain Bacteria; phylum Actinomycetota; class Actinomycetes; order Actinomycetales; family Brevibacteriaceae; genus Brevibacterium. Next base: position 105,502 of record NZ_JALDSX010000006.1, on the reverse strand, counting down.
GCAGCTCGTCCCCTGGTTCTCCGATTCTCAGCAGTGCGGCAACTGCTGCCCGCACACCATCGTCCGTGCTCATCTCAAGTCCTCCCCTGCGTTGCTCATGAGTCCTGCGTCCGCAGCGACAATGCCGCCGTGATCTTGTCCGGCGTCGGTGCCTCCACTCCCTCGAGGTCCGCCAGCGTGGTCGCCACCTTCAGCACCCGGTCGTATCCGCGCATCGTGATCCTTCCGGTCTCGAGAGCACGGTCAAGATCGCGCAGGGCACTCGGACTCATCGCGAAGTGCTCCCGCAGCCAAGCTCCTGGCGCGCCGGAGTTCAGACTCCACGCGCAGTCTGTGTAGCGGTCCTCCTGCCTCTTCCGCGCTAGTCGAATCCGCGCAGCCACCGTGGCACTGTCTTCCTGGCCTCCTCCGAGGCGGATGTCGGCAGGTGAGACCGGGAACAGCTCGAGCTGCAGGTCGACTCGGTCGAGCAGGGGCCCTGACAGCCTGTTCCGGTAGCGGCGTTTGTCCGTCGGCGTGCACCGACATGTGGTCTCGATCCCCTGCATTCCCGCCCCGCAGGGACACGGGTTGGCGGCCATGACCAGTTGGAACGAGGCCGGCAGCACCATGGATCCCCACGCTCGGTGGATGTGGACCTGTCGTGCTTCCATCGGCTGTCGCAGCGCTTCGAGCACGTCGCGCGAGAACTCCGGAGCCTCGTCCATGAAGAGCACACCTCGATGGGCCTTGCTCAGTATTCCGATCGTCCCGGGCTTCCGCCCGCCGATGAGCGCCGAGGCGGTGCTGCGGTGATGAGGTGCTTCGAACGGAGGCCGATGATCGAGTCCCTCGCCACCCTCGAGCTCGCCGCGCAGCGAACGGACTGCTGCGACCTCGACCGCCTGGGCGTCGTCGAGCGGCGGCAGGATGCCGGGCAGGCACTGTGCCAGAAGTGTCTTCCCGGCACCCGGAGTGCCTCGCATAAGCAGATTGTGGCCACCGGCTGCTGCGACTTCGAGCCCGAAGCGTGCTTCAGCCTGCCCTTGGACCTCCGACAGGTCGTGGAGTTCCGGAGCACCGCTGGCAGCGGTCTCGGCTTCGATGACGGCTGGCAGCTCTGGAACGGTGAGGTCTCCGCCGTAGAGATTGACGAGTTCGGCCAAGGAGGAGATCGCCTTCACGCGGGCACCGCCGAGCAGTGATGCCTCGCGGCTGTTTCCGGCTGGAACGACGAATCGGTCGAAACCCGCCTGCAGTCCGCTGTGGAGACTTGGAAGCACGCCGTTGACCGGGCGGATTCGACCGTCGAGCCCGAGCTCACCGCAGTGGATGATCGATTCGGTGTCCTCCCTTGTGATGACGCCTTGGGCTTTGAGCACCGCCACGGCGATTCCCAGATCGAAGCCCGTGCCGATCTTCGGCACCGTCCCTGGGGTGAGGTTGATCGTCACGTGCTGAGTGGCGACCGGAATTCCCAGATAGGCCAGGGCCGCTCGGAGCCGTTTCCGTGATTCGCTGACCGAGGCATCCGGCAGTCCGACGATGTCGATGCCCGGAAGGCCGGCGCTGACGCAGGCTTCTATGGAGACGATCTTGCCTGCCAGCCCCCACAGGGCGACTGCCGAGGAGCGCCCGATGACATTGAGCTTCGCTTCGGCACTCACCAGTCAACCTGCACGTTGCGTCGGTGTGAGTAGTCGGGCTCGGGTTCCATCACGATTCCGATGGCGTCGATGCGGGTCGAGGGATAGAACTCGTTCTGCTGCCGCAGCCAGACACCGGAGACCATCCTGATGGTCTTGAGCTTCGCCCGCGTGACAGCCTCCAGAGGAGACCCGAGCGCCAGAGTCCGCCTTGCCTTCACTTCGACGAAGACGATTGTCCCTCCGTCTCGGGCGATGATGTCGATCTCTCCCTGCTGACAGCGGAAATTGCGCTCGAGGACGATCATCCCCTCACCTTCGAGGAAGGCCGCTGCGAGATCTTCGCCCGTCCGGCCGAGAGCCCGCTGTCGCATGCCCCGAGATGTGGGGTTTCGGTTGCCAGTTGTCCTGCCCATGGGAACTACCCCACCACCGCACCGGGCCATCGCGGTAGGGCAGAGAAAGAGCCTGTGGATGACACGCGGTCATCCACAGGCTCACAGCGCGCGAGTCGGAACTGAATCCACAGACCGTCGCTCTCAAGTCATCGACTTCGCCATAGTCATCGACATCGCCATAGTCATCGACATCGCCATCGAATCAGATGCGCAGCGCAGCGGGCTCAATGCGGTTCTGTGATCGCACCTGTATGTCTGAGAAACCGCCTCAGCCGCCGATCGACGTCGGCGGTTCGAGGTCGCTCTTGGCGATCTCCTCGATGTTGACGTCTTTGAACGTCAGCACGTGCACGGTCTTGATGAAGCGCGCCGAACGGTAGCTGTCCCACACCCACGCATCACGCAGTGTGAGCTCGAAGTAGACGTCCCCGGCATCGTTGTGTGCCTTGAGGTCGACATGATTGGCCAGGTAGAACCGGCGTTCGGTCTCCACGACATACGCGAACAGGCCCACGACATCGCGATATTCCTTGTAGAGCTGAAGTTCGAGTTGGGCTTCGTAGTCGTCCAGATCATCAGTGCTCATGACGATCCCTCCTTCGCGTCGTGTGCCGCCTGCAGGCGGAAGCTTCTTCGGTGATGAATGCTGGGTCCGGTCTCGACGATGCCCTGCCGGTGTCTGACGGTCCCGTATCCCACGTTCGACTCCCAACCATACTGGGGATGCGCCTCGGCGAGGTTGATCATCAGCTCGTCCCGATCCACTTTGGCAACGATACTCGCCGCAGCGATGACCGGAACGCTTCCGTCGCCTTTGATGACGGTCCGCACCGCAGGCAGTTCGAGGTCCGCGGCGGACCCGAATATCCCCAGGCAGTCGAGCGTAAGTGGCGCCGACAGCCAGTCATGTTTGCCGTCGAGGAGGATCATCGTGCGCGGTGGAAACTCAGTGCCGGCACCATGGGTCGCGAGCACCTCGGTCAGCGCCCGACGGCCTGCGAGGTTCAATGCCATCGTCATGCCCAGTTCATCGAGCTCACTCGGGCTCGTCGAACCCACCGCGGTGGTCGTGGCCCACTGCTGAACTCGAGTGGTCGCGGCCTGACGCGACTGCGCGCTGAGCTGTTTGGAGTCGTGGATGCCTGCAGGCACCTCGGCGGCCGTGACCTGTCTCAGATCGAAGAGAGCGACGCCGACGCTGACCGGCCCGGCCAACGCCCCCCGGCCGACTTCATCGATGCCGATGACATGGTCGAATCCTTCGGCCAGCAGGCTGCGTTCGAGGCTGAGGTCGTGCAGTCCAGTGAGTGTTCGCACCATCAGCTGCCGGTGACTCCAGATGGCGCAGGAACGTCGGCGAAGACATCCTCCGGGTTGCTCACCCATTTGAAGTGTTTGAGCGGCCAGTTGATGAGGAAGACCGTTCCGACCACATCGTCTTCGGACACGTACGGCTGTGTGTCGACATGGTAGCGGGAGTCTGCGGAGTTGCTGCGATTGTCGCCCATCACCCAGTAGTGGTCCTTAGGCACGGTGATCTTGAACTTCATGTCGGACGGATCCATTCCGTCCTCGAGATACGTTTCGTCGATCGGTGAGCCGTTGACGAGGAGACGCCCCTGCGCGTCGCAGCACTCGACGGTGTCACCGCCGACGCCGATGACGCGCTTGATGAGCTGGCTTCCCGCATCCGACGGAGCCAGGCCGACGAACTCGAGGAGCGGGTTGGGCTTGTACGTCGAGGTCTCGGCCGCGGAGAGCCAGTGGTCGGGATCGTCGAAGACGATGATGTCACCGCGATTGGCAGGACCGAAGCGGGGCGCCAGCTGGTTGACGAGGACTCGGTCATCGATCTGCAGGGTCTGCATCATCGACCCGGAAGGAATGTAGAACGAACGGACGACCCAGGTCTTCAGTGCTGTCGAGATGAGGATGGCGACGACGATGATCGCGAGCGTCTCGAGCAGGCCGTTGAGGAATTTCTTCGAGCCTGAAGGAGGGGAGGCTTCTGCTGCTTCGGTTGGCATTCGTTCGCTTTCGCATCGGACCACATGTTCCGCATCTGGACTGGAATGAGCGTACCAGCCCCACCCAGCAGAAATGCTCAGGCAAGTCCCATGTCGATCGCGGCGAAGAACCCAGCGCCCGCGTCATCGCGAAGCACACTAAAAATGTGTCTGGCAAGAACTCAGTCGACCGAGGAACCGTGTCCGATCACGGGTCCGATGACCCGGTTGAGCGGAATGAACCCGCCGCCCGGACGGCCCAGCAGCGCTCGTGAGTCCGCAGAATTGTTCCGGTTGTCGCCCATCACCCACATCGTGTCGGGCGGCACTTCGATCGAGAAGTCAACGGCCGAGGCAGGCTTCGGTGCGTACGGTTCGGCGAGGGGTTCGTCGTTGAGCAGAAGCCGACCCTGGGCGTCACAGCACTTGACTGTGTCACCGCCGACGGCGATGACGCGCTTGACATAGTAGACGTCACGGTCACCGAGACCCACCCACGAGCCCATCTTCTGCAGCGGAGATGGCGGGGCGTCGTTGACGAAGGAGCCGCGGCCGTCGAAGACGACGATGTCACCGCGCTGGATGTCACCGCGCAGTGCATCAGGGCGCCAGACGGTGATGGTTTCGCCGACCGTGAGCGTCGGCTGCATGGAGGCACTGGGGATCGTGAATCTCTGAATGACGAAGCCACGGACTGATCCTCCGAGGACGATGATGAGGACGGCGACGATCGCGACGACCTTCCAAAACCGCGCCGAGAACAGAAAACGCGACCCGAAGGTCGCGTTCTCTGTGTTCTTCGGCACTGTGTGATCTTCACCCACGGTGCCAGGCAATGAATCAGGCCTTTTCGCGGATACGTGCAGCCTTGCCGCGCAGGTTGCGCAGGTAGTACAGCTTGGCGCGGCGAACGTCGCCGCGGCTGAGGACCTCGATCTTCTCGACGATGGGCGAGTGCACCGGGAAGGTGCGCTCGACTCCGACGCCGAAGCTGATCTTACGGGCGGTGAACGTCTCGCGGACACCGTCGCCCTGGCGACGGATGACGATTCCCTTGAAAACCTGGATACGCGACCGGGAACCTTCAACCACGCGAACGTGGACGTTGAGGGTGTCACCGGGGCGGAACGCGGGAACGTCGGACTTCAGCGAGGCTGCATCGACAACATCGAGCTTCTGCATTGTGTTTCTCCTGTATCCCCTGCTTCAGGTCGAGGACACGCATATCGGACCGGATGAACCGGTGATTGGATCGTCTGCCGGGATCACTCCCCGAAATCCGCTGATGATGACATCGGCGGACGGCTAGGGCACCCATCCCCCTGAAGCAGGTGGATGCCAACAACCGCGACGACTTATTCTGTCACGGTTTCGGCTCTTGACTCAACTCGTCGAGAACCGCACGATCGTGCTTGTCAAGATTCGTCAGCTCGGCGAGCAGATCCGGTCGAACTTCGGCGGTCCGCTCGAGCCGGCGGTCCCGTCGCCAGCGGGCGATCGCCCCGTGATTTCCGCTGAGCAGGATCTCCGGCACGTCGTGTCCGCGCCACGAGGCTGGCTTCGTGTAGATCGGGTACTCGAGGAGACCGTCCTCATGGCTCTCCTCGGTCAGCGACTCAGGATTGCCGATGACCCCCGGGATGAGCCGGCTGATGGCCTCGATCATCACCATCGAGGCGACCTCTCCCCCGTTGAGGACATAGTCGCCGATGCTCATCGGCCGCAGGTCGAAGTGCTCACCCGCCCAGTCGATGACGCGCTGATCGATGCCTTCGTAGCGCCCGCAGGCGAACACCAGGTGGTCGGCTCCCGCGAGTTCCTCGGCGATGCGCTGTTTGAACACGGTGCCGGCAGGGCTGGGAACGATGAGGATCGGCTTAGACGTGGTCGCGCTGCCCGGATCCCCGCCGAGGCTGTCGTCAACAATGCCCACACCTCCCCCGAGGCTGTCGTCGGCAACAACCGGACCGTGGCCCAGGATGTGCTCGAGGGCCAAGGCCCACGGTTCGGCCTTCATCACCATGCCGGCGCCTCCCCCGTAGGGAGAGTCGTCGACGGTGTTGTGGCGGTCGAACGTGAAGTCCCGCAGGTCATGGACGTCGAGGTCGATCAGTCCCTGCTCGACGGCCTTGCCGATGAGGGACAGCTTCAGTCCGGCCAAGTACTCCGGGAAGATCGAGACGACATCGATCGACATCGCACGGTTCATGCGCGAATCACTCATTCCGCGTCGAGAAGACCGGCCGGAGGGGTGACCTTGATCCAGCCGGCTTCGACGTCGACCTCCGGAACGATTGCTGTGACGAAGGGGATGAGAACCTCATGTCCCGTCTCGTGCTTCATATGGAGGAGATCCTGCGCGGTGCCATTCGTCACGTCGACGATCTCACCGACACGGTTCTCTCCGTCGAAGACGGCGAGTCCGATGAGGTCTTCGAGGTACCAGGCGTCGTCTTCTTCCTCGTCTTCGACTTCGTCGGTGAGGATGAGAGTGTTGCGGATCTCTTCGGCGCGGCTCCGGTCGGCCACCTCGTCGAAGGCCAGCAGCAGTCGGTCCCGGTGCCACCTCGCGGACTTCAGTGTGAGCTCTCCGATGTCGGGTTGGGTGGAGTACGCCCGCCCCGGGATCAGGCGTTCGTCGGGTCGGTCAGTGCGCACCTCGACGGTGAACTCTCCCTTGATGCCGTGCGGCTTGCCCAACCGGGCAATCACCGTGTCCATGCTGCTCCTCGTGCTCTTGTGCGCGTCGTATCTGTGTTCCTGCAGCCTCGGCGACTGAGGGTATGTCAGTGTGCAGTCTAACCGTGCACGGTGCCGAGGCGGTGCCGGGTGAATGCAGAAGAGGGGCGCAGCGGTGTGCTGCGCCCCTCTCATGATGAAGGTGTTACGCCTCGATGAGGTCCACTCGCACCGACTCACGGCCGGCAAGAGAGTTGATCACAGTGCGCAGGGCCTTAGCGGTTCTCCCTGCACGACCGATGACACGGCCGAGGTCTTCCGGGTGAACCCGGACCTCGAGCGTCGTCCCGCGCTGTGATGAACGGGATCGAACTGCCACATCGTCAGGATGATCGACGATGCCGCGGACCAGGTGTTCGAGCGAATCAGCCAACATCTCAGGCTTCAGCGCTCTCTTCAGAAGCGGCCGGAGCAGTTTCCTCGGCAGGTGCTTCAGCAGCCTTGTCCGAACCCTTAGGGGTGATTGCTTCCTTGATCACGGATTCCGCGGTGGGAGCAACGAACGGAGTCTTCTCCGGCTGAGGCTTCACAGTGTTGACTGCTTCACCGACACCGGTGAACTTCTGCCAGTCACCGGTGAGCTTGAGCAGGGTGCGAACCTGATCGGTCGGCTGCGCACCGACGGACAGCCAGTGCTGGGCGCGGTCCGAATCGATCTCGATGACCGAAGGGTTGCGGGTCGGGTGGTAGATGCCGATCTGCTCGATCGCCTTACCATCGCGACGGGTGCGCGAATCGGCCACGACGACGCGGTAGAACGGTGCACGGATCTTGCCCATGCGGGTCAAACGAATTTTGACTGCCACTTTAGTGGTGTCTCCTTTTGTGTTTTTGTTGCACAGACGACCCGAAGAATCGTGGGGTTGACCTGCCGGTGTCCGTGACCTGGACTATCGCTCCGACGCGGAAGAGAGGGCCCGCAACGGTAGCAAAAGTACAAGAGTCAATTGTGCCAGAAAGGCCTACTTCTTGCCACCTGGGAACATTCCGCCGAATCCCTTCGGCAGATTGTTGAGATCGAAGTCCTCATCGTTGCCGAGATCGACACCGCCGAACGCGGAGCCGACGGGATCCTGTGCCTTTCCCGACTTCTTGTCGGCCTGAGCCTGCGCCTGCTGAGCGCGCTTGGCCGGGTTGCCCGACTGGCCGCCCTTGCGGCCCTTCTTCTTCGATACGGCCTTCTTCTTCCGGTTGGCACCGCCACCAGGCATTCCGCCCATACCGGGCATACCACCCATCCCCGGCATTCCGCCGCCGCCCATGCCGGGCATGCCGCCGCCGCGGGTCATTCCGCGCATCATCTTCTGTGCCTGGGTGAACCGCTCCATCAGCTGGTTGACGGCAGTCACGGTGGTGCCTGCACCCTTGGCGATGCGTGCACGACGAGACCCGTTGAGGATCTTCGGATTCGTGCGCTCCGCCGGTGTCATCGATCTCACAATGGCCTCGACGCGGTCGACTTCGCGTTCGTCGAAGTTCTCCAGCTGGTCCTTGTACTGGCTCATGCCGGGCATCATGCCCAGCATCTTCTTCATCGAGCCCATCTTCTTCAGGCCGGCCATCTGAGTCAAGAAGTCATTGAGGTCGAAGTCTTCTCCGGCTTCGACCTTCTTCTTGAGCTTCTCGGTCTCTTTTTCGTCGAAGTTCTTCTCGGCCTGTTCGATGAGGGTGAGGATGTCACCCATGTCGAGGATCCGGTCAGCCATCCGGTCAGGATGGAACTGTTCGAACTCCTTCATCGACTCGCCGGTCGACGCGAACATGATCGGCTTGCCTGTCACCTCGGCGACGGACAGGGCAGCACCACCGCGCGAGTCACCGTCGAGCTTCGAGAGCACGACACCGGTGAAGTCGACGCCTTCGAGGAACGCCTCGGCGGTCTTGACCGCGTCCTGACCGATCATCGCATCGATGACGAAGAGGACTTCGTCAGGGTTCACAGCAGTGCGGATGTCCGCTGCCTGCTGCATGAGCTCTTCGTCGATGCCGAGACGACCGGCCGTGTCGACGATGACGATGTCGTGCAGCTTCGTCTTCGCGACCTCGATCGAATCCGTGGCCACCTGCACCGGGTCGCCGACGCCGTTGCCGGGTTCGGGTGCATAGACGAACGCACCCGCACGCTCACCGACGATCTGAAGCTGGTTGACCGCGTTCGGGCGCTGAAGGTCCGCTGCGACGAGCATCGGACGGTGTCCCTCGGACTTCAGCCAGTATGCGAGCTTTCCGGCCAGAGTGGTCTTACCCGCACCCTGGAGGCCGGCGAGCATGATGACCGTCGGTGGTCGTTTGGCCAGAGACAGTCGCCGGGTCTCGCCGCCGAGGATGCCGACGAGTTCGTCATTGACGACCTTAACGACCTGCTGGCCCGGGTTGAGCGCGCCCGAGACCTCTTCGGACAGCGCTCTCTCACGAATCCGCCCGGTGAAAGCGCGGACGACAGGCAATGCGACGTCGGCGTCGAGGAGGGCGCGCCGGATCTCACGGATGGTGGCATCCACGTCGGCTTCGGACAGACGGCCCTTACCGCGCAAGTTCTTGAACGTCGCGGTGAGCCTGTCGGAGAGAGTATTGAACACGTACAAGCCTTCTTCACGATGAATTGGTCGACTCTCTAGACTAGCAACTCACCCGTGCTCGACTGAAACCGACTGAGCTGGGAATGCACTCATAACCGCGTTGAGCCCAGACAGAAGACGAGGCAGAGACGAGCGATCGCCTCGACGATGCGGCCGTTTCCACATCCTCGAGACGATCGCACCGAGGTCACCGGAACGAGTACGCCTGCTCCGCATGCTCGAACGCGTCGATGCCGTTGAGCTCATCGCGGGGATCGATGCGCAGTCCCATGGTCTTGCGCAGCACGAGAGAGATCACCAGGGTAACGGCACCTGCGTAGACGATGGCCACGAGCGTGGCGACGATCTGCGCGGTGAGGAGACCGAATCCGCCGCCGTAGAAGAGTCCGCCTGGCGTCTCCTCGCTCGGGAAGGCGAAGAGTCCGATCATCACAGTTCCGATGATTCCCGCCACGAGGTGGACGGCGACGACATCGAGCGCATCGTCATAGCGCAGGCGCCGCTTCAGATCGACGGCCAAGACCGCTCCGGCACCCGCGACGACGCCGATGATGATCGCGGCATAGGGGTCGACGTTGGCACAGGCAGGGGTGATCGCCACCAGGCCTGCGATTGCGCCGGAGACTCCGCCGATGCTGCTGGGCCGCTGCGAACGGAACTTCTCGACGACGATCCAGGTGATCATGCCGGCCGCCGGTGCAGCCAAGGTGTTGACCCAGATGAGCCCGGCCTGCTCGACCGTCGAGGCGGCCCCGCCATTGAACCCGAACCACCCGAACCACAGCAGCGCGGCGCCGACGACCGTGATCGGAATGTTGTGGGGTTTGTGCGGAGTCGAGTAGCGTGCCCGGCGGCCCATGACGATGACGAGCACGAGAGCTGAGACGCCGGCGTTGATGTGGACGACAGTGCCGCCAGCGAAGTCGATGGCGGGTCCGAAGACGCTGCCGATCGCGCCCGAGGCGCTGAGCAGGCCGTCGCCCCACACCATGAACGCCAGCGGGCAGTAGACGAGCGTGACCCACGCGGCAGAGAAGACCAGCCAGGTGGAGAATTTGGCGCGGTCGGCGACAGCACCGGCGATGAGGGCGATCGCGATCATGGCGAACGTCGCGCCGTAGCCGATCGAGATCAAGGTCTCCGGCTGTTTGGTGACCGCGTCAGTCAGACCGATCTGCGACAGAGGATCGCCGAAGATTCCGGCGACCGATTCACCCGAACTCAGCCCGTATCCGTAGAGGACCCAGACAAGTCCGCCCACGGCCATCGCGGAGAAGACCATCATCATCATGTTGATGCTCGAAGTGATTCGAGTCATCCCGCCATAGAAGAAGGCCACGCCGGGGGTCATGAGCAGGACCAGCCCCGCCGCGACCATCATCCACACATTCACTGCATCGAGTTCCATGTCGTCTCTTTCACGTCTCTGTCGGTTCCGAAACGAACCGAACAGTGACAGTGTCCATGACGCATGTCACAGCAGTGAGTCAGCAATGTTTCCAGTATGTGACACGGCAGTTCTCACCAGGAAAAACAGCCCTCGGGCATGACCGAATTCCAACAGGGCCGAACAGTCGAGCTGGCGCCTGCCAGTCGAGTTGGCGCCTGTCAGCCGAGCTGGCGCCTGTCAGTCGAGCAGTGCGTCGACGAATCCCTCGGCGGTGAACGGCGCAAGGTCGTCGGCACCCTCACCGAGGCCGATGAGTTTGACCGGGACTCCGAGCGCACGCTGGACAGCCACAACAATTCCGCCCTTAGCCGTCCCGTCGAGTTTGGTCAGGACGATACCGGTGATGTTGACCGCCTCGGCGAAGACCTTGGCCTGCTGCATCCCGTTCTGTCCGGTTGTGGCATCGAGGACGAGGAGGACCTCGTCGATCTCGTGACCTTCGCCCAGCGGGCGCGTGGCCACACGCTTGACCTTGCCGAGCTCATCCATGAGACCGATCTTGTTCTGCAGACGCCCGGCCGTGTCGACGAGCACGACGTCGGTGCCTTCGGCCTTGCCGCGCTCGACGGCAGAATAGGCCACCGAGGCGGGATCGGCGCCTTCTTCGCCGCGCACGGTTTCGACGCCGACCCGTCCGCCCCACGTCGCGAGCTGCTCCGAGGCCGCAGCGCGGAATGTGTCGGCAGCGCCCAGCAGCACGGTCTTGTCCTCAGCGACGAGGACGCGGGCGATCTTGCCCACCGTCGTCGTCTTGCCGGCGCCGTTGACGCCGACGACGAGCATCACCGCTGGTTCCCCGGAGACGTGCGACGTCGCGAGCTCGCGGTCCATCGTCGGATCGACGAGGCTGATGAGCTCTTCGCGCAGCAGGGCCCTGACCTCTTCGGGGTCGCGGGTTCCGAGGACCTTGACGCGCTCACGGAGACGGTCGACGAGCTCCGTGGTCGGGTCGACTCCGACGTCGGCGAGGATGAGGGTGTCCTCGATCTCCTCCCACGTCGATTCGTCGAGGTTGTCGCGCGAGAGCAGGTTGAGCAGGCCCCGACCCAGGCCGGAGTTCGACTTCGCGAGTCGTTCGCGCAGTCGGACCAGGCGGTTCGCGGGCTCGGTGGGAACCTCGGAGCCGCGGGCCGACTCCTTCTCCTTGGCGACCGCCTCGGAGATGTCATCGATCTTGAGTTCGCCGGTGACGTCGGCGTCGATGCCCTGCTTGTCCTGCAGGCCCTTCTTCTTGGCATTGACACGCAGAGTGATGCCCAGTCCGACGACCAGGATGAAGACGATGGCTGCGACGACGAGCAATATGATCGGCTGATCCATTGGCGTACGTCCTCCTTAGATTGGCTGCTGGCCTGTGCTTGGCGATCGGCCTTGGATTGGCTGCCGGCCTGCCGACTCGCACTGTGGACGCAGGCCGATGGAGCGTGGGGCTGGCCGCCCGAACTGATCAGGCCGGTCGCGCCCCGTGCACCCTGGTCTCAGGGTGCGGTGAATGATCGGGTCATGAACCTCGGCTGCCGAAGAGCAGACCCGCGGTGGTTCTCCACCCGGTGCCCGATTCGGGGATCTTCCAGTGGCGGGTGCGCGGCCTGACGGTCAGCAGCGATGGCGCGGCATGCCGTCGCGGCTGCGGTCGCAGGACGTAGGAGTGGTCGCGGATCGCCGTGACCGCTGCCTGCTCGCGAGTGGCCAGATGGGAGGTGCCGTCGTCGTGTCCGAAGAATTCATGGACTTCGTCGTCATAGCCTGTCCACTGTCCGGGCAGGCGGAACCGCTGCACATCGGAGGAGTATTTGAGTCGGCCTTCGGCGCGCAGTCCGGGCAACGCTACGAGGAGGACGACGACGAGAGCGAGTGCGAACGAGACGGCGAGACCGACGATGACGACGAGTACTGCATTCATGCCCTCGAGCCACCTCGTGGTTCAGCCGACTCGGCCATGGACGTCTCGCTCCTCAGGGTTTCCGACAACACTTCTTCGCCTCAAGTCTATAGGCCAGAGCAACGACATGTGTGCTCCGGGGCCGTGTGGCAGTTGGAGAATTCCCTGGGACTCCGCTGAACGGTCACGGGATTCGCTGCGAGATGACCTTCGACACACCGTCGCCGTGCATCGTGACGCCGTAGAGTGCATCGGCGATCTCCATCGTCCGCTTCTGGTGGGTGATGACGATGAGCTGCGACGAGTCCTGCAGCTCTTCGAACACGGTCAGCAGGCGCGAGAGGTTGAGGTCGTCGAGTGCCGCTTCGACTTCGTCCATGACGTAGAACGGACTGGGGCGGGCTTTGAAGATCGCAACGAGCATGGCCACGGCGACCAGCGATCGTTCGCCGCCGGAGAGCAGCGACAGCCGTTTGACCTTCTTGCCCGCGGGACGCGCATGCACGTCGACGCCCGTGGTCAGCATGTCATCGGGTTCGGTCAGACTCAGCGAGCCCTCACCGCCGGGGAACAGTCGGGAGAAGATGTCCTCGAACTCCCGCGCCGTATCCGCATAAGCCTCGGCGAAGACACGTTCGACGTGTCTGTCGACCTCCTCGACGAGTTTCATCAGGTCGCGCCTGGAGGCTTCGATGTCAGCGATCTGCTTCTCGAGGAACTGGTGCCGCTCCTTGAGCGCCTCATACTCCTCAAGTGCCAGCGGATTGACCGTGCCGATGCGTTTGAGCGCGGCGCTGGCCTGTTTGTGCGCCTTCTCGACCTCGGAACGCACATAGGGCCGTTCGTCCTCGCCCTCGTCGAACCCGGGCACCGGAGTGTGCGGACCGTAGAGTTCGACGAGCCGGTCGAGTCCGAGTCCGGTCTCCTCCCCCGCCCGATTCTCGATCTCCTCGAGTTTGAGGCGGAAGCGCTCCTTCGCGAGTTCGGCTTCGGCCGCCGCATCCTTGAGCCGCTGGAGTTCCGTGCGCGTGGTGCCCAATTCCTCGCCGAGGCTGCCCTTCTCCTTGCGCAGTCCCCCACGCTCGTCGACGAGGACCTGGATCTGCGAGCCGAGTTCGCCCACTGTGGATTCGGCGACCGTACCGACCTCGTGGGCGGTGTCTGCGATGAGCTGCGCCGAGGCGGCTGCCCGCTTCTTCCGCGCGATCGCCCGCTGGGCCTGCTCGCGGGCGGACTCCTCCGCGGCGGCTGCGCGCAGCAGGGAGTCGACGCGATCGGTGAGGAAGCGGGCCCGGTCCGTGGCTGCTCTGTGGCTGATGCGGGTTTCGATGACCTCTTCCGACGATTGCGACGCCTGTGAGCTCAGCTGGTCGCGGACCGTGGTGTCGACAACCTCTTCGACATCATCGGAGCCTGCCAGCGCGGCTTCCGCCGTGCGGGCATCCCGTTCTGCTGCTTCGAGTCGATTCGTCAGCTCCGCGGCGTTGTCCTGCGCGCGCTTGAGGCGGGTCTGCGCGACGCTGATGTCGCCGGTGATCCGCGAGACCTCTTCGGCGGCGGCCATGATCTTCGCATCGGAGGAGTGCAGCGATTCCAGAGCCTGCGCGGATTCGGCGCGTGCCGCGCTCAGCTGGTGTTCAACACGTTCGATGTCCGTGTCGATGCCGACCAGCACGGTTTGCAGGTCGGCGATCGCAGAGCGCGTGTCCTCAAGCGCAGTCTGTGAGGCCAGCCGGGTGCCCGAGGCTGTGCGGGCGCGGCTGATGCGTGTGGCTGTGACGAGTTCGCCATGGACGGTGACGGCTGTGAGGTCGGGACGGTTCTCGACGATCTGCAGCGCGGACTCGGCGTCCTGGGTGCACACGACCGACCGCAGCGTCGACGACAGCAGAGCGTCGAGTTCGGGGATGTCGCTCGTGACGACGTCGCGCAGCCACCGCACCGACTCATCCGAACCGTCGACTCCCGCGATTTCGGGCAGCGTGGGGGTCGCCGACGCTGTCGACGACCCTGTGGACGTCGTGCCGCCTTTGCCTGCGGCACGACCGGCCGCACCAGTGCCGCCCGAGGCGGCTGTTCCCGGATCGGCGCCCGCAGGGATCGTCAGGTTGACGTTCGTCTCCTCGCCGAGGTGGTCGAGCACTGTCAGCGCGACCCGGCCGGAGTCGACGAGGACCCCGCTGACCGTTGTCGACAGGGCCGCGGCGACGGCCATCTCAAATCCGGTGGACACGCTCAGACGCTCGGTCACGGCACTGCCGACTCCCGGCAGGTCCGCGTTGACGAGGTCTTCGAGGTCGGCTTCCAGCGCCGTGCCCAGGGCGAGGGCCTCGGCCCGGGCCTGAGCGGAGGCAAGTTCTGAGGCAGTCTGCGATTTGGCGGCCTTGAGTCTTTCGAATTCGGCCTCGAGGCCAGCCTGAGTTTCCCGCGCCGCCTCGTACGTGGTGTCGAGTTCGCTTTCACCGGCTTCGACGACCTCGACGGCGGCTTCGGCCGTCGCGAGCTCTTGGGCCCGCTCGCTGATGCGTTTCTCGACGGAGTCGATCTCGGTCCGGTTCGCCGCGATGCGCGCTGTGAGGTCGGTGATGCGCTCGAGTGCCTGTGAATGCTTCGACTGCAGCGTCGAACGGTTCTTGACGGCTTCGGTGATGGCCAGCTGTGCTGCCTTGACCTCGTCCTCGGCCTGTTTGAGCGCCAGAGCAAGCTCTTCCTTGCGCATCTGGGCCTGGTCGAGTGCCGTTGCCGACGCTTCGACCGCGCCCTGCGCCTCGGTGAGCTCCTCTTTGAAGTGGTTCGCCTGTCCGCGGAGTTCGTCGGGTGACTTAGACTCCCGGCGTCCCAGTCCGGTGACCTCGGAGAGGAGGTGGGATCGTTTGTCCTCGGCGCGTTGGGCGAGTCCGCGGGCACGCACGATCTGCGTCTGCGTCTTCGACTCCGCGGTGCGCAGATCCTCGAGCTCGGTCTCGACCGCGGTGAGTCGGCCTTCGATCTCCTGCAGGCGCTCTTCGGTTCGGGCTCGACGATGCTCGAGGTCGGAGATGCGGTCCCCGTGATCGCCGTCGCCGGTCGTCGTCGACGCCAGGGAGGCCTGGAGGCGCACGGCGTCATCGGCGAGGAGCCTGGCCGTGGCATCGCGCAGTTTGGCCTGGACGGTCGCGGCTTTCTGCGCCGCCTCGGCCTGACGACCCAGCGGTCCCAGCTGCCGGTTGAGTTCGGTGCGCAGATCGCCGAGGCGGTCGAGGTTCGTCTGCAGCCCCGTGAGCTTCCTGACCGCTTTGTCTTTGCGCCGACGGTGTTTAAGGACTCCCGCCGCCTCTTCGATGAAGCTGCGGCGCTCGATGGGATCAGCGTGGAGGATCGCATCCAGGCGCCCCTGCCCCACGATGACGTGCATCTCTTTGCCCAGACCGGAGTCGTTGAGCAGCTCCTGGATGTCGAGCAATCGCGCCGGGGTGCCGTTGACTGCGTATTCGCTGCCGCCGGTGCGGAAGAGAGTCCGCGAGATCGTAACCTCGGTGTAGTCGACGGGGATGGCGCCGTCGGTGTTGTCGATGGTCAGGGTCACCTCGGCGCGGCCGAGGGCCTGACGTTTCGAGGTTCCGGCGAAGATGACGTCATCCATCTTGCCGCCGCGCAGGTTCTTCGCGCCCTGCTCGCCCATGACCCAGGACAGCGCATCCACGACATTCGACTTGCCGGAGCCGTTGGGTCCGACGACGCACGTGATGCCGGGCTCGAACTTGAGTGTCGTGGCCGAGGCAAAGGATTTGAATCCGCGCAGGGTCAGGCTTTTGAGATGCATTGTGCACTCAGCATATCCGCCCCCGGGCCCGAACTGCGGGACCTGAAGCCGGCGAAGGGCAGGAGATCACGACCTCTGAACCTGCAATCGTCGAATCTTTTGATAGAATGTCTCCTCGTGCGCCGATATCGGCGCTGTTCCTCCGTAGCTCAGTTGGCAGAGCATTCGACTGTTAATCGAAGGGTCGCTGGTTCGAGCCCAGCCGGGGGAGCATGAGAAGGGCCTCGTCGTTCACGACGGGGCCCTTCCCCATGCGGTTCTTCCGATGAGTCCCAGACGTGCTGCTCGGCGCCGGACAGCAGCGGCCAGATCGCCTCAACCTGGGCTCATCTGAGAAGATCATCAATGTGAACCGACAGAAATCTGTCAATTCGGGCATGAGTGGAGTCAGCGCTTCACGCCGTCCGATGCAATTCGATGCCGTCCACGAACAGGAAGGAGTGCCGGTCTCAGATGCCCGCAGAGCCATTGCGGTCGATCCGGCCGGCAAGCATCCCCAATGAGCAGTGATACCACCAAGACTCAGGAGCTGATCAAGCACCTGAAGAATCCGACCACGAAGCAGAAGCCGCTCATCCGCCAGGGCGTCGACAAAGTGGTGTTCTTCACCGCCGGCGTTCTGGCCATCGGCTTCGTCGTCTGGGGATTCGTGTCTCCGGACAGCCTGGGGGCTGTCGCAGGCACCCTGCTGACCGGCGTCATGAACAACTTCGGCTGGCTCTTCGTCATCGCCGCGACCATCTTCACGATCTTCGTCATCGTCGTCGCCATGTCCAAGTTCGGACGAATCCCGCTGGGCCGAGACGATGAGAAGCCGCAGTTCAAGACGTCATCGTGGATCTCGATGATGTTCGCCACCGGCATGGGCATCGGTCTGGTGTTCTCCGCCGTCGGTGAGCCGCTCTTCTTCTACATGTCTCCCCCGCCGAACACTGTCGACGGCTCCTCCGCCGAGGCGATGGGCACCTCGATGGGCACGACGCTCTTCCACTGGACTCTCTACCCCTGGGCGATGTACGCCATCGTCGGCCTCGGTATCGCCTACGGTTCCTTCCGCCTCGGACGGTCGCAGCTCTTCTCCTCGATGTTCACCCCGCTGTTCGGCGAACGCGCCGTCAACGGAATCGGCGGCAAGGTCATCAACATCCTCGCGATCCTCGCGACGCTCTTCGGCTCCGCCTGCTCGCTGGGCCTCGGCGCGATCCAGATCGGCGGCGGCATCGAGTCCGCAGGCATCATGTCCGATGTCAGTTCGCCGATCCTCGTCATCATCATCGCGATCCTCACCGCAGCCTTCGTCGCTTCGGCCGTATCCGGTGTCGAGAAGGGCATCCAGTGGCTGTCGAACATCAACATGGTGCTCGCGATCATCGTCGCGCTCATCGTGTTCATCGGCGGTCCGACGCTCTTCATCCTCAACGTGATCCCGTCCTCGCTCGGTTCGTTCATCGAGGATCTGCCGCAGATGGCCTCGCGGACCGCGGCCAACGGGCAGGACGTCAATGCATGGCTGTCGTCGTGGACCGTCTTCTACTGGGCATGGTGGGTCTCATGGTCGCCTTTCGTCGGCCTCTTCATCGCCCGCATCTCCCGCGGCCGCACCGTACGTCAGTTCGTTCTCGGCGTCCTCATCGTCCCCTCCGTCGTCTCGACCATCTGGTTCGCGATCTTCGGCGGTGGAGCCATCGGCATCCAGGAACGGGCCGAACGCGGCGAGGGCACGGTCAAGGCACTGGCGAAGGTCGTCGACGGCCAGCCGGACATCAACATGGATACGATCCTGTTCGACCTCCTCGGCGCGCTTCCGCTGCCGAACCTCATCGCCATCATCCTAATGATCGTCACGGTGATCCTCATCGCCATCTTCTTCGTCACCGGCGCCGACTCCGCCTCGATCGTTATGGGCACATTGTCGGCCAACGGCCGCGAAGAGCCGGGCAAGGGCCTCGTGCTCTTCTGGGGTGTGGCCACCGGTGCTGTAGCTGCGGTGATGCTGCTGGCAGGAGGTTCCGACCCCGCCGAGGCCCTCGAAGGTCTGAAGAACATCACGATCGTGGCGGCGTTGCCGTTCGTCATCGTCATGCTGCTGCTGTGTGTGGCTGTGTGGAAGGACCTGTCCCGAGATCCGCTGATCATCCAGGGACAGCTGGCCAACCACATCCTCGAGCAGTCGGTGGCCACGGCCGTCGACGAATACCATGGCGAGGTCTTCGGACTCGAGACCTCCGAACTGCCGGAGGATCACATCGAGGACGACTCCGACGCCGAGGCGACTGCGACGTCATCGTCGAAGGTTGACGACACAGCCGGAGACGGCACAGACACCACCAAGTAGGCGTGAGTGCGCTGACATGAGAGCACAGCAGCAACGCTGTTGATGCAGAAGGCGCCGAACATACCGTTTCACGGGTGTTCGGCGCCTTCGTCGTTCCTCAGCGGTAGGCCGTCGTCGTTGCTCAGCGGTAGCGCGACGGCTTCTGGCAGTTCGCGCAGAAATGGCTGCCACGGCCGCCGATGGTCATCTTCTCGATCTCGGTCCCGCAGCGCACGCATTCCTGGCCGCCGCGGCCGTAGACAAGCAGAGCACGGTCGAAATAGCCCGACTCACCATTGACATTGACGTAGAGCGCGTCGAAGCTCGTCCCGCCGACGGCCAGAGCATCGCCCATCACCTGCGTCGCTGACTCGAGGACAGCAGCCAATCGGGACTTGCGTGTACGGGCCGGATTCGCCAACGGGTGGATGCCTGCCCGGAAGAGCGCCTCATCGGCGTAGATGTTCCCGATGCCGCTGACCAGGGTCTGATCGAGCAGCGCGGACTTGAGCGCCGTGCGCTTGCGAGAGAGCTGTTCGAGAGCGAGACCGGGTTCGAATGCGGCCTCGAGAGGGTCCGCGGCGATGTGATTCGCCGAGGCAGGCACCAACCGTCCGAAGGCATGCACCAAGGGCTGCACGCCCAAGTGGCCGAAGATGCGTTGGTCGACGAACCGCAGATCGTAGGTTTCGCCTCCGCGTTCGAGCCGCAGGATCGCTCGCGTGTGCCGGTGGATCTCGTCCCCGGCCTGATGCACGCGCAGTTGGCCGCTCATGCCCAGGTGGACGAGGAGGCTGAGTTCAGGCTCGGCGAGGTCAGCAACCTGGCCCAGGGCGGAGTCCTCCCCCAGCGTCAGCCACATGAACTTTCCCCGGCGCTCGGCGCCGATGATCCGACGACCGGTCACGGCTGCGACGAACCCTTCGGCTGCGGCAGCATTGATGCGACGCTGGGACGTCGTACCCAGGATTCGGGGGTCGAGCACCTCGGCGCCGGTGATCGTGGCCCCTGCGGTCCAGTCTTGGACGCCGAGGCGGACGCTCTCGACTTCGGGAAGCTCAGGCATCACACGCCCCTTCGACTCGTCGCGGCCGGGGCGGGACTCGGTGGTCCCGTCCCGACGATGTTCAGCGCCTGTAGTCCGGGTAGATGGTGCGGATGGCCTTGACGGCGACTTCCGCAGCGGCGGCCTCAGCGGCCTTCTTCGACGACCCGTCGCCGCTTCCCCAGCCGTTGTCTCCCAGATGGGCGGTGGCGGTGAAGACCATGGCGTGATCGGGTCCCGAGGACACGATCTCGTAGCTGACGGGACCCAGTTCGAGGTCGGCGGCAGCTTCCTGCAGGGTCGTTTTATAGTCCATCCCGGCACCGAGGTTGACCGCGTCGACGAGCATCGAATCGATGAGTCGGTGGACGAAGGCGAAGGCCGCCTCCCGTCCGCGCGAAACGAAGGTGGCGCCGATGAGCGCTTCGACGGTGTCGGCGAGGATCGAGTCCTTGTTGCGACCGCCGGTGAGCTCCTCACCCTTGCCCAGGAGGATATGGGTCCCGATGTCGTACTTGCGGGCGATCGATGCCAGTGCCCTGGTGTTGACCACGGCGGAGCGCATCTTGGCCAGTGAGCCTTCGGCCAGATCGGGATTGTCGTAGTACAGCGATTCGGTGGCCACGAGCCCCAGAACGGAGTCGCCCAGGAATTCCAGGCGTTCGTTCGTCGGGATCCCGCCGGCCTCGAAGGCGTACGAGCGGTGTGTCAGTGCCAGACGAAAAGTCTCGGGATCGATATCGATCCCGAGACTCTCCTTCAGTGCTGCTGTGGTGTCAGTTTCCACAGGTCAGACGTCAGCGACCTTGCGTCCCTTGTATTCAAGGAACAGCGGGGTGCCGGCTGCGTCTTCGACAACTTTGGCCTGGTGAGGGCGCGAGTACACAACGCGACCGTTCTCCACAGTCTTGACCAGGTTCGGAGCCTGAGCCTTCCACTGCGAACGACGGTGGCGGGTGTTGCTGCGCGACAATTTACGCTTCGGAACAGCCACGTCTAGCTCTCTTTCTTCTCATCCAACAAACTCTTCAATGATGCGAACGGCGATTCTGATTCGCTGTCGTCGTCCTCGAGGTCTTCACCCAGGGTGTAGCTGAACTCTTCGCTTCCGTCCCGTGAAGGGCTGAAAGGCAGAGCCATGACGACAGCATCTCTGATCGCGGGTTCGAGGTCGAGCTGATCCCGGTCGATGACATAGGAGTCCTCGTCGCCATCGGCCTGCTCATAGACGTACATCTCTTTGATGTCGACATCTATAGGCAACTCGATTTCGTCGAGAGTCCTTACGTCCTCGCCGCGGGCCACTGCCGAGACTGTGCCCGACACGTAGATTCCCTCTGACACGCTCTCGAACATCAGCTCGAGTGCCAGTGGTGAACCTTCTGCAACCCCGATCACTTCGATCTTGAGATCCGCCGGAGCAGACAGGGTGGTATTCACCCTCTCCCACTCACCCGGCTGACCGAGCAATCCCATCGATCTGAGATCATAGACGAATTCAGATCTGCGCTTCATGCTCGCTCCTTCCGGTGTGACTGCTGATGCTTACTCCTGCGTTCACACGCGACTCACCATTCTAATCATCATCGCCCGCCATTACCAATTGCGCTCCGCCCAGGCTCCGGGTGTTCCTGCTCACCATTTCTCGTGATGGTTGCGCCAAGTCACCCCGCCCGCCGCGATCAGCAGCGCTCCCGAGATCGTGAAGACGATCCCGGAGCCGGCGAAGACGGTCAGCAGCGAGGCCCCAGAGGGGATCGCGACCTGGCTGAGCCTGTTGCCTGCCAAGCGGATCGAGAGCACCGCCGCGCGGTTCGCCGGATCCGCCAGCGTCGAGACCCACGTCATCGTCAGCGGCTGGGTGAGTCCGAAGCAGAATCCCGCAACGAGCAGGAGGATCGCAAGCGTCCACGTCTGGGTGAGCACGGGGATGAGCAGGACGCAGGTTCCGGCCAGCACCGACGCCGTCCACAGGAGCGCCAGATTGCTCCACCTGCGAGTGAGCATTCCGATGATCAGGCGGGAGACGACAGAGGCGAGCGTGCGCAGGGTGAGCAGCCAGGTCACAGTCGTGACGGACAGTCCGTTCTGCTGGCCGATGAGCGGCAGATAGGCCGTCATCAGGTCGACCGCAGCCAGCGTCGTCATCGACGCGAGGATCGCGGGCTTCATCCCTCGGATCGAGAGCAGGGACCAGGGAGTACGGGAGTCCTTGGCCGCCTCGGCGCGGGAGATGTGCGGGGTCCTGCCCCGGAGCATGACGATGACGGCCGCGACCAGGGTGAGCGCGGAGATCGCGGTCATGAACCACAGGGCGCCGACGATGTGCGGGGATCCCCCGGTCGAGTCCGCGATCATGCCGGCGACCGGCAGGCCGATCGTCTGCCCGATCGAAACGCCGAGCGTGAGGTGGCCGAACTTCGCCGTCAGCGCCGAGGCCGGGAAGCTCTGCGGAATGAGCGCCTGGGACGCCACCGTGGTCAGCAGCTGACCGATGCCCAGACTCATCGTGGCCACGAGCAGCACGCCGAGGTTGGGCGCCACGGCCGCGAGCGCGACGGGCAGGACGGAGAGGATCGTTCCGGTCCACAGCACTGCTGTGGCATAGCCGCGGTCGACGAGTCGGCCGACGAAGAGCGCTGTGAGCAGCGGCACGAGCGAATAGCAGGCCGTCATGAGGCCGAGAACGACCCCGGTCCCACCCAGCTCCAGGGTTCGATAGGAGATGAGGACGCGCACACCGTTGTACGTCGCGTGTGCGACGACCGTATGGAGGATCAGGCCCAGGAACCACACCCGGGATGAGGAAGAGAAGCCGGGCATGCGTCAGTGAGCGGCGTTCAGTGCCTCGAGCACGGCCGCCGGCACCAGTCCTTCGATGTTGCCGCCACCGGCGTGGACTTCCTTGATCAGTGAGGAGGAGACGTGCTCGAATTCCGGATTGCCCGGCACGAAGATCGTCTCTAGTTCGCTCAGATGCTTGTTCATCAGCGCCATCGGCAGTTCGTAAGCGAAGTCCGTGCCCGAGCGCAGCCCCTTGACCACTGCCGGGGCGCCGACCTTGCTGCAGTAGTCGACGAGGAGGCCGCCGGGAACGAGGTCGATCGTGACGTTCTCGGCCCCTCGGGTCCGGTCATCGTCGGCCAGGGAACGCCGGATCAGATCGGCACGCGCCTCGGGGTCGAAGCGACCCGATTTCGAGGGATTGTGGACGACGGCGACGACGACTTCGTCGAACAGCCGCGCGCTGCGCGCGATGACATCGAGATGACCCATGGTGATCGGGTCATAGGAACCGGGGCAGACAACCTTCATGGCTTCATCGTATCCCGCAGCGCCGACCACTGATCGTCGATGGGTGCGTCACGATCGTCGGCCTTGACCACGACCGCATCGGGTTCGGCGGCAGGATTGCGCAGACGTGCGGCGGCACCGGCCATCACTCTGCCCACGATGTCGAGTGAAGCGGCCTCATCTCCGGCAGCGACCGCCTCGGCGAGTTCCCGGTGGGTCTCGATGAGGTCGCAGCGGACCTCATAGCCGCGCGGATCGGACAGGGACAGCAGCCGAGTGTGGACCATCGAGACCTTCATCAGGTCGGTGAGCCGAACCGAGCCCGAGCACGCGACGATCGAATGATGGAAGTCGAGGTCCGCGTCGCCGATGAGTCGGGCGGTGTTGCCCTCGATGGCGTGCTCGAGCCGGTCGAGTGCCTGCAGGATGCCCGCGGTGGGCTTCTTTGACCGGATGACTATCTTCACGGCCTGCACCTCGATCGCCTCGCGGACTGCATAGACATCGCCGATGTCGGCCGGCTTCATCCGCTTGACCCAGACACCACGGCCGGGCGCATGGGTCATCACCCCTTCACTGACGAGGCGCTGCAGAGCCTCCCGCAGTGAGGGTCGGGAGACGACGAGGAGCTCTGCCGTGCGGACCTCGTTGATCGACTGCCCTGGGGACAGGGAGCCACTGTAGATCGCGTTTCGAATCTGGTCGGCGATGAGGTCGATCGTCGACGAGCGCACTACCTTGCGCAGGACAGGGAGCTCTGAGGTCGGCGGTTGGGTCATATTACGATCATATAACGTTGTCTGACAATGTGACATCCGGACAACAAAAGTATTGAATAGTGTTCTTGAGACGCACGTCACGGAGATGTGTCGACGTTCAACGAAAGGGACAGCCATGAAAACCATCAAGGGGCTTGCCGCCGCGACCTCGATCATCGCTCTGACGCTCACCTTGGGCGCCTGCGGAGGAAGCGATTCCGATAAGAGCACACTCCAGAAGGCTATCGACGACGGCAAGATCACCGTCGGCTTCGCCGGTGAGGCACCGTACAGCTTCGAGAAGGACGGCGAGCTCCAAGGAGCATCTGTCGCCATGGCCAAAGCAGTCTTCAAAGAACTCGGCGTCGACGACGTCGAAGGCGTCAACACCGAGTTCGGTTCGCTGATCCCCGGCCTCAACGCCGATCGCTTCGGTGCAATCTCAGCGGGCATGTCCATCCTCCCTGATCGGTGTGAACAGGCTGCCTTCGGCAACCCCGAGTTCATGTACACCACTGCCCTGCTGACCAAGAAGGGCAAGCAGGACGGCATGAAGAACCTCGATGACGTCAAGAAGAAGGGCGTCAAGCTCGCGACCATGACGGGAGCAGTCGAGTCGGACTATGCGAAGTCTCTGGGCATCAAGACCCAGGAAGTCGGCACTCCCCAGGACGGCATGGACGCCGTGACCACGGGCCGCGCTGACGTCTTCGCCCTGACAGGCATCTCGCTCAACTGGATGGCACAGAACAACAAGGACGCCGGAGTCGAGGTCAGCGAATCCTTCGTCCAGGACATCGACGGAGTCCCGCAGATCGGCGCCGGAGCCACGGTCTTCCGCACCGATGACACGGATCTTCGGGACAAGTGGAATGAGAAGCTCGACGAGATCGTCACCGATGAGAAGAAATACCTCGATGTCGTCGGCGACTTCGGCTTCACGAAGGAAGAGCGTCCCGACGGTGAGATCACAACCGATCAGCTGTGCAAGGGCGAACTTCCCACAGCCAAGTCCTGATCTGGGATCTGAGCACTTCAGATCATGACTGACAATTTCACAACGTTGCTGAATTTCCTCCCACAGCTGTGGGAGGGAATTCAGACAACGCTCATCCTCACCATCGCGGGCTCGATCGGCACCATCATCATTGCGGTCATCCTCGGACTCGCAATGACCTCTCCTCATGCCTGGCTGCGCATCCCTGCCAGGATCATCGTCGAGTTCTTCCGCGGGACATCCCTGCTCGTGCAGCTGTTCTGGCTCTTCTACGTCCTTCCCCTCCTCGGCGTCGACCTCGACCCGCTGATGTGCGGCATCGGAGCCCTGGCACTCAACTACGGGGCGTATTCCGCCGAGGTGGTCCGCTCGTCGATCAAGACCGTCAACCCCGGCCAGTGGGAGGCGGCGATCGCGCTCAGCCTCTCCCCGACCCGGCGCATGATCCGCGTCATCTTCCCCCAGGCCTGGGCACTGATGATCCCGTCGCTGGCAACCCTGCTCATCCAGCTCCTCAAGGGCACGGCCGTGGTCTTCTTCATCACGCTCAGCGACCTCACCGACAAGATCCAACAGCTGCGCCAGTCAACGGGCGACACCGTCTTCGCATTCACCGTCGGTCTCGTCATCTACTTCGTCATGGCGTGGCTGATCCAGGAGCTCATGAACCTTCTCGAACGCCAAGCCACCAGACGGCTCGGACGCAGACGCCCGAATTCCCGGTCCGATCGACGTGATGCCCGACGCGACGCTCGCGAGGAACTTCGCCTAGATCGTCTCAAATCCCGTGCTGCTGCCAACGATGGGGCCTCCAAGCTAGGTCCTGCCGGTCAAGGAGGTGGCCTGTGATCTGGAACTGGGAATTCGCCGCCGAGGCATTGCCGATCCTCCTCCGTGGATTCGTCAATACGCTCATCGCCACCGTCGTCGGCACCATCATCGCCGCGATTCTGGGCCTCCTCATCGCTGTGGCGATCCGCACCCTGCCCCGCTGGATCAACTGGCTGGTGCGATTGCTGGTCGCCTTCATCCGCAATACGCCGCTGATCGTGCAGCTGCTGTTCGTCTACTTCGCGTTCTCGGACATCCCCGGGCTGGTGAATATTCCGGCTCTGGCTGTCGGCTGCATCGTCATCGGAATCCATTATTCGACGTACATGTCCGAAAGCTACCGTGCGGGCATCGACTCGGTGCCGCCAGGCCAGCATGAGGCCGCGACGGCTCTGTCGCTGCCGCCGGTGCGGACCTTCACCGCCGTCGTGCTCCCGCAGGCCCTGCGCGCCACGATCCCGTCATTGGGCAACTACGCCGTGGCGATGTTCAAGGACACCCCGTTCCTGTTCGCGATCTCGGTCGTCGAACTCGTCACCTCGGCGAAGCAGTTCGGCGGTTCCACGTTCGCCTACACGGAAGCCTTCACCCTGGCGGGCATCATCTTCCTCGCCGCCAGCTACCCGACATCCCTGCTCATCCAACGATTGGACAAGCGCCTTGCCACCTACTGAGAACACCCCAGCGACGTCCTCGACTCCGTCGACCTCGGCGACACCGGCGATCGAGTTCAAGGACGTGGAGAAGTCCTTCGGGAAGACCACAGTCCTCAAGGACCTCAACTTCTCTGTGGCCCCTGGCGAGCGCGTGACCCTCATCGGTCCCAGCGGTTCCGGCAAGACGACGATCCTGCGTCTGGTCATGACCTTGGAGGAGCTGACCGGCGGCTACATCTTCGTCGACGGCAAACCGCTGACGCATACGGAGAAGAACGGGAAGCGCGTCGAACTGCCCTCGAAGACGACCCGGGCCATGACGACCCGGATCGGCATGGTCTTCCAGCAGTTCAATCTGTTCCCTAACATGACGGTGCTCGAGAACATCATCGAGGCGCCCATCCATGTGCTCGGCAGGTCCAAGAGCGATGCCGTGGCTGAGGCGAAGTCGTTGCTGGAGAAGGTCGGACTTGCAGAGAAGGCCGATGAGCATCCCTCCAGGCTCTCCGGCGGTCAGCAGCAGCGCGTGGCGATCGCCCGTGCGCTGGCGATGAGTCCCGAAATCCTCCTCCTCGACGAGGTGACCTCCGCGCTCGACCCCGAACTCGTCGGGGACGTCCTCGGAGTCCTGCGCGACATTGCCGAGACGACCGACATCACCATGCTTCTGGTCACCCACGAGATGCAGTTCGCTCGCGATGTCTCGCACCGGGTCATGATGTTCGACGGAGGTCAGGTGCTCGAGGAAGGTCCGCCAGACCAGATCTTCAACAACCCGCAGCACGAGCGGACGAAGTCGTTCCTCTCGAGCGTGCTCTGAGCTTCGGGGGCTGAGCCTCAGCGTCTGAGCCTCAGCGTCTGGCCCTCAGCATCTGGCCCTCAGCGTCGAATGCGGCGCACGAGTCGCCAGACCCGAACGATCACAGCGATCGCGATGAGCACCATGGCCACCCAGAAGATGATGTCTTCTGGGCCGGCCCACCAGACGTCGGACCGCTGCGGCAGGTCTGCGGTATGGCTGCCGGCATCACCTGACTGCGAGTTCACCAGCCAGCGGAGGACTAGCCACAGCAGCAGGAGCCCCACTCCGCACACCGCGAACAGCCACGGTGTGCGGTACCAGCGCTTCTTCGCAGGTCTCTGCCGAGTCACGTCGTGGCGGTGTCAGACTTGTCCGGCTCGTCAAGCTTGTCGGGCTCGTCAGACTCGCCTTCGAGCTGGATGAAGTAGACCGCCGTCTCACCGAAGGTCTTCGAGCGGAAGACTTCGAGACCGGCAGGCATTGTGGGCTCAGGAGTCCGGGCCGACCGTTCGACGACGACGATCGATTCGAGGTCGAGGAACCCGGTGAGCTTCCCCAAGATCTGGGTGACAGCGTCCTCCCCCAGCGGATAGGGCGGATCCATGAAGACGAGATCGAAGATCCGGCCCTCGTCGAAGCTCTCGTGCACTCCACCGGCGCGCTGACCGGCGAGGTACGCCACGACGTCAGCCGTGTGGATCCTCGTCGAATGGTCAATGCCCAGCTTCTCCGCATTCGACTCGATCGCACGAGCCGACGTGCCTGCGGAGTCGACGAAATCCA
This sequence comes from Brevibacterium sp. ZH18, assembly GCF_022748595.1. Classification (GTDB taxonomy): domain Bacteria; phylum Actinomycetota; class Actinomycetes; order Actinomycetales; family Brevibacteriaceae; genus Brevibacterium. Next base: position 77,541 of record NZ_JALDSX010000006.1, on the reverse strand, counting down.
CCTCGGCGGCGCCTCTGGACATCGCTTCGAAGCCGAGTCCGCCGGAGCCGGCGAAGAGGTCGAGCACATTGGCCGCTTTGATGACCCCATACCCTTCGAGCATGGAGAACAGTGATTCCTTGACCCTGTCCGAGGTTGGTCGAGTATTCGCTCCGCTCGGCGTGACGAGCCGCGATCCCTTGTGTGCTCCTGCGATGATCCTCATAGCCTGTCTTCCTCAGCTCGCCTCGATGAAGTGCGCGGATTCCGCCGGCAGCACACGGTTGATGAAGGCGCGAAGGGCCGGAATCGAGCTGAGTTCCGGATCGACGGACACGATCTTCTCCGCATAGGCCCTGGCGGCCTCGACGATGGCGGCATCCCGAAGCACAGACAGATGGCGCAATGACGATCCACCCCACTGTGAGGCTCCGAGCACGTCGCCTTCGCCGCGATTGTCGAGATCGTATTCGGCGAGGACGAAACCGTCGAGGGTCTCAGCGACCGCACGCAGCCGGTCGAAGCTCTCATCGACCTCCGGACGCCCGCTGAGCAGGAAGCAGATTGCCTGTCTGCCGTCACGGCCGATGCGCCCGCGCAGCTGATGCAGCTGGGCAACGCCGAAGCGATCGGCGTCGTGGATGATCATCATGGTTGCTCGCGGAACATCGACGCCGACCTCGATGACGGTTGTGGCCACGAGCACGTCGATGTCGCCGGAGACGAACTCCCGCATCGCCCGGTCCTTCTCGAGCGTCGAGAGCTTTCCGTGCAGCAGACCGAACGTCAGTCCTGCCAGCTCGGAAGCGTTCTCCATCCTCTCCTTGAGGTCGATGACCCCAAGATGGTGTTCGACCTTCTCCGTCTCCGCATCCTCGATATCACTCGATTCGATACGCGGAGCAACGACGAAGCCGCCCTCGCCGCGACCGGCAGTCTGTGCCAGCAGCTCATGGACACGCGCCAACCACTGCGGGTGGTCGGCCAAGGACACGGCGTGAGTCGTAATGTCCTTCGTGCCCGCCGGCATATCGTCGAGCGTCGAGACATCCAGGTCGGCGAAGACGGTCATCGCCACTGTGCGCGGGATCGGCGTAGCCGACATGACAAGGGTGTGCGGCACCTTCGTTCCGGCCTTCGCACGCAGAGCCTCGCGCTGCTCAACGCCGAAGCGGTGCTGCTCGTCGACGACGATGAGGCCGAGGTTGTCGAACATCGTCGAGTCCGACATCAGCGCATGGGTGCCCACGACGATGTCGATCTGACCCGTGGCCAGGTCGAGGGCCAGCTGTCTGCGTTCCCTGGCCGGCATCGACCCGGTCAGCAGCGCCACCCGGACCTGACTCTCATCCGAAAGCAGCGGACTCAGCGCCATCTGTTCGCCGAGGAGCCGCTCGATCGATGCGAAGTGCTGAGATGCGAGGACTTCAGTGGGCGCCAGCATCGCCGCCTGCGCCTTCGAGTCGACGGCAGTGAGCATCGCCCGTAGGGCGACAACGGTCTTTCCGGAGCCCACGTCGCCGTGGAGGAGGCGGTGCATCGCGGTCTTCTGGCCGAGGTCAGAAGAGATCTCCTCACCGGCAGTGACCTGGGACGACGTCAGAGTGAACGGCAGGTTCTCGTCAAAGCGCAGAGCCTTCGCACCGACGTTGAGCAGGGGTGTCGCCTCCAGCTTCGCGTAGTCGGCTTTGCGGGAGACGAACTCCGCCTGCAGGGCGAGCGCCTCTTCCCATTTCCACCGCTGCTTGGCTTTCTCCGTCGCGGCAGCCGTACGAGGTCGGTGCATGTCGTCGAATGCGGTGCGCAGATCGGGCAGGTCGAGGTTCTCGCGCATGACCTTCGGCAGCGGATCTTCGAACTCTTCAGGGTCTGCCACATCGAGGAGGATTTTGATGGCCTTCCACAGCCGTGCCTGCGCGATGCCTTTGACCCGCGGGTAGACGGGGAACGGGGAGTTGAGATCCTCCGGGGTCCATTTCACATCGTGTTCGTCGCGGTTGAGCCACGTTGGTGAGTTCAGTGTCAGCTGCCCTCGGTACTCCTCGACCTTGCCCGCGAATACGACAGTAAGTCCGGGCAGCAGCTGACTGTCCAGCCACTTCTGATTGAAGAAGGCGATCTTCATCGACTGCTGCCCGTCATGGACGATGACGTCGGTGATGGTCCCGCGCCGTCTCTGCATGCGCCGGGTGTCGACCGAGATGACCTCAGCCTGCAGGATCGCAGTCTCACCCAGCGGCAGTCCACCCAAGGGCGTCTTCTCCCCGGGGACGAGGAAGCGACGGGGGAAGAACCGGAACAGATCGCCCACCGAGGTGATCCCCCGCTTCTTCAGGGCCCCTCGGTCCCGGGCGGTGAAGTAGTCGTCGAGGCGCGCGCTCATTCGACTCCCATGATGAGCAGCGTCGCCCGGTCCCTCGAGTCGATGTCCTGGAAACGCACATGGGCGTGGGACTTGCGGATCCAGTCCCGCAGGTGCGAGAGCACATCAGGAGCGCAGCCGGGACCGTGAACGACGGTCAGGAGCTCTCCCCCCGCACCCAGCAGGCGATCGGCGAGCTTCTCGACCAGGGTCGTCAGCTCGGTGCTCTGAGTCTTCACCTTGCCTTCGATGAAGACGCGGTAGAACTGGGACGGGTGTGCACGAGCGACCATCTCGTCGTCGATGATCGGCATCACGCCCGTGGGCGGGTTGAGCTCGAGCTGTTCGGCGGACACGATGGTGCCCACACGGGTGCCCGCCGCCGCCTCGGTCATATCCGCGAAGATCTCGTCAGCAGGGGCGAAGGGATCGTAGACTGCCAGGGCCGAGAGCAGAGTTGCGACGTTGCGCGAACGCACCACCTGCGCACCGCCGCGCGTCGGCAGCGATTTGAGCACCGTCGACGAGCTGGGCACGACGATGACCTCGCGTTCCTCATCGGCGATGAGATCGTCGAGGACCCGAAGCACCTCATCGTGATCCGGACTCAGGGCGCTGGCGCCGTTGAGGGCGCAGTGCATGAGCAGTCCAGTGCCCTGAACGAGAGCGACAAGACGGGTCTCCCCCTCTTCCTCGTGCAGGCGTAGGTCCTCCATGTCGAGGCGGACGATGCCATATTCGCCGAGGCGGTCGAGAACGGTCGTTGCCACCGTTTCGTCAGGCACGTGGACGTGGACCTTGGCCCCGTTGATGACGATCGATATGCCGCCCACGCCGTCGAGCGCCTCGGCGAGGGTGGAGTCCGGGGCGGAGGCGAGGAGCGCGACGATCTCAAGTTCCTCGGCGCGGGCCTGATGCGTGATCTTCGGGGCTCGGGAGACTTCACCGAGCATCGAATCCTGCGGGGTCCTGCCGGTCACGGTCGCGTAGAGGAGGTCGAAGAGTTCGACGATCCCGGTCGATCCTGCGTCGACGACCTGGGCCTCGTGCAGCACGTGGAGCTGGCCGGTCGTCTCCCGCAGGGCCGAGCGCGAGCGCATCCGCACTGCGGTGATGAGATCGATGAGGTCGGCACCGTCCTCGACCTGTTCCCGGGCCTCGGTGGCCATCGCGTCGAGGACCGTGAGCATCGTGCCGTCGACGGGCCGGGCAACCGCTTGGCGGGCCCGGGCGGAGGCGAGTTCGAGCGCGGCAGCCATGGCCTCTGGCGTCGCCACGGTGACCCCGTCGAGGGCATCGGCGACGCCCTGGAGGGCGACGGCGAGGATGAGTCCGGAGTTGCCTCGGGCACCGCGTCCAGCGCCGTCGGCGAGGGCGGCCACGACCTGGGGCAGAGTCACGGGACCGGTGAGGTCCTCGACGGCCAGATAGGCGCTGCGCAGCGTGTGGTACATGTTCGTGCCGGTGTCGCCGTCAGGGACGGGAAAGACGTTGAGCTCGTCGATCTCCTCGCGTTCTCTGCGCAGTCGATCGACCGCCCGGCGGGCCCATCTGGCGGCCAGGCGTCCATTGAGTCCAATGGCGTGATTGGCGGTACTCATGTCACTTCCCGAAATGGCTGAAGCCGCTCGTCGGCACCGGTGCGCCGTCGAGACTGACCCCGTTGCCAGCTCTCATCTCTCCGATTCTCCGCCAGCCTACCGGAGGGGTGTCGAACTGAGCCGACGACGCGACGAAGCCGTGGTCCTCTCCCCCGTTCAGCACCCATGTCAGTGCCAGAGCTTCGACCGCCTTCGCAGAGTTGTCGGACTCGGTCCCCGCGCTCTGTCCGGCCTGTCCGGCCTGTCCGGCCTGCTCGCTCTGTCCGGCCAGTCCGCGACGATGTTCCAGCAGGTACCGAGCGGCGGGCAGCAGGGGTTCGATGAGCTCGTCCAGGCAGTCCCGTTCGATGCGGGCGTGGACCCCCGACGCCGAGGCGACTCTGTCGAGGTCCGTGCTCAGCCCATCAGAGACATCGATCATCGCCGACACCCCTCTCATGTTCAGGACTGCCCCGTAGTCCGGCTGCGGGGCCAGCTGGGTGTCGATGAGTGCGGAAAGTTCCACGGGCAGCGTGGCCTGCGCACCGGAGAAGAGCAGATCGAGTCCAGCTGCGGCTCGGCCGATGGTCCCGGCCAGGTAGATCGAGTCGCCCGGCTGCGCACCCGAGCGGGTGATCGCGGCACCGCTCCCTGCAGACGTGACCCCAGAACCCCCGACGGTGCCCAAAGCCGTGATCGCGACGACGATGAGCCCCGAGGATGAGAGGTCGCCACCGATGATCGGAACCTCGCAGCTCAGCGCCTGACCCGCACGTGCCGCCTCGGCGACGATACCTGCGAAGAGAGCTTCCAGGTCGTCGATCTCCGTGGAGTCCGGCACTGCCAAGGACACGAGCAACCCATGCGGCTTCGCTCCCATCACGCACACGTCGGAGAGATTCTGTGCCGCGGCCTTGATGCCCAGGCGACCCCAGTCGAGCCAGTCGCGGGTGAAGTCCTCGTTCTCCACGAGCATGTCGGCAGTCGACACGAGATTACCCTCCACCGCGGTCACTGCTGCGTCGTCGCCGGGTCCGATGATCACCTGCGATCCGCTGCGATTGTGAGTGAGGATGCGTTGGAGCACGTGTGATTCGCCAAGTTCGGACAGTCGGGTCATGCCTCAAGGTTATCGGGAGATACGGTAGTTGTATGAGATCTCGCCTCCACCGCCCGTCGCCTCGGATCCGGCGCACGCTCGCCGCCGCAGCAGTTGTCACAGTGCTTGCAGGAGTGAGCCTGTCCGGCTGCGCTCGGACCGTGATCGTCGACCCGGCCAAGGATGCTCAGAACCCCAAATGTGCTAACATCATGCTTCGTCTGCCCGACGAAGTTTCGGGTCAGAAGGCCCGCAAGACCTCATCTCAGGGCACCAAGGCCTGGGGCGATCCCAGCATCGCCGTCGTGCGCTGCGGAGTCACTCCTCCCGGGCCCACGACCGACCAGTGTGTGAGTGTCAGCGGAGTCGACTGGATCTCGAAAGCCTCGGACGAGGACGACACATGGGCCTTCACGAGCTACGGTCGCACACCCGCTGTCGAAGTACTCGTCGACCGCAAGGCGGAGTCGGGCAACGACGTGCTCGCCGCCATCTCTCCCGCGCTCAGCGCCATCAAACCGGAGGCCAAGTGCGTCGGAGCTGACGACATCAGCGGCTGAAGCTACCCTCAAGCCCAAACGTCGTCGAGCGGACCACTTACCGTCGAGCGGACCAGTTACACATGGTCCACTCGATGACAACTGGTCCGCTCGACGGGCGGAACGTGCTTCTCAGTGAGTTCTGGCGTGATCCACCAGTGCGATCGTGATGAGTTCAGAGATGAGCGCCGGGTATTCGATGCCCGAGTTCGCCCACATGAACGGATACGCCGAGGTGGGGGTGAACCCTGGCAGGGTGTTGATCTCGTTGATGAGAACCTCGCCGGACTCCGTGACGAACGTGTCGACGCGGGAGAGCCCGGTGCAGTCGAAGAGACGGAAGACCTTGGCGGAGAGTTCCTGGATGCGTGCCGTCGTCTCGTCGCCGACACTGGCAGGACAGGTCAACTCAGCGTCGGCGAGGTCGAGGTACTTGGCTTCGAAGTCGTAGAACGCATGCCCGCCGGAGACCTCGATCTCGCCCGGGAACGAGGTGCGGACTTCGCTGTCGTGGACGGACCCGAGTACGGCGCACTCGATCTCACGGCCGACGACCTGCGGCTCGACGATGACCTTCGTGTCGTGCTCGAAGGCCCCGCGCAACGCGGCATCCAGTCCGTCAGCGGATTCGACCCTGCTCACGCCCATGGACGATCCGGCCCTCGCCGGTTTGACGAAGACGGGCAGACCGAGACCCGCGATGCGCGCTTCGGCATCGGCCCGGTCCGTCTCCCACATGGATTCGGTCACGAGCTCCCACGGACACGTCGGGATTCCCGCGTGAGCCATGAGCGACTTCGTGTAGTGCTTGTCCATGCTCGCCGCCGAGGCGAAGACCCCGGAACCCACGAACGCCGTATCGCTGAGTTCGAACAGACCCTGCAGCGTGCCGTCCTCACCATACCGACCGTGCAGCAGCGGGAAGAAGACATCGACGGACCCGAGTTCCGAATAGCGTCCCTCGGCGTCGCGGTGAAGCAGGGGCGAACCCTGAGCCGAAATCGGTGGGATGACTTCAGTTCCATCGTCGACGACTTCGGGCATGTGCTCCGGATCGAAGTGCATGCTCGACCAGTCGTCGACGATGCGCCACACGCCGGTCTTCGTGATGCCGATCGGCAGAACCCGGTACGCATCGTCATCGATGGCATTGATCACCCCGGCTGCGGTGACGCAGCTGACGGAGTGTTCGCTGGAGCGTCCGCCGAAGAGGACTGCGACGAGTGGCCGGTGATCGGTGTCAGGCATAGATATCCTTGGGAGTTTGCGTGCGGTCGTGGGTGTGCGTGACCGTTTGCACGGACTGGAAAACTCTAGCTCACTTGAGCTCGAACGTGCATTCCAGCCAGGCGCGGGCGATGCCCTTGAAGAACATGTTGAAACCGGCGAAGGCCGGCGAGGCCGACTCATCGAGACCCAGCGGCTCGGCCAGGGCCGTGACGATGAAGAAGTAGCGGTGCGGGCCGTGGCCCTGTGGTGGGGCGGCACCGACGAAGCGGGGTTCGCCCGCATCGTTGCGCAGAGTCAGCGCACCGGCCGGAAGCAGGTCCGCCGCGGGATCACCGGCATTGGCCGGCAGGCTCGTCGTCGAGGCGTCGAGGTCCGTGACCACCCAGTGCCAGAAGCCCGATCCTGTCGGAGCGTCCGGATCGAAGCAGGTCACTGCGAAGGCTTTGGTCTCCTCGGGGAAGCCCGACCAGGACAGCTGCGGGGACTTGTCCTCGCCGCCGTCGACGCCCATCGCCCCGGAGAGCTGCGGTCCGGTCAGCTCACCCCCGTTGTCGATGTCCGTGCTCGTCAGAGTGAAGGTCGGTACGTCGGACAGGTTGTAGAACGGTGAGTTGACACTCATGACGTCTCCTTGTCGTGGTCGTGCACTGTGGTTCGATTCGTTTGTCGGCAGCGAAGACCGATTGTCGGCTCCGACACCTAAGAGCTCGCCGAGGCGGTTAGGCCTGCGGACCCTCGTGCTTACGCTTCCGAGACAACAGCAAACCGGCGAGTTCGTCAACCTGCAGTTTGCCTACGAGGACGGCACAGACCGCCTCGGTGATCGGCAGGTCGACGTCGTACCTGCGCCCGAGTGCCAGCACGGCCGGTGCGGACTTCACACCTTCCGCGGTCTGCGAAGTGTGCGCGATGACGTCGTCAAGGCTCATGCCCTCGCCGAGGTGGCGCCCGAAGGTGCGATTGCGCGACAGCGGGGAGGCACACGTGGCGACCAGGTCGCCGAGGCCGGCGAGGCCCGACAGTGTGTGCGGCTGGGCGCCCATGACCGAGGCCAGACGGGAGGTCTCGGCGAGTCCGCGGGTGATGATCGAGGCCTTCGAGTTGTCTCCGAGCTTCTGCCCGTCCGCGATGCCCACGGCCAGGGCAATGATGTTCTTGACCGCACCGCCCATCTCCACGCCGACGACGTCGGTGTTCGTGTAGGGCCGGAAGTACCCGTTCGCGCTGATCTCGGCGACCGCCTCGGCGGTATCGATGTTCTCCGAAGCCACGACCGTGGCGGTGGGCTGGCGATCGGCGATCTCCCGGGCCAGGTTCGGTCCGGACACGACCGCAATCTGGGAGGGACTCACCTCGGCGACGTCGGCGATGACTTCGGACATTCGCTTGCCGGTCTCGACCTCGATGCCCTTCATCAGGCTCACGAGGATGACGCCAGGACGCAGGTGCGACTTCCACCGGCCGAGGTTGTCCCGCAGGGTCTGCGCGGGCACGGCGAGGACGATGATCTCGGCGTCGGTGACGGCTGCGATGTCATCATCGGTGGCCGTGAGCAGATCGGGAAGGACCCGATCGCCGAGGTAGCGCTCATTCGTGTGCGCGCTCGTGATCTCTTCGGCGACTTCGGCCCGCCGCGCCCACAGGGTGACGGGGAAGCCGGCATCGGCGATGACTGCGGCATAGGTGGTGCCCCACGATCCCGCGCCCAGCACTGCGGTCTTCTTCACACTCACTCGCCTACCTCCTGATTCCGGAATTTCTCTGGCAGATCCCGACCCGAGAGGTCGGCGACCATCGCGGCGATGGTGTCGGTCAGTCGGTGGGTGAGGATCGTCTTCGACCTCTTCTCGTCGCGGTGGGCCCACAGGTCCCGGTAGTCGATCGGATCACCGAAGCGAACCACCGAGGTGTGCGTCAGCGGCTTGAACTTCGGGAGCTTCGACCCTTGCGGGAAGATTTCCTGCAACCCCCAGTGGGCGACGGGGATGATCGGAGCCTCGGTCTCAAGGGCCAGTCGGGCCGCACCCGTCTTGAAGTGCTGCGGCCACAGCTCTTTGTCCTTCGTCAGCGTTCCCTCGGGGTAGATGACCACGCATTCGCCGCTGGCCAGCGCCGCCTTCGCGTATTCGAGGGAGTCACCTGCCTGCGACGAAGACCGCAGAACCGGGATCTGACCGATCGCTCTGAGGATGACGCCCAGGGCACCGGAGAACAGAGACGACTTGGCCATGAAGTGCGGCAGGTGACCATTGCGGGACAGAGCGAGTCCGACGAGGATCGGGTCGAGGTGGCTCGCGTGGTAGGCGGCGATGATGGCGCCAGTCTGCGGAACCTTCTCGATGTTCTCGGTCCTGATCTTCGACGTCAGTCGGTAGAGGCCTGCCGCGGCCGTGGAGACGGCATAGGCCCAGCGGCGCTGCGATCGGACGTCGGAGGGTTCGAACGAGACCAGTGTGTCCTCGTTGCTCATGCGGCAACCTCGGCGCCGAGGCCGATGAGCTTGTCGAGGAAGTTCTCGTAGCCGCGGTTGATGAGCTCGATGCCGTGGACCTGACTAGTTCCGCGAGCGGCCAGTGCCGCGATGAGGTGGCTGAAGCCGCCGCGCAGATCGGGCACATCAATGCGTGTGCCTGTGAGCTCGGTGGGCCCGGAGACCACAGCTGAGTGCTGGTAGTTCCGGCGGCCGAAGCGGCAGGGGGTTCCGCCGAGGCATTCACGGTAGAGCTGGATCTGCGCGCCCATCTCCCCCAACGCATGGGTGAAGCCGAACCGGTTCTCATACACAGTCTCGTGGATGATCGACAGACCTTCAGCCTGGGTCATCGCCACGACGAGCGGCTGCTGCCAGTCGGTCATGAAGCCCGGGTGGACATCGGTCTCGAGGGCGAAGGACGTGAGCCTGCCGCCGGGATGACGGAAGCGGATCCCGGTCTCTTCGACTTCGAACTCGCCGCCGATGCGACGGAAGACGTTGAGGAAGGTGATGAGCTCCGGCTGGGACGCACCTTCGACGAAGATGTCGCCGCCGGTGGCCAGTGCGGCAGAGGCCCATGACGCAGTCTCGTTGCGGTCAGGCAGGGCCCGGTGGATGAACCCGCGCAGGGATTCGACGCCTTCGATGCGCACCACGCGGTCGGTGTCGACCGTGATGATCGCGCCCATCTTCTGCAGCAGAGCGATGAGGTCCATGATCTCGGGCTCGATGGCGGCGTTGCGCAGCTCGGTGACGCCTTCGGCCTTGACCGCAGTCAGCAGCACCTGCTCGGTGGCACCGACCGAGGGGAAGGGCAGTTCGACCTTCGTGCCCTGGAGGCGCTTCGATGCCTGGAGCATGATGCCCCCGGACGTCTTGTCGACCTCGGCGCCGAACTGTCGGAGCACGTCGAGGTGGAAATTGATGGGACGGTCGCCGATGTGGCAGCCGCCGAGGTCTGGGATGAATGCCTGCCCCAGACTGTGCAGGAGCGGTCCGCAGAAGAGGATCGGGATGCGCGAGGAACCGGCGTGGGCGTCGATGTCGACGATCGACCCCTGTGCCATGTCGGAAGGGTCAAGGCGGAGTTCGCCGTCGCTGAGCTCACCGTCTGCAGCAGCGGTGACTCGAACGCCGTGGAGCTCGAGGAGCCCGGTGACGATCTCGACGTCCCTGATCGCGGGGACGCCGCGCAGCACTGATGGGGTCTCTCCCAGCAATGAGGCGACCATGGCCTTCGGAACCAGGTTCTTGGCCCCTCTGACCTGGACGGTTCCACCTAATGGGTTTCCGCCGCGAACTTCGAGCATGTTCCTCCCTGCGTCACACTGACGATCCGATCGAAGTTGTCCGATCCGGACATGTCCGAGACTAGTCCGGACTCGTCCAAGACTAACGCAGACACTCTCCGGACTCAGACTTCACTCAGTCCCGGAGCGTGCTCGGCTCGGGACCGGTTCAGACCTTTGCGGGCAGAGTTGTCGGCTTGAATCCGGGACGCTTGGTCTCGAACTCGGCGATGTCGGCTTCCTTGGCCAGGGTCAGGCTGATGTCATCGAACCCTTCGAGCAGGCGCCACCGCGTGTAGTCGTCGATCTGGAACGAGACGGTGATCGAGTCGCAGGTCACGGTCTTCTCGTTGAGGTCGACGGTGATCGGGGTGCCCGGATGGTTCTCGAGGATCTTCCAGATGAGCTCGATGTCGTCCTGCTCGAGCTGAGCGGCCAGCAGACCCTCCTTGCCCGAGTTGCCGCGGAAGATGTCTCCGAAGCGGGAGGAGAGGACGACGCGGAAGCCGTAGTCCTTGAGCGCCCAAACCGCGTGCTCGCGCGAGGAGCCTGTGCCGAAGTCGGGTCCGGCCACGAGGACCGACCCCTGGGCGAAGTCCGGGTCGTTGAGGACGAACTCGTCGTTCGTCCGCCACCGGTAGAACAGTGCATCTTCGAACCCTGTGCGGGTGACCCGCTTGAGGAACTTCGCGGGGATGATCTGGTCGGTGTCGATATTCGACCGGCGCAGCGGAACGCCGATTCCGGTATGTGTGCTGAAAGCTTCCATCAGGCCGTCTCCTTACGCGTTCGCCGAGGTGGGGGTGGGTGTCAGTGGCAACGTGGCCCGTTCTTCCGGCCAGGGAGCCGGCGCCGCGTCACGCGGGAGATCCTTGACGTCGCCGGGCGAGGACAGGGTTCCGCGCACCGCCGTGGCCGCGGCCACGAGCGGGGACACCAGGTGGGTGCGACCGCCCTTGCCCTGCCGTCCCTCGAAGTTGCGGTTCGAGGTCGAGGCGCAGCGTTCGCCGTCGGCCAGCTGGTCCGGGTTCATGCCCAGGCACATCGAGCAGCCGGCGAAGCGCCACTCTCCGCCGAAGTCCTTGAAGATGGCGTCGAGGCCCTCGGCCTCGGCCTGCAGGCGGACCTTCGCGGAGCCGGGAACGACCATGAAGCGGACGTTCTCTGCTTTCTTCCGACCTTGGACCACCTCGGCGGCGGCCCGCAGATCCTCGATGCGGGAGTTCGTGCAGGAACCGAGGAAGACGGTATCCACTTCGATCTCGCGCAGCGGTGTGCCCGGTGTCAGACCCATGTAGGCCAGGGCGTTGGCGGCCGAAGCCTTGTCGTTCTCGTCGGCGAAGTCGTCGGGCGAGGGCACGGAGGCCGACAGCGGCAGTCCCTGGCCCGGGTTGGTCCCCCAGGTGACGAACGGCTCGATGTCTTCCGCCTTGAGCACGACCTCACGGTCGAAGGTGGCGTCCTCGTCGGTGTAGAGGGTCTTCCAGTATTCGACGGCGGCGTCCCAGTCTTCGCCTTCGGGCGCGTGCGGGCGACCCTTGACATACTCGAAGGTCGTCTCGTCGGGGGCGACCATGCCGGCGCGGGCACCGGCTTCGATCGACATGTTGCAGATGGTCATGCGGGCTTCCATCGACAGCTGACGGATAGCCGAGCCGCGGTATTCGAGGACGTAGCCCTGTCCGCCGCCGGTGCCGATCTTCGCGATGATGGCGAGGATGATGTCCTTCGCGCTCGAGCCCTCCGGCAGGTCACCGTCGACGGTGATCGACATCGTCTTGAACGCTTTGAGGCTCAGCGTCTGAGTGGCGAGCACGTGCTCGACCTCTGAGGTGCCGATGCCCAGTGCGAGTGCCCCGAAGGCGCCGTGGGTCGAAGTGTGCGAGTCGCCGCAGACCACGGTGGTGCCCGGCTGAGTCAGGCCCAGCTGCGGACCGACGACGTGGACGATGCCCTGATCAGCGTCGCCGAGGCTGTGCAGCCGGATCCCGAATTCCTCGGTGTTCTTGCGCAGAGTTTCAATCTGCGTGCGCGAGGTGGGTTCGGCGATCGGCTTGTCGATGTCCCAGGTCGGAGTGTTGTGGTCCTCCGTGGCGATCGTCAGGTCGGGGCGGCGCACAGGGCGCCCGGCAAGTCGGAGTCCGTCGAATGCCTGCGGACTCGTGACCTCGTGGACGAGGTGGAGGTCGATGTAGATGAGGTCGGGGGCACCGTCTTCACCCAGGGATACGACGTGATCGGCCCAGACCTTCTCGGCCAAAGTGCGTGGCATGATTCCTCCCGCCGGTACAGGGGTTTCCTGTCCTTGCTGTACTGCTCGACGACCGGTGTTCGGGCGTCTGTGACAATCGAAGTGCGCACTGAACGAGCGCGTATTGGAAATTTACTCGCCCGTATCGCATTTCGAACTTGCATCTCGCCCACTGAGACACGCACAATAGAGTCTATGACAAGCAATGGTAGCGGCGTCGGGGTCATCGACAAGGCCGCAATGGTTCTCTCCGCGCTCGAGGCCGGACCAGCCTCACTCGCCGAACTGGTCTCACTGACCGGACTAGCTCGCCCCACTGCGCACCGCCTGGCCGTCGCGCTCGAATTCCATCGTATCGTCGGCCGCGATCTGCAGGGTCGCTTCGTCCTCGGGCCCCGCCTCGCCGAGCTGTCATCGGCAGCCGGTGAGGACCGCCTGCTCGCCGCCGCAGGACCGGTTCTTGGTCAACTGCGCGACCAGACCGGTGAGTCCGCTCAGCTCTTCCGCCGCCAGGGCGACCTGCGCCTGTGCGTGGCCGCCGCCGAACGCCCCGTCGGTCTGCGCGACTCGGTGCCGATCGGTGCCACCTTGAGCATGCGCGCCGGATCCGCCGCCCAGGTCCTCTTGGCTTGGGAGGAGCCCGACCGTCTGCACACCGGACTGCGCGGTGCCCGTTTCTCCGCGACCATGCTCTCCGGAGTCCGCCGCCGAGGCTGGGCCCAGTCGATCGCCGAACGTGAACGCGGTGTCGCCTCGGTGTCGGCCCCCGTCCGCGGGCCGAGCAATCGCGTCGTGGCCGCTGTGTCGATTTCCGGCCCTGTTGACCGTCTCACCCGCCAGCCGGGTCGGCTGCATGCGAAGTCGGTCATCGACGCCGCCCGCACTCTGACCGAGGCGCTCATCCGGGGCTGAGGCGTGCACATCGCCTTTTCTCGTCCGACTTCTCCGTTCACCTGCGTAGGATGACTCCATGATCGCTGCACAGAGACGCAATGTGATCGTCGAGACGATCGAACGCGACGGCGCAGTCTCCATCTCCGCGCTCTCAGAGCTGCTGGACACGTCCGCAGTCACGATTCGCCGCGACCTCGACCAGCTTGCCGACGAGGGGCGGCTGACCCGCACCCACGGCGGTGCCGTGGCATATTCGAGCGCCCGCGAGTCAAGCTATGCCGAGAAGCTCGAACAGGCGCTGCCGGAGAAATCAGCGATTGCGCGCGCGGCCGCCAAGCACGTGCGCAACGGCGATGTCGTCGCCCTCGGCCCGGGCACCACGACGGAGCTTCTGGCCAAGGAGCTCGCGGGGCGATCGGGGCTGAGGGTCGTCACCAACTCCCTCCTCGTCGCCGAGGCGATGGTCTCCTCCCCCGACATCGAAGTCATCGTCGTCGGAGGGATCCTGCGGCATTCGATCCGCGCGTTCGTCGGCGGCAGCACCGTCTCCCAGCTCCTCGGACTGAGAGCGGACACCGTCTTCCTCTCAGGCAATGGACTGGCTGCGGACTTCGGCCTCTCCACTCCCGCTTTCCCTGTGGCCGACACAGACCGAGCGATGGCCGCCGGCGCTGAGCGGGTCATGGCGCTCGTCGACCACACGAAGGTCGGACTGCGCTCCTCCGTGCTCACGGTGCCCACCGACGAGATCCATCACCTCATCACCGATTCGGCCAGCGACGAGTCCGAGCTGACGGCACTGCGCACGGCCGGGGTCGACGTCGAGGTCATCTCAGCCTGAACGTCGGGCCCTACGTTCGGCCCTCCGCACGGCCCTACGTTCGGCCCTCCGCACGGTCCTCCGCTCGGCCCTGAACGAATTCTGCTTACGATCCAATGACGATCGAGTGTCACACAAATCCACGTGCCGTCGGCGTGTCGCGCCCTGTGCCCGCACGATCACAGAGATCCCTCGAGGATCGATCATAAACGATCAAAACTTTTCAGGTTCGTTCACCGGCGATCAGCCGAATCGTCCTCTAGAGTGTCCGTTTGAGGTGGCTTTCATCACAAGGAGCCGTTCACCGAAGACGTTGGAGGAACCGTGGAAGACATCCGTCTGGACGCGCAGTGGATCGACTATCTGCTCATCGCGATCTACTTCATTTTCGTCCTCGGAATCGGCTGGTTCGCCAAGCGCGGCATCTCCTCGAGCATCGAGTTCCTCCTCTCCGGCCGCAGCCTTCCGGCCTGGGTGACGGCCCTGGCCTTCGTCTCGGCGAACCTCGGTGCCGTGGAGATCATGGGCATGTCGGCCACTGGCGCCCAATACGGTATGCCGACGATGCACTATTTCTGGATCGGCGCCGTTCCGGCAATGCTCTTCCTCGGCGTCGTCATGATGCCCTTCTACTACGGCTCGAAGGTCCGGTCGGTTCCGGAGTTCATGCGACGGCGCTTCGGCACTGGTGCCCACCTCGTCAATGCGCTGTCATTCGCCGTGGCGCAGATCCTCATCGCCGGCGTCAACCTCTTCCTCCTCGGTACGATCGTCAATCGCCTCCTCGGCTGGCCGCTCTGGGTCGCCCTGGTCGCTGCTGCGGCTATCGTCCTGTCCTACATCACGCTCGGCGGGCTCACTGCCGCGATCTACAACGAGGTGCTTCAGTTCTTCGTCATCGTCGCAGCCCTGCTTCCGCTGACGATCATCGGCCTCAACCGCGTAGGCGGCTGGGACGGGCTGGTGGAGAAAGTGAGCAACGACGGAATGCTCGGCGCCGAGCAGCTGAGCAGCTGAGCAGCTGGCCAGGCGAACAGCTCTCCGGGTTCTCCAACCCTGTCCTCTCAGTGGTCGGAATCGTCTTCGGACTCGGCTTCGTGCTCTCCTTCGGCTATTGGACGACGAACTTCGTCGAGGTCCAACGGGCCATGGCGTCCAAGAGCATCAACGCTGCACGCCTGACTCCGATCCTCGGCGCCTTCCCGAAAATGCTCATCCCATTCATCGTGATCATCCCCGGCATGATCTCTGCGGTCCTTGTGACTCAGATGACGCAGTTCAAACAAATCTCGAACTCCGCGGGCGAAGCTGCCGCCCAGGCGCAGACGGGCGTGACCTACAACGATGCACTCCTGCTGCTCATGCGTGAGGTACTGCCCAACGGACTCCTCGGCATCGCAATCGCCGGCCTGTTCGCCGCGTTCATGGCCGGAATGGCCGCCAACATCTCCGCCTTCAACACGGTCTTCAGCTATGACCTGTGGCAGCAGTACGTGGTCAAGGACCGCGAGGACAGCTACTACCTCAAGGTCGGACGCTACGCGACTATCGGCGCCTGTGTAGTTGCGATCTTCACCGCCCTCATCGCCGGCAACTTCTCCAACCTCACGGACTACCTGCAGACGCTGTTCGGCTTCTTCAATGCACCGCTGTTCGCCACGTTCATCCTCGGCATGTTCTGGAAGCGCATGAGCCCGACTGCGGGCTGGGCCGGCTTGGCTGGCGGCACCCTTTCGGCCGTCGCAGTCTTCGTCCTCAGCGAGATCGGGGTCTTCGATCTGCCCGGGCAGGGCGCGGCGTTCCTCGCCGCCAGCACGGCCTTCATCGTCGACATCATTCTCTCGGTGATCGTCACCTTCAGGACCGCACCGAAACCCGACCACGAACTACGAGGACTTGTCTATTCGGAGACGCCTAAGGCCGACTTCGAAGACCCGAACGAAACGAAGCCACCGATCTGGAAGCGCCCGGTGCCCATCGCCGGTCTCGCCCTGATCCTCGTCATCATCCTCAACGTGACCTTCGGGTAAGAGAGCAAGTGAGAACAATGAGCAAATCGAACGAATTGACCAAGACTGCGGGTGCATTCGACATCCGCAACGTCATCGGAGTGCTGCTGGGGATCTTCGGGATCATCCTCGTGATCGTCGGTCTTGTCGGCTACAGCGCCGATGAGGCGGAGCAGACTGGAGGAATCGATGCCAACCTCTGGACCGGAATCGGTCTTGTCCTCGCCGCGATCATCTTCCTCGTCTGGGCCTGGCTGCGCCCGATCCACATCATCGACAATGAGACGGGCGAGGGTCATGAGATGGGCGAGGGACCCGGCGGAACCAGCGAGACCCGCGACTAGGGCATCTACTTTCCAGGGCTCCTGTGTCAGACACGGCGGCGCGTTCCACCGTCACTCTATTCTGCCGGCACCGTCCCGGCGGTGCGTACCGCCGTCACTCGATTCTGCCGGCACCGTCCCCGGCACTGACATCGAAGATATCGGGCGCGCGGTATCCGTGTTCGGCGAATGCGGCGCGGACCGAGTCGCCGACCTTGTCGAGATTCGCAGCGTCGACGAGCGCGATAGCCGATCCTCCGAAACCGCCGCCGATCATCCGAGCCCCGATCGCTCCTGCCGACATCGCCGCTGCGACGGCAACGTCGAGTTCCTCGCACGAGACCTCGTAGTCACCGGCGAGGGAATCGTGGGAGGCAAGCAGGAGCCCTCCGATCTCGCGGATTCGGTTGCTCTTCTCGTCGTGTCGCTCCAGGAGCTCGACGGTGGCCCGGACCCGGGCATTCTCGCTGAAGACGTGCCGCACCCGCTTCCTCTGCACCAGCGTGAGGCCTCCGAGGTCGACGGCGTCATCAAGCTCGCGCAGACTCTCAGCACCCAGCACTCCGGCGGCCTCCTCACAGCTGCGCCGCCGGTCTCCATACCCGCTCTCACTGTGAGAGTGGGACACTCGGGTGTCGATGACGAGCAGCTTAAGAGCCTCAGCCTCGAGATCGAAAGGGATCTGTCGAGTCGAGAGATCTCGGCAGTCGAGGAAGAGCGCGTGTCCGGCCTCGGTCATGATTGAGGCGGCCTGATCGACGATCCCTGTGGGAGCACCGACGAAGTCGTTCTCGGCGCGCTGGGTGAGCAGCACCTTCTCACGGTCGTCGAGGCCGAGGCCGAAAACCTCGTCAAGGGCGATGAGAACCGCGACTTCGAGCGCGTGGGAGGACGAGAGTCCGGCACCCACGGGCACAGTCGATTCGACATAGAGGTCGATGCCGCCGAGTACCGTGCCTGTTGTCCTGGCGATCTCGTCGACGACACCGGCAGGATGACTGAGCCATCCTCGGAGGGTGCCGGGCACAAGTTCCTCAGCCGTGAACTGGCCGGCAAGGCGCTCACCCGAGGCATCCCGGTGATCGGAGACGATCCTGATGCTCTCCTCGCACCGAGGTGGTGCCGCGGTTCCGCCCGTGGAGCTCTCGTGTCCACCCGTGTGGTTCTCGTGTCCGTCCAAATGGTTCTCGTGTCCGTTCGAGCATCCCTGGGGACGGCGGCCGATGGCCACGTGGACGGCCCTGTCGATGGCGATAGGCAGGACCAACCCGTTGTTGTAGTCGGTGTGTTCACCGATGAGATTGACGCGTCCGGGAGCTCGGAAGCAACCCAACGGCACGTATCCGAAGAGCGCCTCGAACTCACGGTTCAGGCTCTGACCCGTCGGCGCGGGAGCCGCGCTCATCGGGCACCGTCTTCGTGCACTGTCGACACTGCGCGCAGACGCGCAGCCGTCTCCTCGGCGGAGACGTCACCGACGAAGGCCCCCATGGCCGCTTCTGATCCGGCGAGGAACTTCAGTTTGTCTTCGGCGCGCCTGGGACTGGTGATCTCCAGGTGCATCCATTCGGCCGATCGGTCCGCACAGTTCACCGGTGCCTGGTGCCAGGCGGCGATGTAGGGAGTGGGACTCGGGTAGAGCCCGTCGATTCGTCGCAGCACTTCCGGGTAGATGCGGGCCAGGTCGTCGCGTTCGGCCTCGTCAAGCTCATCGATGCCGAGCACCTGCCGATGTGGGACGATGTGGACTTCGATCGGCCACCGCGCGGCATAGGGCACGAAGGCGGAGAAGTGTGCTGATTCGAGGACCATCCGCTCGCCTGAGGTGCGTTCGAAGGAGAGGATGTCGCCCATCAATGGCCTGCCCGTCTCACGTCGGTGCGCCACCGCACGAGCCGAGGTGACCATGGTGTGCGGAGTGACATAGGGGTAAGCATAGATCTGGCCATGGGGGTGATTCATCGTCACGCCGATCTCCTCACCGCGATTCTCGAACACGAAGACCTGTTCGATGCCAGGAAGTTCAGACAACTCCGCAGTTCTGTTCGCCCAGGCATCGATGACCGTACGTGCCCGACGCGTGTCGAGATCAGCGAAGGAGCCATTGTGTTCGGAGGAGAAGACGACGACTTCGCAACGCCCATGTGCCGGCGCCGTCAGTGCGGACTCAGCGGCCGCCTCGGCGAAGGCAGGCCCTGGATCGGCGGGCACCGAACCCTGCTTCGGTCCCAGCGATGGGAATCGATTCTCGAAGACGACGACCTCGTAGTCCTCCGCGGGGACCTCGGTGGGTCGCTCCGGCGTCGAGGGGCACAGCGGGCATTCGGCGGCAGCGGGCAGATGCGTCCGCGACTGACGGTGCGTGGCCACAGCCACCCACTCGCCGGTGAGCAGGTCGAAGCGCAGCTGCCCACCGACAGGACGCTGCTCAGCGGGTCGAGGATCCTCGGCGATCGTCTGCACGGGCGAATCCGCGTCCTGGAAGAACAGGATCTCCCTGCCGTCGGCGAGCACTCTCCGCTGGATCCGTGTGCTCATCACGCGTCCGCAATCGCGGCGGCGCGGCTGTGGAATCGAGGGCAACGACACCGACTCATCAAACCTCCAAAAACGATCATTTTCGATCATAATGCTAACATCAGATGGGTTTTGGTCACAGGTTGCGCGTAGAATTCTGCTGAGGCGGATTCACCGCACACCGATCCCGCAGGAGCAGCATGGCCGCCAACATCCGACTCACCCTCGGCGAGGACACAGCGGTCGTCTCCCCCACCGGGGCGGCACTCATGGAATACACGGTCGGTGATCGCCCCGTAGTCGTCTCCATGAACGCCTTCGACGGAGCCGTGTTGGCACCGTGGCCCAACCGAATCGCCGATGGCCGCTTCGAGTTCAACGGGCACCGACATCAGCTGCCCATCACCGAACCTGCTCGGAACACTGCTCTGCACGGCCTGGTGGCACAGACTGACTGGCAAGTCACCGCGAGCGACGATTCCTCCGTTTCACTGAACACGACCATCCCCAGTTCTGAGGGGTATCCCTTCGAACTGATTCTCGACGCGAAGTACAGTCTCAGCGACGACGGAATCATAGTCCGCGCACGGGCGCAGAACCCCGGGTCACACTCCGTTCCATTCGGTTTCGGATTCCACCCCTGGTTCCATCCGGGCTCTGCAGAGATCGACCAGTCACAGCTGAGCCTGCCTGCCGAAACCTGGTTCGAGACCGACGAGCGGCTGATCCCTGTCGAAGAGAAGACCTTCGACACCGGCTCCCTCATTCCCACTGACCATGAGCACGACGAAACTCCGTGCATCGTGTGCAAGGACTTCCGTTCACTGCGGACGGTCGCGTCAACTGTCCTCGACGATGCGTTCGGATCTCCACAGCGCGGCGCGGACGGCTGGTCTCGGGCACGGCTGAAGGGGGCGGACGGACGAACCATCCAGGTTGGCATGGACGAGCACTTCCGAACATGGCAAGTCTGCACCGGAGACGAACTCCCCGGGGAGCGTCGACGTCGCGCCATCGCCATCGAACCGATGACATGTGCGCCGAATGCCTTCGCCACTGGCGCGGACTTTGACGTCATCGATCCGCACGACGAGCTCAGCGTCGAATGGACCATCGGCCTGCACTGATCCGTCTGAACTCAACCACTGCCGACCATGACGAACTCAACCACTGCCGACCATGACGTCCGACCATGAAGTCCGACTGTTACGTCCGACTGTGAGTGCTCAGCGACAGCACTGTTTGCCCTGATAGGTTGCGACTACTGGTTCTCAATTCGCATGGAGGATGGATATGTCGACACCACAGAACCCGAATTTCGATTCGGACGCAGAGAACAACCAGAACACCACTCCCGATCAGGGCATCTCAGGCGATCATCTCGCCGCCGAGGAACAGCACGTCTCCCCCGACTTCGATGCCCCCGATGAGCACATTCACCCAGATTCGCCGCAGGCTCAGGACCAGTCGGGGCTGGGCGATTCGGGGTTGGGCGATTCAGGGCTTGGAGCTTCCGGGCAGGGCGATCAAGGCCAAGGCGATACACGCCGATTCGACTCCGACCAGTCGTATGCCGGATCCGCCCAATACGGGCAGGGTGCCCAGTTCAGCCAGCCTGAACAGACTGCACAATATGATCAGGGCAGCCAGCAGGGATACGCGCAGAACCATCAGTCCGGTCAGTACGACCAGAACCAGGCATACTCGCAGTATCCGCAGGGCGACTTCGCCGGTTCACAGAATCCTCAGGCCGCCTACGCCGGTTCACAGAACCCCCAGGCCGGTTACGCCGGTTCACAGAACCCCCAGACCGGTTACGGCCAGCCCGCGGCCTACAACCAGCAGGGACACTACGGTCAGCCGGGCCAGCAGGGACACTACGGTCAGCCGGGCCAGCACGCAGGTGCTCCTCAGCCCGGCACACACCAGGGCAGCGGCTTCTTCAAATCGCTGTTTGACTTCCGGTTCGACAATTTCATTGCGATTCGCTGGGCCGGTTTCATCTACATCATCGTCATCGTCGTGGCAGGCCTGTCCTGGCTGGCCACCATCGTCGCCAGCATTGCCGCAGGCGCCGCTGCGGGTGCCGCCAACAGTTACATGGTAGGCGGACCGAGCTTCAGCCCGTGGCCGCTGATCCTGGCGATCATCTTCGGGTGGATCGTACCCGCACTGTGGGTGATCTTCGTCCGCCTGGCTCTCGAGCTCATTGTGTCGAGCGTCAAGACCGCCGAGAACACGAAGAGGATTGCGGACTCCATCAACCGCTGACGCGGACAGCCAGCGTTGCGGGATATAAACCAGCCTTGCTCCCCTCGGATGAGGCAAAGATTGAGGGCACTGGTATGAACCAGCGCACAGACGTGGAACACACTGCAACATAGGAAGCCGCTGATCAGCAGGAGAGGGTCCGCACACCCAAGCATCAGAAGGTCTCAATTTGGAGTTCTTGAGGACTTGCTCATCCGTCAAGCAATAGGTGAGTGCTGTTGTAGCAGCATCGAGTGCCTATGCAGTATACGCAGCTCAACAAATCTGCCTACCGGTATGGCGCAATCGTTGACAGATCTGTCTAGCTCAGCACCGCCTTGACTCTAGGAATTCCCACCCGGAAGCAATACGGAGTCTTGGCGGGTGCGTCGCGGTTGCAATCAATGTCGCGACCCGCGGCTTGCGGTACGGTGGACTCGATCTTTAAGTTCTCGGAATCAAGAACTTTGACTAAAGCCTGGCCCTCGGTGCAGACGACCGCATCATCAGGTCGCTCCTCGGCTAGTTCTGTCGGGGAAACTGGCGCCGATTGCACTGATTGATCATCAATCGCGGACGCGGGACCCACTCCAGTGAGCGCGATGGCGCAGGCAAGAGGAACTGCGCACAGCGCCCTGGCCTTGGAGCTCAGTAGTTTCATCGTCAAGCCCTTAATTCTCATATCAAAATATCGCTCATCGTGAGGAGAGGCTTTGAGACTACTGAGTCACGAGTCAGCTCCACATCGCACGAAAGCATGAAACTCAGTCCCCCACGCCACACTGGCCCGTATGGTCCCTGGCACCGTGAACGAACCCTCCGAGCATGATCGGATGATCCTCGACCTGGAGAAGACTGCGCACACCTCTGCAGCCCGTGACGCGTTGTGCCGACGCATCGACCTTCCACCAGAGAAGTACGCCGTCGTACTGGAGGGGTTGGTCGACACGGATGCCGCTTACAGGTGTAGCCCGGATGTTGTAGAGCGGGTCAGTCAGGTACGTGCGGAACAGTTCGCGTTTGAGCGACAGCAGGGGCGGTAGAAGAACTGCAATGCATGGTGACTCTGAGGCCGCATAGAAGAAGGGATCTCGATCTGTTGAATCGGAATCCCCATGCTTCTACGATCGGGCACTGCACGGCCCCCTACTGCGAGGGCTAGCTGAATTATGCGTTCGCCCCAGCCGTCCTATGAAGTGTTGCCTAGATGTTTGCGCTTATCCAGGTAGTAAGCGACGGTTTCCCAGACAGCGAACACCAAGACTCCGACGATCAGTAGGAGCAACGGGAGAGGCAACACGAATTGTGTCCCAGCCCCGCCAAGCGCCCATAGCACCGCAGCTGCGAGGGCCACGATTCCGGAGTTTATGAGGAACCATTTGACTCGCCGTGCCTTGATTTCTGACACAGTCGGATCCGCGGTCAGTTCGTCACTTACACGCATTTGATCTCCTTCAGCGCTCCGTCGGCGGTACCTGTGACTCTAAGTGTCTTTCCACCTTTGCAAATTCCATCGTCCTCGAGGAACGACGCGATAGAGCTAAGCGCGGTCGTACCAAGGAATTTCGTGAGGAGCTTCCCTTTCAGGAAGACGCCGAGTGCTGAGAAAGCGGCTTTACCGACCTTCTTGATCTTCTTCTGATCCGACTGATTGAAGTAAATTATCGGCTCGCCCTTGCTGTTCATCTTGCCACTCAGTTGAGGCGATAGCCCGGACTGTGGCTTCGGGACTGTAATCGAAATGCCTTCACCGAGGTCGAACTCAGTCGCGGCTTGGCCGTCGATTTTGACGTCCTTCGAGGGGAGGTCTGATGCCTTGAGTTCGTCGTAGAACTCTTGATGACTCGTCGGTTTAGTATCAATGCTCACGGAGTTGTTTGCGCCCGAGTCTGTTGGCGTTGCTGAGGCCGCACCGCCCGCGCCGAGGGTGAGAGAGAGTGCTAGTGCGGCAGCGACACCAACGTTCGTTGCTTTAAGGATCCTCATTGACCTGTCACCTTCTTTTTGACCTGTCACCTTCTTTAGGGGATATGACGCCAGTCACGCTATCGATAGTCTTTCGTCTCTGCAACCGATCTTTCCGGCAATGTCAGATGTTGCAAAAGCGCAATCTTTCTGGGTTGACTGCTCGATCCGCTAGGACGCGACGAAGAGTGGCGGCTACTTGCACTCAAATTGTGGTAACTATCGCAGTTGTGTAACAGAAATGATGATGCGCTGCCGGGCTTCGAGCCTGATCAGCCCTTCTCCCGCAGTCTATTCCCCGGGCGCTTGCGGTTGAAGTCGACTACTCCCGGCCCAGCCTCCCCGACGACACGAAGCCCCAGCGGCATCACGGCACGTGCGCTGCACTGTTCTCCTGACCGCACGTATTGGCCGCTACTGAGCAGCCAACGCCAGCGCGCGACGCCCCACCAGTTGCGGTTCGCGCCTGGCCCGTAGATGCGGGTGATGTCGTCGTTCCTAGTCACCTCTTTTTGCGGTTAAGTGCGGCAATCACGGCGCGTGCATCGTCGCGCCACAGTTCACGGATCTCTTCGGGCGGCATTTCCCACGTGACGGGCTTCTCTGCGGGCCCGTGGTTGCGATCCCAAATCACCTCAGCTGCTCGTTCCACTGATTCCGGCGTTTCCAGGGTTGATCGTTGCTGTGTTGCGCTTTCCTAGAACCATCTGCTTTGTTTCTCACTTGAGCCGAGTTCGTAGGCTTTCGCTGCTGCTTTGTCGTCCCAACTCATGCGTTCTCCTTATGGCTACCGAGTTCTTGCTTGGATGAGTTCGTGGAAACCTAGGACTTCATTGCGGTCACTTCGGCCTTCATCGTGCTAGTTGCGCTGGGCGCCGCGATCCTGACCGAACGCGCTCAGCTCGAAAGCCGCGAAAGGGAACGCCGCCTCGACACGTGGCGGGCGGTGAATTTCCGGAAGTTGGATAGCAAACCGGGGGCGATCCATACGTCAGACCAGATCAACACTGCTGGTACACGTCTGCGTACCCGTCGGGACCATAAACTCCACGCCGGGCTCATCCGTGACGGTTAGCTCCTTGCCTAGCTGACACTCGGCCTGGACCGTTACGACATCTCGTGGACGGCGAATGCGCTAGAAGGAGACCCGAACAAGATAATCAAGGACTTCCTCCGCCACCACAGGGCTCTGCCCATCGATCATGCCTGCCGGGGAGTCGACTGGCCGCTCTACCGGCAGACCCAGGCGACCAAGGATCGCTGGCCATTCGTCACAGCCGCTGCGTGGGAGAAGAAACCCGACCGCGTCATCGAGGGGCCAGAGACTGGTCGTCGGGAAACAACGTCACTGATGTATTCGTCGTCATTCAGCATCGAGGAGGGCAACGGGCTTCAGAAGGCGTGGGGTGGCGAATCACGGCGAAAGAGGCAGGAGTGCTCGATGGGATATGCCCTACCTATACACACATTTTGGCCTATAACCCCTATAACCCAAAGCCTGCGAAAAACCCCTGTGAATTAGAGCGAGCCCCACACCGATTCCTCGATGCGGGACTCAACCGTACCCCCGAGCAGGTTCGAACTGCCGTTTCCGCCTTGAGAGGGCAGCGTCCTAGGCCACTAGACGACGGGGGCCAATATAAACAGCTCAGAGTCATAGACCCGATGCTGTTCGCTGGGGTACCAGGACTTGAACCTAGACTAAATGTACCAGAAACACTCGTGCTGCCAATTACACCATACCCCAATGTTTTTCAAGCCAATCCCCGGAGGAATTACCCTGAGCAACGAGATATAACTCTACACAAACCCCCCGCCCGACTCCAAATCAGAGGGGCTCATTTTCGGTGTGACCTTCTTAACACTCAGCCCCTGCAGCGGCGAACACAGCCCCACCCGGGGCGAATTCAACCTCGAGCCAGGGAGATGAGACGGTCGAGCACCCGGTATCCGTCGGCGCGAAGTCCGTTGTGCTCGTACTCATTCGTCACCCACGGCTTGACCCCGCCGAGGAGGTCGGCCGTGGCCAGCGAGAACTCGGGTGGGACATACGCATCCTCGAAGTACACCGCTGCCGCGCCGCGCACCGTCGACGCCCGCAGGGCATCAACATCGTAGAGCTGGGGCCATTCGTGCTGTGCCACCAGTTGAGCCACCTCGGCGAAGGGCATCAGTTCAGGGTCCTCGGACATAGACTCCGGTCCGGCGTGCTCACCGGCCAACAGTGTCGGGTCGGCCCGCACCTCGTCGGGCATCGCCCGCCTGGCAGCCCAATCGGTGACAGTGCCGTCGGCCCAGCAGGATTCATGCACGATCGCGTAGAGCGGGTTGCGTCCGGAGAACGGCAGAGCCGCCGCCAGATCATGCCGGAATGCCGCCGAGGCGGGGTCCTGGTCGAGAAGATAGTGCAGCTTCTCGGGACCGTCGGAGGCCCCAAGGAAGTGCCCGAGCAGTCGGATGCGCTCGGCTGTCGCACGCGCCCCACCGGGCAGCGTAACGCCGCCCTCAGCCTCGGCGAGGTCGATGAGGTTTGCGAGCTTGGCACGGTCGCCGGGGAAGGCACGGTAGTACTGCTCCGACTTGCGCTTCATCCCCTCCCAGGTTCTCGCGTACACGGTGACCGGATCGGTGTCGACCGCCGGCAGACCGCCGGTGAAGTAGACCTCATCGAGCGATTTCGAGTGTGCGGAGACATAGCGCAGAGCGGTGAAGCCGCCGAACGACTGACCCAGCAGCGACCAGGTGTCCACACCGAGTGCCTCACGCAGGATCTCAGCGTCCTCGACGATCGAGTCGGCTCGATAGTGACTGAGCGCCTCGGCGATGTCCGCGGGATCGTCTCCGACTGCGTCGAGGCCGGTGATCCGACCCTCGACGGAGCCGATGGGACTCGACTTCCCGGTGCCGCGCTGGTCGAACATGACGACCTGGAACTCTTCGAGTGCACGGGCCAGCCACGTGGACCCGCCCACGGGGGTCGTCGGTCGGGGTGCTTCCACCCCGGGTCCGCCCTGGAGGAAGACGAGGTACGGCTTCTGACTGTCCGCCTCGGTGGCGGCGATCCGCGCGAAGACCTCAATGCTGGCGGGGCCGCCCTTGGGCTTGGCACTCAGCGGTGCCGCCAACGAGGCAGCTGCAGACTTCGCCTGTCCCCCACCGAAATGGTCGAAGGGAACGTCGAGGGTCACATCTCTGAAGTGCAGTCCCCCACGCCTCCAGCTCTGCTGCCTCAGACCCGACCATTGGTTCCCGCCCGCCGACTGCTTCGGACTTGTCACAGTGAGGCCGCCAGCGCACGCAGACGCGTGAGTGAGGATTCCTTCCCGAGGATCTCCATGGACTCGAACAGCGGCGGTGAGACCTTGCGTCCGGACACGGCCACGCGCAACGGACCAAAGGCCAGTCGCGGCTTGATCTCCATGTCATCGACGAGCTTCGCCTGGAGCACAGAATGCAGCGTATCGGTCGTCCAGTCCTCGACTCCTTCGAGGACCTCGATCGAGGCAGCCAGCACCTCGGGAGCCGAATCCCTGAGCGTCTTCAGCCCGTCCTCTGCCATGGTCAGCTCGGAATCGGGCGTGAACAGGAACGCGAGCAGATCAGGAGCCTCAGCGAGGAGGTTCATCCGCGTCTGGACGAGGGGTGCGGCCTGGTTGAGGATCTCCAGCTGAGCATCCGATGGCTTCTCGGGAAGCACCTCGGCGGCCTGGAGATAGGGCACCAGACGGTCGCGGAAGTCATCGGCCTCGAGGAGGCGGATGTGGTCGGCGTTGATGGCCGTGGCCTTCTTCACGTCGAAGCGGGCCGGGTTGGGCAGGACGTCGTGGATGTCGAAGGCCTCGACGAACTCCTTGACGCTGAACACGTCACGGTCGGGGCCGATCGACCAGCCGAGCAGGCCGAGGTAATTGATCATGCCTTCGGGGATGAAGCCGTTGTCGCGGTGGAGGAACAGGTTCGACTGCGGATCGCGCTTGGACAGCTTCTTGTTGCCGTCACCCATGACGTAGGGCAGGTGACCGAACTCGGGGGTCGCCTCGGCGATGCCGATGTCCTTGAGTGCTTCGTAGAGCACGACCTGGCGCGGGGTCGACGACAGCAGGTCCTCGCCGCGCAGCACATGGGTGATGCCCATGAGTGCGTCGTCGACGGGGTTGACCAGGGTGTACAGCGGCTGCCCGTTCGCGCGGACGACGACGTAGTCAGGGATGGTGCCGGGGCGGAAGGTAATCTCCCCGCGCACGAGGTCGGTGAAGGTGACGTCCTCGGCGGGCATGCGCACACGCCATACGGGTTCGCGGCCCTCAGCCTTGAAACCGGCGATCTGCTCAGGGGTCAGGTCGCGGTCGTAGCCGTCGTAGCCGAGTTTCGGGTCGCGGCCTGCAGCTTTGTGGCGGGCTTCGACCTCTTCGTTCGTCGAGTAGGACTCGTAGATGTGGCCGGCAGCCTTGAGCTTCTCGATGACGCCCTGGTAGATCTCGCCGCGCTCGGACTGGCGGTAGGGCCCGTCGGGTCCGCCCACGTCGATGCCCTCGTCCCAGTCGAGGCCGAGCCACTTCATGGCTTCGACGACCTGACCGAAGCTCTCCTCGGAGTCGCGAGCCGCGTCGGTGTCCTCGATGCGGAAGACGAACTTTCCGCCGGTGTGCTTCGCATACGCCCAGTTGAACAGGGCGGTGCGGACCATTCCGACGTGCGGGGTGCCGGTGGGTGATGGGCAGAAACGAACTTTGACGCTCACGGTAGTCCTTATGTCGTTAGGTGGTGCTGAATGTCGTGCGGTGGCTCAGGCGTCCATGACGGGGTTCGACAGCACGCCGAGTCCGTCGATGGCGATGTCGACCCGGTTGCCGGCCACGATCTGGCCGACACCCGCTGGGGTGCCGGTGAGGATGACGTCGCCAGGCAGCAGCGTGATGGTCTCGCTGAGGTGTTCGATGAGAGTCGGGATGTCGAAGATGAAGTCCTCAGTGTTGCCGTCCTGCTTGAGATCTCCGTCGACCCACGAGCGGATGCCCAGACTGTCGACGTCCATCTCGGTTTCGATCCAGGGACCCAGTGGGCAGGAAGTGTCGAAGCCCTTGGCCCGCGACCACTGCTTGTCGGCCTTCTGGATGTCGCGCATGGTCACGTCGTTGCCGGCGGTGTAGCCGAGGACGTGGTCGTAGGCGTTCTCGGCCTTGACGCCCTTGGCCACGCGCCCGATGACGACGGCGAGCTCCGCCTCGTAGGAGACGTATTCGCTGATGGAGGGCAGGCGGATCGGATCGCCGGGACCGATGACCGAAGTGTTGGGCTTGAAGAAGGTCAGCGGGCTGACGGGAACTTCGTTGCCGAGTTCGGCCGCGTGGTCGGCGAAGTTGCGGCCGACGCCGATGACCTTGGACCGCGGCAGGATCGGACTGACGAGGCGAACGTCGTCGAACTTCAGCCGCTCCCCCGTCGATTGGGCCGGAGCGAAGAAGGGATCCTGGTCGAGAACGGCGAGGCTGAGACCCGAAGTGTCCCATGTGCCGTTCTCGATCTGCGGAGCTTCGCCTTCGACGACGCCGTATTTGGGCTCATCCTGGTGCACAAATCTCGCAATACGCATGTGGCCCAGTCTAGTCAGTGCAATGCGCGCCTGGCACGCGGGCATTCCGAGCTGCGGCTGAGACACTGGGAGCATGCCCGATTCGCATTCCCCATCCGCGCCGCAGCCAGCTGGTTCGACCCATCCCACCGCGACTGCTGCGCGCACGTTGACTGCTGCGCGCACGTTCGATTTGGACGCGATCGCCGCAGGTCTGCCTGCGGCAGCCCTCATCGATGACCTCGCCGAGGCGGCTGTGGGCGCATTTCCCCGCATCGTCGTCGAAGCCCCACCCGGAACGGGCAAGACCACAATCGTTCCTCCGCTCATCGCCGAGCACATCGCCGAGCACATCGCCGGTGCCCTCGCCCGCCGGGGACAGGATGGCCGGGGACAGGACAGCCGCAGGACCGATTCGCCGACGTCTCGGGCATCTCACCTCGGCCGGGTCATCGTCACCCAGCCCCGGCGGATGGCAGCCCGCGCCGCGGCCAGGCGACTGGCAGGACTGACTGGGACCCGCCTCGGCGAGGTTGTCGGCTTCACAGTGAAGGGCGAATCCCGGACTTCGGCAGCCACACGCGTCGAATTCGTGACCACCGGTGTGCTGCTCAACCGACTGCTGCGCGATCCCGAACTGGACGGAGTCTCGGCGGTCATCCTCGACGAGGTGCACGAGCGTCAGCTCGACACCGATCTGACCTTCGCGTTGTGCCGCGAACTCATCGATCTGCGTGACGATCTCAGCCTCGTCGTCATGTCCGCGACCCTTGACGCTGCGATCTGGGCGAGGCGACTGGGCGCTGGGCCCGGTGCTGAGGCGACGCAGCTGTCCATCGCCGCCGAGGTGCATCCGCTCGACGTCCGGTGGGCCCCACCGCAGAAACGGTCGCTCGACGCCCGCGGGGTGACCTGGGACTTCCTCGACCATATGGCTCGGACCACGGTCGAAGCACTCGACCGGCAGGCGAGCGGAGACGTGCTCGTGTTCGCGCCCGGTGCGCGGGAGGTCGACGAGGTGGCTGCACGCATCACCCGCCTGCTGCCTGGCAGCGGGTCGGGTGGGGCTGAGGTGCACACTCTCACCGGTCGCACTCCGGCGAAGGAGCAGGATGCGATCCTGCGTCCGCACGTGTCCGGCGAGCGCCGAGTGATCGTCTCAACCTCGGTGGCGGAGTCTGCGCTGACGGTGCCCGGTGTGCGCATCGTCATCGATTCCGGGCTCTCAAGGGGACCCCGTCTCGACACCCGCCGACGCATGTCCGGCCTGGTCACCACGCGCGAATCCAAAGCATCGGGAACTCAGCGGGCGGGCCGCGCGTCCAGGTTGGGGCCGGGCACGGTCTATCGCTGCCTGTCCGAAGCGGATTGGGCAAGCCTGCCCGAGCACACCGCCGCGGAGGTCGCGACCTCGGATCTTACGTCCGCCGTCCTCGCGCTCGCGGTCTGGGGCGGGGACCCGGGACTGCTGCCCGATCCCATGCCGGAGGGGCCGAAGCAGCTGGCACTCGACAACCTCGTGGCCCTCGGCGCGGTTGAAGTGCCGGATCCGGCGGTCGAACTCGGTACCAGTGGCGGTGAAGGTGGCGGTGGCGGTACCGGTGGCGGTGGCGGCCGTGGGCCGGAGCAGATCACAGTCACCGATTTGGGCCGGGCGATCGCGCGGATCCCGGCTTCCGTGTGGTCGGCACGTGGACTCTTCGACGGTGCGGCCATGCTATCCCCGGGGGCCGCAGCCGAGGCCATCGCCGTCATCGAGTCCGACCAGCGCGCCCCGGGTGCGGATCTGGTCGCGACCCTGCGGAATCTGCGCCGCAGCAACGACCGACGCTTCACCCAGGACGTCAGACGATTCGCGGGACTGGCCGCTGAATTCTCCGGTTCTGGTCGCTCCGGGCAGCGCTCTTCTCTCAGCCCCGACGATCTCGGCCTCGTCGTCGCACTGTCCTACCCGCTGCAGATCGCTCGTCTGCGCAGTTCATCTGCCTCCGAGTACCTCTTGGCATCGGGGACTGCCGCCTCTCTGCCGCGCGACTCCTCCCTGCAGGGAAGCCCGTGGCTGGCGATCTCCGAAGTCGGACTGGCCGGGGGCCGCGGCGTGATCCGTGCGGCGGTCGCGATCGAGGAGGACACCGCGGAACTCGCCGGAGCAGGTCTTCTGGCCACCGAGGAGACCGCGACGTTCGACCAAGGGAAGGTGCGTGCGGTGCGCCGGAGCCGCCTCGGCGGCATCGAGCTCTCCGCCACCCCGATCAGGGCCAGCGTGGAGCTGGCTCGGTCGGCGATCGCAGCGTCGGTACGTGAGCGTGGTGCCCGCGAGGTGCTGCGCCCCAGCGAAAGCTTCGAAGAGCTGCGAGCGCGGCTGGGACTTCTCCACGCAGTCTTCGGCTCACCGTGGCCCGACGTGCGGTGGAGCCGACTGTCGCAGTCGCTGACCGACTGGTGCCCGGCGGCACTGGACCGGATCGCGAAGGGTTCGGATCCCGGCAAAGTCGATCTTGTCTCTGCACTGCGGACTCTCCTGCCGTGGCCCCAGGCCGGTCGCCTCGACGAATTGGTGCCGGCCAGCATCGAGGTGCCCAGCGGCTCGCGCATCCGCCTCGACTACCCCGATCCCGATCTCCTGGAGACGGACAGTTTGGAGACGGATAGTTCGGAAATGGATCAGTCGGAGACGTGTAATTCGGAGACGACTAGTTCGGAGGCGGACAGTTCGAAGACGGATCGCCCAGTCCCGGACAAAACTCGTGCCGCCGAGATGCAGGGCCCCGTTCTCGCGGTGAAGCTGCAAGAGTGCTTCGGCTGGCAGAGCGTGCCTGCCGTGTGCGAGGGCAGGGTCCCCGTGGTCGTCCACCTCCTCTCCCCCGCTCGCAGGCCTTTGGCCGTCACGAGCGACCTCGCCTCATTCTGGGCCAATGCGTACTCCCAGGTCAGAGCCGAGAATCGAGGACGCTACCCGAAGCATCCCTGGCCCGAGGATCCGCTGACCGCGCCCGCGATGCGCGGCACCAAGCGGTCTGGGACAATGAAGAGGTGACTTCCACCGCCTCAATGACCGCTGCCGAGACCGGCCCCAGCTCTCGCCTCGGTGCTGATTGCCTTCCTGTGGACGCCTGGCACGAACAGCGGGATGCGCACGAGGCACGGATCGCTGCCCGCACCGATGCTCACATCGCGCGGCGGATGAAGGGTGAGAAGCACCCGGTCGAGGACTTCCTCTTCACCTACTATCCGTTCAAAGTCGGACAGCTGGCCAAATGGAATCCCGGCCCGGGAGTTCGTCTCGAGCTGGGCACCGAAGCCGACACCGCCTATTTCGACCGGCGCTGGTACCGCCTCGACGAGGCTGAGAACGTCGCCGAGGTGGACGTCGAGTCCTGGCGCCATGATCGCGGCGACGGCGCCAAGTTCATCGCCTCACTGCTGCAGTCCACTCTCCATCGGGAGGCCAACTTCGGCTGCTTCGGCATCCACGAGTGGGCGATGGTCTACCAGCTCACCGACGAGCAGCGCCGCCACCAGCAGGTGCCGCTGCGCTTGAGTCCCGAACAGACCGACGCAGTCGTCGAACGCCACCGAATCCAATGCTCGCACCACGACGCATTCCGGTTCTTCACCGAGCCGGCTCGTCCGCTCAATACCCTCCAGCCGACGCGGGAGGGCATGGTCTCCAATGAGCAGCCCGGCTGCCTGCACGCGGGCATGGACCTTTACAAATGGGCGATGAAGGTCGGCCCGATCGCGCCCTCAGACCTCGTCGTCGACAGCTTCGATCTCGCTCTCGACATCCGGACTCTCGACATGGAGGCCTCTCCCTACGACCTGCGAGGCTGGGGTTACGGGGTCGTCGCCATCGAGACCGCCGAGGGCAAGGCCGAGTACATGCGGCGGCAGGAGTCGTTCTCGCGCCGAGCGCAGGACATTCGCCGACGCCTGCTCGATGCTCTGTCGAGCGTCGGAGTTCACCCTCGCTAGCGCAGTACAGGCACCTCAGCAGACCGCCCAAGGTCGGCACAACCGTGCAGCACTGTGAGATGCAAACACCCAGTGAGACGGTGCCGAA
Source organism: Brevibacterium sp. ZH18 (assembly GCF_022748595.1). Taxonomy (GTDB): domain Bacteria; phylum Actinomycetota; class Actinomycetes; order Actinomycetales; family Brevibacteriaceae; genus Brevibacterium. Next base: position 44,326 of record NZ_JALDSX010000006.1, on the reverse strand, counting down.
TAGAGAATGAGACTGCATTTACACTGACACCGTGCGCGCAATCATCTATGACGAATTCTCTGCCCTCCCCCAGTTGCGGGACATCACCGATCCAACGGCTCCCGAGTCCGGCGTGGTCATCGACGTCGAAGCCACCGGAGTCTGCCGCAGTGACCACCATGCCTGGGCTGGCCACGATCCAACGATCACCTTGCCCCACGTTCCCGGGCATGAGCTGGTGGGTCGGATCGCCTCGGCGGGGGCCGGTGTCACGAAGTTCCGCGTCGGTCAGCGGGTGACCGTGCCCTTCGTCTGCGGCTGCGGCCAATGCCGGTGGTGCCTCAGCGGCAATGCTCAGGTCTGCCCGGAGCAGACCCAGCCCGGCTTCACCCACTTCGGATCATGGGCCGATCAGGTGGTCATCCACCACGCCGATGCCAACCTCGTCGCGGTCCCGGACGACCTTCCCGCCTCGGCGATGGTCGGTCTCGGATGTCGATTCGCCACCGCGTTCCACGGCCTTCGGGTCCGAGCCGAACTGCGCGCGGGTGAGACCGTCGCTGTGTTCGGATGCGGCGGAGTCGGGCTGTCGGCGATCATGATCGCCCGCGCCATCGGTGCCGAGGTCGTCGCGATCGACGTCAACGACGCAGCCCTCGCCAAGGCGCGCGAACACGGTGCCGCGCGAACGGTCAACGTGTCCGGCCTCAGTCCTGAGGCCACCGCCGCCGAGGTGGTCGCGCAGTTCTCGGATCAGAGTCCCGACGGTGTGGCAGTGACTGTGGACGCGCTCGGTCGCGAAGAGACGATCGCTGCCGCTGTCGCTTCGCTGGCGCCGCTGGGTCGCCACGTGCAGATCGGCCTTCTGGCTGCACCGCCGGTCGTCGACATGGGCCGTGTCATCGGTCTCGAGCTCAGCATGCTCGGCTCCCATGGGATGGCCGCGGCCGAGTATCCGGAGATGGTCGAGCTGGTGGTTCAGGGCAAGCTCCGCCCGCAGGATCTGGTCACGAATGTCATCGGTCTCGAGGACGCTCCCGCCGCGATGGAGGCACTGGGCTCGAACACCGGATCGGGGATGACGATCATCGACATGAGCCGGTGATCTGTCGGCTCAAAACGTCGCTGGGTCGACCTGTAGTTCGCTGGGTCAGCCCGCGTCCAACGCCGAACGCATCGACGCCGCGAGATCTTCAATGAGGGCGGCATCACCGCGGACCCCGGGTTCGAACGGCAGCCGGAGACGGTCCCTGCTTTTGTCCCGGTAGCGCGGAATGACGTGCATGTGGAAGTGGAAAACCGACTGCCATGCGGCTTCGCCGCAGCAGTTGAGCAGGTTCACTCCTTCGGCTCCCCACGCTTCGAAGGCATGTGTGGCGATGCGCTTCGATTCAATGGCGACGTCGGCAAGATCCTCTGGTGGAATGTCACGCAGATCAGTGCTGTGGCGCTTCGGAACGACGAGCAGATGCCCGTCCGAACCCGGTTGGATGTCCATGAACGCGAAGGTCGTCTCGGTTTCTGCGACCTTCGCGCCTGGCACATCACCTGCGATGATCCCGCAGAACAGGCAATCCTGACTCATCAGACCGTCACACCAATACGGACAGTCACACCATCACAGCCCGTCACACCATCACGGCGAGAACGATCGGAGCCTCCTGGCCGGTCCAGCGGCCCAGCAGCAGTCCCGCGTCGGACTTCTCGGCGGGCGAGTCGAGGGTGAGCTCAAACAGCATCTGAACATCTTCGGCACCAGCCAAGGGGCCCGTGCCCCACACATGTGCCACATCGGTGATCTCTTCGATCCTGTTGCCCTCATCGTCGACGCGATGCTGCTGCGCCGATGTTCCAGCGGTGGCGATCGTGTGATCGAGTCGCTGCTGGAATAGAGGGTCGCCCATCCCGGCGTAGACCCAGCGCTTGCCGAGGACGGAATGATCCATCGTCGCGATCAGATGCTTGTCGGCACCTGCCAGCGGGGCGCCGCGATACGTCACAGGCACCTGGAAGACACGGTCACCGGCACCCACGATGTGGATTTCGATCCCGACCTCTCCAGCGGGATCGTCGAAACGATACGCGCTGAGCTTCGTCAGAGCCTCCGGTGCCACGTCGGTCCCGGCCGCCCAATCCTGCTTGGTCAGCCATTCGGAGATGACGTCGAGCTTTCCGGGGGTCAGCTCGGCGTTGTAGATGTCTGCCATGTCATGCCTCTCTGCGTGAGCGGTGCGTTCTGAGTGTGTGGTGTGTTGCGGCTGCGCGGCTGGTTGTGACTGCGCCGTGCGTTGTGACTGCGCGGTCTGCGGTCAGGCCTTCCGCGTCCCGGGGATCCATTCCCCGTCGACGACTTCGTAGTCGGCGAAGATTGCCGGAGCTTCCTCACGCATGGCCTCGCCGATCTTGTTGAACACGAGACGGATCTCTTCCTCGGCACCCTTCGCGGTACGCATCTCGATGACGTGGCGCAGGGAGCGCAGGTTCGCGGTGTACACGATGCCGGTGGCCAGGCCCTCGGGTGCGAAGCGGCGCATGAAAGAGGTCATGTGCTTCTTGTGGGAGAACTTGGTGCCCTCCTCGTCGAGTTCGAAGTGCTCGGCCATCCACTTCTGGTGCTCTTCGAGGGTGTCGAGGACCTTGAGTGAGCGCTCCATGAGCTCTGAATCCTCACGAGCCCACTCGGGGAACCAGAACGGAATGTCGGCCAGGCGCACGTAGCGCAGGGACTCCTGAGAGAAAGCCGAGCCTGCGCGGTGGCGGATGAGTTCGTGGGTGAGCACTCGCGAGACATTGTGGAGAACGAACGTGAAGTTCGCGTGTTCGAGGACTGAACCGTGCTGGGACTTGATGACGTTTCCAAGGTACGAAGCCGAGTCGGTGCGCACGCGGGACACGTTCGGATTCAGTCCCGGCTCCCACGAGCGATAGCACATGCGACCGGAGAACTCGACCAGATCTTCGGCGTCCGGGGATTCTGCGTCTTCGACGCGCTCTGCCCAGGTAGATCCGCCCACCTCGTCGAGGTATGTCCTCATCGATTCCCAGTCGATGCTGGGCTTAGCGAGCAGTTCTACGGATGGTTCGACCTGGCGCATGGTTCTCCTCGTGCAGGGTGCAGTTCTGTCGGTACTGGAGTTTGATTCCCAATCCTACATTCGATCCGCTACTGCCCAACCGGCCCGTCGTTATTCGGTCAGACAGGTTCGGAACGGGACCCTAATATGCCCGAGGTGGCTGAAGCAGACGCCCACGATTGCGGCCATCGCCACCACGACCCGCGATTTCCCTGGAGTGCCGGTCGGGGCTTTCAAACTCTATTCAAGCAGTTTCGTTCCGAGGCTGAGCTGACGTTCCTCGACAGCCAACCGATTCTCGGCTGCCTGGACTGTTGAACCGCCACCACTATGGTCGCGGTCGTGGTCGTGGTCGTGGTCGTGGTCGTGGTCGCGGTCGCGGTCGCGGTCACGGTCACGGTCACGGTCGATCAAGTATGCGTGAGCGCCCGGTCTCTCCACCAGCACCGAGGTGGCTGTCCCGTCCTCGAACACGACCGCCGCGTGGTCGTCGATGCCGATGCCTGGGCCGGGAAGCGCCTCCGAACCGATCCAGTCGCGAAAGGTCTCCACCCGGCCCTGCTCTCCGTGATAGTGGGGGCAGGCGCTGCCCGCGATGAAGCCCAGGCCGTCGTTCAACGGCGCCAGTGGTCCGAACGAATCAGTCGACGAGGCCTCGAACCAGCAGTTGGCACCGGCACTGATCCCGGCGAGGATCGTGCCGTTGGCAGCAGCGCGAGCCATGATCTCGTCGACTCCGTGACGTCGCCACAGGGCCAGGAGATTGACCGTCGATCCACCACCGACATAGATCAGGTCCATGTCCAGCAGCAGCTGCGGGTCTCGATAGTCCCATGGGCCTTGGCCAAACAGTGAGAGCACGTCGGTGCGCGCACGCCCAGCGAAAGCGGCTTCGAATCGCCGGCAGTAGTCGGTACTGTCAGCAGAGGCGGTCGGAACGAAACACACCCGAGGCAGCAGCGAAGGGACACCGGTACCTCGGCGGTGGTGAGGTTCTGCATTGCGCTGTTCCCGGACAACGGTCGCCATGTCCAGCAGGCAATCGTCGATCGCCGATTCACCCGTCTCCGACATCGAGAACCCGCCACCGCCGATGGCGACGATCGTGGATTGTTCCGATTGCGCACTCATGATCGCTCTGTCCGCCGAGGAGCTCGCTCATACTGCAATCGCGCGCGGCGCTGCCGGCGTCTCCAGACCAAAGCCACGACCCCGCCGATTCCGAAGAAGACGATCCCGATTGCAGAGACGGCAAGCGGCGCGAGCTGTGCACCGCGCAGCCCGTACGTCTGCGCTGACAGGAGAGTGAAGGTGAATAGCAGCGCACAGCCGAGGCCCAGGAGCAGTGAGACGCACAGCGAGAGCACAAGCGTGGTCTGCGAATCCGGGTCTCCGCGCATCAGAATCCCAGCCAGAAGGCATCCGCCGAAGAACATCAGGCCAACCAGTCCGATGAGTACGAGCGCCCCGACGAACAAGCAGAACACTGAAATCAGCACGAACGCCGCAGAGACGATGATGACCGCGGTTCCCTGACGTCGCCGGCGGCGATCTGCTTCGGCAGAGAGCGCCCAAGCTTGGGCTTCCCACCACCGGGCGCGATCATCTCGGGGCATACTCATGGCACTCGGTGTGTCCACTTCTCGGTTCCGAACTTCTCGGCGACGAGGCTGTGTGCCTTCTCCATCTCATCGGCGGTGAAGGTGTCGAAGCTCGCGCCGTAGCGGTCGGCGAACGTGTCGGCCATGACGTCGATGATGTCCTTGCGGGCTTCGCCGGTCTGGCTGCGCAGGGGGTCGACGCGCTTCTTGGCACTGGAGACTCCCTTGTCGGAGATCTTCGCCTCGCCGATGCGCAGAACTTCGACCATCTTGTCGGCGTCGATGTCGTAGCTCATCGTCGCGTGGTGAAGCAGAGTACCGTCGCGCAGACGCTTCTGTGCCGCACCGCCGATCTTGCCGCCGGTCGAGGAGATGTCGTTGATGGGCTTGTAGAAGGCTTCGACACCGAGGCTCTTCAGTGCTGCCAGCACCCATTGGTCGAGGAAGACGTAGGACTCCTCATAGTCGAGACCGGCGACCAGTGCAGGCGGAACGAACATCGAGTAGGTGATGCAGTTCCCGCCTTCCATGAACATTGCTCCACCGCCGGAGATGCGCCGGACGACCTGCACGCCGTACTTCTCCACGCCCTCAGGGCGCAGTTCATTGACGTACGACTGGAACGCTCCGATGACCGTCGCGGTGTCCTCCCACTCCCAGAACCGCAGCGTCGGCTTCCGCCGTCCGGCTGCTACCTCCTCGAGGAGCACCTGGTCGAGAGCGACATTGACCTGCGTCGGAAGCACCTCGCCGCGAATGACCTGCCAGTCGAAGTCGGTGAAGTTCGCAGCCGAACCCAGTGCTCGGCGAACGACGGTGGCGATGTCCGACGTGGAGAAGCCGTGCATCGCCAGTTCTGAACCGTATCCGGCCAGCACCTCGTCCAGCCTGTTGCGCAGAGCCGCATTGTCGGCGGTGACGCTTGCGCCTACGAGAGCTGGAGCAAGGTCGAAGTACGCCTCCTCGGGCTCGAGGAAGAAGTCGCCGGAGATCTTGACCTCGGTGATGGTCTTCCCGTCGGTCTCCACATCGGCGACCACGAGTTTCCCGCCGATGACCTTGTATTCGGCGTGAAAGCGCTGGGGTTCCTGATTCTCGTTTGTCATGCTTCCAAACCTACTCTCGGGCTCCACGCAGAAGCTATGAACTTGCTCACTCCCCTGTCAGCGAGTTCCAGAGGAATCGATAGCTCAACGCGCGGGTGAACGCGGCCTGCTTGTTGTCCGACGCGGCGGAGTGTCCGCCTTCCGTGTCTTCGAAGAACCACACGTTCTCATGGCCCGTCGACTGCATCCGAGCAGCCATCTTCCTCGCTTGGACGGGTCCGACCCTGTCGTCCGACGTCGCGGTCCAGAACAGCACCGGCGGATAGTCGGCCCGCTCTTCCACGAGGTGATAGGGAGAGAATTTCCTGATGAACTCCCAGTCCTCGGCCACATCAGGGTCGCCGTATTCGGCCTTCCACGAATACCCTGCGCTGAGCTTGGTATAGCGGCGCATATCCAGAAGCGGCACTCCACATGAGATCGCGCCGAAGAGCTCGGGGTACTGGGTGAGCATGTTGCCCACCAGCAGACCACCGTTCGACCCGCCCGCGCACGCCAGCGTCTTCGGACTGGTGACTCGGCGCTCAATCAGGTCTCGAGCAACTGCCGAAAAATCTTCGTACGCGCGCATCCGGTTCTCTCGCATCGCCGAAGTGTGCCATTCGGGCCCATATTCGCCGCCGCCTCTGATGTTGGCCAGAACATAGACTCCGCTGCGGCCGGCTGGAACTGGGCCGCTTGTCTCGGAGCCGATGGCCCCCGCTCCCGAGGCCCCAGCGCCGGTGGTCTCGCGCCCCAACCAGCCGATTCCGACGACAGGCGAATAGCCGGGAGTCCGGCTGACTTCGAAGCCCCCGTAGCCGTCGAGGAGCGTGGGGTTGCGTCCGTCGAGTACCAAGTCGCTGTCGGCGATCTGGAAATACGGGATCTGAGTACCATCATCGCTGGTGGCAAAGTGCTGCTCGACGGTCAAGCCTTCGCCCGGGAACAATGCAGGTGCTGATTTGATGACTTCCGCCGTCCGGGTGGACGCGCGCCCGCCGTCGGAGCCGTCGTTGTCGCCAGCGGTGTTCCTTCCCTCAAGCCGGCCGTACGACAGCGTCGACGGAGTCAGGAACCCAGTGGTGACCATCCAATAGTCGTTGGCGGTCGCATCGTCGTATTTGTCGACGGCGCCAAGACCAACCATGTGGTTGGCTGGCACTCCCGGCAGCGGTGTAGCCGAAAAGCCGTCGGCGGGATCGAGCACCAGCAGTTCAGACTGCACATCGGCGAGCAGCTCGAGGATGAGGAAGTCGCGTGTCCAAGTCCAAGACTGCAAGGCAGTGCGGGCATCCGGGGCGAAGATGACCGTCGGCTCTGTGATGCCACGCTTCACCTCAGCGGCTGAGGACACGGCGAGTCCGCCCGCAGGCACAGCGACTTCACCGTGATGCCATTCAGACTGCGGCCGGAAGAGGACGAAGTTCCGTTCGAACCCGACCTCGACATCGGTCGGCACATCGACTGCAGTCCATGCACTGTCCCACGCCGAGGCGACGGTGGGGATCGTGCCATCGTCTCCCCGGATGTCGTCGAGGTCGAGGAAACTCAGCCTCGTGTTGAAGAAGTCGAACGCGTCGATGGCAAAGACCCGGTCGGTGGAACCAGCTTCCGGGGACCCGACTTCACTGCCGACGAAGATCGCGACGTGATCGCGGGGAACCTCGGCGACGATCGGGGCATCGGCGATGGCGGTTCCGCGTGTGAGCAGCCGTGCCTGCCGCGAGTAGGACGAGGTTGTCAATGAGTCCTCGCCTGTATCGGTGGCGACGATGATCGTCTCGTCATCGAGCCAGGCAAAGCGTGTCTTCGCAACAGGAAGGTCGAATCCGTCAGCGACGAACGTCTTGGTCACCAGATCGAACTCGCGGATCCGCTGCGCGTCTCCCCCATCAGGCGACAGCGAGACCAGAGCGCGAGCATTGTCGGAGCGGCGCACCGCGGCTCCGGCCCAGACCCAGGGGGTTCCCTCGGCGGCGGCGAGCTCATCGAGGTCGAGTAGGACTTCCCACTCCGGTGATTCGGTGACGTAGCTGTCCCACGTCGTGCGCCGCCAGATGCCTTTGGGGTTCGACTTGTCGCGCCAGTAGTTGTAATAGTGCTCGCCGCGTTTGGCTGCCATCGGAATTCTGTCGTCGGAGTCCAAGGCCGTACGGATGTCCAGCGCAATCGAATCGAACAGGTCATCGTGGAAGCGGTCGAGGGTCTTGGCGTTCTGCGCTTCGACCCAGGCGATCTGTTCGCCGCCATGGATGTCTTCGAGCCATAGGTTCTCATCGTGGAGCGTGGTGTCGATCTTCGTGGAGTTCGTCGGAGCTTCTCTGCGCATGCCACCATCCTAGTGATCTGCACTGACTCGAGAATGCCTGGACGCTGCCCGATACTCCTCGCAGATCTGTTTCACACCGCGATTGCGCTCGGGGGCCGGTACATCACCAGGCCCGGTTCTCCGTTGGGCGCCTCGGGTCCGTGCCCGAGCTCGTAGTAGCCGAGGCTCGTGTACAGGCGACGGGCAGGGCTGTCGATGTCATTGGTTTGGAGCCAACTGCCGTAGCCGACGATTGCGCCCAGCCAGGCTTCCAATGTCGTGCGTCCGATGCCGGTCGCCCTCATGGTCGGGTCACGAGCCAGGAGGTTGAGCGCGAAGCTCCACTCGAGCGTCGGAGCGGCATCGCCCAAAGACGCGTGAAGTTCATGGGCCCAGGAATAGTCCTGCTCTGCCCAGGACCAGAAATGACCGTAGGCGATTGACCTCAGACGACCGTCCGATTTCGACTGCGCAATCAGCACCTGCCCCTTCCGGACCGAAGCATCGTACACGTCGGCGAACAGAGAAGCGTGTTTCGGGTCCTCGTTCAGCGGTGGCTCGGCCGCGGCAGCGGCATAGAGTGCTTCGACTTCAGCCGGCGGAGGCAGCACACCTGGCAGTCCAGACGCCGAACCCACTGGTTCCCAGCTTCGTCCCACCCCGCCCGGGACACCCCACACGAGCTCGACAGCGGGCCCGGAAATCGGCGAGCTGAGGACCCCATGCTCGGAATCAGCGTTCATATGTCAACCATAACGACATCGGCAGTCGAGAGATTGAACGAAAGGAGAACTTTCCTCGCCTCCTGCGAAGAGTCCACTGCAAAGGGCGTGCTCGACGTTAGGCAATCAGCTCACGCTCGAGGGGCCGGCTCAGGACCGTCGGGACAACGCGCGGAGTCTGTGCTCCAAACATTTCTCGACCGTACTCGGTGCCTCGATCCCAGCCGTCCACACATCGACGGCGATCGGCATTTCGACATCCGCGCTCGTCAAGGACTTTCGTCTGAAGACCGGTGGAATCGTCACGTGTATGAAGTCAGAATCTTGCTCGCCGTCGGACACTGAATCGTGCACGACGTTGGACACAGAATCGTGCTCGCCATTAGATACAGAATCGTGCTCGCCGTCGGACACAGGCGGATCACTGGCTGTCGAAATGGGTGGATCTATCGAGCCGGTCGAACTAGTCGTAACAACATCGGAATCGCGTTCGGCAGAGGACTCCTCACTTGGAGGTCCGGTCGAATTCGAGCAGACTTCTCCTGCCTGGGTCGAAGACGAGGAAGGTTGGGCGATCGGTTTGGTCCTGGTCTCATAACTGTGCCCAGTCGGAGTCTTGACCGTCAGCGTCTCTGCCGTCGCTTCGTGACGCCAGCCAGGAAGTTCCTTCGCGAAATTGCAGGCAGCACACAGACCTGAGGCATTCTCCCAGTCGGTCGTTCCGCCTGAGGCGAAGGACTGCACATGGTCAGCATGTTTGATCTTCGCATCGCACCACGGAGATCGGCAGACATCATCGCGGATGATGACCATTCTCCGCAGCAGGCCGCTGAACTCTCTCCGCTTCGAATCCATGCGGACCAGCTGACCGTCTGTGGGACGAGAATACAATCGGCGAAGAAAGACCTCGGCATCGTTGACTGCTACAAAATCGCGCGCTGACTGCGCCGGGATCGGCCCGAACCCGGGGAACCATGCGGGAGTGTCACCAGGGGCAATGAGACTGTCCTCGTTCATCACCAGGTGGATCTCGGTCGGGATCGCCTCCGCACCCTCCTGTCCGGTGGCACGTTCGACCAGCAGATCAGCCATAATCTGGTTTTGAGTACGGCCCTCGGCTTGGCCAGTCCCGATCAACGACTGCGCTGACTTCGACAGATTCGAATACACAGCGACTGCCTGCGGCATGGGCAGAAGCGCCGTCAGATAGGCCATATTGCCTGGTGCCGGTCGCACGCTGACGGCGCGTTCTTCTTTGCACCTGTCCAGGTGCTCGACTGCAGCTTTCTGATCAAGCTGCTGAGCGAGTGCACGAACTTCGTTGCCGAGCCGACCAACGCCCACCTCGGCAAGACGATCGGACATTCTGTCGTCGACCTCTTGACGCTTTTCCCTTGGCAGCCACTCGGTCTCCTTTGCCACGACGCGAGCCTTCTCCTCGGAAATGGCTCCGTCCTTCAAGGAAGCGAACGTGCGGGGCAGGTCCATGAGCAGTGTGCGTGAAAACCCGAGAAGCTTGCTTCCTCTAGCACGTGAGACCTTCCGTGCCAGGCCGATCTCGGCACCGATGCCCTGCCCTTGCTTTCGACTCGGCACACCTTCTTCGGCCTCACGATTGCGGCGGTGCATATCGAAAGTCAGCGTTTCTCGCGCCTGTGCGGCCGACGCTGCGGAAGTCAGCTCCTCCAGCGCGCGGATCCGGTCGATGGCTTCTTCTTCAGTCTGAGCTGGAGGGAGTGAGGACAGCTCTTCGCGCCACCGAGTGAACTCGGCGACCGTAGCTGAAACCGTCTCTGCTTCCATACCCCAGACACTATCCTGAGGCACTGACACGACTCTCTTGAGCTATATCAGTCCAGGTCAGTGGCACATATCCGAGTGCAAAGTGGAAAAGCCGGTGGGAGTTCGGCTTAGGAAGCGCACAGACTCCAGAGAAACACTCTTCGGTCAGCTCAGCTTCTCGCCAGCCGTCTCTCTCGCGAGGAATCCCATCAGAATCACGGCGACGACGACCAGCAGTCCGGTGAGGGCGAACGTCAGAGTCAGCCCGAGCACTGGCCACATGAACGCACCGAACACGAGCGGGGCCACACCGGTCGCCACCCTGGAGGCAGCTGACGCCCATCCGAAGCCGGAGCCCCGCAGACGTGTCGGGTACAGCTCAGAGACATACGTGTAGAGGGTGGGAATGGCGATCTGCACGACGAATCCGAAGCCGATGATGCTGGCTTTCGCCGCGAACGTCAGCTCTGCACCCGACGCTTCGATGAAGACAGCGGTGCCGACGAGCAGAACTGCTGACAGCACCGAGGTGACTCCCAGCACCCATTTGCGTCCGAAGCGTTCGACGATCATGGCGGACACGATCACACCGAGGATGCCCACCGCCGTCATCGACCCCGTGACCATGAACGCCGTCTGGTCCGCCATCCCCTGCTTCTTGAGGATGCCGGGCAGCCATGTCAGTGCCGCGTAGTAGACAAGGAGGACGGACACGAAGAGCACCCATGAGACGAGCGTCGTCTTTGCCGAGTATTGCCACAGCTGCACTAGCTGCCCACTGCCGGCTCGGAGCTGCTTGCTCACGGAGGCGGGAACCGAACCGCGCTCGTCGTGACCACGCTCTTCATGAGTCCACGTGGTCACCTCGGCGCCGGTGCGCTTGACGAGCTTCTCGATGACGGCGTCGGCCTCGTCGTAACGTCCCACCGAGGCGAGGAAGAGAGGAGATTCAGGGATTCCGAAGCGCACTGCAACTGTCAGCAGCGCCGGAACAATCATCACGAGCATGATGAGGCGCCAATCCCCGACACCCAGCAGCGCTGCGGAGACGAATGCGCACAGCGACGCACCGATGGGCCACCACCCGTCCATCGCGGTCAGGACTCGTCCTCGGTATTTGCTGGGAGTGAACTCGCCGACGAGCGCGTAGTCGACGGGGATGCAGCCACCCAGCCCGAATCCGGCCAGGAAGCGGAAGAGGATGAACCATCCGAATGCTGGAGAGAAGGCTCCGGCGACGGTGAAGATCGCAAAGAACAGGAGTGTGAGAGTGAAGGCCTTCTTGCGTCCGATGACGTCGGCGATACCGCCCCAGATGAACGCGCCGAGCGCCATCCCGATGAGGTTTGCCGTGGCGATCCAGGCGGCTTGTCCGACGCTCAGATCCCAGTAATCGCTGAGCAGCGGAATAAGGAAACCGTTGAGCGCCACGTCCCAGGCATCGAACATGAAGCCCAGTCCGCCGATGATGAAGATGGCGCCCTGAGTCCCCCACTTCCACGGGAGATTGGCGATGACGTCGGAGGCGGTCGGCACGGACGCCGAGGTGGTTGTAGGCACGTGGTCACACTACAACATTTAACGCACAACTGAGTAAAACCGCGAGGACCCGTACGACATACAAGAAGACCGGTGCCCGTCGCCTCCTGAGAGGAGAGCGACGGACACCGGCCGATGACGTGATCGAGATGCCGCTTCACGGCAACGGGCCGTGCACAGCAGCCGCGCCGTACAACGGCAGAGCCGCGAATCAGGCCAGACGAACCATCCAGTTGTTCTTGTCCTCGGCGCGACCGTACTGGATGTCGAGCAGAGTCTTGCGGAACTCCATGGTCTTCTCTCCCGGCTCTTCACCGTGATCGATCGTGAAGTCGGGGCTGACGACACGGCCGATCGGAGTCACGACTGCAGCAGTGCCGCAGGCGAAGGCCTCGACGATGTCGCCGTTGGCAGCACCCTCGCGCCATTCCTCGACGGTGATCTTGCGTTCTACCGGCTCGAGGCCCAGCTGCGGTGCGAGCTCAAGCAGGGACCGGCGAGTGACGCCATCGAGGATGGAATCACCAAGCTGCGGAGTGAGCAGCTGGCCGTCCTTGGTCACGAGCATGAGGTTCATGCCGCCGAGTTCATCGATGTATTTGTTCTCTGCGGCATCAGTGAACAGCACCTGCTGGCAGCCCTGGGCTGCAGCTTCGTTCTGCGCTGCCAACGAGCCTGCATAGTTGCCGCCGCACTTGGCGAAGCCGGTGCCGCCGGCACCAGCGCGGTTGAAGTTCTGCGACAGCCAGATCGAGACGGGCTTGATGCCGCCGGAGAAGTACGGGCCGGCGGGGCTGGCGATGACGTAGTAGTCGACCTCATGGCTGGACCGCACGCCCAGGAATCGCTCTGTGGCGATCATGAACGGCCGCAGGTACAGGCTCGACTCATCGGCTTCGGATTCCGGCGCGGGGACCCACTGCTGATCGAGTGCGACCAGAGACTTGATCGACTCGATGAAGTCTTCTTCCGAGATCTGCGGCAGTGCAAGACGCTCGGCGGACTTGTTGATGCGCGCGGCGTTGCGCTCGGGACGGAAGGTCCACACGGAGCCGTCTGCATGGCGGTAGACCTTCATGCCCTCGAAGATCTCCTGCGCGTAATGGAACACTGCAGCAGCAGGATCGAGCACGAGCGGGCCGTACGGCTTCACCTCGTGAGCGTGCCAACCATCGTCGAGGGTGTACCTGACGTGGGCCATGTGGTCGGTGAAGTAGAGCCCGAACCCGGGGTCCTTCTTGATGTTCTCTCGCACCAGCTCGGGTTGCGGCTGGACATTCTTGAGAACGGCAAACTTAGTCATCAGAACTCTTTTCTCATTTGTGATGAGTAACACTGTCAGGGTAGTCCATCACCCCGGCGCACGTCGCACCGGGGTGATGTCCCTGTCCGCTCGAACAAGGCGAGATTCCTGCCCTGCCGAACGGGGAGTGAACCATGATTCCGCCGAGGTGGTCGTGCCCGACCTCGGCCTCTGCAGATCGACTCAGCCCAGGCGAGCCGCGATCGCGTCCCCCACCTCGGCGGTGGAACGCTTGGTTCCGTCACGGTCGGCCAGGTCTGCCTCGACCGCAGTCTCGATCGACTTCGCCACGACATCGAGTCCGAGATGGGAGGCCATCAGCGCGCCGGAGAGGATCGACGCAGTCGGATCGGCGATCTGCTGACCGGCGATGTCCGGGGCTGATCCGTGGATCGGCTCGAACAGGCTCGGCCCCGTGCCTTCGACGTTGAGGTTGCCCGAGGCGGCCAGACCGATGCCGCCGGTGACAGCCGCAGCCAGATCGGTGAGGATGTCACCGAAGAGGTTGTCGGTGACGATGACGTCATAGCGGCCCGGGTCGGTGACCATGTAGATCGTGCACGCGTCCGTGTGCTCGTAGTTGAATGTCACCTCTGGATACTCGGCGCCGACCTTCTCGACGACGCGACGCCACAGGTGGCCCGCGTGGACCATGACGTTGTGCTTATGGACGTAGGTGAGCTTCTTATTCCTGGCCTGTGCACGCTCGAACGCATCCCGGACCGCGCGCTCCACGCCGTACCAGGTGTTGATCGAGACCTCGGTCGCAACTTCGTGGGGCGTATCGGTGCGGACGGAGCCGCCCATCCCGGTGTAGGAGCCTTCAGTGCCTTCGCGGACGACGACGAAGTCGATCTCTCCAGGATTGGCCAGCGGGCTGGTGACTCCGGCGAAGAGCTTCGAGGGACGCAGGTTGACTGCGTGGCTCAGGCCGAAACGCATCTTGAGGATCACACCGCGCTCGAGGACACCCGAGGGCACACTCGGGTCGCCGCAGGCACCGAAGAAGATGGCATCGTGCGAACGCAGCGATTCCAGCTCATCGTCGGTGAGCGTCTCACCTGTCTCATGCCAGCGCTTCGCGCCGACTTCATAGTCCGTGAGCTCGAGTTCGACAGGCTCCCCTGACACCTCGATGGCGCGCTTGAGAACCTTGAGACCTTCGGGGACGACCTCGTTGCCGATTCCGTCTCCGGGCATGACCGCAATTGAAAACTTCATGGTCACAGGGTAGAACTCATCTCACCATTCAACTAGGCCGTCCTACTATTCGGACGACTTGAGCGTGGTCCGGACGCCGGGTGCCGCTGTGCACAACCTCACGTCTCAATCTTCGTCCCCGGGTACAAATTCCGGGCGCGAAGGGCGAAAATGGGATCAACACTCCGAACCCCGAAAGAAAGTCGATCATTGACAGATACGATCCGTAATCGCCGAGCCGCCTCCCTCCCCGCCAAGCTCTCCCGTTCGTGGCTGCTGGTCAACGCCGCCAAGGAGGAGATCTTCGCTCCAGCTCAGGCCTCGGAAGCGGATTCCGTCATCTTCGACCTCGAGGCCTCAGTCGCTGACGACAAGAAGCTCGGCGCCCGCGACAATGTCGTTCGCGCACTCGAAGGCGGCATGTCGGCCTGGGTCCGCATCAACAAGATGGACTCAGAGTTCTGGGACGACGACCTTGCCGCCATCGCCATGCTCCCCGGCCTGCGCGGAGTGATGCTGCCGGAGACCGAACGTCCCGAGCAGGTCTCGTACACCGCCATGCGGGCCAAGGCCGGCCTGCCGGTCATCGCGCTGCTCGAATCCGCCCACGGAGTCGAGAACGCCACCAAGATCGCCGAGGCGCCGGGAACCTTCCGTCTCGCGTTCGGCACCAATGACTTCCGCAAGGACACCGGCTTCTCCGGAGATCCGATGGCCCTGGCCTATGCCCGCTCCCGCCTCACCATCGCCTCGCGCATGGGCGGTCTGCCCGGCGCAATCGACGGCCCCTCCGGTGCCGAGGCCAGCGACGACCAGGTCCGCAAGGACGCTGAGATCACCCACATGATGGGTATGACCGGCAAGCTCGTCCTCAACGTCGACCAGGTCAATGCGCTCAACCATTCGATGAGTCCCAGCGAGGACGAGCGAGATTGGGCACGCCAGATGCTCGAGGCCGCCGAGGGCGGATCCGAGATCACCGACGGCTCCTACCTGCCGCGTCTGGCGCGAGCGAAGAAGATCGCATCCCTCGCCGACACCTACGGCCTCTGGAACGCCTGAGCCGCAGCAATGTCGGTTCGTCAGCCTGCATGGCTCCTCTGGGCGACCGTTCCTGCGATCCTTCTCGTGGCCGCCTTCGGGATGTGGCTGCGGATGGACGTTCATGGGCCCACCACTCTCGATCAAGACTGGCTGAACCTCGTCGGCCTCACCCCTGACTCCGTCCCCTACTGGATCGCGGTCGTCCTCGCCGAGGTGGGCGGAGGCGCAGGGGCCGCCATCTGCACGGGGGTTCTGGCGGCGGCATTCGTGCTGCTCCGGCGATTCCGTGCCGCCGGTTTCCTTGTCACCGCCATGCTTGTCGGGATCTGCCTGTCCGAACTTCTCAAGGCGCTGGTCATCCGCGCTCGACCGAGTCATCAGCTCTTCGACTCCCTGGGATACTCCTATCCCTCCGGCCACTCCATGGGCGCAGCCGCACTGGCCATGGGCCTGGCCTTCATCGCCTCCCGATCGCACATGATGCGTCTGGAGCAGGCGACGATGGCCGGGCGCATGGACCCGAGCTCATCTGCGTCGCCGGCAGCACCCTTGGCCGCCGCACCGCCGACGATTTCAGCCGATGGCACGCATGCCGAGCCCTTGCCCGCCGCGATCACCCCACCGCTGGAGCCGCCGAGGCTGCGCTTCCATTGGTCGATGATCGTCGCTCTCGTGTGGATCCTGACGATGATGTGGTCGCGCACCGGCCTGCAGGTGCACTGGCTTTCTGACACGATCGCCGGCGCCCTCATCGGCATCTCGGCGGCGGTCCTGGCCGACGAGCTGTGGACAGCAGTGACGATGAAGACCCGCTCACCTCATCTCGAGAGGTGAACGGGTCTCCGATCTGCGAAGCAGCTGCTGTCAGTCCTCGCTCAGTGACACGGCGCTGAAGGCCGAAGCGTTGACGGCTCCGGCGACGGCCTTGACGACCTCGTCGGACACTGCCGAATCGACAGCCAGAACCGAGAGCGCATCGTTGTCGGTCGCCGACGGCGAGACCTGCATGCCGGCGATGTTGATCTCATTCGCGCCGAGCGCCTGGCCCAGCTGACCGATGATTCCCGGACGGTCCTCGTAGCGGAAGATGAGCAGGTTGTCGGTCAGCTCGATCTCGAGTTCGAAGCCGTTGACCTCGGTGAGCTTCTGCACGAGCTTGGGGCCCGTGACCGTGCCGGAGACCGAGATCCGCTGCCCTTCGCTCGTCGTCGCCGTCAAACGAGTGATGTTGCGGAACGACTCGCAGTACGGATCGGTGACGAGCTCGACGCCGATTCCGCGCTCCTCCGCCAGCAGCGGGGCGTTGACGTAGGAGACCTGGTCGGACACGACATCCTTGAAAAGGCCCTTGAGCGCGGAGAGCTTGAGGACGGAGACGTCCTTGTCCGCGATCTCACCGTTGACCTCGACCTTGAAATGGGTGACCGAGGCGTTCGCGAGCGAATTGACGACGCGTCCCAGTCGTTCGGCCAGCGGGATGCCCGGGCGCACGTCCTCGTGGATTGCTCCACCGGCCACGTTGACCGCGTCGGGGACGAGCTCGCCGGCGAGAGCCTTGCGGACCGACTTCGCGACGGCCACACCGGCCTTCTCCTGTGCTTCGGCGGTCGAGGCGCCGAGGTGGGGCGTGACGTTGACGGCGTCGAGATCCATGAGTGCCGAGTGCTCCGGCGGTTCTGTGCTCCACACGTCGATGCCTGCGCCTCCGACCTCACCTGCGGAGATCGCCTCGGCGAGGGCCTCCTCGTCGATGATTCCGCCGCGGGCGACGTTGATGAAGCGGGCACCGGGCTTCGCGGCTTTGAATTCCTCGGTGCTGATCATGCCGACCGTCTCAGGCGTCTTGGGCATGTGGACGGTGACGAAGTCGGACACAGCCAGCAGTCCTGGCAGATCGACGACCTCGACGCCCATCTGCGCCGCGCGCGCCTGGGTGATGTAGGGATCGTAGCCGACCAGGCGCATGCCGAAGGCCTTCGCGCGCTCGGCGACGAGTCCGCCGATGCGACCGAGGCCGACGATGCCCAGAGTCTTCTCGTAGAGTTCGACGCCCGTGTACTTCGAGCGCTTCCACTCCCCCGCCTTGAGCGAGGTGTTACCTGCACCGAAGTAGCGGGCCGACCCGAGGATGTGGGCCATGGTCAGCTCGGCTGCGGAGATGATGTTCGAGGTCGGCGCATTGACGACCATGACACCCGCCGAGGTGGCAGCCGGGACATCGACATTGTCGAGTCCGACTCCGGCGCGGGCAATGACCTTGAGGTTCTTGGCCGCAGAAATAGCTTCGGCATCGACCTGGGTCGCCGAGCGAACGAGGATCGCATCGGCGTCGACGATGGCATCCAGAAGCTGGGAGCGGTCAGCGCCTTCGGTGTGACGGACCTCGAAGTCTCCTCCGAGGGCATCGATGGTAGCCGGTGACAGTTTTTCGGCGATGAGCACGATGGGCTTGGGCACTGATTTCCTCCTGTTGCGTCCGGGACGCGTCCATCTTATGAGACTTCGTGAATGCCTTCACAAAGTCTCAAAATCTGGGAAGTGAGTCTCGGCTCACTTCAGGCATCAGCCTCAGAACCCGTTGGGCGAGTACGGCATGCGGCCCAGGTTGAACATCGAGCTGGCGCGCACGGCGGCGCCCGGCACGTTTTCGTCGATGCGACCTGCTCGGGCCAGGATCACCGGATCGGCCCCGCCGAAGTAGAGGGAGCCGAGTTCCGCGATGCCGAGGCTGAGATCGGCCTGAGCCGAATTCGAGGCGGTTTCGACAACAGCGTTCTCACCGTCGGAGGTGATGGTGTAACGGCCTCCGGCCAGATCAAGGGAGTCATCGATCTCGAGGACGAGCGTGCCCGGCACGTACCAGGGCCTGGCCTCGAGAGCCTTTTTGACATCGAGAATCCGGATCCAGATGTTGTCTTCCGTGGATACCGTCCGCACCCGGCGGGAGTCGGTGAGCAGCCACGGCAGCGGCGAGTCTTCGGCGGATTCGCCGAAGGTGACTCGCGACGAGAGGTCGATGGCGGCGAGGAACGACCACAGCGATGAGTACGCCGCGTCGGTGACGGCGACGAAGTCGATGAGTTCGATCGTCGGCGGGTTCTTCGACCAGCCCGCGAACTTGTAGGAGACGTAGCCGTCGGGCTCGCCGGACTCGTCGAAGTGCAGGGCTGCGCGGACACCGCGATCCGCCTCCCCTGTGTCCGTGTTGAGTGCTCCGGTGGCCCGCTCGATATAGGTCTGCTGGCGCTCCATCGCACCGGGAGAGGTCCGCATGAACTGGCCGTAGATCTTCGGTGCCAGTTCGCGCAGCTCGCTGGGCAGGCACATCTCGACGCGACGGTCGGGCTCATGGACCATCTTGAATCCGGGTGAGGTGTCGACCTCGATCGAGTGCGCCCAGGTGGCGACCCCGAAGCCGAAGCGGGAGTAGATT
Source organism: Brevibacterium sp. ZH18 (assembly GCF_022748595.1). Lineage (GTDB taxonomy): Bacteria > Actinomycetota > Actinomycetes > Actinomycetales > Brevibacteriaceae > Brevibacterium. Next base: position 25,253 of record NZ_JALDSX010000006.1, on the reverse strand, counting down.
CCACCTTCGGTAGCGGTCAGTGCCGCGAACGGGTATCCGTCGGCCTTCGCCTCGGCGAGGTCGGTCGTCATCATCGACCGCAGCAGTCCGCGCCTACGATGAGTCGGTCGGACTGTCACCCACGTGATCAGGTGCCCGGGCACCAGTCGACCGCCGCCGACGTTGACGAGCTTCTCGAACCAGGCGAACGTCGCAACCGGCACAGCGGAGTCGAGTGCGAGCTCGTACTCCTGGTCGGCGTAGACGGCGGTGAGGTTCCGGCCATCGGCGATGGCACGCTCCACTCGGTTCTTCAGTGCGTCGTCTGTCGAACGGGCATCGTGGAATCCGACGCTCGTCGACGCGAAGTACCCCTGGGTGCGCTCATCGGGCGCGCCGGTCGTCTCGTCGAATGCGGGCTTGAAGTTCTCGAATCTGTAGTTCGTCACGTTCTCCACAGTAATTCACCTCACGCACATTGCACCCGGTCACGAGGGGAAAGAGGGAAGTTCCACGAATTCCACAGGAGCGAGGCTCGTCAACCGCCGATCGGCATCCCGGCGTCCTTGGTTGAGCACATTCTCGATCTCGACCTGTAATTCTGCTCTCATTCGAAAGAATGATCGCCGTCTTCTCAACCGAGCCTCGCTGCCAAAGAAATTTTCAACTTTGCTCAGGAAGAGTTCAGGAGCAATAATTGTTGAGCAGTTCAGCGACCCTGACTGCAACCACACTGCGCCGGATCAGTTGAACAGAATCGAAGGATGGCGATGCCAGCAGTCTCACAAGGACCTGCCGAACGAGCTCCAGCAGAACGCACTCGCAGAGACAGCGTCTGGACTCGGCTCCGGCGCTCGCGCGCAGCCATGACCGGGCTCGTCCTGGTCGTCGTCTTCATCCTTCTCGCACTTCTGGCTCCGGTCTTCTCTGCACTCACCGGCAACAGTCCGTTCGCCTACAACCCGGATCTGCTTGGGCCCGACACCGCACCGGCCGGGCCTCTCGGGGGAATCAGCGCCCAGCACTGGTTCGGTGTCGAGCCGCGAACTGGTCGCGACCTGTTTGCGATCGTCTCGTACGGCGCCCAGGTGTCCCTGCTGATCGGTCTTGCCGCCACTGTCGTGTCGATCGTCGTCGGCGTGATTGTGGGCCTTGTCGCCGGGTTCTACGGAGGCTTCGCAGATCGTCTGCTGTCCCGCCTGACCGATGTGATCTTCGGCTTCCCGTTCCTCATCTTCGCAATCGCCCTGTCTGCGACTGTTCCGGCGAGCGTCCCCCGCACACTCCTCCTGATCCTCGTCATCGGCTTCTTCGGGTGGCCCTCGATCGCCCGCGTCGTGCGCAGCGAGACACTCTCGCTCAAAGAGCGCGGGTTCGTCCGTGCAGCAGCGGCACAGGGAACCGGAAGCGTGCGCATCATCGTCCGCGAGATCTTCCCGAACATCCTGGCCACGATCATTGTCTTCACCACAGTGTCGATTCCCGGCAAGATCGGCGCCGAGGCGGCCCTGTCCTTCCTCGGGGTCGGTGTCAATCCGCCCACCCCGTCGTGGGGTCGGTCGATCTCAGATGCGATCTCCTGGGTCCAAGTCGACCCGATGTACCTGATCTTCCCCGGCATGGCGTTGTTCCTCGTGACGCTGGGATTCAATATGTTCGGCGACGGTCTCCGCGATGCGCTCGACCCCGCTGAGGCCCGCAGCGAGAGCGCGGCAGCAGCCGACCCGATGAGCGCAGGAGGACAGCCGTGAATCGCACCAAGTTCATCGCCTACCGCCTGCTCGGGGCACTCATCGTGCTCTTCATCGTCGCCGCCGCATGCTTCGCGATCTTCTACCTCATGCCCAGCAACCCCGCACAGTACTCATGTGGAAAGCCGTGCTCACCCGACCGCCTCGCTGAGGTCGAACGGTACCTCGGCGTCGACCAGGCGTGGTGGAAGCAGCTCTTCGACTTCCTCGGCGGAATCGTCGTCGGCCGCGACTTCGGCAGCGGTGCTGCAGCCATCCACTGCGACGCCCCGTGCTTCGGGTACTCGTTCCGTCTCCGCGACTCGGTCACGACCCTCATCCTCAGCCGTCTGCCGGTAACCATCTCGCTGACTCTTGGAGCGGCAGTCCTGTGGGCCATCGGCGGAATCGTCTCGGGTCTCATCGCCGCCCTCAAACGCGGGACGGCCACCGACAGTGTGGTCATGGGTGCTGCCATCACGGGAATCTCGGCGCCGACCTACCTGCTGGGTCTCCTCGGCATCCTGCTCTTCGGGTTCACCCTCAATGTCCTGCCCATCGGCGGATACGTGCCGTTGACCGAAAACCCTGCGATGTGGGCCTTCCATCTGATCCTCCCCTGGATCGTCCTGGCCATCGCCAACGGAGCGATCTATGCGCGGCTCACCCGCGGGCAGATGCTCGAGGTGATGAGCCAGGACTACATCCGCACAGCCCGAGCCAAAGGATTGAGCGAACCGATCGTCATCGGCAAGCACGGACTGCGCAACCTCGTGCTGCCTTTGACGACGCTGTTCGCGATCGACATCGGCGGGCTGCTCGGCGGTGCGGTCATCACGGAGAAGGTCTTCGGCCTCGGCGGTGTCGGCACGCTGCTGCTTGAGGCCGTGTCGAATCTCGACATCCAGGTCATCGTCGGCGTCACTCTCTTCGCCGCAGCCATCGTGATCATCGCGAACCTCTTGGCAGACCTCAGCTATTCGGTCCTCGACCCGCGAATCGGGGCCCGCCGCTGACCCACACCTCCACGCGCGCGACGGGCGCACGCGCCGACCGGCGCAGCCACACCAACATCGGACCATCACGACAGACACGAACACAGCGAACCTTCGGGCCACCATCACAGCCCCCGGTTCGAACGCTTGAGAAAGGCACACCATGAGACGATCAGCACTGATCGCGGCAACACTGTCCTTGGGACTCATCCTCACCGGTTGCAATGCCAACCCGGAGCTCAACAACGACGGTGACAAGAGCACCAACACTCTGGGCGAGACCCACAAGGGCGGCACCCTCAACATCTTCTCCGAGGACTCCGACATCGACTTCGACCCGGGCAAGAGCCAGGGTCTGGCGATCACGTCGCTGGCCTACGTCCATCGTCGCCTGACGACGTGGGACATCAAGCCAGGGGAAGAGGGCAAGGTCGTTCCCGACCTCGCCACCGACACCGGCCAGATCAGCGATGACGGCAAGACCTGGACATTCACTCTCAAGAACGGCCTCAAGTATGAGGACGGCTCGGCAATCACCTCGGCGGACATCAAATACGGCATCGAACGGTCCTTCTCCACTGAGCTTTCCGGCGGCCTGAGCTACCACAAGACCCTGCTCAAGGGCGGCGCGGACTACAAAGGTCCGTTCAAGGGCGACGAGCTGAAGTCCGTCGAGACTCCCGATGACAAGACCATCGTCTTCCATCTCAACTCAGCCTTCGGCGACTTCCCCTGGATCGCCTCGATGCCCGCCTTCTCCCCCGTCCCCAAAGACAAGGACGATCCGGGCAAGTACGGTCTCGACCCGGTTTCGTCGGGTCCGTACCAGGTCAAGTCCAACAAGTCCGGCTCCGAAGCCGTGCTGACACGCAACAAGTATTGGGACGAGAAGACTGACCCGGTACGCACCGCAGGCCCCGATGAGGTCGTGTTCAAGCTCGGTCAGGATGCCTCGGTGACTGCCCAGGCACTCATCTCCGACTCCGGCGATGCGAAGAACGGATTCTCCGCAAGCTTCGTCCCGGCCTCTCAGCTGGCTCAGGTGCAGAACGACCCGAGCGCGAAGTCTCGCCTGGTCACCTCGGGCCCGGGCGCCCTGTCCTATCTCGCGATGAACAACGAACACAAGGGCCTCGACGACACGAAGGTTCGTCAGGCCATCAACTATGCGGTCAATAAGGACACCTACCGCATCGCCGGCGGTGGGGAGATCACCGGCGATTACGCTTCGACGCTCATCACTCCGGGAATTCCCGGACATCAGGACTTCAACCTGTATAAGGCCGATCCCAGTGGTGACGTCGACAAGGCCAAGTCCCTGCTCAAGGAGTCGGGCGCCAAGCTGGGCACGCTCAAGCTGCTGGTGAAGAACGATGCCACTTCGGTCGCGCAGGCCGAGGCGATCCAGGAGGCTCTGGCCCGCATCGACGTCAAGGTGACGATCAAGTCCGTGGACACGAACACGTTCTCCGCTGACGCCACAGATGCCAAGGGCGACTACGATCTGGCTCTGAGTTCGTGGCAGCCGGACTTCCCGTCGGCCAACGGCAACATCCAGCCGCTCTTCGACTCCTCGCAGATCGGCAACGGCAACTACAACATCTCCCGCTACTCCAACGACGAGGTCGACGCGCTCATCAAGAAGGCGACCGAAACCGTCAAACCGGAAGAGGCACAGAAGATCTGGGCCGAGGCCGACAAGCGGATTATGGAAGATGCACCGGTGGTGCCGTTGACCTATAACAAGAATTCCTTCCTGCACGGATCGAATGTGGAGAATTTCATCATCGGTGACTTCCCCGCCTACCCGGTCTACTTCAAGGCCTCGCTGAAGGGCTGAGCCATGGCGAACACTGCTGCAGCACTCGAATTCTCGGATCACTCGGTCTCCTTCGGGTCCCGGATCATCACCGAGGGCGTGTCCCTCGAACTCGTGCCGGGTTCGATCCTCGCCCTCGTCGGTGAGTCGGGCTCGGGCAAGTCGGTGACCGCACTGGCGGCACTCGGTCTGGCCGGCTCTGCCGGTCAGACCGGGTCCGTGCGCCTGACCGGTTCCGCGCATCTCGCCGGAGCAGATGAGGATCTCGCCGGAGCAGACGCGGATCCGAGCATGGAGCTCGTCGGTCTCGAGGCGAAGGCACTGCGCCGGGTTCGCGGTGCACGCATCGGCGTCGTCTTCCAGGAGCCGATGGGAGCGTTCAATCCCATGTTCCGCGTCGGGCACCAGATCGCCGAGGCGGTCCGTGCCCATAGCGCCTCCGCCGACGGTTCGATCGGCTCGCAAGTGCGGCGGCAGCTGCTCAAGTCGGGCCTGGACAATCCAGACCAGATCATGCGGGCCTACCCGCACGAGCTCTCCGGCGGGCAGCTGCAGCGGGCGATGATCGCACTGGCGACCATCAACTCCCCCGAGGTGCTCTTCGCCGACGAGCCGACGACGGCTCTCGACGTCACCGTTCAGACGGGGATCCTCGATCTGCTCCGACAGCAGGCCACCGATGAGGGACAGGCGGTGCTCCTCATCACCCATGACATGGGCGTGGTCGCCGATATCGCGGACCGGGTGGCGGTGATGAAGTCAGGACGCATCGTCGAGACCGGCACGGTCCGCGACATCTTCCATCATCCGAAGTCCGAGTACACGCGTGAGCTCCTCGACGCGGTCCCCCGGCTGAATGCGGTCGTCGAGGCCTCATCCGCCGAGGTGGCCGATCGTCCGCGCTCGACTGAGCAGCAGTCGAATGGCTCGGCGGGAGCTTCATCGTCACCTGCTGCCGTGCCCGCCGCTCTGGCCGCAGAACTCAGGGCCGCCACCGTCGTTCATCGCAGCTCGGGACGGCAGGTCACTGCGATGGATTCGGTCGATCTCGCCATCCCTGCCGGGTCGATCACAGGTCTGGTCGGCGAATCCGGTTCGGGCAAGTCGACGATCGCCAACGTCCTCACCGGAGGCCAGCGACTGACATCCGGCCAGGCATTCGTCGACGGTGGTCTCGTGAGCACACGCCCGACGCGAGCGCAGCGGAGACTGCGCTCGGAGATCGGCGTCGTGTTCCAGGACCCGCGCGGATCGCTCAACCCGCGCCGGTCAGTCGGTGCACAGATCGCCGAGCCGATGCGCGTGCACACCGATCGCGGACGTCGCGACATCGAAGCTCGGGTAAAGGCGCTCCTCGGCGATGTGCGCCTGCCTGAGAACTTCGCACAGCGGTATCCGCATGAGCTCTCGGGCGGACAGCGTCAGCGCGTCGCGATCGCCCGAGCTCTTGCGCTGGACCCGAAGCTGCTCATCGCCGATGAGCCCACGTCAGCCCTGGACGTCTCCGTTCAGCGGGGAGTTCTCCGTCTCTTGGCCGAGCTCCATGAGGTCCACGAGTTCGCGTGCCTGTTCATCAGCCACGATCTCGCAGTCATCGAGCAGCTCGCCTCGACCGTCGTCGTTCTGCAGCACGGGGCGATCGTCGAGCAGGGACCAAGTTCTCAGGTGCTCGCGCATCCTAGCCAGGCCTACACGCGGGAGCTCATCGACTCTGCACCAGTGCCCGACCCGGAGATCCAGGCAGCACGCCGCGCCGCCAGACTCGCCGCATGAGGCTCAAGCGCACCACCTGAGACCGCCTCACGGCCGCACCTACACGAAGGAGCCCCGGAAGCCGACTGGCTTCCGGGGCTCCTTTCTCTGCTCAGAGATTGATCAGAGACTGATCAGCGAGCGGCAGTGCCCTCGGTGTAGTCGTCGTCCGAGTCCTTGAGCCATGCGAACATCTTGCGTAGTTCGCGGCCGGTGGTCTCGATTGGGTGTGTCTCTTCCTTCGAACGCAGTTCCTTGAACTCCGCAGCGCCGTTCTTCTGGTCGTTCATGAAGCGCTCGGCAAACTTGCCGTTCTGGATGTCCGCGAGGACGTCTTCCATGTTCTTCTTGACGTCCGGAGTGATGACGCGCGGGCCGGAGACGTAGTCGCCGTATTCGGCGGTGTCGGAGATCGACCAACGCTGCTTGGCGATTCCGCCTTCGACCATGAGGTCCACGATGAGCTTGAGCTCGTGGAGAACCTCGAAGTAGGCGATCTCGGGCTGGTAGCCGGCCTCGGTGAGAACCTCGAAGCCGTACTGCACGAGGTGGGAGACGCCGCCGCAGAGGACGGTCTGCTCGCCGAAGAGATCGGATTCGGTCTCTTCGGTGAAGGTCGTCTTGATGCCGCCGGCACGCAGGCCGCCGATTCCCTTGGCGTAGGAGAGCACGAGGTCCCAGGCCTTGCCCGAGGCGTCAGCCTCGACAGCCACGAGGACGGGCACGCCACGGCCGTCGACGTATTCGCGACGCACGACGTGGCCGGGACCCTTCGGGGCGACCATGATGACGTCGACGCCGTCTGGTGCCTGGATGTAGTCGAAGCGGATGTTGAAGCCGTGAGCAAAGAGCAGCGCGTTGCCGGGCTTGAGGTTCGGTGCGATCTCAGCGTTGTAGATCTCGGCCTGGACCTGGTCCGGAGCGAGGATCACGACGAGGTCGGCCCACTCGGCAACCTCGGCCGGGGTGCCGACTTCGAGGCCTTCTGCCGAGGCCTTGTCGCGGCTGGCGGAGCCTTCCTTGAGGCCGATGCGGACCTCGACGCCGGAGTCGCGCAGGCTCAGTGCGTGTGCGTGGCCCTGGCTGCCGTAACCGACGACGGCGACCTTCGTGCCCTGGATGACGGACAAGTCTGCGTCGTCATCGTAATAGCGTTCTGCTGCCATAATTCATGCTCCTTCAAAAGGTGTGGGGTACTCCCCCATTGTTTCACAGTTCGGTACTGGTGTTCATTTATTGAGATGGAAGGCGTTCCACGAAGTGGAACGTGAGGACGCCAGCTCCGCAGAGCCCTTCAGCTCCGCAGGGCCCTGTCGGTGATCGACTTCGAGCCGCGGCCGATGGCCACGGTTCCCGACTGGACGATTTCCTTGATCCCGAAAGGCTCGAGCACGTCCCGCAGAGCCTCGACCTTGCCCAGCTCACCGGTCACTTCGATGCAGACAGAGTCGGGTGAGACGTCAACGATCTTGCCGCGGAACATCTCCACCGCGGCTGCGACCTGCGGCCGGGTCGCAGCGTTGGCCTTGACCTTGTAGATGATGTGAGCCCGGCGCACCGAGGAAGCAGGCTCGAGCTCGACGATCTTGATGACGTTGACGAGCTTGTTCAACTGCTTGGTCACCTGCTCGAGCGGCACGTCCTCGACGTCGACGACGACCGTGATGCGCGACAGCTCATCATGCTCGGTCACACCGACGGCGAGGCTGTGGATGTTGAAGCCACGGCGGGCGATGAGGCCGGTGAAGCGGGTCAGCACGCCCGGCTTGTTCTCGACCAGGACTGAGAGTGTGTGCCGGCTGTTCATTCCAGGCCTCCTTCGATCTGAGCCACGGAGCGAACCGTGCCGTCTTCTTCCGTTCCTGCTTCGGCGATCCGGCCTTCGGCCTGCTCATCGCCCTCACCGTCGAACTCCGGGCGGATGCCTCGGGCGTATTCGATCTCGTCGTTGGAGACGCCGGCGGCGACCATCGGCCACACCATCGCGTCAGGCGGGACCGTGAAGTCGAGGACAACAGGGCGGTCATTGGTCTCGAGCGCGGTCTTGATCGCCGCATCGACGTCTTCATTGCTGTCTACCCGCAGTGCGAGGCAGCCGTACGCCTCAGCGAGCTTGACGAAGTCCGGGATCCGGATCGTCTCGTGTCCCGTGTTGAGGTCGGTGTTGGAGTACCGGCCGTCGTAGAACAGGGTCTGCCACTGGCGGACCATGCCCAAGGACGAGTTGTTGATGATCGCGACCTTGATCGGAATGTCGTTGAGCGCGCACGTGGCGAGCTCCTGATTGGTCATCTGGAAGCAGCCGTCACCGTCGATCGCCCAGACCACACGGTCGGGCTCGGCGACCTTTGCGCCCATGGCCGCAGGCACCGAATAGCCCATGGTGCCCAGTCCGCCCGAGTTCAGCCACGACTTGGGGCGTTCGAACTCGAGGAACTGCGCGGCCCACATCTGGTGCTGTCCCACACCAGAGGCGTAAACCGCCTCGGGGCCGGTCAACGCTGAGATGCGGGAGATCACGTACTGCGGATCGCAGAGCTCGCCATGTTTGTCGTAGCCCAGCGGATACGTCGTCTTCAACCGGTTGAGGTAGCGCCACCAGGGTTCGCGCTGACGCTCGAGAGCCTTGGGGAACTTGTTGCGCAACTCGGTGAGCATCTCGGCGAGGACTTCTCGGGCGTCGCCGACGATGGCGACCTCGACCTCACGGTTCTTCCCGATCTCCGCCGGGTCGATGTCGGCGTGGATGACCTGCGCGTTCGGGGCGAACGAATCGAGGTTGCCCGTCACCCGATCGTCGAAGCGGGCACCGATCGCGATGAGGAGGTCGGACTTCTGGAATGCGGTCACCGCGGGCACACTGCCGTGCATTCCCGGCATCCCGAGGTGCAGCGGATTCGAGTCGGGGAACGCACCCCGCGCCATCAGGGTCGTGGCCACGGGAATGTTGGTCGCCTCGGCGAGTTTGAGCAGTTCCTTCTCCGCCTGCGAGCGGATGACACCGCCGCCGATGTAGAACACCGGGCGCTGCGCCTCGGAGATGAGTCGAGCCGCCTCACGGATCTGTTTGGCATGGGGCTTGAGGATGGGGCGGTAGCCCAGCAGCTGAGGCTCCTCGGGCCACACGAACGGAGCCGTACCCGTCTGCGCGTCCTTCGTGACGTCGACGAGCACCGGTCCGGGACGCCCTGTCGTCGCAATGTGATGAGCGTTGAGGATCGCCTCCGGGATGTCCTCGGGCTTGGTCACGAGGAAGCTGTGCTTGGTCACCGGCATCGTCATGCCGACGATGTCAGCCTCTTGGAAGGCGTCGGTGCCCAGCAGCTTCGAGCTCTGCTGCCCGGTGATCGCGAGCACCGGCACTGAGTCCATATGCGCGTCGGCGAGCGCCGTGATGAGGTTCGTGGCACCCGGCCCGGAGGTCGCGATGCACACGCCCAGCTTGCCCGAGGCGACCGCGTAGCCTTCGGCCGCGTGGCCTGCGCCCTGCTCGTGCCGAACGAGGATATGGCGGATCTTGTCGGTCTCGAACAGCGGATCGTAGGTCGGAAGAATGGTGCCGCCGGGAAGGCCGAAGACCGTCTCGACCTCAAGGAGCTCGAGGCTGCGAACGATCGCCTGCGCGCCGGTGAGGACCTCAGGGGTCGAATTGCGTCGAATGCTGGACGGGGTCGCGGTGACCGGAGCTGCGCTGGGCGCGGTACCGGTGGCCGCTGACTGGGCCGAGGGCGTGGCTGCCATCGTTCAATTCCTTCCTAGTGATCCTTCTTCGTCTCCGCATTAAAAAAGCCCCTCCGGTTTCGGTAGGGGCGCGCGGAACATGTCGTGTTGACAGGCTACGGAAGATCCGCGCGCTGGGTAATAACGACGACAAGAAGGTGAGTCATGCCTCAATAGTTCACCTCGCGTCACAGGGGTGTCAAACGGTGCAATAGATCGTCTCGAAGTTTGGGACTTGGGTGGTTCGCTGGCTGGGACCAGCGGTGAGACCTCTGTGCGGCAGCCGACATGACGAGTTGTCGACTGTGCTCCTGTGCATACAGCGGTGCCTGTCATTTTCAGCAGTCAGAGAAAAGGGAAGCTGGTTTGCCGTAACCGTGGAATAGCTCACACCACACGACTAATGTTGATATTCGTGCGTCCCCTTCTTCGATTCTGGCCCGATCTCCGCTCCCGTATCGGCGTGTACATCCTTGTACTCGTCCTCACTCTCATGGCCAACGGGATCCAACTCGTTGTGCCGTTGATCACCGGCTACATCATCGACGGACCGATTGCCCACCGCGACCTGCCGGGCCTGTGGTGGCCGGTCATCGGGGTCCTCGTCATCGGCATCGCCGAGGCGGTCGCGATGTGGGCGCGGCGGATGATCGTTGCCCCTGTGGTGTCGAACTGGGAGATCGTGTGGCGCGCACGTCTCTTCGATCGTCTGCAGTACACCTCCGTGGCCGTCCACGATTCCTGGGAGTCGGGGCAGCTCCTCTCACGCGCGACCAACGACCTGTCCCAGCTGCGGCGCTTCTTCGCGTTCGGACTCCCCTTCCTCATGGTCACTCCGATCGTCATCGTCGTCGGCACGATCATGCTCACTGTCCTCCAGCCGATCTTCGGGCTCATCATGCTCGTGATGGCGGTACCGACGATCGCATCCGTGGCGATCTTCGAGAAGAACTACCGGCTGGTCTCCCGGCTGTCGCAGGACACGGTCGGTGAGATCACAACCGAGGTCGAGGAGTCGATCCAGGGCATCCGCATCCTCAAGTCATTCGGCCGCTCCCCCTGGGCCGCGAAGCGCTTCTCCCTCCTGTCGGCGAAGTTCAAAGGACTCGAGGTCCGCAAAGCCAAGCTCGATTCGTGGTTCTGGAGCTTCCTCATCTTCCTACCGACTCTCGCGCAGGCGGCAATCGTCGCAGTCGGCACCTGGGGTGTGGTGCAGGGATGGACGACGATCGGCACGGTCGTCGCCGGCGTGACGATCTCGATGGTGTTGCGCATGCCCATCGAGATGCTCGGATTCCTCCTCGCCGATGCGCTCATGTCGCTGACTGCGGCGGCCCGCTATTGGGAGGTCATCGACATTCGGCAGGACATCACCGATGCCAGTGGTGGGATCGCTGACGACCCTGACGTCGGTCGGTATCGCGGTGAGCTCGTCTTCGACGACGTCTCCTTCCACTTCGCGGACACAGAGCAGGAGACGCTGAGCGGTCTGGACCTGCGCATCGAACCGGGTCAGACTCTGGCGCTCGTGGGAACGACCGGATCTGGCAAGACGACTCTGGCATCGCTCGTCCCCCGACTCCAAGACGTCACGGGCGGGACCGTGCGCATCGACGGCACCGACATCCGCGACCTGCCCGTCAACGAGCTGCGCCACCTCGTGTCCGTCTCCTTTGAGGACCCGATCCTCTTCTCCGCCTCGGTGGCCGAGAACGTGGGCATGGGCTCCCCCGGCGTCGACGACGAGGCGATCTGGGCTGCTCTCGACATCGCCGCGGCAAAGGACTTCGTCTCCCGCCTGCCTGAGGGCCTGGACACCGAGGTGGGCGAACAGGGGCTGTCGCTCTCCGGTGGGCAGCGCCAACGTCTCGCCCTGGCCCGGGCCGTCATCGGCGAACCCCGCATCCTCGTCCTCGATGATCCGCTCTCGGCAGTCGACGTCGACACCGAGGATCGGGTGCAGCGGGCGCTGCGGGAGATCCTGCCGGATTCGACGACCCTGATCATCGCCCACCGACCGTCGACTGCGGCACTGGCTGATGTCGTCGCCGTCCTCGATGAGGGCCGCATCGCAGCCCGCGGCACGCATGACGAGCTGCTTGAGACCTCGGCGCTCTACCGCGAACTCATGGGGGCGAGCGCCACCGTGGGCAGCGCAACGACAACGAGAGGAGGAGAGGAATGAGCATCCCACGTCTCGATCGCGACGACGAGGTCGAACAGCTGCCCGACGACATCGCCAAAAAAGCTCGATCGCTCCTGTTCTCCTTAGTCAGGCCGCACATGGCCATGTCGATCTTCCTGCTCGTCATCGTCATCCTCACCGCGGCCGCGCTGGTCATCGGCCCGATCTTCATTGCCGATGCCCTCGACAACGGGGTCCCACGCGCGGTCGCCGGCGACACCGGGCCGCTGCTGCGGGCGGTGGTGCTGTTCATCGCATCAGCGGTGGCATCGGCGGTGTTCGCCTTCACCTCGACGAGGCTCGTGGGCATCACGGCGCAGAAGATCATCTATGCGCTGCGGGCCCGAGTATTCACCCACATCCAATGGCTCGACCTCAGCTATCACGAGAAGTCGACATCCGGTCGGCTGGTGTCGCGGCAGACCTCGGACATGGAGTCGGTCCAGCAGTTCCTGTCGTATTCGCTCTTCGACACGGCGCTGGCGCTGCTGCAGATGGTCTTCATCGCCGTGACCCTCGTCGTCCTCGACGTGCCACTGGCGCTCATCGTCTTCGCCGGGTTCATTCCTCTGTTCTTCATTACGAAGGCCGCGCACACCTCCCAGCGCAATGCCTACCGGCGCACGCGGACCTCGATCGCGAAAGTCATCGTCCACTTCGTCGAGACCATGGGCGGCATTCGCGCCGTCCAGGCCTACCGCAGGCAGCCCGACCGACGGAACACTCTGCGCACCGAGGACACCCAGTACCGGGACGCGAATACCGACGCGCTGCGCGGAGTCGCGCGCTTCGCCGGCTGGACCCGGCTGGTCGGCAACGTCACGCAGACCGTGATCATCGTCGTCGGCGCCTGGCTCGTCATCGAGGGCTGGACGCAGATCGGCGTCCTGGCTGCGTTCATCCTCTATCTGCGCCGGTTCTACGGCCCGCTCGACGAACTCGTGCAGGCGTTCAACCTCTATCAGTCCGCCTCGGCGGCGCTGGAGAAGATCGCGGCAGTCCTCGACACCGACCCCGAGGTGGTTCCCCCGGACGCACCGAAGACCCTGCCCGCGCATGCCTCCGGCCAGTCAGCGCACGCCTCGGCGGAGGGATCGGCTCAAGCACCCAGCGGGCGCTCGATCGACCTCAACCATGTCCGCTTCTCCTACGGCGACGGCCCCGATGTCCTCCCCCGGTTCGACCTGCGCATCCCCGCAGGAGAGATCGTGGCGCTCGTCGGCGCCACCGGGGCGGGCAAGTCGACCCTGGTCAAGCTGGTCACGCGGTTCTACGATCCCAGCGAAGGTCGGATCACCATCGACGAGGTGGATCTGCGTGATCTTGACGATGCTCAGCTGCGTCAGAGCGTGGTCATGGTCACCCAGGAGTCGTTCCTGTTCGCGGGCACGATTGCGGACAACATCAGGATCGGCAATCCCGATGCCGGTGATGACGAGGTACTCGCCGCGGCCACGGCCGTCGGCCTGGATCCCTATATCCGCAATCTGCCCGACGGCTACGAGACGGATGTCAAGAAGCGCGGCGGTCGACTGAGTTCGGGACAGCGCCAGCTCGTGTCCTTCGCCCGCGTGTTCTTGGCGAACCCGGACATCGTCGTCCTCGACGAGGCGACCGCCCACCTCGACATTCCCTCCGAACGGCTGGTGCAGAAGGCGCTGGCGACAGTCCTCGAAGGCCGGACCGCGATCATCATTGCCCACCGGCTGTCGACTGTGGAGATCGCCGACCGTGTCCTCGTCATGGATGCCGGGCGCATCATCGAGGACGGCACACCGGATGAGCTGATCTCTGGGGCAGGCAAGTTCGCCCAACTCCACAAGGCGTGGCGGGACTCGCTGGCGTAGGACGGCTGCGGTCGCGGGCCTCAGTCTTGACTTCAAGAGTTCGATCTCCCTAGTCCCGGGACAACACAAGTTGCCATTTGAGCGCCGCTGTAGCCCGTAGGGAGGACCGCAATTGCCGTGGCACTGGTGGTAGTGCTTCCCGGCGCGGTGGCGAGGCGCTATGCCCGCAAACGCGGGGTCGATCTCTATTGGCAGTCTGACGTCGCCCGCAAGGAGACTTCAGTGCTGGGCCTCGTTCTCGATGTTCTGATCATCGTGGCGATCTCTGGTCTCATCGCATTCGATGCAACTTTTGGGCATCCTCTGCTGATGTGGTCGTGGCACGTCGATTTTTCCAATTCTGATGGCACCGCAGTCTCAATATTCGTCGGCGCATTGATCGGCGGGACGATCGGTTGGGTTCTCCGGCGCAGAAGGTATCGGGCAAAGTTGGAGGCAACAGCTGAGCAATCGGCTGACGCAGTGTCCCGGTAGAGCCCGTGCCCCGGTAGAGCCCGTGCCCCGAGACGGTGACGCCATCGTCGCAGTGCCCACGTGAACAGCCCTCAACACGTCCGACTCCAATCGTGGATGATGCACTCGCCGTGGTGACCTGCCCACCGAGTATCGTTGACCCGTGACGAATACCGATCTTGAACGCGCACAGACCCTGATCACTTCGATTCCCGACTACCCCCAGCCGGGAGTGAACTTTCGCGATATCTCACCACTGATTGCTGACGGTCCCGCGCTGCGTGCCGTCACCGAGGCGCTCATCGCGCCCTTTGAGGGACAGTTCGATATCGTCGGCGGCCTGGAGGCTCGCGGCTTCCTCTTCGCCGGAACGATCGCGGCGATGACCGGTGTGGGCATTCTGCCGATCCGCAAAGCAGGCAAACTCCCCCGCCCGGCAGCAGCAGTGTCGTACTCACTCGAATACGGGACAGCAACGATCGAAGGCCCCGATGTGCTCAAAGAGGGCGAGCGCGTCCTCCTCGTCGACGACATCCTGGCCACGGGCGGCACCCTATCTGCTGCGCAGGCTCTCGTGAAGGAGCTCGGCGCAGAAGTGGTCGGCTCGGCAGTCGTTCTCGAGCTCACAGCTCTCAGCGGTCGGTCGCTGACCGGGGATGTGCACACCGTCTTCGCAGATTGATCCTCAGCAGCTGAATCGGCAATGACGAAACTTCAGCTGCCCTGCACTCTGCCAGGCTGAAACACATCACTGGCCAGGAAGCGTCGGCTAGGGGCAGGTATCGTATTTCGCGCGCAATGTGTCCTGAATCTTCAGCGCATTCGACGTCAGGAAGCGTGCCGGTTCCCGTTCACTGTTGCTCTTCATGTCATAGGTGCAGGCACCAACGCTCACCGTTCCTCCCGGCGTCTTATTGTTCTGACGTCCGCCGGGCTGCTCCGCCAACCAGGTAAATCTCCATGGCTCTGACGTGCCGCCATTGATCTGATCGATGAGCGTCGTGAGCTTCGTCGTGGCATTCGCCTCGGTGGTGAGACGCGCGGAGGCAAAGGTCACATGGTCATCATCGATCTCGATCTTGTTCATCTCCCTGGTGCCCGAATGAAGCGCGGCAGCCAGTGTGTTCTGTGCCTGCAGAGAATAGGGAAACTCCACCTCCCATGCCGAGGTCCCGGAGTTTCCATAATTGACTCGCATCTGTTGCGACCCGAACACATCTCTGACAGCGGACAGCACGGTGAAAGCGTCCCCATCGCTATCCCGGATCGTCAGCGAATCGTCGAGATCATTGTCGTTGTTGGCCTCCCAGCTCAGCGTCTCTGCGCTCAGCGCTGACGTCAGGCTCCTCAGTCGCGGCAATTGCTGCCTCAGCTGGCCGATGTCTGGTTTGCCGTTGAGTGCGACAGAAATGTGGGGCAACCTCAACGTCAGATCTCGCTCAAAGTTGACGAAGTCGTCCCCGGCTTCACTGTTGAGAGTCTCTGCCACGTTGACCAGGTCGCCGTCGGTCGCTCCAGGTGCCATATCTACCCTGTAGACAAGCCGCCGGCCTGAATCGAAGCCGTTCTGATATTCGCCACTGATCTTTTCGACTCCGGGCAGTGCGGAGAGCGCAGCCTCGATCTCGTCTGCACGGTCGCTGAGGTCTGCCCGACCGATGCACCCTGACAGTCCGATGATCAACGCTGCGAGGGTGATCGCGACCAGAGTGATTCTGTGTGCAGAAGGTGTGGTGCGCATCGTCCCAATCTAACCGTGTTTCACTCACCCGAGGCATTCCTGCTGTGGCAGTCTCGTCACGCCCGGTCCGGATCCTTGACCAGCGCTCATGTTGATAGGTTGCTCGGGCTTCTTGTCTGAGGACCGCACCTGGCAACTGGGAATACAACTCTGTGGTCGCCGCGTTGTAGGTACGGAGGGGCACCACCACCGTGGTGCCCTTCGCTTGCGACACATCAGACCATTCACCCGTGACGAAAGGCGGCACCTTGACGGTTCCCACACTCACACTCAATGACGGCAAGACCATTCCCCAGCTGGGCTTCGGCGTCTTCAAGGTCGATCCCGAGGAGACCGAGCGCATCGTCACCGACGCTCTCGAGGTCGGCTACCGCCACATCGACACAGCTGCCATCTATGGCAATGAGGAGGGTGTCGGCCGCGCGATCGCCAAGTCCGGCATCGCCCGCGATGAACTCTTCGTCACCACGAAGCTGTGGAATGACCGCCACGGTGCCGACGAATCGAAGCGCGCCCTGGGCGAGAGCCTGGAGAAGCTGGGACTCGACCATGTCGACCTCTACCTCATCCACTGGCCGACACCGAAGAACAACAACTCGGTCGAGACTTGGGAGGCCTTCCCTTCCTACCGCGATGAGGGCCTGACCACCTCGATCGGTGTGTCGAACTTCGACCACCGCTACCTGCCCGAGATCCTCGACACCGGCATCATCCCGGCCGTCGACCAGATCGAATGCCACCCGCAGTTCCAGCAGATCGAGACCCGTCCGCTGCTTGAGAAGAACGACATCAAGATCGAAGCCTGGGGTCCACTCGGCCAGGGCCAGGTCGACTATGCGAACACGGTCATCGGAGAGATCGCCGCAGGCCACGACAAGTCCTGGGCACAGGCCATCATCCGCTGGCACCTGCAGAAGGGTCACGTCGTCTTCCCGAAGTCGAACAACCGTGACCGTATGGGCCAGAACTTCGACGTCTTCGACTTCGAACTCACCGATGCTGAGATGGCATCCATCGATGCGCTGGAAAACGGCGGTCGCGTGTCCGGCGACCCCGCCGAGGTGAACTGAGCCTGACAGATTCTTCAGCGATGTGAGACTTCATCGCTCAAGAGACTGAGAAGCCGCCGGAGAGAATCTTCTCTCCGGCGGCTTCGTCGTCAGCGGCGGCTTCGTCGTCAGCGGCTCTCGCATGAGTGGTTATTCAGCTGACGCAGTTCTGTCTTCCTGCGCGTCACTTCAGGGTGCGAACCGGCTCCCCCGCCATCCACGCGGCGATGTCTTCGACGACCTGGGTGAAGAAGATCCGATACGTGTCGTCCGTGACGTAGCCCAGGTGCGGGGTCAGCACGGTCCTCGGAGTGCTGCGCAGAGGGTGGTCGACTGGCAGCGGTTCGGTGTCATACACGTCGATTCCCGCGCCGCGAATCCGACCTTCCGCCAATGCATCCTGCAACGCTTCCATGTCGACGAGGCCTGTTCGCGAAGTATTGATGAAGATGCTCGTCGGCTTCATCCGCGCCAGGTCACCGGCAGAGACGAGTCCGCGGCTGCGCTCGCTGAGCTTGTAGTGCAGGCTCAGCACGTCGGAGGTGGCGAAGAGCTCCTCCTTGCTCACCGCATGTGCCCCGACATCGGCGGCCCGCGCCTCATCGAGGTTCTGGCTCCAAGCCACGACGTCCATCCCGAAGGCGGCCCCGACCCTGGCCACCTGCGTGCCCAAACGGCCCAGACCGATGATCCCGAGTCGGTGGCCGAAGAGGTCACCACCTACGGTGGACTGCCAACCGCCGACCCGCATGCCGGCATCCTCGGACGGGATGCTGCGCAGGACGGAGAGGATGAGCCCCCAGGTCAGCTCCGGGGTCGCCGAGGTGGTCGACTCGGTTCCGCAGACCGTGATCCCCCGCGCTCGGGCGGCGTCCAGATCGATGGAGGCGTTGACCCGGCCGGTGGTCACCAGCAGCTTCAGATCACGCAGGCGTGACAAACGGTCGGCAGAGAAAAGGGTGCGCTCACGCATGGCGACGACAACCTCGGCGCCGGCCACAGTCGCCACGAGATCCTCGGTGTCACGGATCGGGCGGGAGACGAATTCGATCTCAGCCCCCAGCGCCTCCCAGTTCGCGTAGCCTGCCGCCACGTTCTGGTAGTCGTCGAGCACGATGATTCGCATGGCTATCCTTCCTCGGAGGTAGCGGGAATCGGGAATGATCCCTGTCTTTTATCGTATAGCCGATAGGCTGGGCCGGTGAGCGCACCGATCATTCTCAGACAACGCAGCGGCCCCATCATCACCATCATCGTCTGGGCATTCCTCGCACTGCTCCTGATCGACGCGATCGTGCGCGGCTCCTGGGACACCGTCGGAACGTTCCTCCCACCGCTGGCACTGGCGGGATGGCTCGTCTTCATCCTCCTGTGGCGACCGGCCGTGATCGTCGGATCCGAGCAAGTCGTGATCCGCGAGATCCTGCGCACCACCACTGTGCCCTTCTCCAATGTCACAGATATCAGGCTGAGCACGGTCGTCTCCATCATGGCGATCGCACCGAACGGGACTGCACGCACATACCGGCCGTGGAACGCGCCCGGGATGCCCCGCCGCAAAGTCGACTCGGGCCTCACCGGTGGCACACGACCGGAGTCGGTGGACAACCACCCATCCTTCGATCTGCTCCGCCGCTGGGAGAACCACCAGCAGGATTCGAGCACCGCGACCGATTCAACCGACACCACCACAACGGTGTGGAACCTCGGCGTCGTGGGCGTCAGTCTCGTCCTCATTCTGCTCGACATCGTCAGCAGGCTGTAGAGCTTGGGCAAAAGGAGCCGGCCCCGTGGGAGAACGTGAGTCCACGGGGCCGGCGACTGAGGGGGATCGTGACGATCACATCACTTCTTGAACCCGATCGTCGTCCAATCCGGGCTCTCGAGCTGGCGCGGCCCGAGATTCATCACGTCGGACTTGACGCCCCAAACGTACGGGGTCGGGTAGAACGGGATGAGCGGCTTGAGTTTGAGCACTTCTGCATCTCCCTCGTTCGCCAGCTTCTTCGACTCGGCTGGGTCTAGGGTCTTTGTTGCGGCCTTGAACTTCTCCCCGATCGCGTCGCTGGAGATCTTCGAATGGTTCTGCTCGGAATCAGCCGGGTAGAACAGGTTCGACCCGGACGAAATCGGGAATGCCGTGCCCTCCCAGGTGAATGTGGCCATGTCGAAGTTGCCGTTGAGCACGTGATCAGCGAAATACGCGGCGACCGGGACGGTCTCGAGTTTGATCTTGAAGCCGATCTCGTTGAGATCCTTCATGATCTGCTCCGCGCGCTGGGCATTCGAGGCGGTGTCGGCGGGGACGACGATATTGAATGTCAGCTTCTCGCCGTCCTTCTCACGCACTCCGTCATCGCCTGCCTTCCAGCCCGCGTCGTCGAGGATCTTCTTCGCGGCTTCCGGATCGAAGTCGAGGCTGCCGTCCGTGTTGTCCTGGTAACCATCCTGGCCCGGCATGAAGGTGACGTTGTTGACCAGTGTCACCGGTGCTTCGACGGGACCGATGGCTGCCTGGGCGATGGCCTCGCGGTTGATGGCGTGACCGACCGCGTCCCGGACTTCCTGCTCCTTGAGGGCGCCCTTCTCAGCATTCAAGGTCACGTGCGTCCACTGCATGCCTTGTGACTTGTAGATCTCGCCGTCTTTGCGCTTTCCGGCCGTCTCATAGGAGTCGCCGTCCGTGCCGATATCGACGAGGTCGATCTCCTTGTTCGCATAGGCCTGAGCCTGCTGCGCCTGGGAGACGACCTTGAAAATCACCTTGTCCAGTTTGGGTTCCTGACCCCACCATTTGTCGTTCTTGACCATGGTGATGACGCCCGATTTGTTGTCGACTTTCTTGGCTTTGAACGGTCCGTTCGAGGGCAGGACCTTCTTGACGTAGTCCTTGTTGAACACCTTGGGGTCTTCTGCGATCTCGTTCGGGACCATGGCGCCGATGTAGTTGGGCCAGTCGATGTTCGGGGTCTTGAACGTCACGTTGACGTCGTATTTATCTTTACCAGACTCGATGCTCTTAATGTCCTCGTAGCCTTTGGTCGAGGCGACCTCGAATTCCTTGTGCTTTCCGTCTCGGGTCTCCCAGAAGGCTTTGTAATCCTCAACATCGATCGGAGTGCCGTCCTCCCAGACTGCGTCCTTGTTGAGTTTGACGTTGATGACGAGTGGATCTTCAGTGGTGATCTCCACACTCTCGGCGTAGTTCTTGTCGACTTCCCAGGTGCCATCGTCCTTGATGCGGATTGGTCCTCCCAGCGAAGTGCCGTAGAGGTTGTTGTTGTCCACATGCGCGCCGTCAGCGTGATAATAGTTGAGACTGGCTGGGATCTCGGTCATCGGATAGGTGAGAGTTCCCCCATCGGCGATCTCGTCGTAGCCGGCCTTCTGGTAGTCGATGGTCGGCAGGCCCGCGATTTCTTCGTTCGCCTTATCGCTGTCGACTCCCGCGGAGTCCTTGTTGTCCTGTTGGCAACCGGAGAGGGCGAGCCCCAGGGCTGCGGTTGCGGCGACAACCATTGTCGCCTTTTTCCTTATTGTCATGAGTTCCTCTTTCCTGTTCACTGTGTGGTCATCGATGGGTCAGTGCTGTGTCGGCCTCGGTCGCCCCGAGTGCTCGAGCTCGCTGATTCGTTCGGAGAAATGGCAGGCCACCAGGGTCGCCTCCACCTGCCGAGGCTGGGGATCGTCCCGAGTGCATCTGCTCTGGTCGCTCTCGGGCAACAGTGAGAAGAGCGGGCACCGGGTGCGGAAGCTGCACCCGGAGATCTCGTCGGTCGGGCTTGGGAGGTCACCGGAGAGGAGCACTCGCTCACGCGAGCGTTCGACCTTCGGATCGGGTACCGGGATCGCTGACATCAGCGCCCTGGTGTAGGGGTGCTGAGGATTGTCGTAGAGATCTTCGGAGGAGCCGAATTCGACGATTCGGCCCAGGTACATCACCGCAACGTGATCGGCGATCTGCCTCACGACTGCCAGGTCGTGGGCGACGAAGAGGTAGGACAGTCCGAGTGAATCACGCAGGTCCTCGAGCAGATTGATGACACCGGCCTGCACGGACACGTCGAGGGCGGAGACCGGTTCGTCGAGGACGAGCAGCTTTGGGTTGGTCACGAGCGCTCGGGCGATGCCGATGCGCTGGCGTTGACCGCCGGAGAACTCGTGCGGATACCGATCGGCCATACTCGCGTCGAGTCCCACCAGTTCGAGCATCTCGGCCACAGTGTCATTGCGCTGCCTGGCTGGAACTTTGTGGACCGTCAGAGGTTCTGCGATCACCTCTCCGATCGGCAGCCGCGGGTCGATCGCGGCCATCGGATCCTGGAACACAACCTGAACGTCCTTGCGCATGGCCAGACGGTCCCGCTTCGACAGCTCGGATACGTCGACCCCATTGATGACGATCGTGCCCTTCTGCGGCGCCACCATCTCCAGAACCTCGCCGATGGTCGTCGACTTGCCGCAGCCCGACTCCCCGACCAGGCCGAGAGTCTGTCCCTCTCTGATCTCCAGATCGATGCCGTCGACTGCGCGCACGGTTCCGATCTGCCGTTTGAAGACGGCGCCCTTGAGCAGGGGGAAGTGCTTCTGCAGTCCGGTGACCTCGAGGACTCTGTCGGCGTCTTCCTTCTTCACTCGCTTCTCGACAGGTTCGGGCCGAGGGAAGATCGTGCCGGCGGTCAGATGTCCCGAGGCGATCTCATCGGCCCGGTGGCAGGCAGCGGCGACATCCGGCGTTCCATGGGAGACCAGTTCGGGTTCGACTTCATGGCAGATGTCAAGGGCGATCGGGCACCGAGGTGCGAAAGGACACCCCGGGATCATGTTCGACAGCGAGGGCGGTTTCCCTTCAAGGGGAACAAGTCGCTGAGTTCCGGCTGTCGCCAGGTTCGGCACCGAGCGCAGCAACCCAGTCGTATAAGGCATCTGCGGGCGGGCGAAGACCTGATCAACGGGCCCGGTCTCGACGAGACGACCGGCATACATGACCGCGATGCGATCCGCGTTGCCCGCCACCACGCCGAGGTCGTGCGTGATGAGCACAATCGCAGCTCCGGTGATCTCACGGGCCTTCTGCAGGACGTCGAGGATCTGGGCCTGAATCGTGACGTCGAGGGCAGTAGTGGGCTCATCGGCGATGATGAGGTCCGGATCGTTGGCGATCGCGATTGCAATCATGGCACGTTGGCGCATACCTCCGGAGAACTCGTGCGGGTATGCCCTGACCCGACGTTCGGGTCCCGGAATGCCGACGACGCGCAGCAGCTCGATCGCCCTGCTGTGTGCGGCGTCCTTCGACAGCTGCGGATCGTGGAGGAGAAGACCCTCTGAGATCTGCTCGCCGATCGTGTAGACCGGGGTCAGTGCCGACAGCGGGTCCTGGAACACCATGGCGATCTCGGAACCACGCAGCTTCGACATCTCATGATCATCCATGTCCAGCAGAGAACGACCCCGGTATCTGATCGAGCCGTTGATCCGGGCCGTCGAGGGCAGCAGACCCATCACGGCCATCGACGACACGGACTTGCCAGAACCGGATTCGCCGACGATGCCCAGGAACTCGCCGGGCATCACTTCGTAGTTGACGCCGCGAACCGCCGTCACATCGCCTTTGGGGTTCGGGAACGTGACGGTCAGGTCCCGAACTTCGAGGATCGGAGCCTGTGCAGGTGGGGTGGACTGGTTGGTGCTGGATTGGTTGGTGCTGAGAGTCTCAGTCACGGTTGGCTCCTGAGGTGGGATCGATGGCGTCGCGGAGTGCATCGGCCATCAGGCTGATGGCGAAGAGCATGAGCACGAGGACGCCTGCGGGAAAGACGAAGAGCCACGGACGGGTCACAGCCGCCCCGGACCCCTCAGCCAGAAGTGTGCCGATGGAGACATCGGGCTTCTGTATTCCGAGGTTGAAGTAGCTCAGCGAGGTTTCGGTCAGTATCGCCGAGACCACACCCAAGGTGGCATCGACGATGAGGATCGATGCGACGTTCGGAATGATGTGCCGGCTCAGTATCCGTGGAGTGGACACACCCATGTACCGCGCCGCCTTGACGAAGTCACGGTCCTTGATGGCCTTCGTCTGGTTCCGCACGACCTGCGCCATGATCATCCACCCGAACAGAGCGAGGAAGACGACGATCGCCATCCACGACAGCTGGCGCAGCATCGGAGCCAAGAGGACGAGGATGAAGAACGAGGGCAGCACGAGCAGGAGGTTGATGAACCACACGATGACCACCTCGACGCGACCACCGAAGTAACCCGCCGTCGATCCGATGATCGCCGCCAGCAGACTCGCAGCGGGCCCGGCGATGATGCCGATGAGCAGGGACTTCTGCAGCCCCGCCACAGTTTGGGCGTAGATGTCCTGGCCGATGGTGTTCGTGCCGAACCAGTGCTGTGCGCTGGGTGCTTTGTTGAGGGCGTAGATGTCTTGGTCGGTGGGCGTATAGATGTTGATCGTGTTGCCGAAGAGTGCGAAGAGGACGAAAAACGCCAGCATGATGCCCCCGACCCAGAACCGCGGAGTCGAGCGCAGCCGACGCCAGACCAGGGACAGACGCGACGTGGGCTTCGATCGACGAGGCACAACCTCGGTGTCGGGCGTCGTGGAGATGGGGAGGTCAGTCGCCATGTCAGATCCTCACTCGCGGGTCGAGGGCAGCGTAGAGGATCTCCGAGAGGGTCGAGGAGATCAAAGTCAGCACTGCGATGAAAAGGACGGACCCGGCGGCGGCATTGATATCGGATTGCAGGATCGAGTTGATCGTGAACTCCCCCATGCCGTGCCAGGAGAACACCACTTCGAGCATCGCCGATCCCGCGACGAGAGTTCCGAACGCGTAGGCGAAGTAGGTCGACATCGGGATAAGCGCCACGCGAACGCCGTGTTTGACCAAGGCGGTCTTGCGGGTGCGCCCCTTCGACCGCGCGGTGCGAATGAAATCGGACGCCAGCACGTCGAGCATCACTGAACGCTGATAACGCGAATATGTGGCAGCGCCCATCATTACCAATGCCAAAGTCGGCAACAACATATGTGAGAGCTGGTCGGTGAGCCAGGGGAAGAAGCCCGGCGGTATGTCCGCCGTATATTCACCGGAGAAGCGAATGAGACTTGTGCCGATGAGGCCGTTGAAAGCGGTGGCGATGATCATCAGCACCACACCAATGACAAATGTAGGGGTGGCAATGATCAGATAGGACGCATAAGTCACGGTTTGGTCAGAGGCCTTGTATTGCTTTACTGCGCCCCACACACCGAGGACGACGCCCAGGATAGCCCCGAGGATGGAACCGATGAGCAGAAGCTTGAGGCTGACCCCTGCGCGGGTCATGATCTCGTGGAAGACCGGGTTGTTGTGGACCGTCGTAGAGAAGTCTCCGTGGAAGAAGATCTTCGTCAGCCAGGTCCACGTTCGCTCGAGGATCGGAACATCTGGGTTGGTCCCGTGTCCATTGAGGATGGACTTGATCGAAGCCTCTGAGAGCGGCGGATTCTGTCCCCGGTACCGGGCTGCCGGATCCATGAAGGCGCTGGAGGTGATGTAGGCGGTGACGGTGGCGATAAAGGCCAGGATGAAATAGTTGACGAACCGCCGGAGAACGTATTTGCCCATGCCGCGACCTAAATGACTGTGACGCGAGGACTTCCGTGATGATTCTCAGACTGGCGCATCGGCCCGGGGATGAGGGAATAGATCTCTTTGCGAATCTCGAGGGGTTTACGAATCATCTGCGATCAAATTTCCTTTTCGTCAAGTGCCGTTATTCAGCGACTTTGCGTGATTCCTCAACGGACCATCACAAACGACTGAACGTAAGTTGAACTGTATCCAGTTGTGACCCTCCCCACAAAGAACCTTGTGCGATTTTTTTGATTGGCGGGGATCGACCCGCAGAATCTCGGGCGACACGCCGTGGTTACATTTGGGTAACAACAGGCGTCTTGTCGCCCAGTGAGGCAGAGAAGAGCCGAGGCGG
>NZ_JALDSX010000069.1 GCF_022748595.1 Brevibacterium sp. ZH18 | reverse complement strand
GAGATGGCGGAGAAGGTCACCTCTGAGGGCGTGCAGATCCATGGTGGTGCCGGGTACACGAAGGACTTCGCGGTGGAGCGTCATTGGCGTGACGCACGTTTGACGAAGATCTTCGAAGGCTCGTCAGAGATCCAGATGCGCATCATCTCCGACGAACTTCTTGGACGTTAGAGGACCGCTCGGACGCTAGAGAGTTTTTCGGGTGCTGAGCGGACTGCTCGGGCGCTGAGATGAGCGAAGATAGAGGACAGATGGAGGCACAAGCATGAGTGGGGACGGAATGAACAATGGATCGGTTGATCTCCAGGGCTGGGTCGGGCGACAGTCCGTCGTCGAAGAGATCGCGTCGGGGGAGCGGGCGTCTCGACTTGATTCCCTCCTTGAACGGGAAGCATCAAATTCTGATGCGCAGACTATCTTCCCTCTCGGCCACTGGCTGCACTTCAGCGAGGACGACGTCCCGATGAGCGACCTCGGTGCCGACGGACACGCGAAACTCGGCGGATTCATGCCACCGGTGGACCTGCCTCGGCGGATGTGGGCCGGCAGTGACCTCGAATTCCACTCACCTATCACGGCCGGGCAGACTCTGACCCGGACGACAACGATCGAATCGATCACGGAGAAGACCGGCGGAAGCGGTCGCCTCTGCTTCGTCATCCTCCGGCATGAAGTCGTCGCCGACGGGACCCTGGCGACGACCGATCGGCACACGATCGTCTACCGGGAGGCGACCACCTCGGGCAATGTGGGGTCGGCGGCCATGCCTCCACGCGAGGACACACCGGAACCTGAGGGGTGGGACTGGGTGCGCTCGGTGCGGCCCAACGAGGTCACGCTTTTCCGCTACTCGGCGCTGACGTTCAACTCCCACCGCATTCACTACGATTACCCGTACGTCACCGAGGTCGAGGGCTATCCCGGGCTCGTCACGCACGGACCGCTGACGGCCACGCTGCTGCTCGACGCGTTCATGAAGAGCCATCCGGAGGCCACGGTCGCCGGGTACAAGTTCACGGCGAAGTCGCCGCTGTTCGCCAATGAGCAGATCCACCTCGTCGGTCGCAGCACCGGTGCCAATACCCATGAAATCGCGGCCATCGCCCCGGGTGGCAAGACCGCCGTCGCCGCTACCGTCACCACCGCACTCTGAGGAGAAGCCCATGTCAGAGATACGACCGGCGCCACTGGCCGGACTCAAAGTCATCGAGATCTCCGCGTTCGTCGCTGCTCCACTGGGTGCGATGACCCTGGCGCAGCTCGGCGCGGACGTCATCCGCATCGACCCGATCGGCGGCAACATCGACGCCAACCGGTGGCCGATCAGCGATGACGGCACGAGCATCTACTGGGCCAGCCTGAACAAGGGCAAACGTTCGGTCACCCTGGATCTCAAGTCCGAGGAAGGACAGAAGATCGCCACGGATCTCATCGCGCAAGCCGGCACGCTGGTCACCAACCTGCCCGCCCGTGGATGGCTGAGCTACGACAATCTCGTTCAGCACCGTGAAGACCTCGTCATGTTGCGGCTCAACGGCTCTCATGACGGGAAACCGGCCGTGGACTACACAATCAATGCGGCCAGCGGGTTCCCGATCATCACCGGTGACGATGAGCGCCCGGTCAACAATGCCATCCCGGCGTGGGATGTCGCCGCGGGGCTCTACATCTCGAATGGGATCATCGCCGCCGAGTTGGAACGGCGCTCGTCGGGGAAGGGCCAGGAGATCACCCTCGCCCTGTCTGACGTTATGCTCGCGACCGTCGGCAACCTCGGCTACATCGCCGAGGTGCAGGCGACTGGGAAGACGCGTGGGCCGTTGGGCAATGGGCTCTATGGTGCCTATGGTCAGTCGTTTGCGACCTCAGATGGTCGCGAAATCATGGTCGCCGTCATTTCAAACAAGCATTGGCGCGGGCTGGGTAAGGCAACCGGTCTGAGCGAGAAGCTCGAGATGATCGGGCCGATGCTCGATGTTGATCTGAACACCGAGGGCGGTCGCTTCGAGGCGCGCGAGGCTATCGATGCTGTGCTGCGCCCGTGGTTCGCTGCGCACACCGTCGCCGAGGCGGCTACTGCGTTGGCTGATGCCGGTGTGCTTCAGGGAGAGTTCCAGACCTTCGAGGAGCTCGTGAACAACGATCCGTGGTGTTCGTTGGAGAACCCGTTGTTCGGTGAGATCGACCAGCCGGGAGTCGGCCGCGTGATGGCTCCTCGGGTGCCGTTGTCGTTTGCAGGATCGCCTGTGGCTGAGGCTGTTCCTGCGCCGCAGTTGGGTGGGGATACTGATGCGGTGTTAAAGGATCTTCTAGCGCGCGACAATTAGTCGAAGCCCAAACGAAACTTCAATGGCTCATTCGAATTATTTGCGCTAAATCGAAAATTGTTCATGAGGAGCATGCTGGTGGGGCTGAATTTATGCGTTGAAGAGAGCTGTCGACAGAGTCTTCATTCTTCCGCGACCAAATTCGCGACAGGGTCAGGTTTCGAAGTTTCAGGTGAAAAGTCAAGAATGTACTCGCCGTTCTTGAGGCGAGAGATTGTGACGTATGTACGTCCGTAACGCAGGAGATCTTCGATCCGGATCAATTCTCCGGGAGGGACCCCAAGCCTACTTCGCAAATATCTTCCAAGAGAAGCATTTGTTGGCCAGGTAGTTAGATCTTTGCCGGACCGTGCGGAACCACTCGCCCCGCGCAACACAAGTATTTCACCGTCGTCGCAAACAACATCGAACGGGGTGTTCTTGGCTGGGAAGAAGCCTGATTCGCCGACGCGAATTGGAATGGCAAGGTATGCTTCGTCGCGCGAAACTCTATTTGGACGAATCCCCCAATTAACGCCGGCGCCCCCACCGTAGCTTTGTTTCCGACTGTGGCTGTATAGGTAGAAGTCTTCAGATTCTTCAATCCCAAATTCGGTGCTCTCTGAAACCTTATCGAAGGTGCTCTCAGTGCCAAAGCGGGATGATTCGAGCGGGACCTGTTCTCGGACATCGTTAGCAATACAGCTGATGGCCGATTCCCACCGGGACAAGACATATGCCAAAGCGTCGTCGGCGGGAATAGCGTCCAGATGATTTTCTTGACTACGAGTTGATATTCCGAGCCCTTGCATGGTGAAGTTTGCAGAGCCAGCCCACGCGCGAGTTGCACGCAAAGCGGAGTCAGACCAGACGTACAACTTGCTATGGATATCGCGACCATGATCGCTTCGAATGTATCTGATCTGAACTCTGCCGTTCGACACTCGTTCCATCTGTTGAAACGCAATGTGATCTTCCCTCGTGACGCTACCTGTTGCAGACATGCCGATCAGGAGCCGCAATTGCGGCATGGTCGAGCTGAGCTTAAAGTCTGCTGCCGGTCCGATTTTGGACACATCGCCGCCATAGAGCATCCACATCGCTGTAGTTACCGAGGCGTACCCGGTAACAACGTGCAGGGTAGCTTCGCCAGGATCAGGGCGGAATGCGCTGAGCACCGCTTCAGCGTCTTCCGGAATCACAATCATCGAGATCTCCGTCTCTTGCTCGCCAGAGGCTGCCTAGGGCTGCACTCCTGGAAATTTGAGGTTTGGCTCAATTGAGGGGTAACTAAGCTGTTGCAACGACCGGAACAGGGCCTTAAAAATCACTTTTGCGCCACGGGGAGGAACTGCCATGCCGATCTGCTTCCTTACACTCTCCTTGTTCCCCTTGAATTCAAACCAATCGGGAAAAGTCTGCAATCGTGCCCTTTCCCTATTGGTCAGTGCTCTCGGGTCAGACCAGTGATAGACATGAGTGCCGCCGCCGCCGGAGCCAGTAACCGTGTATGCGGGTTTTGAAGGGTCTAGGCGTTTGTAGATCTGACTTAGCCGTGCACCTTTCACGTTGAGCTGGAGCTCTTCGGGGAGGTCCGCGGTGAACGCATTCTGCCCGGGAGCAATCAACTCGAGTCGTCGACGGACGTTGGCACTCTGCCGAGTAAATTCGTGATTGAACGCGTCAGCGGGGATCTCGGGAACTGTAATTGCTTGGCGCGAAGTTTCCGGCACATATTCTGCAATTGCAGGGTCCGGAACCTCGAAGATAATTCCGTCCTTGTGGAGGTCATCGCGGATTCCGACCACGATGATCCTGTGTCGAGCTTGGGGCACTCCGTACTTCTCGAACCTGTACTTGTGGACGACTGGCACGTATCCCGCGTCCTTCATCGATAGCAAGATATGGCGAAATGCCTCTCCGCCGTTTGCACCAGCAAGGCCACCCACATTCTCTGCTACGAACCATTTTGGCTGTTTTTGCTCCAAGACGTTCACTCCGTACTGGAACAAAGGTCCGTACGTGCCGTGGAGGCCACGGTGCTCTCCGACTACGCTGAAGTCATTGCACGGAAATCCGAATGCGAAGCCGTCAATGTCGCCGAGCTTGCTGATGTCGAGATCGCGTACATCCTCTACCGGCACGCTGTTGGGAGTTGCTCTCGGAATGTTGTGTATATATGTATCGACCGTCGGTTGGTCGTAGTCACTGGCCCATTCGTGCTGAACGTTCACGTTGGGAACCTCGTCAGCCGCGAAGTGGGCGCCAAGAGCCATCCCCCCTGGACCGCAGAAGAGTTCGCCCAGCCTGTACTCGTATTCACTCAATTGTCTTTCCTCCGCCTGTGCCCGTATGGCATCCTCCGATTGTACGGACAAGCCCTGACATTGCAGCTTAGGTCCGACTCGTACCGGGTGCAAATAGCATCATCTGTTTCGGAGTAGAGCTGATCAAGTGGCTACTTGTTCGTCTAGGCTTTGTAGTTAAGGACAGGCGAAGTCGGTGAGGGAGTCGGTGTGTATACAGAAGAAGATCTTAAGAACGTTGTCCCGGTTGTGCAGTCGTGGGTGAGCGACGGAAAGACGGTCGATGAGATCAGAAGCCAAGCCAGGCTCATCAAGGCGGATGCTGACCTGATTGATGCTGCGATCGAACTGCTGCTCGAGCAATCTGCCGTCGCCCCCGAAGTCGTGTCGGTCCTTGAGGAAGGCAAGGCCAAACGGCTTCCATGGTACAAAGGACCCCAGCCAGAGGATCGCCATTGGCCGGCCCTTAGGAACAGGTTGTACAAGGACCTGGGCAAAGAGGCATTAACAGCAATTGATAGTACGACGGACGCCATAATGCGCAGGATGCGTTCACCCAAGACGACCCATTTCGATACGAAGGGGCTGGTACTGGGCTACGTTCAGAGCGGAAAGACCACCAACTTCATGTCACTTGTGGCAAAGGCGGCGGACCGCGGGTATAAGCTGATCATCGTACTGTCAGGAATGACCGAAATCTTGCGAAGCCAAACGCAAGCGCGCATTGACGATATGTTGGTGGCCGGGGACTTCAAATGGCATCAATTGACCAATCTTGAGACCGACTTCGCGCAGTCGAACAACGCTGGCTCCTTATTCAGTAATTTTGCCAGTTCCCAAGGTGGGGCCATGATTGCGGTCATCAAGAAGAATCCAGCGCGCCTCCGTCGATTGCGTGACTGGCTCTTGGGTGCAGGAACGAACGCTATGAAGCTCGCGCCGATGATAGTCATCGATGACGAAGCGGATCAGGCCAGCATTGATGTGGGTAAGGACGCCATTTCGACCATCAACGAGCTGTTGCAAAACATACTTGGGCACCCAAGGTCTGCGTACGTGGCCTACTCAGCAACTCCGTTCGCGAACATGCTGATCGATCCGAATGACGAAGATAACCTTTATCCGAGAGATTTCATAGTTCCTATGCCACGGCCGAAGGGTTATTTCGGAGCCGAAGAGCTCTTTGGCATTGCCTCTGAAGCTGATTCCGACGGCCTAGATGTAGTCCGTAGGGTTCCCCCAGAAGATTTCGATGCTGTGCGGCCAGCCAACAGAACAGCAATCAAGAAGGGCTGGGATGCGCATGTCCCACCGTCTCTGCATGACTCGTTGCTTTGGTTCCTAGTGGCAACTTCTGCCAGGCGAATGAGGATAGGTCGCGCGCAACATTCAAGCATGCTAGTCCATTCTTCGATGCTTTCTGATGTGCACTTTGAACTTAAAGATGTGTTGGAAACTGAGCTTGCGAAGATTCGTAAAATTGTCACGTCTGGTTCGTTTGCTGAATCTGATTTGGATGCCGAATGTCAACGAATGTGGGCAAGAGAATGTGGACGTGTGAATGCTGCTCAATTCGGCCACGCCCCAATGCCATGGGAAGTCGTCCGCACAGCAATGCCCGGTGTCCTATCCGACGCGAGACTGATCGTCGACAACTACAGATCTGTCGATCGGCTGGCTTACGAGAGTGGAGATCCTGCAACCGTCATTGTGATCGGTGGAAACACCCTTTCCCGCGGTTTGACACTTGAGGGGCTGGTATCGAGCTATTTTGTCAGATCCGCTTCTGCTTACGATACGTTGTTGCAGATGGGCCGTTGGTTCGGGTACCGAAATGGCTATGAGGACCTATGCAGAATCTGGATGCCTAAGAACCAATCCTCGTGGTTCCGCGATCTTTCGCTGGTAGAGGCGGAAGTTCGCGAGCAGATTGATAGGTACGCGGCTGAGAGCCTTACTCCTCGTGAGCTAGGTGTGAGGATCCGATTGCACCCGACTTTGGCAATTACGATGGCAGCTAAGATGCGCAATGCCAATGTGGTGTCGATTTCATTCGGTTCCAGCCGCCCCCAAACTACTCTGCTCCCGATCGCACCGTCGATTCTCGAATCAAATGGAGAAATCATAGGCCAGTTCATCAAGGCACTGGCTGAAGGCAATGACCTGGCAAAGTTTCAGGCAGGCAAGAGCTCTGCAAATACACGACAAGGCTTCGTTGGGGTTGAGTCTAGCGAGGTATTGAAACTGATATCAAGATTTGAGTTCGCGGAAAATCAGGTGAGTTTCACACCGACTGCGCTTTCCCAATACATCAAAGAAGAGGTGGCCGCCGGGGGCTTGAACAGTTGGCGAGTCATTCTGATGGAAGGTAGAGGCGAACAGGTCGAACTGGATGTGTTCGGGTCGGTTCGCACCGTCATACGTAGTCGACTGGACGACGAAAATGACACTGTTGCAAATATCAAAGCTCTACCCAGCGATCGAGACAGGGCAATCGGAGTAGATGGTGAATACTCCACGACAGAGAGAGCAGTCGACATTGATGTACGCAGACAGAGGCTCCATCCAGAGATCGGCATTCTAAGGATCTATCCGATTGATCGCACTTCCAAACCCAAAGACGAATATACCGAGGAAAGTGAACTTCGTCGTGTACCACTCAACGCTGCGGCGACGGCGTTTGGCCTGGTCTTTGATTTCCCAGCCTCAAAGGAACCTCACCGTGCGGTCAAATGTGCAGTCGCGGATATTCCTTCGATCGAGCAGGAGAGCTTCGAAACAGACTTGGATGAGGCTCTAGACAATGACGAAGTGATAGCACAGTCCGACTCGGAGGATCACGAAATTGACTGAACTGGATCGCTACTCGGAGCCGGTACCGCCAACCGGAGCCATCGACGCATCTGCTGCAAAGCGTGCGATCGGGAAGCCCAAAGCGGAATTTTGGGATGTCCTTTTCAAAGAAGCGGTTCAGAATTCATGGGACGCAAGAATTGGACCGAAGATCAGCTTTGAGGCACACATTCGTTCATTCAGTTCTGAAGAGCAGAGCATACTGAGGGATCTCGTCTTCCGGGACGTCGGCGGAAAGGTGAACTCGGATCTTAGAGACGTGCTATCAAGAGAGGAGTCGACTGTTCTGATTCTACAGGACAGGGAGACTCGTGGCCTCGGGGGACCGACGGATGCATCGGCAGCGCTCAGTGAACAGATTAGGTCCGATTTCCGCAATTTCATTTTTGACATCGGCAGAGACTCTCGTCGTGCTGTGGGTGGTGGTACCTACGGATTCGGAAAAGGAATTCTGTACGAGGCGAGTTCGATCTCGACTTGCTTGGTGTATTCGCAGTTCGAGGACACCGGAGGCGAGCTGAACTCTCGGTTCATCGCGGCATCAGTCACTGAGCAACATGAAGAGAATGACCGCCGATTCACCGGAAGGCAATGGTGGGGCCGCGTCGTCGCCAGTGGCGACTTGAGGCGAGTCGAGCCTATTGAAGGGGAGGCCGCGAGGTGGCTAGCTGAGCAAATCGGGCTGGAGCTGCCTCACGGCGTCACAGGCACGTCTATCGGAATCATGTCGCCGAAAGAGTCTGCAACTACGTCGACCGCCGAGTCGAAATCGGACATCGCACGAGCGCTGACTAAAGCAATAAAGAAGTGGGCGTGGCCCCATTTAGTGGCACTCGATGATTCGTGCACAATTGACTTTTCGGTCGTAGAAGATTCCCTGCCCGTGAAAGTTTCGATTGATGACGATGCCGAATACGGTCCATTTGCCGAAGCCTACAGATCCATTTTGATGCGCCAAGCAAAATTTGACTACGAGCCACCTTTTACTTTGGCAGTTCATCGAATTCCAACAGATCCAGCGAAGAATCAGACCGGTTGGCTTGGCCTAAAAAACATTTTCGTCGAAGGAGAGACGCCACCTCTCAATAACAAAATTGCATTGATGCGGGGCCCCAAATTCGTAGTGGACTACATGGCAGTCAGGCCGCATGAGCATGGGACCCCTAGAGTAGGAGTCTTCTTAGCTGATCCAACCGAAGAAGTCGAGTTGGCTTTCGCTAAGAGTGAGCCTGTGACTCATGACAAATGGGCTCGAGAGCCTGGGCGCGCCAGAATCAGACCGATTGCCTGGACGCTCGATGATATAGCCAAAGTGACTGGACCCAAGCAGAAGTTGGAATCACCGAACGGCCCGGGTGAAGGGTCGGTCGGCGTTGCCAGGATCAGCAGATTGCTGGGAACTTCGTTGATCGGTCTGACCGGCTCAGGAGCGGAAGAGCCCCATCTGGCTCCGCAAACAGCGGGAGTGAGTTCGGGAAGTGCTAGTCGTCCCAGGGGGGTGCAGGCCCTCGTCGACGGCGCACCTCGATTTGTGCGTGCAGAACGTGAGCTGATCATTGTGGAGTTTCCTGTCAACGTCACCGTCTCCGCACGCGCAGATGTAGACGAAGACGAATTTAAGAAATTCATTCGGCCACGTGTGCGTGTGAAGGCAGAAGCAGGTCAGAAAACTTCACCGGAATCTGAAGAGGCAACTATCAGAGGTTGGTACGCCGACGGTGCGGAAATAGCTACAGAAGGCGGAGATCTCCCGCTCGGTGACGTTCCTGATGATGCAGACCTATGGTTGCGTATCGCCCACCGGCACGATGTCGCTGTAGTGGCGCAAGCCGGCATTGAGATCAGAAAGGTGGCTGAATGAGTGCGTTGAGCCGAGGGTACCGAATGTCCGGGACTAACTCTGCGTCTATTAAGAATTGGGTTGTTGATGTTTCGGGTGGAATTGAACTTGAATGTCCTGCCATCATCCCAGATTGGAGCTATTTTCATCCAATCTCGGTCTCATTGACTGTGCGAGTCGACCATGACCGTCTTTTTCGAACTGCTGGCATTGCAACGGACTCGGTGGTCGCATTATCTTTGAGCTGGTCCACCCGAAAGGTCGGACGCAGTGGAGTTGGAAGTGTCGTCCCAATTATTTCGGACGAGGCAACCGCTAAAGTTTCCATACCTCAGGGGCACGTGGGGGGAAGGCTTGTCCTGGATGCGAGAATCATTTTGCTCGAGTCTGGAACTGGAAATGAACCCTTCGCTCCGGTCGAGATTGGATCAATTTTGTGGGAGGACTCGTGTGAAGTTCAGCTGGAAGGCGATGCACCACGCTTGCCAGTCGTGATGATTCCGATTGGGCAGCCGCCATTTTCCGGCAACCCGAATGCGCGCTGGCACATTTCAATCAACCACGAAGACCTTACTCTTCCCGTCGATGTCGTTGTCCGTATTAACTTGAACGAGGCCAATCCTGCAATTGCAGGATTGCTGGATGGTGATAGCTCAGGTCAATCCAAGGTGCTTCTCTCATCATTGATGTTGGACCTGCACCGAGAGCTGGTTCGATGCGCACTATTGGACGTTGACGAGTTTGGGGTGGTTCCAAGAGAAGTAGCCACAGCCGACACTTTATACCCGAGCGGTTCGTTGGGCTCCGCGATGGAAGCGGACTTGGCGCTTCTTGGCGGGGAATTCGAGACTCTGCAGAACCAGGCGAAGCTGCGCTGGGCTGAATTGGATGTTGAAATCCAACGGAATCTGAATGTCGAGGTTTTGTATGAATGAAAAGTCCATACCAGTTTGGCCGAGGCTGGATTATTCACAGGCTGAGGCAGAATTCGACAGGCTGCTGACAATAGGACCGGACGAAGCGTGCGAAATGGTCAACCTGGTGGTTGACTCAGTTCGTTTTTACGAGACCGCAATACATACCGTGGATAGCCACAAATTGTCCGACCTTCGTGCCAAGACTATTGATTTGGCCGAGCGGTACGGTTTCCCCGGACATCGCCATTCGGGCGGATCATCGACCTTTGACCAAGAGCTCGCCGTGCTCTTCGAATCAGAAGTCCCGATGCTGGAAGTCGAAGCATCACTGTCATCGGTATGGCACTTCATGACTCTTCGAGTTTTGCCCGATGTGGCGATCTGGCGCTGGCCGGGCGACGATCCGAAGTCACGCGCTGAGGATGATGGCGTCCGTCTGAGAACTCATCGGCTTAAAGAGATACGACGAAACCTATTCAGACAAGCTTGGTACCGACAGAATCTACTCGGATCAGACGCCTGTCGTATTCTCAACGAGGATGCATTTGTGCAACTTACCGATCGCATGACTCTGCTGGGGAATCGCGCTTTGAACCATGCGATTACCCAGGAAACGTTGCGTTACTGGAAGCGTCCTGGCTTCAACCGCGAAGTCTTGAGGTTTGCATTGAGATTGGTCGGACAGGCGTGTGGACGAATTGCGGTCGAATCCATCGGAGAAGAAGCACGAGAGCAGGTCGTTTCAGAATGCTTTGACAGAGCACTTCGGGAAAGAGGAACACCTGACGTCCGTGTTAAGACTGAGCCACGTTTCGGTGAGTATGACTCTGCCGCGCCTGATTTGATTGTTGTTAGGGAGGGTGGCTCGCCAGAGGAAAACCGGATAACTGAAACCCGATCCGCCGTAGAGGAAAGGTTTCTGGAGCTTTCAGGACGGTATCGGCAAGAGCTGGCGCCTATCCTTGGTGCGTGTGATTTCAAGACAGTATCAGTTCTGTTAGATGAATCAAGCGCCGCGTTACGCAGTAGAACGATGTCGCTCAGGTCCAACCGGTTGGAAAGAAGCCTCAGTAGTTTGGTCGATGTCTGGCCGACGCTTTCGGCTGGCGAGCAATCTGTGGTGGCTTCGACGCTTCGGTTCTCAGTTCGTTCAATAGAAGGCTTCTCGGGTGACAAGGCGGGAGTGTTAGAAGGGGCGGAAGCTGTATTTAGAGCAGCGAATCTGGCCCTGGGTATGGTCCATTCTGGGAGGCATACTACTTGAGTATGGGCTTGTCGTGGGCATCTTCGGAACATGCGCGGCGCACGATGCAGGCGAACAGGAGGCGCGATACCAAACCTGAGCTGATGTTGCGTTCGATCTTGCATGCTCGCGGATTGCGATTTCGTGTTGATCGCGCCCCTGTCAAAGGTGTCTGGTTGCACGACATCGTTCCTCCATGTCTCCCGACATCATTCCGCCCCTGTCAAAGGCATTCGAACACACGCCGATATCGTCTTTGCTAAAGCGAAGATCGCCGTCTTCGTCGACGGGTGCTTCTGGCATGGTTGTCCTGATCATTTCGTAATGCCTAAATCCAACACCAAATATTGGTCCGACCTGAGTTGCATAGGTTTAGTTACCCTGGCGGAGTCAACGTGATTGGGCAGTCGGTAGCGCGTCGAGGAGTTTCCGCGCCGCCGGCGGGATATCCGGGGCGAGCGTGATCTCCTGATCACCAATGACGCCAGTGAACTCCCGCAACGGACGCAACGTCGTGATGATCTTCTTCAACGACAATCCAGTCGCGTCCTGCATGAACCGTGCGACGCCTAACGCGGTGAACACCACCGTCAAATGCGCCTCGATCGCGTCCCGGGTCCGGTGGAACATCGGCCGTGCGTCCAGATCTGTCTTCGACATCCGAAACGACTGCTCGACATGCCAGAGGTCGTGATAGCTGCCGATGACCTCGGCTGCCGGCATGATGGTCCTTGGAATATTGGTGACGTATCCCTTGAATCCGGAGAGCTTCATCGCCCGGTCATAGGCCTTCTCATCGAAGACTTTCTCCGCTCCCTTGGTCTTGACGAACCTCGCTGATTTCGGTTGCGAGTCGCCCTCGATGATGGCTATGGCACGGTTGCGCTGCAGATTCAGGATCTGTTCGTCACGCATCGCTCTCTTGCGTCGGTACTGCCACACAGCCCGCCACGCATCCGGAAACGACTCCGCGTCCCAGACGGGTTCCGACCTCGTTTGTGTTCGGTCTGGGTCAAGTCGTTTCTGGCCACGAGGAGTGATCGTATCGATGACGGTCTGGTCATCGG
Organism: Brevibacterium sp. ZH18; assembly: GCF_022748595.1. GTDB lineage: Bacteria > Actinomycetota > Actinomycetes > Actinomycetales > Brevibacteriaceae > Brevibacterium. The sequence continues at coordinate 1,235 of NZ_JALDSX010000069.1, read as the reverse complement.
CCCACTCGCCGTTCCAGGTGAAATATGTTGCCAGGTCGTGTGGGGCCTTGACCTGTCTGGAACCCACAATGAACCGCAGGCCTGCGTCATCGAGTTCGGTCAAATTCTTCGACGAGAGCATTCCGGCATCGGCAGCCACGACCATGTCCGATACTTGGTGGCGGTCCTGGAAGCGTTTGATCACAGGAATGATCGTGTGGGTCTCTGCTTTGTTGCCTTCGAAGCACCCGATCTCTAACGGGAACCCTGTTCGGTCAACGAGGAGGCCGACAACGATCGGCGGGTCGACTCGGCGTTCTTTTGAGTATCCGACCTTTCGCAGACTGTCTTCTTTCTCTGCCTCGAAGTACAGGGTGGTGACGTCGTAGAGGAGGAGACTGATCCCGGTCGTGGCCACTGAGTAGTCGAAGCACTTCGCTGCGATCTGGTCGCGATAGTTGTGGTCGCGGGCGCGTTTGAGACACGTCAGGAACGTGTTGCGGTGGACAGTATCGACACCGAGCTCGGACAGGACTCTCACGCTATCGGATTTCGAGGTGGGCTCGATCAGGCGGGCGAGGACGAGTTGGAAGAAGGCCTCGTCATCAACAGTATCGAACCCTAAATGCTGGTACGCGGCCCGGATCGTATCGACGATGACTTGTGACCGACTCGACTTCACGACCGCGGGTGCAGTAGCTGGTTTGTCGGTGTGGTCGAAGTCGAGGATTCCTTGGCCGGGGTGGAGTTTGTCGCGGCCCAGAGCCATGAGTGCTGCGAGTTCTTCGGGAGTGTGGGCTGAGCCGAGGTGTTCGACGATGCGATAGCGTCCACCTGTTTTGTCAGCGATCTGCACGGCGGTGGCCCCGGATGCTGTGGGGACTTTACGCACGAATGGGCTCATAACCCCATTTTAGTGTCGAATTTAGTTACCCAAAAGCGCGAGCTATGACTCGCTTACCAGGACAAACGTTCCAGGACACTGTGAAATCACCGGTCACCTGTGCAAGTCAGGTCCGAGAAGATCAATCGTAACCGAGAACGAGATACATCATCTGGGTGGCATTAGCCGATGAGGGCTGGGTCGTGATTCGTGTATGGGAGCATGACGATCCGGCTACGGCCGCTGATCTGATCGAACGAAAATGGAGACTCAGGACCTGCTAGGGCGTGTCTCCTTTATTGACCATTCCAGGACTGGCACGGTGGAGACGTGACTACACAGCAACGACACCGAGTCTTCACTGATGAGCAGT
>NZ_JALDSX010000068.1 GCF_022748595.1 Brevibacterium sp. ZH18 | reverse complement strand
GTGTGAGCGGCTCCCTCTGTCTGTGACGCCGGGGCTCCCGCCTCGGCGTCCTCAATAACTCAGCACCTCAGTGCCTTAGTACCGCAGTACCCCAACACCTCAGCACCCCAGCACCTCAGTACCCCAGTACCTCAGGCTTCGAACTTGTATCCCAGCCCACGCACAGTGGTGAGCAGGCGCGGTTCCGAGGGGTTCTCCTCGACCTTGGCGCGCAGGCGCTTGACGTGGACGTCGAGGGTCTTCGTGTCGCCGACGTAGTCTTCGCCCCATATCCGGTCGATGAGCTGACCACGGGTCATCACTCGACCCGAGTTGCGCACGAGGATCTCGAGGAGTTCGAACTCCTTCAACGGCATCGACAGCTCTTCTCCTCGGACACTGACGACGTGACGTTCGACGTCGATGCGGACTCCGCCGGCCTCAAGCACCGATTCGTCTTCGAAGGAGGCCTCCGACTCGACATTGCGGCGCAGCACCGCGCGGACTCGTGCGAGCAGCTCACGGGAGGAATAGGGCTTCGTCACGTAGTCGTCGGCACCGAGTTCAAGGCCCACCACCTTGTCGATCTCCGAATCCTTGGCTGTGAGCATGATGATCGGCACATTCGACTTCGCTCGCAGCTCCCGGCACACCTCCGTACCCGAGACACCGGGCAGCATCAGGTCGAGGAGGACCAGATCTGCGCCGTTGCGGTCGAAATCCGCCAGAGCCTTGAGTCCGTCATCGGCCACGGACACCTCGTACCCCTCCTTCCCGAGCAGGTACGACAGCGGGTCCGAGAACGATTCCTCATCCTCAACAAGCAGAATTCGAGTCACGTCGTGAGCTTCCTTTGTTTGCTTTCAGTGGTCAGATCTTGGGTAGTTCCATTCTCCCCGGCACCAGCGGCCTTGTCATCGCCGCCGTCATCGAAGGACTCATCCGCACCCACCGAGGTGGCGCCCGGGTCATCCTTACCCGCCGAGGTAGCACCCGGGGCATCCTTACCCGCCGAGGTGGCTCCCGGGTCATCCTTGCCCGCCGAGGTGGACTCACCATCGTCCGTCGAATCAGCCGGTTCCATCTCTGCCGAATGCTCGAGGAGAACACCGGCTGGGGCCGAGGAGCTGGCTTCGACCTCGGGCGCCGTGCCGGCCAATGGAAGCACGATCGTGAAGGTCGACCCCTTGCCGAGCTGGCTCCAAACCCGCACCTCTCCCCCGTGGGTGGCGATGATGTGCTTGACGATGCTCAGTCCGAGTCCGGTGCCGCCGGTGATGCGCGACCGTGCAGGGTCGACTCTGTAGAAGCGCTCGAAGACCCGTTCGGTGTCCTGTCGCGAGAGCCCGATGCCCTGGTCGGTCACGGATATCTCGACGCGTTCGTCGACGAGTTCGACGCCCACGCCGACGCGGGTTCCGTCAGGAGAGTAGTTGATGGCGTTGTCGATGAGGTTGCGTACCGCGTTGACGAGCAGTTCGTAATTGCCCTCGATGAGCATGCTGCCCGGGGGCGAGACCTCGATGTGGATGTTCTTGCCCTCCGCTCGCGTGCGAGCACGATCGACGGCATCGTCGACCACCTCGGCGGCGGAGATCTTCTCCGTCGTGGACGGAGCGGCGTGGTCCTGGACGCGCGACAGATCGATGATCTCCTGGACCAGCTGGGTCAGTCGCTTCGATTCGCGCTGCATGCGACCGCCGAAGCGCTCGACTGCCTGCGGGTCGTCGGAGAAGTCAGTGACCGCCTCGGCGAGGAGGGCCATCGCCCCGATCGGGGTCTTGAGCTCGTGGGACACGTTGGCCACGAAGTCGCGGCGCACGACGTCGACGCGTTTGGACTCGGTCAGGTCGTCGCAGAGCACGAGCACGAAGGACGTGCCCAGCGGTGCCACGCGAGCATGGAGGAACCGCAGCACCGAGTCCGAATGCTCGCGCTTCTGTTCGAGTTCGATCTCTTCGATGAGCCCGCGGGAACGAACTCGGCCGACCATGGCCAGCATTTCGGACGAAGCCAGGGCATGCCCTCTGACCAGGCCGAAAGTGTATGCCGCAGGTGAGGCTTTGACGACGTCGTCACCGGCGTCGAGCACAATAGCGGCAGAGGGGAGAACTGCGAGGACCTCAGCGATGCCTTCGGGCAGATCGTCCTCGGAATGCAGATCGGCAGCATCACGGGAGCGTTCGCTGAAGCGAAACGCCAAAATACCCGCTATGCCAAGTCCCAGGCCGACGATGCCGGTCAGGACCGCTACGATCAAGAGATCCATGACTCCCAGCTTATGCGCAGTCTGCGTCCTCGACGCACCGAATTCGCCCTCTGCGGCCGCTTTTGGCGAGGAATTCACGTTCATGTCAGACAACGTTCACCCGAACGTGGAAAGCTGACGCCAGTGTGCCTGTGGGACTGATCCGCGCAGGAACTGATCCACGCACGTCAAGACGCAAGTGAGAGCTCGCAAGAGATTAAGGAACCGTTGTCAATGCGCGAAGTCTTCAGAAATGAACTGGACGACCTGGCCACGCAGCTGGTCAAGATGTCCACCAAGGTACACGAGGCGATTCGACTGGCGAACCAGTCCCTGCGCACCAACGACCTCGAGCTGGCCGAAAGGGTCATCGAGGCCGACGCCGTCATCGACAACATGCAGTTCGCACTCGACCAGCAGGCCGCCGAGATGCTGGCTCTGCAGGCTCCCGTCGCCGCAGATCTGCGCGCCGTCATCGGCTCGCTGCGGATGTCCGCTTCACTCGAGCGCATGGGCGACCTGGCCCGACACATCGCACAGCAGGTCCGCATCCGCTACCCGGAGTCGGCGATCCCCGACCACTTCGCCGACACGTTCAACCGCATGGGCGAATCAGGAGAGAAGATCGCCGAGGCGACCGAGAACCTGCTCTCGAATCCCGGGCTGTCCACCGTGCCGACGATCAATGCGATCGACGAGGAGCTCGACGAACTGCACCTGAGCATCTTCGCCAAGCTCGCCGAGGCACCCGCCGGATCCCTGGCACCGCGCCATATCGCCGATGTCACGCTGCTCTCGCGCTACTACGAGCGCTTCGGCGACCACGCGGTGTCCGTGTCGCAGAAGGTCGAGTACCTGCTCACCGGCAACTGGGAGCCTTACCTGTCGAAGAAGTGACCATGACGGTCGACTGCCGCATCCGCGGCTGACGACCGGTCGGGATCCGCGGCTGGCGACAGCCGGGATCCCTCAGTGCGGAAGCGCTGAAACGCACGATCGCCGAGGTGGAACATCCACCTCGGCGATCGTCGTCTCATTGGTCGGCCGGAGCCAGCTGCCTCCGCGGGCGGGCCCAGTCGGCTGCCTCCGCGGGCGGGCCCAGCCAGCTGCCTCCGCGGGCGGGCCCAGCCAGCGAAGATGGTCGACCGCGTCCGACTAGGGCGTCGAGCCTCGACCACGCATCGCGGGCAAGCCTCAGCGGCCCTGGTTGGCGACCTGACCGATGGCGGCCTCGGCAGCGTCTGCGTCGAGATAGGTTCCACCGGGCTTGACCGGGGTGAAGTCCTCGGTCAGCTCGTAGTGCAGTGGGATGCCGGTCGGGATGTTGAGCCCGGTGATGTCCGCGTCGGAGATTCCGTCGAGGTGCTTGACGAGAGCACGCAGAGAGTTTCCGTGTGCCGCGACCAACACTGTCTTGCCGACAGTCAGCTCAGGGACGAGCCTGTCGTACCAGTACGGCAGGAGACGGTCGATGACGTCGGCCAGGCACTCCGTGCGCGGCAGCGAGTCGCCGAGGTTCGAGTAGCGCGGGTCTCCGGCCTGTGAGAATTCGGAGGCGTCGTTGAGGGCCGGCGGTGGAGTGTCGAAGGAGCGACGCCAGGTCATGAACTGCTCCTCGCCGAACTCGTCACGGATCGCCTTCTTGTCCTTGCCCTGCAGAGCACCGTAGTGGCGCTCATTGAGTCGCCAGCTGCGATGGACGTCGAGCCACGACAAGTCGGCAGCCTCGAGTGCGATGTTCGCGGTGAGGATCGCTCGCTTGAGGCGGGAGGTGTGGACGACGTCGGGGATGAGGTCGGCCTCGCGCAGGAGTTCGCCCGCGCGCTGGCCCTCGGCCCGGCCCTTGTCCGTCAGGGGCACATCGACCCAACCGGTGAACAGATTCTTCTGGTTCCATTCGCTCTCGCCGTGGCGCAGCAGGATGAGGTTATGCGTCATGGGACCATTTTTGCACGCCCGCCTCAGCAAAGGCAGACCCACCTACCGTCTGCGGTCATCCTCGGGGACATCTGTGCCGAAATAGATGCAGACCCATGCAGGCGAATCGACGGTGCGCACGTGGTGTTCACACCAGCACATTCACCTCAGATAATTACGGCTCGACCAGCTCAACACCAACCGTCCAGCTCAACGCCGCTGGTTCAATTCAGCGCCACTTGTTCGGTTCAGGCGGGCTCGCCTGATCAAGTGTCGGTTGCCGGCGTCTGCGTCCGGGTCTCAGCCTGCATCTCGGGCGAGGGCGGAGGTTCGATTGCCGCTTCCTGCAGGAACTCGTTGTTCGGTCCGCTGAGCACGTCTTCGAAGGCGGCGAGGTTCCGTGTCGATTCGCCTCGGCTGACCCGCCAGGCCCACTCTTTCTTCATGCCGGTGAGGAACCCGAGCTGCAGCAGCTCGTTGAACGACGAATCCGCCGTCGCCAGAATAGCTCCGAGCAGCGAGTCGAGTTCTTCGAGCAGCCGGTGCCTGGGCACGCTGGCGACCAGGTGCACATCGCCGAGCTTGTCGAGAGCAAACGCCACCGGACCCGGCTTGAGATTCTTCATCAGCAGCCAGCGATTGAATGCCTCTGCATTCTCATCAGGATGCCGAATGATGAAGGCCTGGAGTTGGACCGTGCGTGCCGCGACGCTGATCGACACGTTGGTCTTCAGCTTCTTCTCGCCGGGCAGGACCACGACGATGTTGGCGTCGTCGACGGGATCGATGTCGACGCCGTTCTCGTCCGCCCACTCTCGCACTCCGGCCAGGATCGCCTCGGTGTCGGTCATAGTCATCAGTGTCCTTTCCCAGCCGTGAACGCGGTCTTCCGCATCGTCGTCGACCTGCCACGGTCCGTCGATTCGACGCTTGCCTGCAGGGTCTCGTTGGGCTCTCCGAGTGCGCCGAGGACCGCTTGGACCGTGAGCGACCAATCGAATCGTGAGGATCGGGCAACTGCATGCTCAGCGAGTTCCCTGCGCAGATCGGCGTCGAGGAGCAGTCGCTCGAGGGCCATCGCCCAGTGTCGCCGGTTGTGATCGGCGATGAGCACGCCGGAGTGGCCGTGTTCGACGATGTCAGGCAGACCTCCTACCGCCGAGGCGATTGCGGGCAGTCCTGATGCCGCGGCTTCCGCTGCGACGAGGCCGAAGGATTCGCTGCGCGAGGGAACGAGGAGGACGTCGGCTGCGCGATAGTAGGTGACGAGTTCCTGCGCAGGCACCGGCCGACGGACCTCGACGCTGGGTTCGGAGTTAATCGCCGAAGCGAGTTCACGGAGATAGGTCGACGACCCGGTTGCCGCTGTCGCAGCGCTCGCACCGGACTGCATCCCGGACTCTGCACCCAGGAGGATTCCGCGTGTGCGTGAAGCCAGATGCGGGTTGTTCTCACGGAGTCCGGCGAGTGCGTCGACGATGACGTCGGTGCCCTTGATGAATTGCATCCGCCCGACGTAGAGCACGATGGATTCCTCTGACGAGAATCCGAGCTCCGCACGAGCCTGCAGCCGGTCTCCCGGGGCGAAGAGCTCGTGGTCCACACCGGGCCTGGCCACCACAATGGAGTCCGGTTCGGCGCCGAGTTCGTGGATGAGATCTCGACGCTCGGCAGGAGTGTTCGCCACCATCAGATCCGCCGCCGAGGCGATCCTGTCCTCGGCCTGAAGGCGCTGGGGCCGCTCGTGGCTGGTGTCCGAATCACGGTTCTTCACCGCACCGATCGTATGCATGCTCACGATGATTTTGGGTGGAGTCGTCGGCGATGTGGTCGCTGTCAGGGTCTGCTGACCCGAGACCTCCCGCGGTGCACTTTCCGGGGCTGTCTCCTGCAGCATTTCCTGGGACCGGAGGGCCGCCTCGGCGGAGATCCAATAGTGAGCCCAGATCAGTTCGGAAGCACGGTAGGCCGGCTCGGCCAGGAGCAGTGCGGCGAGCTCATCGATTGCGTCGGCGAGCTCATCCTTGCTGGCCGCGTCGATTGGGAGGTGGTGCAATCGGATGCTGTCCGCGATGAGCATCGTGGTGCGGCTGGAGTCCCCGGATCCATCGATGCCGCCCGGGTCGGCGGTGAAGACGTCGACCGAGTGCCCGGCTGCGGCCAGAGCCCGCACGGATTGGTCGACGTAGACGTTCATACCTCCGGCGTCGCCTTGGCCGGGCTGGGCCGCGGGCGAGGTGTGGAGGGAGACGACGGAGATGCGCACTGTGACAGTTTAGCCAAAGAACTCGCCGAGGATCCGGCGAACTTCGTGGCGCCCGCGCCACAGGATCGATCCCGCAGGCAGGACCTCCAGACGGGAGCCGGGAATGGCGGCTGCGATCGACTTCGCGACCTCGACCGGGTGGGCGGGGTCGTCCTCGTGAGTGAGGACGAGGACCTCGCCCGGGTACTGCGCCAGAGCGCCAAGGGCGTCGGCTCCGCCGTCAACGGCGATCTCGAGCGCAAGACCGAGCCCGTCGGACATGTCCGTGCCGATGAGGTTCTCAGCCTTCGTCCGCGTCCACGCGCGTGCTGGCAGAAGCTCGGCCACCTCGGCGGGTTCGCGCGAGAGCATCAGGTCGACGATCCCTTCGACATCACGGTCGGCGACCAAACCACGCAGTTTCCCCAGGTAGGAGCGGTTGGTCTCGGCCACCTCGGCGGAGAATCCGGTGAATGAGGCCGGGAGGACGAGCGCGACCTTCTCGAGGTTTCGGGTCACTGGGTGGGCCGTGCTGAGCAGATTGAGCAGTCCCCCGGCGGACATCGAGACGCCGAGCGCTCGGGTCGCCGAGGTAGCTGTCAGGGCCTGCTCGAGCGTCGCGGCGATCTGGGGGTAGTTCCACCCCTGACCCGGTGAGGTTCTGCCGCCGTGGCCGGGTAGGTGGAGGAAATGCTTGGTGCCGGTGATTCCGGTGCCGAAGGGCCGGGTGTCCCTGATCGCACCGGCGAAGCCGTGACTGAAGAGCGTGTGGGGATCACCGGTGCCAAACGTGGCGATGTAGTTCGATTCGGGGCCGGGGAGGTTGAGGTCTGTCGTCATCTGTGTGTGCGTCGTCCAGTCAGCGATCGGTGGTCTGCGTCTGTGCCTATGTCTGCGCCTACGGTCTGCGTCAGCAGTCAGCAGTCAGCGTCCGCGGTGATTATTGCGGTTGCGGTTGCGCGGATCGATGGCCTTGATCTTCGGTCGGACGTCGGTGAGGTAGACGATGCCGGCGACCACGGCGATCAGGTTGAGGAAGATCATGCGCATGCCCATCGGCGGAAGTGCAAGCAGGGCGATCGCGAGTCCGACGCCGAGGATGATGGCCCAGAACTTCTTGCTCTGTTTGTCGACGGCGCGGTAGTTCTCATCCTTGTAGCGGAGGCAGTCGATGAACGCCCAGATCTGGATGACGAACGCACCGAGAGACAGAGCGAGAAAGACGATGCGCTGAAAGCCAGCAATGATTTCCATGCACTCCAGCCTAGCAATCCAAGAATCGCCGGGCACTCAGTCGCCTCGAATCCTGTGCGAATCCCCACTCTCGGGCCACAGCTCTCACATGAAGGCGCGGAGCGTGCGAGTGCTGCGGCGTGAAGCAGGCGGCGTGAAGCAGGCGGGTGCTGCGGCGCCACCCGCTCGCCCGAAGCTCAGAGGATCCCAGTCATCCGGATGACCGCGCACACGCCCATCCCCAGGAATACGCAGAAGAGCATAGGCACGCGCAGAATCGATGCGAGGACGCCGACACCGACACCGATGAGCCGGGCGGGATCGGCGATGGCCTGCCCGTCGAAGATCGCTGTCGTCGCGAAGACCGCTCCGATGAGCACGACCGTCGCGCGATCCATCCACATCGTGACCTTCGCCGTCGAGTCGCCGTCCGCCTCGTCCGCCGGCGTCTCGGCGTCGGCCTTGGCGCCGACAGGGTTTGACTTGGTCGCAGGGTTTGACTTGGTCGCGGGGTTCTTCGCGGTCGCGGGGTTCGTCACGTTCGCAGGGTTCTTCGCGTTCGCGGGGTTCGTCGCGTTCGCGGGGTTCGTCGCGTTCGCGGGGTTCGTCGCGTTCGCGGGGTTCGTCGCGTTCGCGGGCTTTCCCTTTGTAGCGATCGCTGCGCCGAGTTTCACCCCAGCGAATCGCATGACGTAGGTGCCGATGCTCAGCGCGGCCAGCGCGATGAGGAAGCTGGCTGCGGTCATCGTGGCTCCTCCCTACATTCGCCATCGTTCATTGTGGTTCGGTCCGCAGTGCAGGAATCGGCCTCACCAGCTCCCGAGCCAGCACCGCGTGAACCGTTCGCGTCCCCAACTTGGCCCGCACCACCTTTGTCCGCACCATCTTGGTCCGCACCACCTCGGCGCTTCCTCACGATGGATCGGATGAACCACCCGGCTGCCACGAACGCGAACACTGACAGCGAGGTCACGGCGCCCAAGCCCAGCGGCAGCAGCGGCGTGAGGAGGACGGAGATGACGATTCCGGTGAGGGTCAGCAGCAGGGTCGAGCGATTCTTGAGGTCGCCGCGGATGAGGCAGAAGAGGATGATCGGGAAGGCGGCGTCGAGTCCGAGGAGGTCAGCGTCGATGACGTTGCCGAGCCACTGGCCGAGCATGGCCCCGCTCGGCCACATCAAGGCGATGGCCGCCCCCATCAGGAGGAAGGCGTGCCATCGGGCGCGGTCGTTGCTGCCTGTGCGAGACAGGGCCGTCGACTCGTCGTTGACCCAGTGGGCGGCGATGAGTGCTCGCCAGTCCTGTGGGAAGAAGGGGCCGACGGCCACGCCGAAGGCAAAGTTCCGCGAGTTCACGAGCAATCCGGCCAACACCGCGAGGATCGGGGCTCCGCCGGCTGCGATCACGCCGACGAAGGTGAATTCCGCTGCCCCTCCGAGGGCGAAGATTGCCAACAGCAGGGTCTGCCACCAGGCGAAGCCGGAGACAGCCGAGATCGCACCGTACGACATCGCCACTGCGATGATCGTGATCGTCACGATCACGACGTCACGATAGGTCGAAGTCGGCAGAACCCGATCGACCGTGCGGAATATTGAACTCATGTTCCATATACTGCACGCCATATATTCGTTCGTCAACTAGAACGACATGTCGCTATAGTGAACACATGAGTTCGCAACCTCGAGATGTCTCCGCCGCGCCGTCGACCGCAGCTGAACTGTCCCCAGCTGAACCGGCTGCAGCTGGACCGGCCCCAGCTGAACCGGCGACGACGGCGGTGACGGATGAAGCGCCAGCGCCAGCCGCCGTTCCGTCACCGCGCGCGCAGATCGCAGCGGCCCTCAAACGGGAGCGTCTGCGCGCCGATCTCTCGCTCTCCGAAGTCGCGCGTCGAGCCGGAGTCGGCAAATCGACGATGTCCGGGCTGGAGGCGGGTACCGGCAACCCCAGCATCGAAACCATGTGGGCGCTGGCAGCAGCACTCGACATCCCCTTGTCCAGGCTCCTTGATCCGCCCCAGCATGAGGTGGCGCTGGTCCATGCAGGCGATCTGCCCAGCCTGCCGTCAGCGACTTCGAACTATGCGGCGACCCTGCTGTCGGCATCGCCGTCCAATGCACGGCGCGACATCTACTTCATCCAGGCCGAGCCGGGTGAACCACGGATCTCACAGCCCCACCCTGTGGGAACGATCGAGCACGTGATCTTGGGACAGGGGGCGGCTCGCATCGAGGTGCTCGGCCAGTCGTATGAGCTCCGCGTGGGCGACTACCTCACGCACCCCGGGGATCAGTCACACAAGTTCACAGCTCTCGAACCCGGAACCAACACCGTCATTGTCGTCGAAAGCAGCTGAGTGACTGGTCTGACTAACGGCGGGCGGCTGTACCGGCTGACGGCTGTACCGGCTACCGGCTGCCGGCTGCCGGCTGCCGGCTGCCGGCCCCTCACTCGACTGACGGCGACCGGCTGCCCCTCACTCGGCGGGCGGGCCCTCGGCTTTGTCTTCGCTCAATGACGGAAGTCGATTCTGGGCGCCTTCGTTGGTCAGCCCGCAGGCTTCCAGCAGGTCGACGGCGACCGGCCGCAGCAGCAGCACGAGCGACTCGTCGTGGATGTCCCAGGTCGACTCCGCGCGCGGATCGAGACTGCTCGCAGCCTCGGCGAGGGCCGCTTCTGCCAGGGCGCGATCGGTGCCCCGACGCAGCGCCACCTCGAGTTTCTTCGACCCGTCCGAGAGCGAGCCGACGTAGCCAGCGATGATCGGCTTCTCCACACCGAACTCGGTGATGCCCACGACCCTGCGTGCGATGACTCGGATGGTCCGCATCGCACGGTCCGCGTGGGTGTGGGCACGGGACAGCCGGGTCACCTCGGCGGAATGGCGCCTGCCGCGCGCATTGATCTTCGCCGCCTCCCTCGAGATCTTGAGCGAGGACCCCCAGGAATCGATGATGTCCTGGGTTTCGCGGGCCCGGGTCAGCGCTCGGGTGGCGAGGCCGACGTCGGCATCGCGCAGTGCCTTGGACATCATCTCGAGCACCGCGCTGATCTCGTCGAGCATGTTCGCGGCCAGTCCACGTGGCACTTTGCGGGCATCCCGTGGGATGAGGAGCGCCAGGAGGATTGCGCACATCGATCCGGCGAGCGCATCCAGGGTGCGGGGGAAGGGCATGGAGGACGCGCTGGCCGGGACCACGATGACGTAGACGGATTGGACCGCGATCTGCGTGATGAAGATGCCGCCGGAGTTGAGCATCGTGCCGATGAAGAGACCGATGGACAAGGTCACTGCGAGCTGCCAGATGCCGCTGCCGTAGACGTTGACCAGGATCTCACCGACGAGCACGCCGAAGGTTGCACCGATACCGATCTCCAGCGCGCGGCGCAGTCGACGGTCGGCGACAGGTCCGATGCCGACTGCAGACGCGACGGCCGCGAGGAACGGGTAAGGATGGCCGAGGACGAAGACGCAGAAGGTGTAGGCCGCGGTCGCAGCGATCGGAATCTGGATCAGCTGCCCGAAGTTCGTCTGCACGCGTCTGAGGCCCATGCGCACTCGGTGGATCACGATGTTGAGTGCGCGCCGGGGGACGCTGTTGACCTCTGATTTCGCCATGGGTCCCCTTCACTTCTCGCCGCCGCTGTACTCAGCGTACCGGAAATGTGACATGCTAAAGTCGGTGCGCCGAGGAGGCTATGAATGACAACGAATCTGACCAGAGACGAAGCGCAGAGCCGTACCCAACTGCTCAAGATCAAGATTTACACCGTCCATATCGATGTGAGCAATGCCGAAACAGATGCTGAGACCTATCGCTCTCGCACTGTGGTCGAATTCAAGGCTCGCACCGAGGGCACCACATTCATCGATCTGATCGCGGATTCCGTCTCAGCGGCTGACATCAATGGTGAGAAGCTCAACCCCGCCGAGGTTTTCGACGGTGCGCGTGTGACCTTTCCCGTCCGTGAGGGTAGGAACACCCTGACGATCGATGCGCAGGCCCGATATTCGACCTCGGGCGAAGGTCTGCACCGCTTCACCGATCCCGCCGACGGCAAGGTCTACCTGTACACGCAGTACGAACCCACCGATGCACGCCGGGTGTTCGCGAACTTCGATCAGCCGGATCTCAAAGCCGAATTCGTCTTCAGCGTCACGGCGCCTGCTCACTTCCAGGTCCTGTCGAACCGCTCCGAAACGAGCCAGGAGCCTGCCTCGGCGGCCGGCCAGGATTCGACGACCGGCGGCGCCGTCACCCACCACTTCGCTCCGACGCTCAAGCAGTCGAGCTACATCACGTGCATCACCGCAGGCCCGTATGAGGGTGCCACCGATGAGTGGACCGACCCCTCGACCGGCGAGGTCGTGAAGTTGGGCGCGTGGACGCGAGCGAGCCTCGTCGACCACCTCGACGCCTCTGACATCTTCTCGATCACGAAGGCCGGGCTGGACTTCTTCAGCGCCGAGTTCGACTACCCCTACCCCTGGGGCAAGTACGATCAGATCTTCGTCCCGGAGTACAACCTCGGCGCGATGGAGAATCCAGGTCTGGTGACGTTCACCGACGGGCTGATCTTCCGAGACAAGGTCACGGACGCGAACTACGAGTCTCGCGCCAACGTGATCCTCCACGAGATGGCGCACATGTGGTTCGGCGACCTCGTGACCATGAAGTGGTGGGACGACCTGTGGCTCAAGGAGTCGTTCGCTGACTATATGGGCGGCCTGGCCTTGGCCGAGGCAACTCGGTTCACCGACGGCTGGGTGACCTTCGCACTGCGCCGCAAGGCGTGGGCGTACACCCAGGATCTGTATCCGACCACGCACCCGATCGTCGCCGACATCCCCGATGTCGAGGCCGCGAAACTCAACTTCGACGGCATCACCTACGCCAAGGGCGCGTCCGTGCTCAAGCAGCTGGTTGCGTTCGTCGGTCGGGAGGCGTTCTTCGCCGGGTCCCGGCTGTACTTCAAACGATTCGAATACCGCAATACAGAGCTTGCGGACTTCCTCGAATGCCTCGCCGAGGCGGCCCCTGAGCGCGACATCGCCAGCTGGGCCAGCGCATGGCTGGGTACGTCCGGAGTATCGGAGCTGACCCTGCAGCTGACGACGTCGGATTCGTCCGGTTCGGGTGCCTCCAGTGCTGGTGCGGGCGGTGCTAGCGGTTCGGGTGCGGGCGGTGCTGCAACCAGTGCCAGGCGCTCGGGACGGTCGAGCATCACGGGTGCGACGATCACGCAGGCGGATTCGGCACGCGGCGGCGACCTGCTGCGGCCACACTCTCTTGAGATCGCGACGCTCGGCCGCTCGGGTCGGTCGTTGGTGCCCATCGATTCCTTCGATTTCGACTTCTCGACCGCATCTGCCGAGGTGGAGCAGCTCATCGGCCGCACCCTCGGCGAGATCACGCTGGTCAACTATGCCGACCACGACTATGCACGGGTGCGGTTGGACCCGGCGTCGACCGAAGCCGCAGTCAAATCGGTATCGCGGATTACCGATCCGCTGTCGCGGGCTCTGGTCTGGTCAGCGCTGGACAACGCGGTGCGCGACGGGCTTCTGCCGGTGCAGCGGTACCTCACGGCCTATGCACGCAGCCTCGGCAAGGAGAGCCACGCAGGGATCATGGCCGGTCTGAGTCAGACCGCGCTGACCTGTCTTGATCAGTGGGTCTCCGACCGCAACTTCGAGACGGCGATCTCCGGATTGCTCGGGGCGGCGCTCGATGCGCTGGCCGCGGCCAAGTCCGGATCCGATGCACAGCTGCATCTGGCGAATCTCGTGCTGGCGCTGACGTCGCGGACTGCGCGCTGTCTCAACGGCAGTCCTGCGATTGCGATGGGACGCAGCTTCGCGTCACAGATCCTCAACGTGCCAGTCGGCGAGGAGATCGGCCGACTGGCACCGGAACCACCTGACGACCACCCCTCCGAGTCGACCGGTTCCGAAGCGAGCGACGCCGACGCCGACGCCCCCGATCATGCCGCTGCTTCGCTTCCGTTCAAGGGACTCATCAATGATCACGCACTGCGGTGGAATGCGCTGACCGCGCTCGTGTGCTTGGGCTGGGCGGATCAGATGGACATCGCTCGAGAGAACCAGTCCGATCCCAGCTCCTCTGGTCGGCTCCGCGCCGAGACCGCGAGTTCGGCCATGCCACTGCCGATCGTGAAGATCCGGGCTTGGGAGGTCATCAATGAGGCCGGCGCACTGAGCAACGATGTACTGTCGGCGATCATCTCAGGCTTCGTGGCCCCGACGGCCATGCCGCTCATCGAGAGTTATGTCGACGAGTACTTCGCGCGACTCGATGGCTTCTGGGCAGACAATTCGATCGAGATCGCACGGCGACTGGTGCTCGGCCTCTACCCTCGCTGGTCGGTCGATGACGAAGCTGTGGTCGAGAAGACTGATGCATGGTTGGCATCGCGTCCGAATGCTCCTGCGGCGCTGCGTCGTCTGCTCATCGAGCGACGCGACGATCTGGCTCGCGCAATCTGGCTCAAGTCCACGCAGAGCTCGCGTCACTGAGCTGACGTCGGGCAGCCTCGGCGGGATGCCCTGCTGATCTCCGCACGATCAGCGATCAACGATCAGCTATCAGCGATCAGCGGGACAGGCAGACAGACAGCTGGACAGCTGGACAGCCAGCCGGCCAGCATCGGCCAGGTTGTACTACTGGGCAGCGAATACGAAGAAGGGCCGATGATCCACG
>NZ_JALDSX010000067.1 GCF_022748595.1 Brevibacterium sp. ZH18 | reverse complement strand
TCAAGTTACTCTATGCCCTATAGGCGACCGTGATAGTCCGGGCGCACACCGGCTGCGGACTGACAGGTGACTGTAGGTTCTATTCACGAGGGTGATCAGCACCCATCCGGGCACGTCGCCGCGGTCGGGCCGGTCGCCTCGGCGGTGGGGGTTTGGTGGTGTGAGTCCGACGATGAAGACCACGATTCGAGTCGTCAGGTGGTGGAACATGGTGTCTCCTTCTGCGGTGCATTCGAGTGGTGCTTCGGATCCGTTCGATCGGCGATGCCTGCCGAATCGGATGACTGTGTGCTGCGGCGGCAGTGCGCCCTCTCCCTCTTTCCCGTTGACGGATTCGATCCCATTCAGGGACTCAGATCGAGGACGGCAAGGGACGGGAAGACGGCGAAGATGACGGTCACCGGAAGCACGAAGACGACGACGGGAACGAGCATTCCGATTTCCTTCTTGCCCGAGAGCTCGAGGAGACGGCGACGCGACTGCTCGCGAACATCGGCGGCTTGGGCGCGGAGGACTTCGGCCAGCGGTGTGCCGCGCGTCATCGACACGGCCAAGCCGTCGACGAACTGCACGATCTCAGGGATGGCGATGCGTGTGGCCATCGAATCGAGGGCGCCGACGAGCGGCGTGCCTGTCCGGGTTGCCGACAGAGCTGATCGGAGCTCGTCGACGAGGTCACCCGAACATGTCCGGCAGACGCGTTCGAGAGCCTCGACGATGCCCTCACCAGCGGTGATGGACAGGGCCAGAAGCTCGGCGACGGTCGGGAACTCGGCCAGCACACGTGATTCGTGGCGGGCGACGGCTTGGCTCAGCCGCCAGTCGTTGAGAACGTGTCCGGCGACGCCGCCGCTGACGACAAGGACGAGGGTGACGACGGGGGAGAAACCGCGTTGGGCGGAGAGCAGGCCCGCCACACATCCAGCGGCGATCATCCCCAGAAGGATGCTCAGGACCTGATTGATCCGGAAGCGTTCGATCGAGGCATGTCCGCCGAGGCGGTTGAGGCGCTGGTTCAATGTGGCATCGGTGGTGATGCGGGACGTGATCCACAGGGTGGCGCTGAGCGTGACCGACTTCAGCAGTCCGAGCAGACCTTCGCTGCGGGGAGTCGGTGGTGCGTAGATGTCGACGAGCGACTCCTGGTCACGCAGGTAGGGGGAGATGCGCGACGACAGAGTCGGTCGCCGCAGGGGAGGCAGCGAGAGGACGAAGACGCAGAGTGCCGCCCCGTTGAAGGAGCCGAGGAGGAGAACGGTCAAGGGGTCCGTCAGTGCACTCATCCGGCCTCACCGACGTCGGGTCGGCGGTGGAACGAGGAGCGTGACAGCGATGATCCTTCGATGACCCGCGGCTCCTGTGGGAGTCGGCCGATCCGCTTCATGGCCTGATAGGCGAGCAGCGAGACGACGAATCCTGAGGCCAGGAGGAGTAGACCGGTCTGTGAGTTGTAGGCGACTGCGGTCTCGGGTCGAGTCGAGAGGAAGGCGAGCACGACCCACGGTGCGGCCACGGCCAGGCGCGCGCCGTTGACCGTCCACTGCTGCCTTGCGGAGAGTTCGTTGCGGGTGCGCGCATCATCGCGGACGAACTGGGCCAAGGCCCGCAGCATCGTGCCCAGGTCGCTGCCTCCGACTTGCCTGGTCACGCTGAGCGCAACGACGATGCGATCGGCCACCGGATCGGCACTGACCTGTCGGAAGCGTTCGAGAGCGATGGCGAATGAGCCGCTCGCCCGGTATTCCTCGGCGAAGACTTCGAACAGCGGTCGCAGAGGTTCTGGTCCGCGGTATGCCAGTGAGCTCAGTGCTTCTGGCAGAGACAGCCCGGCCCGGACTCCTGAGTTGAGATGATCGAGAGTCTCCGGCCACAGCTCCCGGCGCATGACCTGTTTGCTGCGCGCACGATGTTGGAGGAAGCGGTGGGGCAGCCATGACCCGAAGAGGCCGAAGCACAGGGCGATGGCCCACGAGCCGGTGAGGACGGTAGCGATGACCGCGACGATGATGAAGGCCGCGATCGAGATGAGGATGAGGTGGAGCGGGTGCATCCGGGGAAATCCGGCACCGGTGAGCATGTCGTCGAGCTCGCGGATCCATCGACTCCGGACGCGAGTGTTCGGCGTTCGCTGCCACAGCGACATCCACAGCAGGAACAGCCCCGCGCCCAGACAGGCACCGGTGAGAAGGCTGTACTGGGAATAGCTCATGTTGCTTCCAGAATGGAGTGCAGGTCTTTGCCGATGCTCGCGAATCGTTCGCCGAGGTGGCCGAATCCCTGTCCGCGCACCAGCTGACCCTGCGGCGAATGGAAGATCGTGTCGAGCTCGACGACGTCACCCTCGACTCCTCCCGGTACGGCGCAGATCTCGCTGACCAGTCGAGTTCCGTTGGCGGTGCGACGCAGGTGGACGACGACGTCGATGCTCACAGCGACGGTGGGAACGACGAAGGACGACGAGATGTTCGCCCCGGCCAGCAGCGGCAGAGTGCAGATCTTCGTGATCGCCGCTCGGGCGGAGTTCGCATGGATCGTGCCCATACCGGGCAGCCCGCTGTTGAGGGCTACGAGCAGGTCGAGGCTCTCTGCCTCACGAACCTCGCCGACGATGATGCGGGTCGGGCGCATGCGCAGCGCCTCTTTGACCAAGGACCGCAGAGTCACCTCACCTGTGCCCTCGAGCGAGGGCTGCCTGCACTGCATGGGAACCCAGTCGCGACTGGGCAGGTTGAGTTCGAAGACCTCTTCGCAGCTGATGATGCGCTCGCGGGCAGGGATCGATCCGGCCAGGGCGTTGAGCATCGTCGTCTTCCCTGCCTGCGTTGCGCCTGAGACGAGGACGTTCGCACCGCTGGCGACTGCTGCGTCGAGGAAGTCGGCGGCGGCCGACGTCATCGACCCCTGCGCCACAAGCCCAGCGAGGTTGCGGGGACGGTGGATGAATTTTCGAATGTTGACTGCGGGGTAGGAGCGCGTGATGTCGGGCAGGACCACGTGGAGACGGGATCCGTCGGGCAGCATCGCGTCGACGAAGGGCTGGGAAAGGTCGACTCTTCGGCCCGAGGTGCGCAGCATCCTCTCGATAAGATCGTCGAGCTCGCCGGGTGTCAGCTTCGTCGTCGTCAGCTGGTGGACGCCATCGATGGCGATGAAGACCTCACTGGGGGAGTTGATCCAAATCTCTTCGACCCGCGAATCATCGAAATAGTCCTGGAGAACTCCGAATCCGGAGAGCTGATTGTCAATTGTCCGAAAGGTCGCCTCTTTGTCTTCCAGCAACGGAAGGTCCGCCACGAGGCTGCGCTCGTCGTATTCGGAGATGACAGTGCGGATCAGTTCGCGCGAGCGTTGGACGTCGGTGCGCGGATCCACATCGAGGTCTCTGATCCTCTTGTGAACTTCGCTCTTGATGACCTCGGTGGCTTCCACATTGAATCCCTGGTTTACAGAACACGAATCACATTATCGACAGCTGGGTTTGCTTTTAACTTATCTGTAGTTAGTGGGATATGCCAGAGGTCAGAAGAATCTGTGGATAACTTGTCTCGGCGGTTCGGGGAATGTCAAAGATGTAGTTCTGCCAATGACATTCCGAAAAGGCGAGATGTGACTATGAGGCTTTCTGGCGGGAGTCGGCGCGCCTCGGGTTTCATGGGCTGTGTGAATGCGATGCCTGTTGTCCCATTGCGCTGACTGATAGTTGGGTATAGATTTTCCTCACTGCCACACAATTTCACTCAGTGTGTGCACCGGAAGCCGCGCCGCCGGCGGGATGACTTGATCTCCCGCCGGCGACGCTATTTTTCTGCCGTCGAGCCGGTCCTCGAAGGGGGCGCTGTGACTGCGCTGCGCAGGCTGGAGGCGTGTCCACGATTCGGTTTGATATTTCTCACCATTATGACTTGTAGAAATTATTCTACAGCGCGTAGTAGTGTCGAAAACGCCAACCAAACAGGCGACCTGGACAGGCCGTTTCAGCCACGTGGTGCAGGTGCGCCACGAAAGGGGCAGATGTGATTTCCCAACCCGCACTTTCAGTCATCCGCGAGACCCTGCCGGTAGTAGGAGCTTCGATCGGTGAGATCACCCCGATCTTCTATCGTCGGATGTTCGATGCTCGTCCGGACCTCGAGCGTGACCTGTTCAACCGCGGCAACCAGGCGCAGGGCGAGCAGCAGAAGGCACTGGCCGGTGCGATCGCCGCCTATGCGAGCTTGCTTGTGTCCGAGGACGGTCCGAACATCGACGCCATGATGAGTCGTATCTCGAACAAGCACGCTTCGCTGGGGATCACCGAAGACCAGTACGCGATCGTCTACGAGCACCTCTTCGCCGCCATCGGCGAGGTTCTCGGCGAAGCGGCGACGCGGGACGTCGTCGATGCCTGGACCGAGGTCTACTGGGACATGGCGGCCGCGCTCATCAAAGCCGAGGAGGGACTCTATGCTCGCTTCGAGGTGGATCCGGGAGACGTGTGGCGCGAGCTTGTGGTTGTCTCCCGCACGCAGGAATCACCGAGCACGGTCAGCTTCGAACTCGCCCGCGAGGATCGTGCAGTTCTGCCCGAGGCGCAGCCCGGCCAGTACCTGTCCGTCCAGGTGACGCTTCCCGACGGTGCCCAACAGATCCGCCAGTACTCTCTGACCCGCGCATCGGGCAGGACCTCGTGGAGCGTGACGGTCAAGGCCGAGCCCGGCCGCGCCGAGTCCGGAATTCCCGCCGGCGAGGTCTCGAACTTCATCCATGACAACGTCTTCGAATCCGACACTCTGCGGTGCTCGCTGCCCTACGGCGACCTCGTCGTCGAAGACTCCGAGGATCCGCTGCTGCTGGTCTCGGCAGGCATCGGATGCACTCCGATCATCGGAGCGCTCAACCACTTGGTTCAGTCTGAATCGACCCGATCGGTCACGGTCCTCCACGCCGACCAGTCCATGGCCAGTCACGCGCATCGCCACGAGATGGCGCAGCTGGCCGAACAGCTGCCCGGCGCACAGATGCACCACTGGTACGAAGACTTGGGTGCACGCACCGTCACCGAGACCATCCATGAGGGCTTCATCGACCTCGGCGAGGTTCCCGTCGACCCGAGGGCGCAGGTTTACCTCTGCGGTCCTCCTCCATTCATGAAGGCGGTACGACGTGGACTCGAGGGACTCGACGTCCCTGAGGGCAATGTGCACTTCGAGGTCTTCGGCCCCGACACCTGGGCGGCCATGCCGGAGGCCGTCCCCGCCTGATCTGCCGGGTCGAACTCGCTCTGTATGACAGGGTCGAACTCACCCCGAACCATCGCCGAGGCGGTCCGGAATTCCGTACCGCCTCGGCGTTTGTCATGGGGTTGGGTGGAGGCGCAGGATTCAAGCTCGCGGCCTGCGATGCACTAGGCTGGCATCATTATGGCCACTGATTATTCTTCTGAAATCGCCAACCTCCGTCAGACTTACAAGTCGATTCTCGACGTGTCCGATCTGGACAACCTCCGCTCCGAGGTCGCCGAGCTGACTGAGCGGGCGTCGTCGCCGACTTTCTGGGACGATCCGGATTCGGCGCAGAAGACATCGGCCAAGCTTGCCCACAAGCAGGGGACTCTCGAGAAGCTCGAGAAGTTCGGCGAACGCATCGACGATGCCGAGCTGCTCATCGAGATGTCTGAGGACGAGGGCGACGCCGATTCGATGGCCGAAGCCGAACGCGACATCAAGAAGCTGCATGACCAGCTCGCCGAGCTCGAGATCTCGACCCTGCTCAACCATGAATACGATGAGCGCTCCGCTGTCGTGACCGTGCGCTCCGGTGCCGGTGGCGACGACGCGACCGACTGGGCGCAGATGCTCATCCGCATGTACATCCGCTGGGGCGAGAACCGCGGGTACAACGTGCAGCAGCTCGACACCTCCTACGCTGAAGGTGCGGGCGTCAAGTCTGCAACGATCCAGGTCAACGCCCCCTACGCGTACGGAACACTGTCCGTCGAAGCGGGCACCCACCGCCTCGTGCGCATCAGCCCGTTCGACAATCAGGGGCGCCGTCAGACATCCTTCGCCGCCGTCGAGGTGGTCCCGCTCATCGAGTCGACCGACCACGTCGAGGTCGACGAGAACGATCTGCGCATCGACGTCTACCGGTCTTCAGGCCCTGGTGGTCAGTCGGTGAACACGACGGACTCGGCCGTGCGCATCACGCACGTGCCCACCGGCGTCGTCGTGAGCATGCAGAACGAGAAATCACAGATTCAGAACCGTGAAGCCGCGATGCGCGTGCTCCAGTCACGACTGCTCGACCTCAAGCGCAAGGAAGAGGCAGCGCAGAAGAAGGAGCTGGCCGGCGACATCAAGGCCAGTTGGGGCGACCAGATGCGCTCCTACGTCACCCACCCGTACCAGATGGTCAAGGACCTGCGCACCGGCTACGAGGTCAACAACCCCTCGGCAGTCTTCGACGGCGATCTCGACGGACTCATCGAAGCCGGAATCCGCTGGCGCAAAGAGCAGGAGATGGCCGAAGAGGCGGAGTGATCCTTCAACTGTGTCCGCGGATGCTGGGCGGGTAGGAGTCCTTGGCTCCAGCCTCGGCGGCTGTGAACTTCCTCCAATGCGCAACACACGCCCGAGAGCCTCCCCGAACATCACGGAACTGTTACGTACAGTGGAAGCGCCCGAGCAATCCGCGACATGATTGAAGACCCTCTTGATCAAATTCGACTCCGTTTCGAAGTCCTACGACGCACGATCCCGCAAAGCCCTCGACGACATCACGTTCGAGGCCGATCGCGGCGAATTCGTGTTCCTGGTCGGAGCTTCGGGCTCGGGCAAGTCCACGGTCATCCGTCTCATCCTGCGTGAAGAGGTGCCCAGCTCCGGGCGCATCCACATTGCCGGCAAGTCGGTCGTGAAGATGCCCAGCTGGAAGGTGCCCTACCTGCGGCGGGGGATCGGAACCGTGTTCCAGGACTTCCGTCTGCTGCCGAACAAGACGGTCTTCGCCAATGTCGCGTTCGCGCTCCAAGTCATCGGCAAGTCACGCGCGGCCATGTCGACGCTGGTCCCCGACGTCCTGGAGACCGTGGGTCTGGCCGGCAAAGAGAAGCGCTATCCCAACGAACTCTCCGGTGGTGAGCAGCAGCGCGTGGCGATCGCCCGCGCGGTCGTGAACAAACCGGGCATCCTCCTCGCCGATGAGCCGACGGGTAACCTCGACCCGACCACCAGCGCCGACATCATGTCGGTGCTCGAAAAGATCAACCGCAACGGAACCACGGTGCTCATGGCCACTCACGATGGTGAAATCGTCAACCGCATGCGCAAACGGGTCATCGAACTCTCCGATGGCCATATCGTCCGCGACGTCGAGCAGGGCACCTACGGAGTCGCCTCATGAGGGCCGGATTCGTCCTCTCCGAAGTCTGGTCCGGGCTGCGGAAGAACTTCTCGATGGTGCTCTCCGTCGTGCTGGTGACCTTCGTGTCGCTGCTCTTCGTCGGTGCCGCGATCCTGCTCCAGATGCAGGTCGGACAGATGAAGGACTACTGGTACGACCGTGTGCAGGTCTCTGTCTTCCTCTGCCCGCAGGACTCTGAGGCGACGAACTGCGTCGACGGCGAGGCGAACGACACTCAGAAGAAGAACATCGAAGACGAACTCAAGAGTTCGGAACTCGCGCCCTACGTCGACAAGGTCTACTTCGAGGACAAGGGCGAAGCGTTCGACCATTTCCAGGAGCAGTTCAAAGGTACGAGCCTCGAGGGGACCGTGCCCGAGGACGAGATGAACGAGTCATTCCGGGTCAAGCTCAAGGACGCGGAAAAGTACGACATCATCAAGGAGTCCTTCTCCTCGACGCCGGGCGTCGAGGAAGTCGTTGATCAGAACCAGCTGCTCGATCGGCTGTTCGGTGTCCTCAACATCGCCACGGTGGTCGCGGTTGCGATCGCCGGCATCATGCTCGTGTGCGCCATGCTGCTCATCGCGACGACGATCAGGCTGTCCGCGTTCTCCCGCAGACGCGAGACCGGGATCATGCGCCTGGTGGGTGCATCGAACTCCTTCATCCAACTGCCGTTCCTCCTCGAGGGTGTCATCGCCGCAGCGATCGGTGCGTCCTTGTCGGCCGGCACACTGGGACTCCTCGTGCACTTCGGCATCAGCGGCTGGCTCCAAAGTCAGGCGACCGGCTTCAGTCTGATCTCCGGGCTCGACGTGCTTCTCGTGGCCCCGATCCTCATCGCCATCGGCGTGATCATGGCTGGTGCCTCCTCACTCATCACTTTGAACAAGTACACGAAGGTCTGACATGAGACACAGACTTCCCTTAGCGCTGACCGCGGCTGCACTTGCCATCATCATGCCGGTCACCTCGGTGGCGGCGAATCCCCGCGACGACAAGAGCAAGGTCGACGACCGGGTCAAGGAGCTGCAGCAGGAGTTCGAGGGCCTCGATAAGGACCTCGCCCGGGTCATCGCCGAACGCGATGATGCCCAGGAGAGGCTGCCTGACGCGGAGAAGGCGTCGAAGCAGGCGGACGATGCCCTGTCTGAGGCCATCCAGAAGGATGATGCCATGGCTGCGCGGCTGACCTCGGCGGAGAACGCGCAGACGGATCTCAAGTCGTCGATCAAGGACGGCGCCGAGGAGATCGAGAAGCACAAGACCTCGGCGGCACGGATCGGCCGGCAGGCCTATCAGAACTCCGGCATCACCTCGGACCTGGCGATGCTGCTGCAGATGGCCGAAGGTACGAGCGCCGACGGTGGCATCGGACGCGTGGATTCCGCGGTGAGGTCGCAGCAGCGCACGATCGATGATCTGTCCGCCCAGCGTTCGGTGAACAAGAACAACGAAGAGCGTCTGTCCGGTGTCACCGACGAGATCTCCGATCTCAAGGATGAGGCCGCCGAGGCGGTGCTGGCCAAGGAGGCCGCGCAGACTGATGCGCGGAAGAAGGCCGACAGCCTCAATGACATCATCTCGGCGAAGGACGATGCCGAGAAGACGATCTCGGACAACAAGTCCAAGACCGAGAAGCAGCTGCAGGAGGAGAAGGACGAGCAGGACCGGCTGGCCAAGAAAGTCCGGGACTGGGAGAAGGAGCAGGAGAAGAAGGGCAAGTTCGTCTACGGCGACGGCGTCCTGGCCAATCCTGCCAAGGGCTATCCCATCACCTCGCCCTTCGGCTACCGGATCCACCCGATCACCGGGGCGAAGAAGCTGCACTCAGGAACGGACTTCGGGGTTCCGTGTGGGACTCCGATCCGCGCGGCTGGCGACGGCATCGTCGTGACCTCGGGCTGGACCGGTGGCTACGGCAACCGTGTGGTCATCTCGCACGGCAAGATCAAAGGCAATTCGATCGCGTCGACCTACAACCACAACACGAAGCTCAGGGTCCACGACGGCCAGAAGGTGAAGAAGGGGCAGGTCATCTCGGTCTCGGGAACGACCGGCGCCTCCACCGGATGCCACCTGCACTTCGAGATCATGAAGAACGGCGGATACGTCAACCCGATGCCCTACATCTCCTGAGCACCTCGCCGAGGCCGTCCGCCGGAGATCGTTGACATGGTCTTTCGTACGCAGTGAGTTTGAGCTAGAGTAGTGGGTCTGCGTGTCCGCGCAGATGGACGCCCGTTCTGGGCGTCATCAGTGGTCGGACGCAGCCGAGACCAGATACAGGAAGGAGGTCGGAGATGCCGAAGGACACTGGCAAGAAAGTCATTGCGAGGAACCGCAAGGCACGCCACGACTATCTCATCGAAGATACGTGGGAGGCCGGCCTCGTGCTGAGCGGGACCGAGGTGAAGTCACTGCGAGAAGGCAGGGCGTCGCTGATCGACGGTTTCGCTCTGATCTTCCAGAACGAGGCCTGGCTTGAGGGCGTCTACATTCCCGAGTACTCGCAGGGAACGTGGACGAACCACACGGCCAGGCGGCGTCGGAAGCTGCTTCTGCACCGTGAGGAGATCCTCAAGATCTCGCAGAAGGTGAAGGAGTCCGGACGGACACTGATTCCCTTGGAGCTGTATTTCGACGGTTCGCGGGTCAAGGTCGAGATCGCTCTGGCTAAGGGCAAGCGCGAATGGGACAAGCGTCAGTCGCTGCGTGAGGCGCAGGACAAGCGTGAGGCCGAGCGAGCAATCAAGTCCAAGCAGTTCCTCTGAGACTGTTCCTCTGACACCAGAGAACCGACTGAGTTCCCGTCCTCGGGAATGCAATTGGGTCGTGTGGTGTTGTGGGAGTATGCTGGTTATTCCGGTCGGTGCATGAGCCTGTTTGCGCAGGTGAGTGAGCTGGGCGGATTTGGTAACAGAATATGGGGATGATCGGTTTCGACGTCGGACACTGCGACGGGAGAAGCGGGCCGAGAATGTAGAGTCAACTCGTTAATGTCCTCTGCAAAACAATAGGTGCTAAGTCTAATAACCGCACCGATTTCGCCCTCGCTGCCTGATTAGGCCGAGCTGCGAATCCGTCAGTCTAGAGTTGCTTCCACTCTAGGTCCTGGCGTCGCTTAGGGAGCCACTGCTTCAGATATTCGTTGAGGGTATCTGAGGGACTTTTACTCAACTCCGTTCGTTGGTCCATGTGTTCGTGCAAGGGCCAGAACCTAAGAAACTACTTCACGAACTGCGCCCGGAGAAGTCCTGACAATCTGCCGACGGACGCGGGTTCGATTCCCGCCATCTCCACGATAAAGCCCTGGGTTCCTTGAGAATCCGGGGCTTTTTCTTTGTTCTAGGAGCATTGCGCACAGGCGACCGTATCTGACGGAAGAGTTGCCACGAAAGGTCGTTGTTGGCCGCAGCAAGAGTTTTTGAGTTTTTGGGGCATGAACTCTGCGCGGGCATTTCCAATTGGTCACATAATGGCCTTCGGCACCGAAGGTGTTCACCTCGGTGCCGAAGGCCATCGTCATATCCATTGAACAATCGTTCACGCCGGGAATACCGATCGTTGCTAGGACCCGATTGCTGCCATGACCAAGAAGTAGGCGCCGACGACTCCGATCATGATCAGAACTGGGGGCACCGTGTACCCGACGACCTCGCCGAATTTCATTTTGAAGTTCGCTAGATACGGCAATGCGAAGAACGGAATGAGCAGATTGAATACGGCATCTCCCATCTGGTAAGCCTGCATCACCAAACTCAAATCTGCGTGAAGATCGAGAGTTGTGGGGATGATATAGGGAGCTTCGATGACGAATTTCGAGCCGCCCGATGGAACCGCGATATTGAGTAGTCCGGAGTAGAGGAAGGCGACGATGGGCCAGGATGTTGCCGTTGAGATCGCAGTGAAGGCATGTGAGATCACGACGCCGAGCCCAGTCGCGCTGATGAGGCCGAAGATTCCTGCATAGAACGGGAACTGCAAAATGAATCCCCATGTTCCTGCGATGCCCTCTTTTACGAGGCCGGCATAGTATTCGGGACCCTGGTTGGCGCACAGCAGTATTCCCAATGATAGGAATAGAAAGTTGTACGCATTGAGGTCAAGGCCGGCAATTCCTGTCGCAGCTATATTCAAAACACTGTAGATGAGCCCAACCCCGCCGATGACGTACATGACGATCCGGCTGGCGTTTGCTCGTTGCGCAGGCGTGTCTCGCTGGACGATGGCTGCGGACGCCCCTGCTTCGATTTCCTCGTAGACGGATTCGTCGACTTGTTTCATCTTTGCGGGGTCTTTTGGGTGCATCATGAGCATGAACACAACACCGACGATCATGCAGAGGATGAGGAGAAGAGCGAAGCCCGGCCGGACTACTGTGTCCGTCAACGGCACAGACACGGGGGTGCCTTCGGTATGTGTCTTGGGTACGAGTTCACGCAGGTAGTTGGGAGTGGCTGCGTAGAGGACGGCGGCTCCGGACATGCCTGCAGCTCCAGGAACCATGCACATGAAGAGAGTCGCGACGAGTACAGGGGCGTGGATCTTGATTCCCCTCTTCTTCGATTCGGCGAGGAGCTCCTTCCCGAGCACGATTCCGCCCATCATGCCCAGGCCCCAGTGGACGAAACCGAGCAGACTGGCAACGACAGTCGCGAGAATTATGACCTGAGATCGGTTTTTCGGCAGCCTGGCCACCCTGGTCAGCAATCGCTTGGCAGGTGGTGAGGTCGCCACTGCATTGCCCGTAGCAAGAAGAACGGTCATCTGCATAGTGAACTCAAGGAGACTCCAGAACGACTCCGTCCACGACGTGACCAGGGTGACTTTGCTCGAATCCGTCGACCAGATTGGTGTTCCAGTGAGGAAGAAGGCGAGTGTTCCGACGATAATGGTCAGTGCTAGACAGATGACGAATGAGTCAGGCATCCAGCGGATGAACCAGGCGAGGTATCTGTCGAGAAATCGTGGCTTCTGCTGAAGACTCGTCGTTGAGCTCATATTTCTGTTTCTCCTTGGTCTATTGGGCGAGGTGTTTGGGAGCTGAAGAAATCAGCGAGGATCGCAGTGTTCGTGGCGCAGCTTCTTCTTGTTGATCTTTCCGACCGCTGTCGTTGGCAGGGACTCGGTGAAATGAACGTATTTCGGTCTCTTGTAGCTGGAGAGTATGTCGCGTGAGGCCCTTATGACGTCTTCTGGGGTCGTTGCTGCTGTTGCCGGAACGACGTAGGCAGTGACCGCTTCGCCCCAGTCCGGGTGTGGAGTCCCGACCACGGCGACCTCTCTGACTTCATCCAACGTTGAAAGAGCCTGTTCAACTTCACTGGCGTAAACGTTGAGTCCGCCCGTGATGATCATGTCCTTCTTGCGATCGACGAGGTACAGATATCCGTCCGCATCGAGGTAGCCCAGATCGCCGGTATGCAACCAACCCTCTCGAAGGGTTTCAGCGGTCGCGTCGGGTCTGTTCCAATATCTGTCCATGACGTAGGGGGAGCTGCCGATGACTTCGCCGATTTCATTCGGGTCGCAATCCGTACCGTCCTCGCGTACGGTGCGAACCGCCGCCATCAGCACACTTTGCCCGCAACTTCGGAGTCTTTCCGGGAATTTGTCGATATCGTGGTCGTGGCGTCGCAGACGGGTGAGGAAGTTGGGTGCCTCGGTCTGACCGTACAGCTGCATGAAAACTGGTCCGAATATACGCAGCCCTTGACGCAGACGCTCCTCGGAGATGGGGGACGCTCCGTAGAGTATCGTCTTAAGCGAACCGGGATTGAAATCGATGCGTTCATCGACAGCATCGAGAAGGCGGTTGATCATGGTTGGAACCATGAAGAGGTAAGTGACCTCACTCCTGTCGACCTTGGCGAGCGTGGTGTTCAGATCGAACTGGCGCATTATTTCCACCGTGGCGCCCTGCAAGAGCGCGGTGAGTGCGAGGACCCCGGCACTATGCGGAAGTGGTGAGGACAGCAGTAGGTGGTCATCCGACGTGATCTCGGTTTCGATGACGTGCGAAAGCAGGTTCTCAACGACTCCGCGTTGAAGATGGACGACGCCTTTTGGCTGACCTGTCGTGCCACCGGTGTACATGATCAGCGCAAGGCCGTCTGCCTGGACTGCTGGTAGGCAATTTGCAGGAGACGGTCTACTGCTGTCAATGTCTTTTGACGTAACGACGAACTGTTTGTCATCAGAGGCCTCGACCACAATAGCCTTGGGCCCGGTGCCATCTTCGTTCAGATCTGACAGTGACTGCTGACGAGCTGCTGTGGTCAGCACAACTCCGGCACCTGAGTCGGAAAGGATGAATGAGGTTTCGGCGTCTGACAGCATCAGATTGATCGGCACTTTGGCTGCGCCGATTGCGATGATTGCTAGGTCAGCGATCAGGTACTCGGCACTGTTCTCGAGCATGATGGCGACGGTATCTCCCGGCCCGATCCCGGAATCGAGAAGTAGATCAGCAACCGTGAGGGCAGCATCGTGAAGCTCACGATAGGACCATGTCATACCGTCTGCGATCACAGCTTGGCGGTTTCCGTACTTCTTGATTGCTGGAAACACCAGATCTCGGGTGACTTCAAGCTGCATCTTCTTGGGCCTCTTCTCTCCATCGAGTTGAACATGGCACACACCACATGTCTCGCTAGACTGCCGTAGTCACAGCGTTCCTGCTATGTGAAAGTTCTACAGACTTGGACGTCGGTTATGTCACTGCTTCACGGTCGAGGGGAAGGCTCGGTGAGCGCAGCGAGGACTGAAGCCATTCGAACTGCCGTCTCAGCGCGGTAGCGGTCATCAGCGTGATCGAATCTGATATCGAGCAACTTCTCTATGCGGGTGATGCGGTTGCGCACAGTGTTGTAGTGCAGGAGCAGCTCCGAAGCGGTGTTGCCCAGATGCCGGTCGTTCGACAGATAGGACCTAATCGTTGCCATGTACCGGGTTCCTCGGCGCTCATCGTGGTCAAGAATCGGGCCGAAGGTGTCCTGAACTGTTGCTCTGAGCTGAGAATGAGGCATATTCGCCAGACCCTGCAACCCCAGGGAGCGAGCACTTGCTACGCCATCGCAACCGGTGCGAAGATCCGATTGACCGATGGAGCATGCCACCTGCGCCTCATCGTAGGAGAGCGAAATATCATGCAGCAGATTTGAATGTCGCCCGATGCCGGCAATGAATGACCGATGCGCGCCGCTGTCGATCTCTTTTCCAGCCTTCCGCCGACGGCTCTCCTCCCGGTTCAGCAGTTCTGTCATCTGTGGTTCCAGACGTTCGCCGGATCGAGCGCCGCCGATGACGACGACGATAGATGAGCCGCGATGATCGACGAGCGACTGCGGGAAGGTAGTTCGCAAGTCCTCATGGAAACGCTCGGAAAGGTGGTCTCTCGCGATTCGCGATTCGATGACCACAACCTGTGCGCCATCAGCAAGTTGAGGGCACCCAATGAACGAGAGACGTCTCCTGAGGTGGCTAGCATCGGTGAATCGGCCCGTCAGCAGACTTTCCAGCAGATCGCCGCCAAGTTCTTCCATGGTCGCTTCACGTTCGCTCAGCCGAAGCAGCTGAAGGCGAAGGGAGTTGAGAGCGAGTCGCACCGGCGGGTCCGCAGAGGAAGATTGCTCATCCACGCTGAGTAGCCTGATCGATAGTTTGCTGCCGGGGCCCAGCTCGTAGGATTGCCACGCGCCCTTGCAGCTAGGGCGTGTCTCCTTTATTGACCATTCCAGGACTGGCACGGTGGAGACGTGACTACACAGCAACGACACCGAGTCTTCACTGATGAGCAGT